>CBFHNR010000026.1:0-3182 GCA_965657215.1 uncultured Paracoccaceae bacterium
AAAATCATCAAAGTTATTGATGAGATTGCTTTCCAAACCAACTTGCTTGCCTTGAACGCAGCTGTTGAAGCGGCACGTGCAGGTCAACATGGTCGTGGATTTGCGGTGGTTGCGGCCGAAGTTCGTAACTTGGCGGGTCGTTCTGCAAAGGCGGCTCAGGAAACGTCTGAATTGATCGTTGGATCGTCCAAGCGTGTCGAAGCTGGTGTTGAAGTGTCTAGCCAAGCTCGTGAAGCCTTTGACAAAATCGCAGATGACATTTCACAGGTGACTGATCTTGTCGGGAAAATCACGATGGCGAGCGATGAGCAAGCCCGTGGTGTGACATACATCAACCGCGCCATTCAGGAAATTTCTGATGCAGCGATGACGAATGCGGTTCGTGCAGAAGAGCTCACGGTTGTAGCGGATGAACTGAGCACATCGAATGACATGGTGCGTCGCCAGATTTCTCAGTTTGAACTTGGCGCAGCAGCAAACCGTAATCGCCGTCCAGCGGCAAAACCGGCGGCGAAATCAGCACCGGCAAAGCAAGCGGCCTCTGAGAAGAAAACAGAAGCCTCAAAAGTGGATTATAATGAGCGGGGCTTTGGTCGTTACTAATCTATCGCTTTTGAATGACGGAAGGCTGGGCAAATCACTTGCCCAGCCTTTTTTTGTGGGACACCCTTTGCAAAATAGGGGATAGAAATGCGGTTAAAATTAACATTGGTCTTGGCGATGCTTGGCACGCTTGTCTTGTCACCTGGTTCGGCTTGGTCAGAAGACAGCGATCGAACTTTTTTGGGCTATGGACGTTTATTTACAAATGATTTGCTTGGCGACGGGCATGATCGCTGGCAAACGGGCTCGCTACAAACAAGCCGTGTTTGGGGCCCGCGTCGCCAAGATATCGTTCCAGACACCTTTGGTGACATGCTTGAGCTCCGCATTACAGGGCAGGTCGCTGCCCCTTGGGATCTTACACGGACCACGGCAGGGGATCGGCGATTTGCATCGGCGCTTACCTTTGGGGTGCATACGCATTTCAAACCCAATGATTGGCAATATAGCTTAGGTCTCCACGCGAGCGTCATTGGCAAAAAGAATGGCATCGAGGCCATGCAATCGAAAATCCATGAAGCGGTTGGTGCTGATCAATTGTCTGATTTTACCTCGTCGTCACAAATTGGAAATCAGACCGTACTTGGCTTCACTGGTGAGGCGAGCCGCCAAATTCAGCTCTCGGAGCGTGTGAATGTAACGCCATTCATTGAGGCGCGCACAGGATTAGAAGATATGATCCGTTTGGGGGGATGTCCGCATCAGCACCATTGGTCAAAAAGATTTCTATGTACGCGATGGGGTGACGGGGACATTGTATCCCA
Organism: uncultured Paracoccaceae bacterium; assembly: GCA_965657215.1. Classification (GTDB taxonomy): domain Bacteria; phylum Pseudomonadota; class Alphaproteobacteria; order Rhodobacterales; family Rhodobacteraceae; genus JAHEJA01. The sequence goes on from CBFHNR010000026.1 coordinate 1,368, forward strand.
CTGTCATTCATCCAGAAGAGGGCACAGCCTTGGTTATAGGGGCCGATACAGCGTGGGTTGAGGGCTCACGGTTCTTTCCAGAGAATGACTGGGCAACCCTTACTCAAGAACGCCACCGTGTCCGCCTTGGCCTCTTGCGCAAGGGCGAACGGTTCAGCGGGTTTTATGGCCTGACATGGTTGAGCCCTGAATTTGATGAACAGGGGTCCGGTCAGGTTGTCGGGTCGCTTCGGCTTGATTTTGCCTTTTGATCACTGATCGATGACAGCTTGAAATACCGCGATGGCGTCAGGGCTTGCCCAGTCGGCATCGCCACGCAAACGGGCAACTTCTTCACCACTCGGTGAAATCAGGACTGTGATCGGTAACCCAAGCACGCCCATATCACGCGCGATCTGGTTCTTGGGATCTTCGAATTTTGGGAGATTGCTTGCGCCTATCTCATCCAAGAACGCAGCAATCGCTTCTGTTGAATTGCGCCCAGTAGCCAAAGTGACAACTTCAAAACTATCTCCTCCAAGGCGTGTTTGCAGGTCAGACAAGCTTGGCATTTCTTTTCGGCAGGGCGGGCACCAAGTAGCCCAAAAATTTAAGAGTACATATTTGCCAGAATAATCAGCAAGGAAAACAGACGCGCCGTTTTCATCAATAAGAGCTTGTTTCGAGACTGCTTTTGGCTCGGAATGAAAATTAAGTTTTTTCATATCTCCAGATAACAATGGAGTAATATCCGCATATGTTGAATTTTGCGCAAATGCAGTATTTGCACCCAGTGCAAAGGCCGTATAAAGAGCCAAAGTTAAGATACGACGCATAATTCCTCCGAAAGGTAAAGCTATGTCAAACAAATCCTCGAACCAAATGTGGGGTGGCCGTTTCGCTGCGGGTCCCGATGCAATTATGGAAGCAATCAATGCTTCTATCGGATTTGACAAGCGTATGGCCAAACAGGACATCGATGGATCAAGGGCTCATGCAGCCATGTTGGCCGAACAAGGTATCATAACAGATAGCGATGCAAAGGCCATTCGTGAAGGCTTGCTCACGGTATTGTCAGAAATTGACGGCGGAAATTTTGAATTTTCAACGGCGCTTGAGGATATTCACATGAATGTCGAAGCGCGTCTCAAGGAAATAGTTGGCGAACCTGCTGGACGTTTGCATACTGCACGGTCTCGGAATGATCAGGTGGCCACTGATTTCAAACTCTGGGTGCGCGATCAATTCGACTCCTTTGAACAGGGATTGCTTGCCCTCATCACAGCCTTTGTCGATCAGGCCGAAGCAGGCGCCGATTGGGTGATGCCTGGATTTACCCATTTGCAAACGGCTCAGCCCGTCACCTGGGGACATCACATGATGGCCTATGTGGAAATGTTTGGGCGTGATCTTAGCCGTGTGCGCGACGCACGTGAACGCATGAATGAATGTCCCCTTGGGGCGGCGGCCCTTGCGGGGACATCGTTTCCAATAAACCGTCATATGACAGCGGCGGCCTTGGGGTTTGCGCGGCCCTCTGCGAATTCATTGGATGCGGTGAGTGATCGTGACTTTGCCTTGGAATTTTTGAGCGTGGCATCAATTTGTGCGATGCATCTAAGCCGGTTCGCCGAGGAATTGGTGATTTGGTCATCCGCTCAGTTCCGCTTTGTGACCTTGTCTGATCGGTTCTCGACGGGTTCTTCGATCATGCCACAAAAGAAAAACCCAGATGCAGCCGAACTAATCCGTGCCAAGATTGGGCGCATCTTTGGGGCCAATGTTGCCTTGATGACGGTGATGAAGGGGCTTCCTTTGGCTTATTCTAAGGATATG
>CBFHNR010000026.1:3280-35510 GCA_965657215.1 uncultured Paracoccaceae bacterium
AATTGGGCGCATCTTTGGGGCCAATGTTGCCTTGATGACGGTGATGAAGGGGCTTCCTTTGGCTTATTCTAAGGATATGCAAGAAGACAAAGAACAAGTCTTTGATGCAGCGGATAACTTAATGATCGCTTTGGCCGCTATGGAAGGCATGGTCAAAGACATGACCGCGAACCAAGATGCGCTTTCCGCGGCGGCGGGCTCAGGGTTTTCAACAGCGACAGATTTGGCCGATTGGTTGGTGCGTGCATTGAACATGCCGTTCCGTGATGCACATCATGTCACAGGGTCACTGGTTGCAATGGCCGAGGCAAAGGGGTGCGATTTACCCGATTTGACGCTTGAGGATATGCAATCTGTTCATGCAGAGATCACAGAGGATGTTTACACGGTGTTGACGGTGCAGAACTCTGTGGCCTCACGCATGTCTTATGGTGGCACGGCACCTGCACAAGTCTTGGTTCAAGTTCAAATGTGGAGAGACCGACTATGATACGCGGATTTGTCATTCTCTTGATGTGCGCCTTGCCACTTTCTGCTTGCGGGGTGGATGGTCCACCCCAAGCGCCAACTTATAAAAACTAAAGAAATGAACAGGGTGTTTCATGGACCACTTTACGTATAAAGATGGCATATTGCATGCCGAAGACGTGTCGATCACGGATATTGCGGCACAGGTTGGGACACCGTTCTATGTGTATTCAACTGCCACATTAGAGCGCCATTTTCAACTATTTGATGCAGCCCTTGACGGTGTTGATCATCTCGTGTGCTACGCAATGAAAGCCGCCTCTAATCAAGCGATCCTGAAAACCTTGGCCCGTTTGGGTGCGGGGATGGATGTTGTGTCTGGTGGGGAATACTTACGTGCTAAGGCAGCAGGCGTCCCTGGCGATCGCATTGTCTTTTCTGGCGTCGGGAAAACGCGGGATGAAATGACGATGGCGTTAGAGGGTGGTATTCGTCAATTCAACGTTGAATCAGAGCCAGAAATGGAAGTCCTGAATGATGTCGCTTTGGAATTGGGGGTGATTGCGCCCATTACAATTCGTGTAAATCCTGATGTGGACGCCAAAACGCACGCCAAAATTGCAACCGGAAAATCAGAGAATAAATTCGGTATCCCTATTTCGCGCGCGCGTGAAATTTATGCATGGGCCAAAACGCTCAAAGGGTTGGATGTTGTCGGCATTGATGTGCATATCGGGAGCCAACTCACAGACCTTGCTCCGTTTGAATTGGCCTATCAAAAGGTTGCTGAATTAACCAAAACCCTCAGAGAAGATGGCCATGACATTCGCCGCCTTGATTTGGGCGGAGGCTTGGGCATTCCGTATGAAAAGACCAATGAAACCCCACCATCCCCAACGGATTACGGAGCGATGGTTAAACGGGTCTTGGGGGATTTGGGCTGTGAAATCGAAATCGAACCGGGCCGTTTGATTGCGGGGAATGCAGGTTTGCTTGTGTCATCCGTGATTTATGTCAAAGAGGGCGAAGATCGCAAATTCTTGATCCTAGATTCAGCGATGAACGATTTGATCCGTCCTGCGATGTATGACGCCTATCACGATATCGTCCCCGTGGCTGAGCCTGCTGTGGCAAGCGACAAAGAACCCTATGATGTGGTCGGTCCCGTGTGTGAAAGCGGGGATACGTTTGCCAAGGGACGCGAGTTGGTGTCTCAATCTGCAGGTGACATGGTCGCGTTTCGCTCAGCAGGGGCTTATGGTGCCGTTATGTCGAGCGAATACAACACCCGCCCTATGATCCCAGAAGTTTTGGTGAACAAAAATCAATTTGCGGTTATCCGCGCAAGACCAAGCTTTGACGAAATGATAAATCGCGATACCATCCCTTCATGGCTATAATGCCCATGTAAGGGAGAGGTTTCCTGAAACTCGACACTTTGTATGACACACTGCCGCGTTTGCGCCGCGTAATTTGGCTCACATATGGCATGCTTTGGTTGGAACGTGCATGGCGCGCGTTTTGGCCTTTGGCGTCGTGGTGCCTGTTGTGTTTGGGTTTGAGTTTTATCCTTTCTGATAGGCCTCCCGTTGCTATTGCGCTGGGCGTTGGCGTTGCGATTGCTTTGCTTGGCCTTGGTTTGTATCGACTAAACCGTCCAACTCTGCCAGAGGCCATAGAGCGCGTTGATCGTCCATTGAAGGGGCGGCCGCTTTATTCTCTGATGGATCAGAGCGTATTGGGCGATGCGGATCTGTGGCAAATGCAGCAATCCCGCCTACAGGTGATTGCTTCGGGCGCAAGGGTTCATTGGGGCCATTTTCAAATTGCCAAACTAGACCCCTTTGGCTTGCGGCTAATAGCGCTCTTGGTGTGTTTGGTAGGTCTCTTGTTTGGCACGTCGCCCGCTTCTTTGGGAGGGCGTGTTGCGGCGCAAAATGTGGCAGATGGGGGAATTGGGCCAACGTGGGAAGGGTGGATCATACCGCCAGACTTTACGGGCAGGCCAACGATCTATTTGGCGGATGTGGTAGATCAACCTAATTTACAAGTCTTTCAATCAAGCGTTATAGAATTGCGCTCGTATGGGCCAGAAGCGGATTGGGTGGATCAAACTCTAAGTGAGACGAACCCGCCTTCAGGTGCCATTCAGCGCATCTCTGTTGACCAAGATGGGCGTCTTTCCATCACTGCGGCACCTGAAAAAACATGGAATATTCTCCTAGAGCAAGACCAACCCCCAAGCGTCGAACTCACCAGTGAGTTTAGTGTTGAATTTTTCGGCACTTCCACGCTGTCTTATGCAGCGCAAGATGATTTTGGGATCACCAAAGGCAGGTTGTTGATCACACTGGACGACCCCCTCTTGGATCGGCGGTTTGGCCTAGTGCCAGAGTATCAAGGTGAAAAGACATTGATTGAGGCAATCTCACTGCCAGTCGGTGCGCGCAAAACAGACATCAAAGACGTCATTAGCCAAGATTTCTCTCAATCAGTGTTTGCCCATCTCCCTGTTAGGGTTGTTCTTGAGGTCCAAGATAGTGCAGGGGGCATTGGAACGTCTGATCCGTTTTTTACGCGTCTACCTGCACGTAAATTCTTTGATCCTCTCGCGAAGAGCCTCATCGAAATCAGGCGTGATCTCCTCTGGTCCAGTGCCAACGACACACGTGCCTTGCGTGTGATGCGCGCAATTTTGTATCAACCCCAGTCGGAATTTCGTCGAGAAACGCATTACCTCTTGTTACGCAATATAGCGGATCGTTGGGACACCGCTCTGATGATGACAGGCACGGATCAGTCCCGTGACACAATAGCCGCCGATCTATGGGATCTCGCGATAGCTATTGAGGAAGGCGACGTAGATGATGCTTTGGAGCGTATGCGCGAGGCTCAAGAGCGGTTGAGCGAGGCGATCAAAAATGGCGCAACGCCAGAGGAAATCGAAAAGCTGATGCAAGACCTTAAGGCGGCCAATGACAATTATTTGCGCCAACAACGTCAGCAAGCAGAGCGCGATTTTGCAGAGATGACGCCAGAAGAGCGTTCTTTGATGAGCGAAAATGAAACGCTGACGATGAATGCAGATGATTTGCAAGCGATGATGGACCGTATCCAAGAGCTCATGGAAAACGGTCAAATGGCAGAAGCCTTGCAAGCCCTGCAAGAATATCAAGAGATGATTGAAAACATGCAGACCGCCCAATCTGAAAGCGGCGGCGAAGGCGGCAATCCTGCGGAAACAATGGATGATTTGGCCAATACCTTGCGGGAACAACAAGAGTTGTCAGATCAATCCTTTGATCAGCTCCAAGATCAGTTTAATGGCCAAGAGGGCAGTGGATCACCAGAAGGTTTGGCAGATCGTCAATCCGACTTACAAGATCAGCTTGAGGCACAACGGGGGCGTGCGCCACAATTAGATGGCAAAGCGGCACGGGATGCCCAAAAAGCTTTGCGTGATGCGCAAGAGGCCATGAGACAGGCTGAAGAGGCCTTGCGCGACGGTGAATTCGATGATGCTTTGGATCAACAATCCCAAGCGATGGATTCCCTGCGTGAAGGGATCAAGAATTTTGATCAAGCGATGGCCGAAAATTCAGAGGATGCAGACGGCGAAAACCAAGAAAACGCAGGAGGACAGCGATCCGATCCCTTAGGCCGCTCACAAGGCGAAAATGGTCAAAACGGGGTGTCAGATAACCAAGTTGGATCAGCTGAGAGCGATAAAAAGAAATCCGAAATCATCAACGAAATCCGCCGTCGTTCTGGCGAATTAGAGCGATCCGCGAAAGAGCGTGATTATTTGAAACGCTTGCTGGATCGGTTCTAAGCTATGAGGCCTGCCGCGCTTTGGTGGCTTGGGTCTCTAACCATGTGATCGATTGCGAGGCAACCTGATCTAACCAAGCGCGGGCCATATCGATTTGGCTCACATATTGATCCATATAGGGCTGTACCTGCGGGATCATCTGGGAAATATCTGCGGCATAAATATAGGCTGCAGCCGCCGCCGCAACCAAAGCCAAACCAAAGACAAATCCGCGAAAGCGACGTGGCTTTTGGGTGACGGGGGCCAGTTTCGTTTCATAGGATCGATGGTCCGCCCTGTTGCGCGATGTGCTCAGCGTCGAATTTATTTCTTCGATGTCAGGGAGCAATTCGCTCCGCTTCATCGGGGCCTCTTTGAGCCCCTGTTTATAAAGCGTCTCTAGCTCGTCTAAATCGCTGCTTGTCTCGGTGCGAGGTTCAGGAGGGGGCGCTGGAGTGGCGTCAGTCGCAAAATTATCCTCTAGGCCTAAATCAGGCTGGCTTTCTAATGCGCCGCCCTTTCGCGCACTCATTTCTCTGGCAACTTCTTCTTTGAGGACTTCTGCCAGTTGAGGATCGATTTGTGATTTCTTTGGCGCTGGGCGTGAGGGCTCTGGCAGCGGATCATTGAGCGCCGCCATAAGATCATCATCTTCGTTGGTCTCAGCGATGGGCTCGACAGGGTCCTGAATTGGCGCAGGTTGCACGAGCATGCTGGGGTGCGCTTCGAACCAAGTGTGCCCACAAGACGAGCATTCAACATCCCGCCCATTTTTCGGGATGACGTTTTCTGGCACCTCATAACGTGCGTTACAATTTGGACAAATTAACCGCATGGATACTACTGGCCTCGATTACGCCTTGGAATTACACTTCGTTACACATTAAGGTGTTAATTGCATTCGTTAAAGACTATTCTTCGTTTTAACAAGATTGCATCCTGATTATAGCTCAGGCACAACAATTCAAATCGACCAGGCAAGGGCATATTACGTTGATCGAACTTGAAAACGCGGCTTATTCCTATGGTGGGGGCGAGCTTTTGTCAGATATGACACTGTCTGTCTCTGCTGGGTCATTCTATTTCCTGACCGGTCCCTCCGGGGCTGGCAAGACGACATTGCTCAAGATGTGCTATGGTGCTTTGGTTCCGACGGCTGGTCACGTTCGCTTGTTTGGTCAAGATCTGCGGACCATGACGCGCGATGACATTGCTATTACGCGCCGCCGTGTTGGGGTTGTGCATCAAGATTGCCAATTTTTGGACCATCTCAGCGTTATTGATAACGTCGCCTTGCCTTTGTCCGTCTCGGGACAATCTGCATTATCTGATAATGCAAACCTCAAAGAGCTGCTGGCTTGGGTTGGATTGACCAAACGGGCCAATGCCTATCCCCCTGAATTATCTGGTGGTGAGCGACAGCGCGCAGCCCTCGCCCGCGCCATTATCATGTCACCAGATGTCATTCTGGCGGATGAGCCGACAGGGAATGTGGATTGGGAGATGTCTCAGCGTTTGCTTAAATTGCTGATCGAACTCAACCGAATGGGCAAAACGGTGATGATCGCGAGCCATGACCTCAGCTTGATCCGCGCTGCGAAATCTCAAGTTCAGGCGCGTGTTCTCAGGATTTATAACCGTCGAATCCAATTGGCGGGGGCTGATCTATGAACACGCCGTTTAGCAACCTCACCATGCTTTTGGCAGGGGATGGTCATCGCGACCGCGTTGTGCCGCCCACTGGATTTACCGCCACTTTGACCAGCTTTACCTCTGCGGCGATGGCGTTTTTGGTGGTCTTTGCCATGGCGCTGTCTTTTGCCTCCTCTCGATTGTCTGATCGTTGGGGTGATGCTTTGGCCAACTCATCAACCTTGCGCATTTCGGCTCCTGCGGATCAAATAGAAGTACAGCTTGCAGCGGCGATGCAGGTCTTGACCTCAACGGCAGGAATTGCAGAAGCCACAATTATTTCCAAACAAGATCAACAGAAATTATTAGAGCCATGGTTCGGACCCGATGTTCCTCTTGAAATGCTTCCAGTGCCTGTCTTGATCGACATTCAGGAAACAGCAGAGGGATTTGACGCCCAAGGCCTGCGCTTGCGGCTCGCGGCCGAAGTGCCTGCTGCTGTGCTGGATGATCATTCACGCTGGCGTCGTCCCATTGTGGCCGCTGCGGATCGCTTGGCGCTTTTGGGATGGGTTTCGATTTTGTTGATTATTGGGGCAAGTGTCGCAATGATAACCCTTGCCGCCCGCGCAGCGTTGGCGGCAAATGCCCAAGTGATCGCGGTTTTGCGCCTTGTCGGAGCGCAAGATAATTATATCGCCGCCGCCTTTGTACGCCGATTTGCAGCGCGCGCCTTTGTCGGGGCGGCGGGCGGTATGTGCTTTGGAGCCATTGCAATTCTGTTTCTACCGTCTGCGGATCAACAAGCTTCGATTTTGACGGGGTTACGGTTCCAAGGCGCTGACTGGCTGTGGCTATTGATGATACCGATTTTTGCGGCCGTTGTGGCCTTTGTTGCAACGCGCACCGCCGCACTCAAAGTTCTAGGGGAGCTGAGCTAATCATGACTTATGCAATTCAATGGATACGGTCCTTGGTCTTTAATAGTCAGATGTACATCATGATGGCCATCGTAGGCGTTGGCTTTTTACCATGGGCCCTCATTGATCGGCGCGGTGGATATGCCTGTGTGCATTTTTATATCTGGTGGGTGCGTTGGACGGCCTCTTGGATGGTTGGGCTCAAAACCGAAATCCGTGGGTCCGCTCCGACGGGCGAAGTTTTGGTTGCAGGCAAACATCAAAGCTTTCTTGATGTGATGTTGATTGCTGGCGCGGTGCCTCATCCCAAATTCATAATGAAACAAGAGCTTCGCTTTGTACCTATTGTCGGATGGTATGGCGCAATTCTGAAATGTATTCCCGTTAAACGTGGACGTCGGTCAGAGGCGATTAAAAAGATGATGCGTGATTTGGAAAAAGGGGATCACGTGAAGGGTCAATTGTGTATTTACCCTCAAGGCACGCGGGTTTCTCCTGGTGAGCATCTTCCTTATAAAGTGGGCACTGCGGTGCTATATCTGGAAACGGGAATGCCCTGTGTGCCTGTGGCCACAAATGTTGGTGTGTTTTGGTCCAAATTGGGTGTCTATCGCAAACCCGGTGTCGCAATTGTAGAATTTCTGGACCCCATTCAGCCAGGTTTAGACAAAGAAGAATTTTTAGCCGTGCTAGAGGACAAAGTTGAAACTGCGTCTGATGCATTATTAACAGAAGCGGGATTTATCTTCGATGACACCCCTAAAAACAGCGGATGAGCTAAAGGCGCTTTATGGGACACCAGCAGCGGCCTCAATTAAGAAGGTAGTTCATGAAATAACCCCTTTGGTGCGGACATGGTTGAGCAAATCAAGATTTTGCATTCTTTCCACTGTCGGATCCGAGGGCACGGACGGCAGCCCACGCGGGGACCAAGGTCCAGTTGTTACTGAACTAGACAAGCACACATTGCTCATGCCCGACTGGCGCGGCAATAACCGATTGGACACTTTGCTTAACATTGTCCGCGATGGGCGCATTTCATTGGCCTGCCTTGTTCCGGGCTCTGTTACTGTTTTGCGCATTAATGGGACGGCTATTGTCACAGCAGACCACGATTTAAGAGATCGGTTTGCCCATAACGGGAAAACGCCAACAACAGTGATCGTAATCTCGATTGCAGAGATTTTCACGCAATGTGGTCGCGCGCCGCTGCGCTCTGATCTCTGGGTAGCGGATCAAACGGAGGGCTTGCCCTCTGTTGGTGATCTGCTCGCTGAGGCTTCGAATTTCGAAGAAGGCGGTAAAGACTATGATGCCGCGCGGATGGCCCGCGCAAAAGAAACGCTTTGGTAGGAGAGAAAGATGCCTGCATTACATGTGACAGATTTTTTTGCAGAAGTTGTTTGGCTAGGCGTGGTCAGTGACCGAGAAGCCCGCCTTGATTCAGATGGGTGTGATGCACTCACGCTCACATTTGCAGGTCCCGAAGGCGAAGAGCATGGGGGCGAAACGCGTCCTTCCTGTAGTCGCGTTTTAGGACAGTATCCCCGCGGAACAGTCATTAGAAACACCCGCCAAATCAGCATTGTAAGCCAAGAAGAGCTAGATATGATCGCTGCAGATATGGGGATTGAGCATTTGGACCCACGTTGGCTTGGCCTTACGATGGTCGTTCGAGGGGTTGAGGATTTCTCACATATTCCGCCCTCTACGCGGCTCCAAAATAGCTCGGGCACAACGATCACGATTGATATGCAAAACCGCCCTTGCCATTTGCCCGCTAAAGTGATCGAGCAACATTGCCCCGATAAGGGCCGTTCTTTTCGCGAGGCCGCACAACAACGTCGCGGGGTGACAGCATGGGTTGAACGTGAAGGCACGCTCAAAGTCGGGGATGCTATGCGCCTCCATATGCCTGATCAGCGTGCCTGGCGTGGCGGCACATTCTAAGGCTCAACAATCAGAGGTTTCTTATCAGAAACTCTGCATGTGACGTCTCGCCGCAAGTGTCTATGAAAATGTCGGAAACGCGACCTTTGTCGCTTTTGTTCCTCGTTATAGCAGACTTAATTACAGTATTACTTGCCTACAGGGGATCAAGCTATGGGTTATAAGTCAGATATCGAAATCGCACGTGAGGCGAACAAAAAACCAATCCAAGAGATCGGCGCGAAACTCGGCATCCCGAGCGAGCATCTTTTGCCATACGGCCATGATAAAGCAAAGGTCAGCCAAGAGTTCATCAATTCCGTTCAAGGCAATGAAAACGGAAAATTGATTTTGGTTACGGCTATTAACCCAACGCCTGCCGGTGAAGGCAAAACAACAACGACTGTTGGTTTGGGTGATGGTTTGAACCGCATCGGTAAGAAAGCCGCGATTTGTATTCGCGAGGCGTCGCTTGGGCCATGTTTCGGGATGAAGGGTGGCGCCGCAGGTGGTGGATACGCTCAAGTTGTTCCTATGGAGGAAATGAACCTACACTTCACAGGTGACTTCCACGCAATCACATCTGCGCACAACCTTTTGTCTGCGATGATTGATAACCACATTTACTGGGGTAACAAATTAGAGATCGACGAACGTCGCGTTGTGTGGCGTCGTGTGATGGACATGAACGATCGCGCACTCCGTGATATGGTGACATCCTTGGGCGGCGTTGCAAATGGGTTCCCGCGTCAAACGGGCTTTGACATTACCGTTGCATCCGAAGTTATGGCGATCTTGTGCCTTGCGACTTCTTTGGAAGATTTGCAAAAACGTTTGGGCGATATCATCGTGGCCTACCGTCGTGATAAAACACCAATCTATTGCCGCGATATCAAAGCAGATGGCGCGATGACTGTTCTGTTGAAAGACGCAATGCAGCCAAACATCGTGCAGACCTTGGAAAACAACCCAGCCTTTGTGCATGGCGGCCCGTTTGCCAATATCGCGCATGGCTGTAACTCGGTTATGGCGACAACGACGGCGTTGAAAATTGCCGATTATGTCGTAACGGAAGCAGGTTTTGGTGCCGATTTGGGTGCCGAAAAATTCATGAACATCAAGTGCCGTAAAGCAGGCATTGCCCCCTCTGCAGTAGTTGTTGTTGCGACTGTGCGTGCAATGAAAATGAACGGTGGCGTTGCGAAAGCTGACTTGGGCGCGGAAAATGTTGAAGCGGTTCAAAATGGCTGTCCAAACCTTGGACGTCACATTGAAAACGTGAAATCCTTTGGCGTTCCTGTCGTCGTTGCCATTAACCACTTTGTGACTGACACCGATGCCGAAGTCGAAGCGGTCAAAGACTATGTGGCCTCAATGGGATCAGAAGCCATTCTATGTCAGCACTGGGCAAAAGGCTCAGAAGGCACAGAGGCCTTGGCAACACGCATTGCCGAGATCGCAGATGCGGATATGGCGAACTTTGCGCCTCTTTATTCCGATGACATGAGCCTCTTTGATAAGATTGATACGATCGCTAAGCGTATCTACCGCGCAGACGAAGTTATCGCGGATAAGAAAATCCGTGCTCAACTTCGTGAATGGGAAGATGCAGGATACGGTCATTTGCCTGTCTGTATGGCCAAAACGCAATATAGCTTTTCAACAGATCCAAATCTACGGGGAGCCCCCAATGGGCACACAGTTCCGATCCGTGAAGTACGCTTGAGCGCAGGGGCGGGCTTTGTCGTTGTGATCTGTGGAGAGATCATGACGATGCCAGGGCTTCCCTCTGTTCCAGCGTCGGAAAACATTATGCTGAATGCGGACGGTCAGATCGAAGGCTTGTTCTAAGTTAAAGGGGACGCGTGGACTGGGGATCGACCCCAGACCTCGCGTTTGCCTTTGGCAAGGATATTTATAAAAAGAAGAAGGAAGACAGATGGCTGCTACGGTAATTGATGGCAAAGCATTTGCGGCGCAGGTGCGTGGGCAAGTGGCAGAACATGTGACGCGATTGAAAGAAGAAAACGGGATCACGCCAGGATTGGCTGTGGTTTTGGTCGGCGAAGATCCCGCGAGCCAAGTTTATGTCCGCTCCAAAGGCAAGCAAACCGTTGAAGTCGGCATGAAGTCTTTTGAACATAAGTTGGATGTTGACACATCTGAAGCCGATTTACTGGCCCTCATTGATCGTTTGAACGCAGATCCTGAAGTACATGGCATTCTGGTGCAGCTGCCGCTTCCTAAGCATTTGAACGAAGATTTGGTTATCAACTCCATTGATCCAGCGAAAGACGTCGATGGGTTCCATATTTCGAACGTGGGTCTTTTGGGAACGGGTCAGAAATCAATGGTGCCGTGCACGCCATTGGGCTGCCTTATGATGCTTCGTAATCATCATGGGTCGTTGTCAGGGTTGAATGCTGTTGTGATCGGGCGCTCTAATATTGTTGGCAAGCCAATGGCGCAGCTTTTGTTAAATGACAGCTGTACAGTGACGATTGCGCATTCGCGCACCAAAGACTTGGCCGAGGTTGTTCGACGCGCAGACATCGTGATTGCCGCAGTCGGTCGATCAGAGATGGTTCCTGGATCATGGATCCGCGAGGGTGCAACTGTGATTGATGTTGGGATCAACAGAATCGAGAAACCTGAAGGTGGAACACGCTTGGTAGGGGATTGTGACTATGCCTCTTGTGCCGAAGTCGCGGGGGCAATTACACCGGTTCCTGGTGGTGTCGGCCCTATGACGATTGCGTGTCTGCTGGCGAACACGGTCACAGCCTGCTGTCGTGCAAATGGCTTGGCGGAACCGCAGGGATTGACCGCGTAACAGGACGTTAGGCGCAATTCATCCTACTGCTATTGATATTTGCATCCAAAATGTGATTTATCGCGTTTTGGATGCTGTGGGTTTTTGGCATAGGGGTATTAATAATAGAAAAGTATGAGTGTATTTGTTTCTAGACGTCGAGAGCTCGTGTTGTGGGCGATCATGACGCTGTTTTGCGGTGTTTCAGGTCCTTTTGGGTCTTTTGTTTATTTAGGTTTGGTCGACCGTGTTCTTTATTGGGGAACTCAGATCGGCATTGCTATGATTATTGGCGGGATTATTGAGTTCATTGGGGTTAATTATTTGGGCCGCTTTAGCCTGTTAACCCGAGATGCTGTGTCAACTTGCGTGATGACCATTTTGTTTTCACCTGTTGTCTTTGCTCTGAATGCCCATTTTTATCCTCCTGAAGTGTTAGAAGGATTCAGAATTGAAATTCTGATTGCGGGTGTTTTTTTTATAACCGCTCTAACAATTGGCGTATGGCGTGCGGTCAACGCCTATAACGCGAAATCAAGCGATGAGGGCGTCGCCCCCAAATTGTTGAAGCGGTTAGAAGAGGACATGGGCGAAATTTATGCGCTCACTGCGAATAGCCATTTGGTTGAGGTTTCGTGTGCACAAGGTGTGCAGACCATTCGCTTTAGGTTTTCTGATGCTGTTGATGAGATGAAGCCAGTCGAGGGAGTCATGGTTCATCGCTCGCATTGGGTGTGCAAGGCTTGCATTCAAGAATTCTTTTTCGAAGGTAAAAAATTGATGGTGCGATTGGATAATGGGTCCAGTTATCCCGTAAGCGCGACGGGGCGAGTGAATCTGGGACGAATTGGAATTGATGTTCCGAGCTAGTTACCGTGGCATTGGAACAGTATAGATACGTGTCCCCGTCAATATAGCAATGGCTTCTTTGCGCATCAGCTCGGTCAACACCTCTGAGGACGTCTCGAGACCGCCTGTATATGTGCCATAGGCGGGCAAGATCACTCTATCGCTGTCGAGCAGAAAGCAGGGTTTGGATAGGCGTCGTCCTTTCAACGTAAGGCGTGCTTTGGGGTGATAGTGGCCTGAGATGTCCCCAGATGCCGTGGTCTCTGCAATATGGCGAAATGTCAATGGAGGGATGGGAAGTAGCCCAAGATGTGTTCCTCCCAAATCCATTGGACCTGGATCATGGTTGCCTTCGATCCAAATCCATCGGCGACCAGCTTGTAGCCGTAAAATCCAACTGCGTTCGTTTTCATCTAACCCATGTTCTGCCTGTTGATCATCAAAGCTATCCCCCAAGCAGACCATCGTTTTAGGCGAACAGGCATGAATGTCTTGCTCTAATCTGAACAAGGTGTCGCGTGTCTCATAAGGGGGGAGGTGCGGTGCACCAGCGCGCAGCAGTCGATCACTTTTCCCAAGGTGTAAATCCGACACGCAAAGCAGGCTTTGATCAGGCCACCACAGGGCGCCAGATGGGAGGGCGATCAAGCTCGCCCCCGCGAGGGTAAAGGAAAAACCGTTCATAGCGCGAATTTGCGCAAAGAAAGGCTGCGAACACAAGCTAGAAATTCAAGCCCGCTTCTTTCATCAATGTCTCGGCTTCAGTTGCAAGAATACGTTCAATGGCTTGGCCCTCAACAGGGACTTTGCCAACCTCTAGGAACAAGGGCGCGGCAAAGGGGGAGACATGCGGAAGAGTGCGATGATCAAGACGCCCATCAACCCGATCCAACATCCCACGAATACGCGAAAAATCGACAAGACCGCTGAGTGCTTCGGTTTTTGTGATCTGCATCAGGATGTGATCGGGATCATACTTGGAGAGCGTGTCATAGAGGATATCTGAGGAAAATGTTGCCTGTCGTCCTGATTTTCGCAATCCTGGCAGGTTGCGTTCAATCAATCCTGCAATCGTTGCAACTGAGCGAAAACTGCGTTTCATTACCGCGTTCCCTGAGAGCCAGGTTTCAAACCCTTCTTCCAATTTGTCCGCAAAGAGCAAGGCCTCTGGATGCGTTACAGGTTCTAGTCCCCAGATCAAAGTCGCGTAATCTGTGGCGACAAATCCAAGCGGGGCTAGGTCCTGATCTTCCATCTGTTTGGTGAGCAAAAGGCCTAAGGTTTGCTGAGCATTTCTCCCTGCGAACCCGTATACACACATATGTTGGCGACCTTTGCGTGGAAAGGTTTCCACCAACAGACGATGCTGCGAGGGCAGGATTGACAGAGCGCGTTGTTGTGCGAGCCATGCGCGTGTCTCTTCTGGTAACTGCGCAAAATTGCCTTGCTCAAAATTGCGCAATATGCGGTCGCAAAGCTGTGTTGATGTGGCGAATTTGGTTCCTGCAAAAGTGGCTATTTTAGGGGTCTTGGTCGCGTCTCTTGAGACTTCGACAACCATTTCCCTGAGCCCTTCAAAGCGCACGATTTGACCGCCAATCAAAAAGGTATCCCCCGCCGTTAAGGTTGCGGCAAAGCCCTCTTCGATTTCACCAAGAGGTTTGCCGCCGCGGTTACGTTTCATCCTAACTTTTAACGTGTCCGTGTCTTGGATGGTGCCTGCGTTCATTCGGCTGCGCGCGGCACTACGTGGATCACGCAGGCGGTATGAGCCATCAGGTAATGCGATCAAACGGTGCCATTGGTCATAGCGGCGAAGCGCATATCCCCCCGTGGCGCAAAAATCGAGGCAAGCATCGAAATCCTTTCGATCTAAAGCGTGATAGGGGCCAGCCGTTTTGATTTCAGCGAAGAGATCATCGGGCAAGAATGGGCCAGAACATGCAGCCAAGATAATGTGCTGACACAAGACATCCAAGGGGCCAAGAGGTCTTGGATCGCCGTCCAAATCATTGTCTAGGACCGCCTGAAGTGCGGCTTTGCATTCAATGATTTCAAAGCGGTTTGCCGGAACAATAAGAGCTTTGGAGGGCGCGTTATATTGGTGGTTCGATCGGCCAATACGTTGAACGAGGCGTTTGACGTTTTTTGGTGCGCCAATTTGAATGACCAAATCCACATCACCCCAGTCAATACCGAGGTCCAAGCTGCCTGTGCAGACAATCGCCCTTAGTGCGCCATGGGTCATGGCATCCTCAACACGGGCGCGTTGTTGTTTGTCTAGCGATCCGTGGTGAATGGCAATCGGAAGCGCGTCCTCGTTGGCGAGCCAAAGATTGTGAAAGAAAATTTCGGCCTGTGCGCGGGTATTGTGAAAGATCAGCGTGGTTTTATGTGCTTTGATCTGTTCAAGCACATCTGGAATGGAATGTGCGCCACCTGCTCCCGCCCATGGGGGAGGCGTGGTTGTGGCGAGCATCTGGATATCAGGTGCGGCTAAGGCTTCGGTGTGGTGTACGCGGCATGTGTCGGGATGCTTCGCCATCAAACTTGCTATGGCGCTTGGGTCTTCAACGGTTGCCGATAGGCCGACACGGCGCAGGTTCGGGCAAAGTGCGTTGATACGGCTCAGAGCAAGGAAAAGCTGATCCCCCCGTTTGCTTTCGGATAGGGCATGCACTTCGTCAATAATGATGCGTTCAAGACCGTCAAATATCCTAGGGGCATCCTCATAGGACATGAGCAAAGCAAGGCTTTCGGGCGTTGTCAGAAGTATATGTGGAGGATCAACACGTTGACGTTTTTTGGTCGTTTGAGAGGTATCCCCAGTTCTGTCTTCGACACGGATATCCAAGCCAAGCTCTTGAATTGGGGTCATCAGATTGCGTTTAATATCCGCAGCCAACGCCTTGAGAGGCGAGACATAAAGCGTATGTAGCCCCTTCTTGGGGGTTTGCTGCAACTCTATCAAAGTGGGCAAAAACCCAGAAAGCGTTTTGCCCGCACCTGTGGGGGCAATCAAGAGCTGAGATGGCAGCTGTGCATGTTCAAGCAAGGTTGCTTGATGTGGATGCAGTGTCCAGTTTTTTTGATCGAGCCAAGATTGAAAGAGGGGCGGTAACGCCGTCATGTTTCGCCTCTCTTGTGACACGAGGATTATGCGGTCTGGATCAATCCCAGCACCATGTAAAGCGCGAGCGTCGCACCAAGCGCCACGCCCATTGGGAAAACTAATCCAGTGGACCAGCATTTCCAGTCAGGTGCCAAGTTTGTTAGGGAGGTGCGACGCACAAGCCGCAATGTGACTGTGCTGACGACCATGCAGCAGCAGAACAAGAGCCCAACAAACAACCAATCCCCAGGGGCCACAAAGGCCGCTGCCGCCGCAACAAATTTTGCATCCCCTCCGCCAATAGCTCCGATCATGGTCAAAATAAAGGTGATGACCAGTGCGATTGCCACTTGGGCCAAGCGCCAACCATAGGCGTTCAAATCTAAGACCAAGAGACCCATAACGAGGAACACACCAAGCAAAATCAGGACAGTGATATTGGTGATCTTCATGACTTTCATGTCACGCCATGCGGTCCAGAGGCACAGTGGGATAACGAAAGGAGCAAAGTAGAGGGCTTCTGTGTAGGTCAATGACATGTTTGGTTACCTTAGGAATTTTCAAGAGCATCGAGGCTGCGAACAGCGGCTTCGAAATATTGTGGATGGGTTTCAACCGCCTCGCGAAAGATACTTTTCGCGGTACTCACATCACCACGCTTTACAGCAGAAAGCCCCATAGTATGAAGCAATTCTGCGCGTTCTGTTTGGGTCATATTGATCGCAGGAAGCGTGTAAATCCCCTGCGCCGCACGGGCCAAGATCAAGTTGTTTTTGACTGTAAAATTTGACTGATCATGTTTGAGTGACTCAACAAAAAGACGTTCGGCATCTTTATAGGATCCTCGAGTCAGTTTGGAGTATCCCCAATTGTTTAAAACATTCGCAGGTGTCGTCGTCAGCCCTGTTGCAATTTCATAAAAGCTGTCGGCCCGTTTCCAATTCTTTTGGCTGTCTGCAACAATCGCCTCGAGGCGATAGCGATCATAGGTTTCATGCGTTGGGGGAATTGCGTTTAGCACGTCTTCGGCTTTGTCCCAGTTTCCGGAACGTATCAGAGCGTTTGCATAGTTAACGCTGTCTTCATTGGTGGCCTCTGGGTGCGTTATAACATCTGCCCAAACTGTGCTCGCCTCACGGGCACGTTTTGCCCGGGTGAGAGAGAGGCCCAAACCACGCTTTGCGGCAATGCTCTCTGGATTTTCTAGACTGGTGCGTTTGAAATAGACGGCCGCTTCATTTGGGTCCGCAACCGTGAGCATAACATCATCCAACTCGGCCCCGTTGATGGAATTCACGGCCTCAAGTTGTTTATCAACGGCGTTATCGTTGCCCATGCAAGCCGAAAGTCCAAGTGCCACAATGGCAAGGGAGGCCCAAATTTTGACGTGGCGCATATTTGCGTCCTCTACTGCTGTGCCTTATGGAAACTGTTCAACCAGATAATCACTGTCTGATCGACGTACCAATTTATAATTATGGCTTATAGCATCATCATAAACGCGTTCGTTCAATTTTTCGAGCGCCAATCTAAGATTTTCACGGATTGAGTCACTTTCGCCATTATCAAGGGCATAAGCTTTGCGGAAAACTTCTGAGGCTTCGGCTGTTTTATCACGTTCCATCAAAACAACACCCAAGTTGTTCCAAATTTCTGGCCATGTTGGTTCTAGTGTCGCTGCTCGTCTTAGTGTGGTTTCGGCCTGATTTAATCGATCAAGTCTGAGGTTTGCGGTTCCAATCGCCAGCAGCGTTTCCCCGGTGAGCCCATCTTTTGCCGCCGCGCGTTGAAAGGCCTCTAGTGCCAATTCATATTCCTGCGCCGCCATCAAGCGATTGCCGACAATCATCCCATCAACCGCCTCCGCGCGCGTATTCAATCCCGGTGCATAGAGAGAGTTGCCTTGGTTTTCGTCGCAAGCAGAGAGCAGTCCAATTGCCATAAAAAAAACCAATACAGAGGCGTATTTCAAATCACTAAAACCCTTTGCTCAGCATATCAGCAACCGCCAATAAAGACGGCCCGACCATGATGATCAAAAGTGGTGGTACTGTCAAACCCATCGTAGACAGGCTCATTTTATTTGGCAGCTTGTTTGCCTTTTCTTCCGCGCGCATAATGCGTTTTTCGCGCATCTCTTTGGCATATAGGTTGAGGGCTTCGGCAATTGATGTCCCAAATTGGGATGACTGGATCATCACTGTGACAAAGCTGGTGATTTCCTGCAAGTCTACGCGGCTTGCAAAATCCATCAAGACTTGAGGACGTTCTTTGCCCGCTTTCAATTCATGAGCAATTATTAAAAACTCTTCAGAAAGTGGAATGCAAGAATGACGCAATTCGCCGCTAATTCGAACAATGGCTTGATCAAGAGTTTGACCCGCCTCAACGCAAATAAGCATCATGTCCAAAGAATCTGGGAACCCATCTTGGATATCTTGGCGACGTGACGCCGCGCGTTTGTTCACCCAATATTTGGGAAGGATATACCCCGCCGCACCTGGAAGGACGACATACATCAACATCGATTGCGCCCCAGCTTTTTCGGCGGGCACTTGGATAAGGTAGTACAAGAGCCCAAGGGCTAAGAAGCCTAACCCCAAACCCAACTGAGCCACGTAAAACATACGCACGGCATCGGCCCCGCGATAGCCTGCCGCGCCCAACGTCTTGCTGATTTGAGAAAGCTCTTCTTGATCTGTGGGTTCCAGAAAGGCGGAATATTTTTCAAGGGCCTGATTATTCGACCGTTGACGCAATAGGTTAGAGGGATTTTGGTTTTGCGCCCAAGACAGCGTTTTGGCCTTGCGTTCCAATTTTGACAATGGATCGTTTTTTTCTTGGGACTTGCCCCAAACGATGAGCAATCCGAAAAACAAGAGTAATGCTAACAACATCAGCATGGGCCCAAAGGGACCCAGTGTGAGTGTTAGAATTTCATTGATGATAACCAGCGTTTCCATTGTTAGACCTTAATGTTCAAAATCATTTTCATGACGATCAAGTTTGCGAAAATGAACCCAAAGACGACAAAGCATCCAATCGTAAAGAGGGGATGATCAATCACCTCATCGTAATAGTTTGGATCTATCAAATTGACGGCCAAAATTGCGATGAACGGAAAGGCAGACAGCAATTTACCGGAGGACTTGGCCTCAGAGGTGATTGCTTGAACTTTACGAAATAGGCGAAAACGTTCGCGGATAACTTCGGTCAATCCGTTGAGGATCTCTGCGAGATTACCACCTGATTGCTGTTGAATGGTTACCGCGACCGCAAGAAAGCGTAAATCCTGCATGTCCAAACGATGTGCCATATCATTGAGGGAATCGCCCACGTCACGGCCATAAGCAATTTCATCCGCAACAATCCCCAATTCGGTTGCTAAGGGGTCTTGGCTTTCGTTGGCGGCAATAGACAACGCCGATGTAAAGGGATGGCCAACACGCAAGGAACGTACCATCAAATCAATGGCATCAGGAAGCTGTTCTTCTAACAGCTGCATGCGCTTTTTGGCCTTGCTGCCAACCCACATGACGGGACCGCCAATGCCAATGAGACCGGCGAGGATCAGTTTCGTTCCCAGACCGGACGCCGTTGCAATGGACACGACAATGAACACCACAAAGCTCAGGATCGCCATAATGCCAATTGTTTGTATGGGGGAAATAGGAAGAGCCGCTTTTTGAATTTGCGCGGCCAACAAAGAATAGATTGGGATATTGCGCGCAGTTTCATGCATATCCAGCTCTTTACGGAGCTTTGCGAGAACATCTTCGCGTGAGACAGCCTCACTGAGCATGGATAATCGGCGGTTGACCTTGTTGTTTATTGTGATGTTGCGCCCGAAGGCGAACAAGTAAAGGCCTTCGATCAAAGCGAAGACACCTACAAAAACAATCCCATAGATTAACAGTTCAGTTTGCATGCGTATTATTCCTGCAAAACGTCATAGATGCTGGATGGCACGTCATAGCCCCACATGCGGAACCGTTCGCTAAAGTGACTGCGCACACCCGTTCCAGTGAAATGCCCAATGATTTTGTTGTCAGGCGTCAATCCTGTCCGTTGATAGCGAAAGACTTCTTGCATCGAAATGACTTCGCCTTCCATTCCGGTCACTTCGGTGATGGACACCATGCGACGTGACCCGTCTTGCAAACGGCTGGCTTGGACGATCAAATTCACGGCTGACGAAATTTGAGACCGAACCGCCTTGAGAGGCATTTCAATCCCGGCCATCGCAATCATATTCTCCAAACGGCTCACGCCATCGCGTGCTGAGTTGGCGTGAATTGTTGTCATAGACCCATCGTGGCCCGTGTTCATCGCCTGAAGCATGTCGATCACTTCTTCTCCACGGGTTTCACCCACGATAATGCGATCTGGACGCATACGAAGGGCGTTTTTCAGACAATCGCGCGGACTTACGCCACCTTTGCCTTCAACGTTCGGGGGACGGCTTTCCATGCGGCCAACGTGAATTTGCTGAAGCTGAAGTTCGGCCGTATCCTCGATGGTTAGGATGCGTTCGCTGTTGTCGATAAAGGATGACAAGGCGTTCAAAGTGGTTGTTTTACCAGAGCCAGTACCGCCAGAAACAATCACGTTTAGACGACAGGCAACGGCGGCTTCAAGGTAGGTTGCCATCTGTTCATTAAAGGCGCCGAAGCCCACGAGATCGCGAATGCCAAGCTTGTCTTTTTTGAACTTACGAATGGAGACAAGGGACCCATCAATCGCAATCGGTGGGATCATCGCGTTAAAGCGTGATCCATCCAATAGCCGCGCATCCACATAAGGGTTAGATTCATCAACGCGGCGACCAACAGCGGCAACAATTTTGCCGATAATACGCTGAAGGTGCTTTTCATCTTTGAACTTAACTTCGCTCAGCGTGAGCTTACCGTTGCGTTCTACGAAAATCTGCTGTGGACCATTCACCAAGATATCGGCGATAGAGTCATCGCGCAGAAGACTCTCAAGGGGGCCAAGCCCAACGACTTCGTCATACAGGTCGTTGTTTAACATCTCGCGTTCATCACGATTCAGAATGATCGTTTTTTCCGTCAAAAATTCATCTGTGATGAGCTGAATTTCTGAGCGAAGTTCGCGTTCTGTTGCTGCTTCAATTGCAGAGAGGTTCAATGTGTCCAAGAGTTTGGCGTGAAGCTGTAGTTTGATATTCGAAAACCGCTCTTGGCGCTTTTTCTCTTTGTCACTCGGCACGGCTTGTGCCGGCGCTTTCATCGGCGCCGGAGACGCAGCCTTTGGGGTCGGAGCGGCAGGCGCCGTTACAGGCTTTGCAGTTGCGGTACTATCTTTTTTATAACGAGAAAACATTTGACCCTCACGCAGCTTTGGCGTCGATTTCGACTTCGTCAAAGATGGCTTTGACGAGTTTTACAATTTCTTTCCGTAATGGACTTTTGGGAGCCGCTAATCCGAGAGGTTCGCCATGATCACAGGCCTGCGTAATGGGCTTCCCTCCGTCAGGAAGGGAAAACTCGATGGCAATGCCCAAGCTTTCACTCAGACGCTTAATGCGATTTTTGCCATTGAGATCGGTAAACTTTGGCGCGCGATTGAGGATATAGCGCAATTTATTGAACGGTAGGTTTTCAGCTTGGAGAGCGGACACCAAGCGGATGATGTTTTGAGCCGTCCGCATGTCCATATCGATGATGTTCAAGTAAACATGCGCCTCTTCCAACACGGTTTCCGTCCATGTAACCAATGTTTGCGGCATGTTGATTACGATCACATCAAACTGGCTCTTTGCAATTGTCAAAACGCGCATCAAGTCTTCGCCACTGATGAGATCAAGAGGAACAAGATCATTTGGTGAGGTTAGAACAGACAGCGTGTCTTTATATTTGCTTAGGGCTTGCTTGAAATTTTCGCCGTCAATGACTTCGGTGTCTGACCACATTTCAGCAATGGATTGCTTGCGGTCCAAATCTAAGTAAGTTGCGACAGATCCAAATTGTAAATCAAGGTCCAACAAGCATACCTTTGGGTTTGGACCCTTGGAATTTTGCGTGGCCGATTCCCAGGCTAAGTTGACAGCTAGCGTGGACGCACCAACGCCCCCGGCCAATCCATGCACAGCAACGATCTTGCCACTTTTGACGGTCTCTGGCTGTGGTTGGGGCTGGATCTGTGAAACTTCTGAAACCGTTTGCGATTTGCGTTTAATCTCATCTAATGCCCCTTGTAATTCATCCTTGGGGAGCGGGTAGGGGAGGAATTCATCCGCACCATTACGCAGCAAGCGATGCAAGAATTTTGGTGAGATATTATCCGCAACCAAAATGATTGAAATGCCTTTTTCGTTGGCGGTTCGCACAAGTTGTACAATCGCATCGGCGTCGTTTTCATCCGCTTGATCCAGTGCGATTGCGAGGAATTCCAAAGCGCGTGCTTCATCTTGCTGTATGAAGGCTGTGGCCTCTCCAAAGGAAAGATCCCCCCAGTCTTCGCCAAATAACATTTCCATGTCTTCGATTAAGAGATCGAATTTCAAAATATCACTGCTGACTGTGCAAGCGCGGATTTGATCTTCTTCTATTTGATCTTGATTCACTAACATGATGCCCTCGAGACAAACTAAACACGTGGAGCGACTCACAAGTGGGCCTTCTCCGATTGTTTCCTGTTTGATGGGTAAATTGGGCGAGAATGCGGCCTAAACTGGGGCACAAATGCGGAATTTGTTTCGAATGGTGAAACAGTTATTGTGCAGCAGTGGCTGAGCCTGTGTACTGTCGGTAGACGATGAGGCCATATTTTCCGTCCATGACCATAGGATGCGTGCCTACAAATCCAGTGACTTCTGTCACGGTTCTACGGTTCAGTCTTTCCCGATCCTGAGTGACGATCAAGGGTTGGGTATCCCCCATCGATGTCATCGCTTCCAATCTGTTCCGAGAAATACCGTTTTGGATTAGATAATTAACAGCAGTCTTGGCGCGCTTTAAGCCCAATGCCTTGTTATACGCACTTGATCCAGTTGCATCTGCGTGTCCATAGACACGGAACCGGACCTCGGGAAACTGGCGGATCCACGCAGCTTGCTGTCGCAGTGTGGCTTTGGCGGCCTGATCCAAGTCTGCGCTGTTATATGCGAAATTCACGACAGTATTCACATCGGTTGCAAATCGATTAGCAAGTTCAAGGCTAAAGAAATTTGCATCTGACATTCTAAGGGTATTGGTTTGTGTGGCAATGCCAAAACTATCAAAGCCAACTGCGTAACCTGCCCCTCGATAATTGGCGGTCGTCGCAATTTCATCCGTTGTCGTACAAGCGCTTAGCCCAAGTCCGACTGCCAAAACAGCTGCAAATTTTTGTCCCCACATTGGCATCACTTAGTCCAATACGTAACCGTATGAAGAATTAAAGTCCTGTTGTGCGATTTCGCCAGCACCCTTATTCGTACGCTCAAATTTCTTGAGAATTTTGCCGTTTAAGAACAAATCTTTTTCGCTTGGCGCACGAACACGATCTGTTGGAAGGGCCAGAGTGTCCCCTTTGGTTGGCGTGACCAAATGCGGTGTGACAATGATCACCAATTCCGATTGATTGCGCGAATAATCGGCACTGCGGAACAAGGCACCTAAAACAGGAACATCGCCAAGCCACGGGACCTGTGCGTTTGAATCTCTGAAATCGTCTTGCAACAAGCCTGCGATGGCAAAGCTTTCGCCGTCGCGCATTTCAACAGTTGTGGACGTTTCCCGTGTTTTGAAGCCGTTAACCGTAATCCCATTTGCAGTCATGCTATTCGTCGTATCGATGGAAGAAACAGAAGCATTCAGTTCAATATTAATTACATTGTCAGCCAACACAGTGGGCGTAAATCCAAGTTCAACGCCAAAATTTTTGAACCCGACGGCGACCGTACCATCCTCAATAACGGGGATAGGGTATTCACCACCAGCTAAAAACTTGGCCTCTTTTCCAGAAAGTGCGGTCAAATTCGGTTCTGAAAGAGTGCGAACAAATCCTTTGGATTCAAGCGCTTCAAGCAAAATTCCCACTTCAACAGGACCAGCATTGAACCCTAGTAATGTCGTGCCTTGGCTGGCAGTTCCAACCGGGTTGTTGCCCGCCAACATGGTGGCTTGGTTTGCAGTTGACACCGCAGCGCCGGACCCCATTTTTAGGCCAACGTTTCCGCCCAAAATATTGCCGCCCAAAGCAAGAGAGGATCCAAGCGATTTTGCAACAGAGCGTTGCATTTCAGCAAATCGCACTTTGAGCATGACTTGTTGTACGCCGCCCAGGCTCATCAAATTGGACACCCGTCCAGGGGCATAACGTTCTGCGAGCTCAACAGCTTGACCAATTGCGATCACGCTTTTTGCGGTTCCTGATAGAACAATGCCATCGTTTGCGGTGCGGACTTCTATTTTTTCATTCGATAAAATTTGACGTAAGCGTTCTTTGAATTCGCTGACATCAGCTGAAACGCGTACATCTACATTTGAGATGAGGCGACCAGATGCATCCAAAAGCGTGAGCGTCGTTGTCCCAGGAGCTTTGCCCAATACATAAATTGTTCGATCCGATAGGGTCGAAAAATCAGCAATGCTAGGGTTTGCGATAGACAATTCCGCAAAAGATGTGTCGCTCTCAACGACAACAGCCCTGTTCATTGGAATATTAAGCGAAGAAGAGCTTCCCCGTTTCACCACCCTTAAGGTGTCTGCTGAAACAGTGGATGTGCAAACCAACGCAAATGCTACTAAACCGGCGCAAATGGCCCGTACTTTACTTGCAAATATCATGTGATCTGCCCTTTTGATCACGCCTCATTAACTGGGTCTAACGCCCTTATTTCTACCGACAGTTAACTAGAATTTCAAATTTTGCAACTCTCAATGCAACAAAACGCAGTATTTTTCGCGTTTTGTTACCTAATTGTGCTGAAGCATTGACATTAGTTAGGTGTGCTTACTCAGGGCAGGGGATCTCTGTCACGACAACTTCTGCCCCCTTACGGGACTTGATCGTGCAAACCTCTTTTTTGGCAATTGCCTGACGCTGTTCGCCGAACAAAGACAATTTTGTCACTTCTTCGACTTCGGCAACTTCATATTCGCCAGGAGAAATAAGAGAGAGATATAATGTTCCGGTCGCCTGTGCCAATGCCAGCTTTGCAACCTGCTGAGGCGAAATCGCGACGGTTACAGTTTGCGCAATCCGTGTTTCTGCTTCGTCTAATTCGCTAACTTGGTCTACAGCAATCAAGTCGATATTCGTTTCAATGAGACGTGTGACTGTCCCTGTTGGGCTTTCTTCCCCAACACTTGGTGGAACTCCTGTCCAATAGATGTCCACACGGTCCGATGGCCGTAGAAACCCAGACACACCTGATTTTGCGTCCACTTCAATCGTAAACGCGCGTTTGCCTGGTCCTAGTTTTGATGTGATACTTGCGTTGGCGCCTGGTTCCGTCACTTTGGTTGACATGATAGGCTCACCCTTTTCAATCACGCGTACTGCGTAGCGCGGGGCGTCGCCCTCTTTGAAAATTGGGTTATCTTTTGAATAGACCCCGATGGGCATTGAGGCCGAAGGCCACTGTACGAGTTTGACATCATTGGGACCCAATTCTTCGCCAAAACGAACATTCTTGTTCGCCACAAAGACTTCGGTCAAGTGAATGGCTGGTGCCGCATTCTCGCGTTCTTTAGCAAGAGCAACTCGATATTGTCCGACATAGTTCTGCACGACGTAAACGGCCAAGGCGGAGATTGCCAAGCCGACGATGAGAACTAATGTAAATACAGACCGCATTGAGATACCCTCGAGACGAATGGAACTAGTGATTATGAAACGGTTGTGACTTTATTTGATGCACGTTCGGATGTGCGGATTTGAGTGAGTTGTTTCAGGGAGTGATTTGAACTGCGGGCACCCTTATTTGATGCCCGCAGTTGTTTTAAGCCAGTTGGCTAAAATTACTCAGCAGCAACCGCATCGTTCAATTCGATTGAGTTGTCGACTGTGGAGAGGGCAGTTGTAGATTGGTTTAGCAAGTTTTGCACAGACGGCATGATAGCTGAACCAGCTGCTACGGCCATTGCAACGGCTGCGGCTGTTAGAACAACCCAGTCAACTGTTACTGCGCCAGATTCGTCGTTTGCGAAGTTTTTGATCATGTTAAGCATTTTGTAGTCTCCGATAGGTTAGTTAAGTTTAAGTTTCTCGCCTTACGATGTTGCTCAGTCCCACTCTGCTTCGGTCCTGCATCGTTTGCATGACGCTATATAGCCCTCGGATTCGGGCGCCAATTTGGCGACAATGGGTAAAAATTTATCCCAATGGATTAATGTGCTATCTTTTTGATTAATGCATTGAAAACTATCAATTTATTTTTTTATTTTTTTAATGTTTGGGTTTTTTATGTATTTGGCGGTCAAATCAAAGCCTATTTTGCACAAAGTTGACACATTCAGAGCCCGATTTCGGGGTGATTCATAGAAATCCATGGGGCTTTGTCGGAAATTAAACTAAGATTTTAATGTGCCATAGGTGTTAATAAGGTGCAGGATGCTCAATTTGATTCATTTCACTCCAAAGATTCTATTTAAAACTGCTGTTTTTGTCCTCTTTGGTGGAATCGTTGCTGCGCAAGACCTCACCTCCGACTCAGATGAAACGCCTGCACCTCCGCCTTTCGTTGATTTTTCGCCAAAGTTTGGGAAAGCACCAAAGCAAGGGGAAAGCGGAAAAATTGATATTCAAATCGCGCCAGTGATTCAAACGCCCTCTGTTGCAAATGCACTTCCTGGTAAACGCTCTGTGCCGACGGGGTCATATCAATGGTTTTGGGAAACGATTCCCCCAATGGATCGCCAAGGTGTCTTTGCGTCGGACTTTGGGCCTGCTTTGGATTTAATTTCCTCACGGGATGAGGGCAAAGCAATCGTTCCGCGATTAAATGATATGCAAACGCTACTCAGGCTGTATCAACGTCATTTGTTGATGGCTTCTGTGCGTCATTCCGTATCGCCACCTCTCTTGGCATCGGTCATCTATGTAGAAAGTGGCGGGGACCCGAATGCGGTCTCTGGATCAAACGCACAGGGGTTGATGCAGCTCATTCCCGCAACTGCCGACCGGTTTGATGTCAGTGACCCCTTTGATCCAGCTCAAAACATAATGGGCGGGGCGGAATATTTATCTTGGTTGATTGCTGAGTTTGACGGCGATGTCATAAGCGCCTTGGCAGGGTATAATGCGGGCGAGAATAGGATCAAGCGGGCTGGTGGTGTTCCTGATATTGAAGAAACCCGCGGATATGTTCCCAAAGTCTTGGCCGCATATCTCATTGCACGCTCTTTTTGCAAAACGCCGCCCGTGATGGTCACGGACGGCTGTGTCTTTAATGTGAATTAATCAACAATCTTGGCCAATGTCGCGGCGCGTAGCTCTGCTTCGGTGACACCTTCGGCGCATTCCACGATTTTCAAGCCACCGTCAACAACATCGAGAACGCCGAGGTTCGTGATAATCCGATCAACGACACCTTTCCCTGTCAGAGGAAGCGTGCATTCTGTGAGAACCTTGCTGTCGCCGTGTTTGTTGGTGTGATCCATAACGACAACAACGCGGCCAACACCTGCGACCAAGTCCATCGCGCCGCCCATACCTTTGACCAATTTCCCTGGAATCATCCAGTTTGCCAAATCGCCATTCTCTGCGACTTCCATTGCACCAAGAATAGCCATCGCAATTTTACCGCCTCGGATCATCCCAAAAGATGTGGCGCTATCGAAATAGGCGGTTTGAGGGAGCTCCGTAATGGTTTGCTTGCCTGCGTTGATGAGGTCCGCATCTTCTTCGCCTTCAATAGGGAATGGACCCATACCCAGCATACCGTTTTCAGATTGCAGAGTGACCTCGATCCCCTCGGGGATATAGTTGGACACGAGGGTCGGAATACCGATCCCTAGGTTCACGTACCATCCGTCTTGTAATTCCAGTGCCGCACGTGCGGCCATTTGATTACGATCCCATGCCATGCTCAGACCTCCTTATGCCGCTGGGCGCGTTGTGCGCTGTTCAATCCGTTTTTCGTGATCGCCTTGGATAATGCGATGCACATAAATACCGGGAAGGTGAATATGATCAGGGTCTAGTGATCCTGTCGGCACGATTTCTTCGACTTCAACTACGCAGGTTTTGCCGCACATCGCCGCAGGGGGATTAAAGTTGCGCGCCGCTTTGCGGAACACGAGGTTCCCTGTTTCATCTGCTTTCCATGCTTTGACAATGGCCAGATCGGCGAAAATGCCTTCTTCAAGGATATAGGTTTCGCCGTTGAACTCTTTATGCTCTTTGCCTTCTGCAATCACAGTGCCGACGCCAGTTTTTGTATAAAACCCCGGAATGCCACATCCACCTGAGCGCATGCGTTCGGCCAAGGTGCCTTGGGGGTTGAATTCCAGCTCTAATTCGCCTGACAAATATTGACGCATGAATTCGGCGTTTTCACCCACATAAGACGAAATCATTTTCTTGACCTGCTTCGTTTGAAGCAAAATGCCGATGCCAAAATCGTCCACGCCTGCGTTATTGGATGCAAATGTGAGGTCTTTGGTTCCTGCGTCTTTGATAGCTTGCAGCAATAATTCAGGTATGCCGCACAATCCAAAACCACCGGAAGCAATGAACATGCCATCAAATAACAAACCATCTAAGGCTTCGGCGGCTGATCCGTAAACTTTTTTCATGAAAAGCTCCTTGATTTAACCTGTTCAAACTTTTGACGGTTCAATCAAGGGAAGTCAATTCGAAGCCCATTAATTCATAGGGCTTCGAATTCTAAGCATAAGAGTTAGTCCGCTTTTTTCTTAGCTGCAGGTTTTTTCTTGGGGGTAGCTTTTTTCGGCGCTGCTTTCTTTTTGCCGCCTTTAGAAGCCTTTTCGGCAATCAAGGCGACCGCCATGTCCATGGTGACATCTGCGGCCTCAACATCCTTGGGAAGAGTGGCGTTGATTTTACCAAATTTCACGTAGGCCCCGTAGCGTCCATCCATGACATTCACTGGACCGCCTTCGGTTGGGTGTTCCCCAAGTTCCTTGAGCGGCGCTGCGGCTGTGCGTGTGCGACCACCCCCACGGGCGGCTTTCTTGGCCAATTCTTCCATCGCGCGGTTCATACCGATCACAAAGACATCATCGACCTCTTTGATATTGGCATAAACGGACCCGTGTTTAATAAAGGGTCCATAGCGTCCAATGCCTGCCTCGACCACAACGCCATCTTCTGGATGTGGTCCGATTTCACGGGGGAGGTTCAAAAGCATGAGAGCTTTTTCCAAATCCATGTCGTCCTTGGACCATCCCTTCGGAAGGCTGGCACGCGGTGGTTTTTTGTTTTCAGGTGTTGCATCCCCACGTTGGACATAAGGACCAAAGCGACCTGATTTGAGGCTGATCTCATCGCCTTGATCTTCGCCCAGAATACGATCGCCCGTATCATCCGCATCCCCAGAAATCGGGCGGGTAAAAGTACATTCAGGGTAATTTCCACACCCGACAAATCCGCCTGTGCGTGAGGATTTCAAATGCAATTGACCAACACCACATTTTGGGCAGGTCCGCGGATCAGAGCCGTCCTCCTTTGGGGGATAGAGCTGAGGCGCAAGGGCCGCATCCAAAACATCGAGAACCTCGGAAATCCTAAGGTCAGAGGTTTCAGAAATTGCCGCCGAAAAATCACGCCAGAATTGACCTAGCAATTCCTTGTAATCGGCATCCCCCGCGGAGACATGATCGAGTTGATCCTCTAGTCCCGCAGTAAAGTCATATTCCACATAGCGTTTAAAGAAGTTCAGCAAAAAGATCGTAACAATTCG
Organism: uncultured Paracoccaceae bacterium; assembly: GCA_965657215.1. GTDB lineage: Bacteria > Pseudomonadota > Alphaproteobacteria > Rhodobacterales > Rhodobacteraceae > JAHEJA01. The sequence goes on from CBFHNR010000026.1 coordinate 32,687, forward strand.
CCCCTTATCCTCGGGGATCAGACGGTTTTGTTCTTTGCGCACATAATCACGCTCTTGAATTGTCGTGACAATAGAGGCGTAGGTTGACGGACGCCCAATTCCCAACTCTTCCATACGCTTGACCAAAGTGGCCTCTGTATAACGGGGTGGAGGCTGTGTGAAATGTTGCTCAGGCGTAACAGCGCGTTTTTCCGCGGTTTCACCCTGCATCAATTGTGGAAGGCGCTTGTCGTCGTCATCTACTACGGAATCGTCGCGACCTTCTTCGTAGACGCGCATAAACCCGTCAAACAATACAACCTGACCATTGGCGCGAAGAACAACTTGGCCATCTGCGCTTGCTATTTCCGCAACAGTACGTTCCAAACGCGCGGCTTCCATTTGACAGGCAATCGTACGTTTCCAAATAAGGTCATAAAGCTTGCGCTGATCGGCATCCGTCAGCTTCAAAGATGGCGCATCGCGGCGCATATCGGTTGGACGAATACATTCGTGGGCTTCTTGCGCATTCTTCGCTTTGTTTTTGTACATACGCGGAGATTTGGGTACATAGTCGTCACCATATCGATCTTTGATCGCATCGCGCGCGGCCATAACCGCCTCGGGCGCCATGTCGATCCCATCTGTTCGCATGTATGTAATGTGACCAGCCTCATAAAGGCGCTGGGCTGCATTCATCGTTTGACGTGCCCCCATGCCAAATTTACGGCTGGCTTCTTGTTGAAGGGTCGACGTCATGAACGGGGCTGAGGGATTGCGCGTCCCTGGTTTTGCTTCGACGGATTGAACGGTGAGATCACGACTTCTGATCGCTTGGACCGCCATGTCGGCTTGGGTCTCATTGGCGAGATCATGTTTATCAAGCTTTTTACCCGCTAAACTCACAAGGCGCGCTTCGAATTCCTGACCGCGTTGCGATCCCAAGAGCGCCTTTACGGACCAATATTCTTTGGCACGGAAGGCTTCGATTTCCATTTCACGCTCAACGATAAGTCGCAGACACACAGATTGCACGCGGCCCGCGGATTTAGCACCAGGTAATTTGCGCCATAAAACAGGAGAAAGATTGAACCCAACCAGATAATCTAAGGCGCGACGGGCAAGGTATGCATGAACCAAAGGCGCGTCGACTTCGCGTGGGTTTTGCATGGCCTCAGTCACGGCCGCTTTGGTGATCGCGTTGAAAACGACACGGCTGACAGGCGTGTCCTTTTTAATGGCGCGACGTTTGCGTAATGTTTCCTCAAGGTGCCAGGAAATCGCTTCACCTTCGCGATCGGGGTCGGTCGCGAGGATCAGTTCGTTGTCATCTTTTAAGGCGTCTGCAATTGCTTTGACATGTTTGCGGCTGTCTGTGCCGACCTCCCAAAGCATTTCAAATCCATTGTCGGTATCAACAGATCCGTTCTTTGGAGGAAGGTCGCGGACGTGACCATATGAGGCCAAGACTGTATAGTCGGAACCCAAATATTTGTTAATTGTTTTTGCTTTCGCAGGGCTTTCGACAACAACGACGGGCATTGAATCTCCTTCCGACTCTTACCTAGCACTATGGCGGCGGAAGATGGGGGGCAATGGGCAGGTTTGTCAATGCACCTAATTATGAAATATATGTGTTGTGCGTTTCGCTAGGTTTTGCGGGCAAGCAATCCACCAGCTTGGCGTTCGATTTTGTCAGCAAGCTCTAAATCCAAAATCACGGGGGATATTTGAGGCGCACTCGTTTTCAAATCTCGGATCAACTGATCTTCTGGAAGGCCAGATGTGCTGAGCTTGTCGAGGATTTTCTGATGAAGCTGCGATGTCTCTCGAAGGCTGCGCTGTGGTTCGGCGGGTGGTTCGGGAATGTCCATCGCGTATTGCATCTGAGGAGACAGCGCCTCAATGACATCTTCTGCGTTGCGCACTAATGTTGCCCCGTCACGCCGCAACATGTTGCAACCGCTAGAGCGTGCATCAAAGGGATGGCCTGGCACAACAAGGACATCACGACCCTGATCAAGGGCGTTTTTGGCCGTTATGAGCGATCCAGATTTTGATGCGGCCTCAATGACGATCACCCCTTTGGCGAGCCCTGATATGAGGCGGTTCCTCATTGGGAAATGTCGCGCCATGGGCTGCAGGCCCATTGGTTGTTCGGATATTAACAGGCCTTTCTCGGCAATCGCTTCGGCCAATTGGCGGTTTTCTGTCGGGTAGAAAACATCAACCCCGCCGCCCAGAACAGCAATTGTTCCCGTGGAAAGAGAAGCTGTATGGGCCGCCGCATCAATTCCACGTGCGAGCCCAGACACGAGGATCCAGTCATGTGAGCCCATGTCTTGGGCCAAGTATTTCGCCATTCTTGTTCCAAGAGAGGATGCGTTTCGTGCGCCTACCATCGCCACCGATTGGCGCGCGAGAAGGTCGATATTTCCTTTGACCCAGAGCATTGGGGGCGCATCCCCCAGATCATAGAGCGGTTTGGGATAAGATGCCTCGCCTTTGAAAATGAGACGTGCGCCGAATTTTGCGCCAGCTTTCATTTCCGCAAGCGCGGCTGCCTCACTAAAGGATTGATAATTGTCGACACCAGCGTCTTGGGCAATTTGATGGAGCTGCGCGAGTGCGTTTTGGGCCGAGCCATACTCAGACATGAGCCGATTAAACGTGCTTATTCCAACACGTCGCGAGCGCAAGAGACGAAGCCACAATACCCGATCATCTTCCGAGGTGGGTGGGAGTAGGGGGTGAGTGGAAGAAAAATATTCGTCGGCCATCACGACTCCGTCTGCTTACAGAATCATGAATACTCGGGGTTCCCTTAATTTTAGGTAAATTATCG
>CBFHNR010000027.1:0-34158 GCA_965657215.1 uncultured Paracoccaceae bacterium
GTTTTGCCGTGGTCAACGTGACCAATCGTGCCGATGTTGCAGTGCGGTTTACTGCGGTCAAACTTTTCCTTTGCCATGATGGCCTCCTTAGGTTTGGGAGGTGCACGCCCGAACATGCACCGCTTTTTGGGTCCCCGTAGGGCGCTTTAAGCGCCTTACGCGAATTTCGCTTGGATCTCTTCAGAGATGTTATTTGGAACTGGCTCGTAGTGGTCGAACTGCATCGAGAACTGCGCGCGTCCAGAAGACATTGAGCGCAATGTGTTGATGTACCCGAACATGTTCGCCAATGGCACGAATGAGTCAATCGCAACTGCGTTACCGCGTGGTTCTTGACCTGTGACTTGACCGCGACGTGATGTCAAATCGCCGATGATACCGCCTGTGTATTCTTCAGGTGTGATCACTTCGACCTTCATGATTGGCTCAAGCAATTTCGCGCCCGCTTTTCTCATGCCTTCACGCATACACATACGTGCCGCGATTTCGAACGCAAGAACAGAGGAGTCAACGTCGTGGTATTTACCGTCGATCAGCGCAACTTTAAAGTCGATCACTGGGAAGCCAGCCAATGGGCCGCTATCCATGACAGAGTTAATACCTTTTTCAACACCTGGGATGTATTCTTTTGGAACAGATCCACCAACGATGCGGCTTTCGAATGAATAGCCTTCGCCAGGCTCTGTCGGAGAAATGATCATTTTCACTTCGCCAAACTGACCAGAACCACCAGATTGTTTCTTGTGCGTATAAGTGTGCTCAACTTCGTGGCCGATTGTTTCACGGTAAGCCACCTGTGGCGCACCAATGTTCGCTTCGACTTTGAATTCACGCTTCATACGATCAACAAGAATATCGAGGTGAAGTTCGCCCATACCCTTCATGATTGTTTGACCAGATTCGAGATCTGTTTCAACGCGGAAAGAGGGGTCTTCAGCTGATAGACGCTGTAGCGCGATACCCATTTTTTCTTGGTCGCCTTTTGTCTTAGGCTCAACAGCAATCTCGATCACAGGATCAGGGAATGTCATTGTTTCTAGAACAACAGGATCGTTGACAGCACAAAGTGTGTCACCCGTAGTTGTATCCTTAAGACCGCCAAGCGCGATAATGTCACCTGCAAATGCTTCTGTGATTTCATCACGGTCATTTGAGTGCATGATCATCATACGGCCAACGCGTTCTTTTTTACCCTTAGTCGAGTTCAAGAAGCTGTCGCCCTTTTCCAGTTTACCAGAGTAAATCCGTGTAAATGTCAAAGAACCAACGAACGGGTCGTTCCAGATTTTAAACGCAAGCGCAGAGAACGGCATGTCATCATCCGCACGACGTGCGATGTCACGTGTTTCTGTTTCGTCGCCTGGCTTAAAGCCCATGTAATCAACAACGTCGAGCGGGCTTGGAAGATAGTCAACAACCGCGTTGAGCAAAGGCTGAACACCTTTGTTTTTGAACGCAGAGCCACCCAAGACAGGCACGAATGCCATGCTCAATGTGCCCTTACGGATCAACTGGCGAAGTGTTGCGATATCTGGCTCGTTACCTTCAAGGTATTCCATCATCGCGTCGTCGTCTTGCTCAACAGCAGCTTCAACCAAAGTTGAGCGCCACTTGTCCGCTAGATCCTTCAACGAGTCACGGATCGGAGCTTTGACCCAAGATGCACCAAGGTCTTCGCCCTGCCACAACCACTCTTCCATAGTGACCAAGTCAACCAAACCTTCAAGCTCAGTTTCCGCACCAATTGGGAACGCGATCGGAACAGCACGTGTGCCTGTACGATCTTCGACCATTTCTACACAGTTAAAGAAGTCCGCGCCGATTTTGTCCATTTTGTTGACAAAAACCATACGTGGAACTTTGTAACGGTCGGCCTGACGCCAAACTGTTTCTGTTTGAGGCTCAACACCAGCGTTCGCATCCAAAACACAAACCGCGCCATCGAGAACCGCCAAAGAACGTTCAACCTCAATAGTGAAGTCAACGTGGCCTGGTGTGTCGATGATGTTTAGGCGGTGCTTTGGGCTGTCGGCTGTTTCACCATCTTCTGTGCGTTCCCAAAATGTGGTTGTCGCAGCAGAGGTAATGGTAATTCCGCGCTCTTGCTCTTGCTCCATGTGGTCCATGGTCGCGGCGCCATCGTGCACTTCGCCGATGTTGTGCTCTTTACCAGTGTAATAAAGGATGCGTTCTGAACAGGTTGTTTTACCTGCATCAATATGCGCCATAATACCGAAGTTACGGTATAGTTCGAGTGGATATTCGCGTGCCATTATATTGAGCCCTTAGAAATAGTTTACCAGCGGTAATGGCTAAACGCTTTGTTCGCGTCGGCCATTTTATGTGTATCTTCGCGCTTTTTAACCGCAGAACCACGAGAGTTCACTGCGTCCAAAAGCTCACCTGCTAGGCGTTCTTCCATTGTGTTTTCGTTGCGTGAACGTGATGCAGAGATCAACCAACGGATGGCCAACGCTTCGCGGCGTTCTGTACGAACTTCAACAGGCACCTGATATGTCGCACCACCAACACGGCGTGAGCGAACTTCGACAGATGGCTTGATGTTATCAAGTGCTTCGTGGAACACTTCGACTGGCGCACGTTTGATCTTGGACTCGACACGGTCGAGAGCATTGTAAACGATTTTTTCAGCGACAGATTTTTTACCATCAATCATGAGGTTGTTCATGAATTTAGACAATACGCGATCGCCAAACTTGGCGTCGGGTAGGATTTCGCGTTTTTCAGCGGCGTGACGACGGGACATTTGTTATTCCTCTTACTTCGGACGCTTCGCGCCATATTTGGAGCGGCGTTGCTTACGATCTTTAACACCTTGTGTGTCAAGAACACCGCGAAGGATGTGGTAGCGAACACCAGGAAGGTCTTTTACACGACCGCCACGGATAAGAACAACAGAGTGCTCTTGGAGGTTGTGCTTTTCACCAGGGATATAGCTGATAACTTCGAAGCCATTTGTAAGACGCACTTTGGCAACTTTACGCATCGCTGAGTTAGGTTTCTTAGGAGTCGTTGTATAAACACGCGTACAGACGCCACGTTTTTGTGGACACTGCTCTAGGTGTTGTGACTTCGACCGTTTTACTTTGGGCTGCCGTGGTTTACGGATCAGCTGTTGAATAGTTGGCATTCCGGTTAATCCCCGTTTCGCTCTCACACATGTGTCATGCACAGGGCCAATCCCCATGCGGCTCATTTTTGCGTGCTTTGCGCGTCCACAAAACACAAAGACCGCATGCGTCCCCTCTTTCGCGGGAACGACGCGGTGGGTTTCCAGAGGATCGAGGCATAGGCCTGGATCTTGACCACTTCAAATTTGAAGTCGGCGGCGGGGCGACCCCCTGTGCCGAGATAGTGGGCGTATAGGGGGAGTCGGAGGTATTGTCAACAGACCTAAACGAGTCCCCATAGTCACATCAAAGCCGCGTCGAATAGGAACCGCTTGGCTGTCGATATAGGGTGGTCTATAGTTGGGTAACACAGACAGTACAACCAAAAGGTCAAGTCATTTGCAAGTTATCGGTATTTGTCGGTTTTCCTATCCCGCACTAGGGGGATTTCAGGTTGAGCACACAACGACAGACCAGCGGATTGAGTATTTATACAAAGATGAAATCCTAGGCTTTCGACTTAAAACCTTTGAGTATTTGACCCTGCCCTCGATCAAGAATCAAAGCGATCAAGACTTTACCTTTATCGTTTTGATTGGGGATAGCCTGCCGACTTATGCCAAAGAGCACCTGCAGGCGTTGTGCAAGGACGTCGCCCCAGTCAAGATTATCGAATTGCCCCCCCTTCCCCACCGAGAGGCCGCTTTGGCAGCTTTTGAACGGGTTCGCGATCCCGATCAAATAAGTGTTCAGTTTCGGTTAGATGATGATGCGGTGTCTGAGTATTTCGTCAGCTCACTCAAAGATGTCGCCGAGGCCTCGGACTATATATTGCGGGTCAGCAATAAGGTCGGCATCGATTTCAACAGCGGTTATGCGGTTCGCTTTGGCCCTCATGGGCTTGAGGCCTGCGATATTCGCCGGCCCTATTTGACGCCGGCTCTTGGTGTTATGATGCGCCCTGGTTTGAACAAGACCGTTTTGCATTTCCCACATCAGAGATTTGCCGAGCTTATGCCGACAGTCACCTTTCCAGATCCGCCAATGTATCTGCGCTGTTTTCATGAGTGGAATGATTCAACACAAACACGCCCCTCGCCCAAATTTGCCTATCAAGAGCTGTCGTCTGAGACTGAGGAGCTTTTCTTAGATGTGTTTGGCGTCGATAACGCCTCGATCAAAGCGTGGCAGAGCGCGCTTTAACCACACGCTCACGCCACATGGTGAAGGCCCCTGCCCCAACGATCAGACCCGCTCCGAGCAAGACCAGCGGCTCTGGCCATTCGTCAAAGACAAAAGCGCCTAAGAGCAGCGCCCAGAGCAAGCCCGTGTAGCGAAAGAAGGCCACATGCGCCATATCACCCACGCGCATGACCATCACACTCAAGAGATAGCCAAGGCTCACGATAAGGGCCGCTAGACCGATATAGGCGCTTACCCCAGTCGACACAGGTTCCCATGTTTGAAAAAGAGACAGACCCGCGGCCAATGCTAGAACACTGATCGAGGCTGTAAGCGTGACAAAGAGCGAGGGGACAGATTTCGACATGCGGCGCGTGATCAAATCGCGCAGAGTGACGAAGCCCACAGAGATCAAAGCATATGTCGTGTTGATGTCAAATCCATTTGCCTTGGGTTGCACGATCAAGATCATACCGACAAACCCCACGGCAATCGCAAGGGCCCGTCGCCAACCAATCGCTTCGCCATAAAAGACAAATCCACCCAGAGCCACAGTCAGGGGCAAGAGCTGTAAAATAGCAATCAAGTTTGCAATTGGCATATTCGCAAGCGCGGTCAAAAAGAAAACTGCCGCGCCGGCCTCGCTAAAGGCGCGCAAGGCAACATAGGTCCAATCGCGCCGTGACAAGGACACCCGCAATACGCCATAGGCAAGGCAGAGTGCGGCCACCAAGGCCGTCGTGAGCAGCCCGCGCAATGTCATGGCTTGGAACAAAGGAACGCTCCCAAGAGCAAGCTTCATGAAGGTGTCATTCAAGACAAAGGCGGCCATGCTGAAGGTCATCAATACGGCACCGCGATAGTTATCTGTCATCTCTTTGTCTTTCTTATCCTGTCGCTACAAAGCCATCTAACGCCCATTCATAACAGGTTTCCAGTCTGGATGACGTGCCTTTTGCGCTTTTACGAAGGGACATAAGGAAACAACCGGACGTTTGCCTCATTATCTTGATCGCATTTCCCAAAATGATACTAATGGCTTTGCCTAAGTGCCAAAACGGAATTCGGGACGGACGGCTCGTCTGATGTGACGGTCACATCAAAAAAACATCATACCGGAGCGAAACAAATGAACCTTGATCCGAAAACCGACCTGACATTTACCCGCACACTCAATGCGCCACGTTTGCTGCTTTGGGAATGCTGGACAACGCCAAACCATATCAAGCATTTTTTCGTACCAAAACCGCATCGGATAGAAGCTTGTGACATTGATCTTCGGGTCGGCGGAAAATTCAACACGACAATGAACGTCGAGGGAAATGTGATGGTGAATGAAGGCATCTTTCTCGAAATTATTGATGGCGAGCGACTTGTCTTTACCGACACTTATAGCGAAGGCTGGAAGCCTGCCGCTGATCCGTTCATGACAGCTATTATCGACTTTGCTGATGATGGGAAGGGCGGAACGCTCTACACGGCGACGGCCCGTCACCGCTCGCCAGAGACCCGTCAGAGCCACGAAGACATGGGCTTCTATCAAGGCTGGGGCACCGTCGCGACACAACTAGAGGACTACGCCCAGTCCCTTATGTGACCGACACCGCATTTCAGAGACATCATTAAGACGCTTTAAAGTCATGTCCGGGCATGGCTACCTTGTTTGCCACATAATGAATTGTTCTCTCGTTGGTTTCTAGCGGTCTGTTAGTCATCCCTCCCTGTTTTGGTGGGACGAGAGTTGGAAATAAAAAAGCACCCACCAAATGGCGGGTGCTCTCTAGTATAGGTCGTAGGACAGACTTAGTCGTCGTTGCTTGCCTCAGGTGCGGCCAAGGCCACGGCCTGTTCCGCCTCTTCGCGACGCGCTTCGATGACGACGTTGTCACGCTCGGTTGCGATACGACGGACACGCTGTGTCGCGCCACCTGTTCCCGCAGGGATCAAGCGACCAACAATGACGTTTTCCTTGAGACCGACAAGCTTGTCACGTTTGCCCTGAACAGAAGATTCTGTGAGAACACGTGTCGTTTCTTGGAACGACGCTGCGGAAATAAAGGAGCGTGTTTGAAGCGACGCTTTGGTGATCCCCAAGAGGATTGGTTCACCCTGTGCAGGGCGGCCCCCTTTGGACAGCGCTTTTTCATTTGCTTGGTCGAATTCAATTTTATCGACGTGCTCGCCTTTGAGAAGCGTTGTGTCACCGCTTTCAGAAATTTCCCATTTCTGAAGCATCTGACGAACGATCACTTCGACGTGCTTGTCGTTGATTTTCACACCTTGCAGACGATAAACGTCCTGAACTTCGTCGATCATATAGTTGGCAAGTGCCTCGATCCCCATAATCGCAAGAATGTCATGCGGTGCTGGGTTGCCGTCCATGATGTAGTCACCCTTCTGAACGAAGTCACCTTCGGCCACAGGGATGTGCTTGCCTTTAGGAACCATGTATTCAACTGGATCACGGCTATCATCAACGGGTTCAATCGAGATGCGACGCTTGTTCTTGTAGTCGCGGCCATAGCGCACGTAACCATCGATTTCAGCGATGATTGCGTGATCTTTTGGACGACGGGCTTCGAACAATTCAGCAACGCGTGGAAGACCACCTGTAATGTCCTTGGTTTTCGCGCCTTCACGAGGAATACGCGCAACAACATCACCTGCTTTGATCTCTTGACCGTCTTCGACAGACAAGATGGCATCAACAGACATTGGGTATGTGATCGGGTTTCCTGCGTCATTGCGCACAGGTTCGCCATCGGCACCAACCAAGATGATTTCAGGCTTGAGTTCGTTGCCTTTGAGCGCAGCGCGCCAATCCACAACGATCTTTTGTGTCATACCTGTTGCATCATCGGTTTCCTCACGAACAGCGACACCATTGACGAGGTCAACATGTTTCGCAGTCGCGTCTTTTTCCGCGATGATCGGCAATGTGTATGGATCCCACTCAAACAATTTGTCGCCACGGGCCACTTTGGCGCCCTCTTTGACAAAGACTTTCGTGCCGTAACCCAACTTGTGGCTCGCGCGCTCTTCGCCTTGTTCGTCGAGGATGCGCAACTTCATGTTACGACCCATAACGAGCGTTTCGCCATTCGAGTTTTCCAGTGTCATTGCATTTTCGAATGCAATTTTACCTTCTTGGCTGGCTTCGAGGAAGGATTGCTGACCACCTTGAGCAACACCACCAATGTGGAATGTCCGCATTGTTAGCTGTGTACCTGGTTCACCGATGGACTGCGCGGCAATAATACCCACAGCTTCACCAATGTTCACAATCGTACCGCGTGCTAGGTCACGTCCGTAACATTTCGCACAAACGCCATCTTCTGCTTCACAGGTCAATGGGCTGCGGATACGTGCAGATTGCAAGCCGCTCTCGTCGATCGCATCAGCGAGCAATTCGTCGATGATCTGACCTTCTTTGACAAGAATTTCTTCTGTGCCAGGACGCATGATGTCTTCTGCCGCTGTACGACCCAAGACGCGTTCCGCCAATGAGGAAATCACTTCGCCATCATTCACCGCTGGTTCCGCAGTGATTGAGTTTTCAGTTCCACAGTCGTTCATGCGAACGATACAGTCCTGAGCAACGTCAACCAAACGACGGGTTAGGTAACCAGAGTTCGCAGTTTTCAACGCCGTATCTGAAAGACCCTTACGCGCACCGTGGGTGGAGTTAAAGTATTCGAGAACGGTCAAACCTTCTTTAAAGTTTGAGATGATCGGTGTTTCGATAATGTCGCCATTCGGCTTTGCCATCAAACCACGCATACCGCCCAGCTGTTTCATCTGCGTCACAGAACCACGCGCACCAGAGTGGGCCATCATGTAAACCGAGTTCGGTTCCATTTCTGAGCCATCTTCATCACGCTTGTTTGCTGAGATGGTGTTCATCATCGCGTCGGTGACTTTGTCGTTACACTTGGACCAAGCATCCACAACTTTGTTGTACTTTTCGCCCTGAGTGATCAGACCGTCCATGTACTGTTGTTCAAAGTCTTTCACTTGACCACGTGTTTCATCAACAAGACCCCATTTGTTATCAGGGATAACCATATCGTCTTTACCGAACGAAATGCCCGCTTTGAACGCTTCGCGGAAACCCATTGTCATGATCTGATCACAGAAGATGACGGATTCTTTTTGACCGCAATAACGATAAACCGTGTCGATGACTTTTTGTACGTCTTTCTTACGAAGCAAGTTGTTCACAAGATCAAACGGAGCCTTCGCATTCTTAGGAAGCAAGGATCCCAAACGCACACGACCTGGTGTGGTTTCAAAGCGCTTGAAGACTTCGTTACCTTCGTTGTCGATTTGAGAAATACGCGCTTGAACTTTGGCGTGAAGGTGAACTTCGCCTGTGTCCAAGGCATATTGCACTTCTTCGATAGAACTAAAGATCATACCTTCGCCCTTCATGCCTTCGCGCATGATGGTCGTATAATAGATCCCCAAAATCATATCCTGTGATGGAACGATGATCGGTGCGCCGTTTGCTGGCGACAGAACGTTGTTCGTTGACATCATCAAAACGCGCGCTTCCAATTGTGCCTCAAGGCTCAATGGAACGTGAACCGCCATTTGGTCACCGTCAAAGTCCGCGTTAAACGCAGAACAGACCAACGGGTGAAGCTGGATAGCCTTGCCTTCGATCAAAACGGGTTCAAAGGCTTGGATGCCCAAACGGTGCAAAGTAGGCGCACGGTTGAGCATGACGGGGTGTTCACGGATCACTTCATCCAAGATATCCCAAACTTCGGGACGCTCTTTTTCCACCAATTTCTTGGCTTGTTTCACGGTTGAGGACAGACCTTTGGCCTCAAGACGGGAATAGATGAACGGTTTGAACAGTTCCAACGCCATCTTTTTGGGCAAACCACATTGATGCAGCTTGAGCTCTGGACCCGTCACAATGACCGAACGACCGGAAAAGTCGACGCGTTTTCCCAAAAGGTTTTGACGGAAACGACCCTGTTTCCCCTTGAGCATGTCAGACAATGACTTCAAAGGACGCTTGTTTGCACCTGTGATGACACGACCGCGACGACCGTTGTCGAACAAGGCGTCAACAGATTCTTGCAACATCCGCTTTTCGTTGCGAACGATGATGTCTGGTGCGCGCAATTCGATTAGACGCTTAAGACGGTTGTTCCGGTTGATCACACGACGGTAAAGATCGTTCAAATCAGACGTCGCAAAACGACCGCCATCTAGTGGAACCAAGGGACGCAATTCTGGTGGGATCACAGGGATCACAGTCAAAATCATCCACTCAGGACGGTTACCAGATTCAAGGAAGCTTTCGACAACTTTCAAACGCTTGATGATCTTTTTCGGCTTCAGTTCACCTGTCGCCTCTTTAAGATCCGCACGAAGCTGTTCTGCTTCGGCGTCTAGGTCGATCTGAGCCAACATTTCACGGATCGCTTCGGCACCGATGTTCGCAGTGAATGCGTCCATGCCGTAGGTGTCTTGGGCGTCCATGTATTCTTCTTCGGTCATCATCTGACCATACTGAAGATCGGTGAGACCTGGTTCGATCACAACGTAGTTTTCGAAATAAAGCACGCGTTCTAGATCACGCAATGTCATATCCAACATCAAACCGATGCGGGATGGCAGTGATTTCAAGAACCAAATATGCGCAACGGGGGATGCCAATTCGATGTGGCCCATACGCTCACGACGTACTTTTTGAAGTGTAACTTCAACACCACATTTTTCGCAGACAACGCCGCGATATTTCATGCGCTTATATTTACCGCAAAGACATTCATAGTCTTTGGTTGGGCCAAAGATACGCGCACAGAACAAACCATCACGCTCGGGCTTGAACGTCCGATAGTTAATGGTTTCTGGTTTCTTGATCTCACCGAATGACCATGACAAAATCCGCTCTGGCGAAGCCAAAGAGACTTTGATTTCGTCGAACACCTTTGGTGATGTCAACGGGTTGAACGGGTTGTTTGTAATTTCCTGGTTCATTTTGATTTCCTCAAATTAGAGCTGAAGGGAGGGGAGAAATAAGGGCGCGCCCTTATTCCTCATCCTCCGCGTCCAGGAGTTCCATATTCAGGCCAAGGCCACGGACTTCTTTGACGAGAACGTTAAAGCTCTCTGGGATACCCGCTTCAAAGTTGTCTTCGCCTTTGACGATCGATTCATAGACCTTGGTCCGTCCGGCAACATCGTCCGACTTGACTGTCAGCATCTCTTGCAACGTATACGCCGCGCCATATGCTTCCAGTGCCCAAACTTCCATTTCACCGAAACGCTGACCACCAAATTGAGCTTTACCGCCCAGAGGTTGCTGCGTGACCAATGAGTATGGACCGGTTGAACGTGCGTGAATTTTGTCGTCCACCAAGTGGTGAAGTTTCAACAAGTATTTCACGCCAACGGTCACAGGACGTGCGAATTGCTCACCTGTGCGACCATCAAACAAGATGGACTGACCAGATGTATCAAAGCCAGCACGTGTCAGGGCGTTGTTTACGTCGTCTTCTTTAGCACCGTCAAAAACAGGCGTCGCAATTGGAACACCACGTGTGACGTTACCCGCCGCTTCGACCAAGTGATCTTCGTCCATAGAGGCAAGACCCTCTTCATAGACATCATCACCATAAGCGATACGCATTGCTTCACGAACAGGTGTCAAATCGCCAGAGCGACGATATTCACCAAGTGCGTCATCAATTTGAAGACCCAAGCCGCGCGCCGCCCAGCCCATGTGTGTTTCCAAAATTTGACCCACGTTCATACGTGAAGGAACACCGAGAGGGTTCAAACAGAAATCAACTGGTGTCCCGTCCGCAAGGAACGGCATGTCTTCCATAGGAACAACCTTGGAAATAACACCTTTGTTTCCGTGACGACCCGCCATTTTATCACCTGGCTGAAGCTTGCGCTTCACCGCGATAAAGACTTTGACCATCTTCATCACACCTGGTGGTAGATCATCACCACGACGGACTTTTTCAACTTTGTCCTCAAAACGCGCATCAAGCGTGCGTTTTTGCGCCTCATACTGTTCATGTAGAGCTTCAACAACCTGTGCATCTGCTTCTTCTGCAAGAGCAAGCTGCCACCACTGGCCGCGTGTCAAAGTTGACAAGAGGTCTTCATTGATTTCCGCATTTGCAGAAACGCCCTTTGGACCTTTGACAGCTGTTTTACCGAGGATCATGGATTTCAAACGCGCATAGATGTTGCGATCCAAAATGGCCAATTCGTCATCACGGTCACGTGCCAAACGTTCAACTTCTTCACGTTCGATCTGAAGCGCACGTTCGTCTTTTTCAACGCCGTGACGGTTGAAGACACGAACCTCAACAACAGTCCCGTAATCACCCGGTTTCACACGCAAAGATGTGTCACGCACATCAGAGGCTTTTTCACCAAAGATCGCACGAAGAAGCTTTTCTTCAGGCGTCATTGGGCTTTCGCCTTTGGGTGTGATTTTACCAACGAGAATGTCACCTGGTTCAACGTCTGCACCGATGTAAACGATACCCGCTTCATCCAAGTTACGAAGCGCTTCTTCGCCAACGTTTGGAATATCACGTGTGATTTCCTCTGGCCCCAATTTCGTATCACGTGCCGCAACTTCGAATTCTTCGATGTGAATCGATGTGAATACGTCATCACGAGAGACACGCTCTGAAATCAGAATGGAGTCTTCGTAGTTATAGCCATTCCAAGGCATAAACGCGACAACCACGTTTTTACCAAGCGCCAGTTCACCCATGTCTGTGGATGGACCATCGGCAATAACTTCGCCTTTGTTGACGGATTGACCCACTTTGACCAACGGACGTTGGTTGATACATGTGTTCTGGTTAGAGCGTTGGAATTTACGCATGCTGTAGATATCAACACCCGCATCGCCAAGTTCCAAATCAGACGTCGCACGAATAACGATACGCTGTGCATCAACTTGGTCGATGATACCGCCACGTTTCGCCATAATCGCTGCGCCAGAGTCACGCGCAACAATTTCTTCGATACCTGTACCAACCAAAGGTGCCTCAGCACGCAAAAGCGGAACAGCCTGACGTTGCATGTTTGAGCCCATCAAAGCACGGTTCGCGTCGTCGTTTTCCAAGAACGGGATCAGCGATGCCGCAACAGAGACTAACTGTTTTGGGCTAACGTCGATCAGATCGACACTTTCGCTTGGCGCCAATGTGTAGTCACCGTTTTGACGTGTCGATACGAGATCGTTGATAAAGTTACCGTTTTCATCCAGCGATGCATTGGCCTGCGCAACAGTGTGGCGCATTTCTTCGGTCGCTGACATGTAGTGGACTTCATCCGTAACATGGCCGTCTTTAACGATACGATAGGGTGTTTCGATAAAGCCGTATTTGTTAACACGTGCAAATGTCGCCAAAGAGTTTATCAAACCAATGTTTGGACCTTCTGGCGTTTCAATTGGACACATACGACCGTAGTGCGTGGCGTGAACGTCACGAACTTCAAAGCCAGCACGCTCACGGGTCAAACCACCTGGTCCAAGCGCTGACAAGCGACGCTTGTGAGTAACTTCGGACAATGGGTTCGTTTGGTCCATGAACTGTGACAATTGGCTGGAGCCAAAGAATTCACGAACAGCCGCGGCCGCAGGTTTTGCATTGATCAAATCTTGGGGCATGACTGTGTCGATTTCGACAGAGGACATACGCTCCTTGATCGCGCGCTCCATGCGGAGCAAACCAACGCGATATTGGTTTTCCATCAATTCACCAACAGAGCGAACACGACGGTTGCCGAGGTGGTCGATGTCGTCCACATCACCTTTGCCATCACGCAATTCTACCAAGGCTTTGATACACGCAACGATGTCTTCTTTGCGAAGCGTGCGTTGTGTATCCTCAGCATCAAGTGCGAGACGCATGTTCATTTTCACACGGCCAACCGCAGAAAGATCATAGCGTTCGCTATCAAAGAACAATGTGTCAAACAAAGCAGAAGCTGATTCAACGGTCGGTGGTTCACCTGGACGCATCACGCGATAGATGTCCAAGAGCGCCGTTTCGCGACCCATGTTTTTATCCATCGCCATTGTGTTGCGCATATAGGCGCCCACATTGATGTTATCGATGTCGAGAACTGGGATTTCGGTAAAGCCCGCATCCATCAGCTCTTTCAAAGAGCCACCAATCAATTCACCAGCTTTGTCATATTCTAGCGTCAGCTCATCGCCCGCTTCGACATAGATTGCACCAGTTTCTTCGTTGATGATGTCATGTGCAACGAATTTGCCAACGATATGCTCGAAAGGAACCAAAAGCTCGGTCACTTTGCCTTCGTCGATCAATTTCTTAACCGCGCGTGGCGTGACTTTCTTGCCGGCTTCACAGATCACTTCACCTGTACCAGCATCGACAATGTCATAGGTTGGGCGTGTGCCGCGAACCCGTTCAGGGAAGAACTTGGTGACCCAGCCTTTGCCTTTGGAATGCGTGTAAGTCACGGAGTCATAATACGCGTTCATGATCGCATCTTGATCCAAGCCCAAAGCATAAAGCAAAGTTGTCACAGGCAATTTACGACGACGGTCGATACGTGCGTAGACGTTGTCTTTTGCGTCAAACTCGAAATCCAACCATGATCCACGGTACGGGATAATGCGGCAGGCAAACAACAGCTTACCCGAGCTGTGTGTTTTCCCTTTGTCATGGTCAAAAAAGACGCCCGGCGAGCGGTGCATCTGAGAGACGATAACACGCTCGGTACCATTCACAACGAATGTTCCGTTCGGTGTCATCAAAGGCATATCGCCCATAAACACGTCTTGTTCTTTGATGTCTTTTACAGATTTCGCACCTGTGTCTTCGTCGACATCAAATACGATCAAGCGCAATGTCACCTTAAGTGGCGCGCTGTAGGTCATGTCACGTTGCTGACATTCCTCGACGTCGTATTTTGGTTTTTCCAATTCATAGTCAACGAACTCCAAAATAGAAGTCTCGTTGAAATCTTTGATTGGAAAGACGGATTGGAATACGCCTTTGATCCCTTCACCATCAAGTGGTGCTAGCTCATCGCCAGATTTTAGGAAGAGGTCGTAAGACGATTTTTGAACCTCAATAAGGTTCGGCATCTCAAGAACTTCGCGGATTTTACCGTAGTACTTGCGCAGACGTTTCTGGCCAAGAAAGGATTGAGCCATGGTCGATATCACCTTTTTAGTTTCTCACCGGAAACGAAGCCTGTCGGGTCCCAGGTTCGCCCCCATACGAGACGGTCAAAGTTGCGATCAATTCCCGACTTTCTTCCCGATGAAAGTCTCCCGATCATTGAACCTTGCCTAAAGAAACGCCTTTATTGAAAAGGCCCTTATTAAGACAGGTTTAGCTGGGCATGGTAAAACCACACCCAGCCAAAAATGTGTACCGAGGGCAGACCTCGGAGATGGCTTATGCCAATTCGACTTCTGCGCCAGCTGCTTCGAGCTTGCCTTTGATGTCTTCTGCTTCGGCTTTATCAACGCCTTCTTTGATCTTGCCGCCTGCTTCAACAAGTTCTTTAGCTTCTTTCAAGCCAAGACCAGTGATGCCGCGAACTTCTTTGATCACGTTGATTTTAGACGCGCCAGCATTCTTCAGAACTACGTCGAATTCTGTTTTCTCTTCTGCTGCTGCACCACCCGCATCCGCTGGGCCAGCCATCATGACTGCGCCACCGGCTGCTGGCTCGATGCCATACTCGTCTTTCAAGATTGTTTTAAGTTCTTGTGCTTCAAGCAGTGTTAGACCAACGATGTCTTCTGCTAGTTTCTTCAGATCAGCCATTTTAGACTCTTTCCGTATTAAGTTTGTGTTCCAACGAAGGGTTAATTCCCAACGCAGGTATCAAGTTGCTTATGCAGCAGCTTTGTCCTCGATTGTGGACAAGATGCCAGCGATGTTCGAAGCAGGAGCGCCAATTGCGCCAGCGATGTTCGAAGCAGGTGCGCCAATGCAACCAGCGATAGAAGCAATAAGCTCTTCGCGAGATGGCATTTTCGACACGGCTTCAACGCCAGCACGATCAAGAGCGTTCTCACCCATTGCACCGCCAAGGATTTCGAACTTTGCGTTCTCCTTAGCGAAATCTTCGGCCACTTTAGCTGCTGCTACAGGGTCCTCAGAATAGGTCAAAACGGTCATGCCCGATAGAAGATCTGTCATGCTTTCGCATGGCTTACCCTCAAGAGCGATTTTGGCGAGCCTGTTTTTGGCAACGCGAACTGCACTTCCGGCCTGAGAGGCACGGGCGCGCAGATCTTGCATGTCTGCAACTGTGAGACCTGCGTAATGGGCTACGACCACAACGCCAGAGCTTTCAAAGATATGGCCGAGCTCTTCGACCACTTGTTCTTTTTGTGCTCTATCCACAGTTTCACTCCAAATTTGGGGATTGCTCCCCGGCTCAGTTTTGCCATTTGTAAACAAATAGCGTTCGGGTCCAATTTCAGGGTCCAGAGGCCAAAATCACTCGAAGGTCTAAACCAAACGAGTGGTATTCTTACTCATTTCCCATCTCAGGAAGGAATTATAAGGCCTAAACCAAACCCTCCGTCTCGGACGAAAAAGAGTATCCCACGACGAATCGTGGGATACCCATGCGTTGCTACTTAAGGGAATGCTAACTCTTTGCCAAGGGGCAGGCTTGAAATTTCATGACAGAAGCGGAAATTTATCCTCCGCTGACTGTCTGATTTTATGCTTAGCTCTGTTCTTTGTCCCGACGACCGAGCTGTATGATAGCGAAGGCGAGGACGAAATACATAAGGATCGCAGGCGCGCTTTGCTCTACTCCAAAACTGCCACCCGCCAAAAACGAATTGGGGGCTTCGATGTGGAAGCCTGCATAGGCAAAGCCTGCATCTTCTGGATTATCAAAGCCATTGGTCACGACAAAGCCAATTTTGATTGCAAACATATTCCACGCAACATGCACAAGAGCGGGCGCCCAAATGGTTCCAGTTCGCTCGTAAATTGCTGCGAATAACAACGACACCCCGATGGCCGCAATCATGAGGACCGCCCCATCTTGGACATTGGCAACTTGATTAAGATGCAATGCCCCAAAAACGGCGCCACAGATCAAAGCTGCCCAGGGCTTGGGCATTTTGTCCCGCATGTATCCGTAAACGAGATATCGAAACAGGATTTCCTCGCTGATACCTGACATCAAGGCGACACAGGCTGAAATGGCCAAGCCCGTCATAACCGTTTCCTGATAATAGGTTTGGAAATAGCCAAAGCCTGATATCCAGAAAACAGCAATCAATCCCCAGATCATCGCCAGACCAAAGACAAACCATTTTGGAATTATGGTCCCACCTGCTTTGTTGTCTGGACCAATTATTTCCGGCAAGGAACCCTTGAGCACAAGCCGATTAAATAGACTGGTTCCAAAGATCACCAATCCAAGACCTATGATTGCAGACAGGACAAAGCTCGGAACGAGTCCCAGAGTGGACGTGGCGGAGGACACCGCTCCAAACCCGAGTTGCCCGATGACGAGCAGGACAAAAGCGGCGACCATGACGCCGATTATTTTTAAAACATTAACCATAACACAAACACCTTTTACGCATTTTATGACTTTAGTCTATATCGCAATTTCTCAACCACAAGCATTGCAGGGCGGCAGTCAGGGTTATTCATAAATGTGCGGCAAAAGGGACTCGCAAATAAAAAAGGCGCCCGAAACGGACGCCTTTAGAAATTCTGCGTTAGCTCTTATTAAGAGTTCGCGCTGTCTACTGAAATTGTCACGCCTGGGCCCATTGTTGAGGACAGTGTGATTGCTTTCATGTAGGCACCTTTTGCACCTGTTGGGCGTGCTTTTGCAACCGCATCAACAAAGGCGCGGACGTTTTCAACGAGCTTGGCTTCGTCGAAGGACGCTTTACCAACACCTGCATGCACAACGCCGCCTTTTTCAGCTTTGAACTGAACTTCGCCACCTTTTGCCGCTGTAACAGCTGCAGTGACATCCATTGTAACTGTGCCAACTTTTGGGTTTGGCATGAGGTTGCGTGGACCCAATACTTTACCAAGACGACCAACAACGGGCATCATGTCAGGTGTCGCGATGCAGCGATCAAATTCGATTTTACCGCTCAAGACAGTTTCCATCAAATCTTCTGCGCCAACGATGTCCGCGCCTGCTGCTTTGGCTTCGTCTGCTTTTGCGTCACGTGCGAACACAGCCACGCGGACTGTTTTGCCTGTGCCGTTTGGCAAGCCAACAACGCCACGAACCATTTGATCCGCGTGACGTGTGTCAACACCGAGGTTCATCGCGATTTCGACAGTTTCGTCAAATTTCGCTGTTGCAGAGGCTTTGACCAATGCGACCGCATCTTCGACAGTTAGGTTTGCTTTGCCTGCGAATGCTTCGCGTGCGCCGCGTGTACGTTTACCTAGTTTTGCCATCTTACTTCACCTCAATGCCCATAGAACGGGCAGAGCCCAAGATGATTTTCATCGCTGCTTCAACGTCATTTGCGTTCAAGTCGCGCATTTTCGCTTCTGCGATTTCACGAACCTGAGCAACAGTCACGTAGCCAGCTGTATCACGACCAGGAAGCGGAGAGCCCTGTGGGCGGTTCCGCTTGCCAACTGGCTTAAGACCAGCCGCTTTCTTGAGGTAATAAGACGCCGGTGGTGTCTTGATTTCCATAGAGAATGATTTGTCTTGGAAATATTCGATAACGGTTGGGCAAGGGGCGCCTTGCTCCATGTCGGCTGTTTTCGCGTTAAACGCTTTACAGAATTCCATGATGTTAATGCCGCGCTGACCTAGAGCAGGACCAACGGGTGGGGATGGGTTTGCGCCGCCTGCAGGGATCTGCAGCTTGAGCGTACCAACGAGTTTCTTAGCCATTTGGCGTTCCTTTGTTCCAACACCCCATTGACGCGTCGCAGGGGCAATTCATGTTGTGTGGTCTGGGTTGCAAGCCGCGGCCTGCGTGCCTCCCACAGAGATACATCAGGTCTGTTTTGTGACCTGTGTAAATTCCAATTCAACCGGTGTCTCACGACCAAAGATCGATACAGTCACCTTGAGGCGCTGATTGGCCTCATCGACCTCTTCGACCATGCCATCAAAGTCCTCAAACGGTCCTTCGTTGACTTTGACCTTTTCACCGATTTCAAAATGAATAAGCGTACGTGGCGCTTCTTCGCCTTCTTGAACACGATTCAAGATGGCATTTACCTCAGCATCACGCATTGGCATCGGGCGACCTTGTGGGCCCAAAAATCCAGTGACGCGGTTCATAGAGTTGATCAAGTGATATCCGCGATCAGACATTTCCATGCGCACCAGAACATATCCTGGCATAAAGCGGCGCTCTGTGGTCACTTTTTTGCCGCGACGCACTTCGATCACTTCTTCCGTCGGCACAAGTACCTCTTCGATCTCGTTTTCGAGATCGGCTTCAACAACGGATGTTCTTATTTGCTCGGCGATCTTCTTTTCAAAGTTTGAAAGAACGCTAACCGAGTACCACCGCTTTGCCATGTGCCGTTATACCTTTGTTTATTGCAGCTTACGCCACTTTTCCGAAATTCAGCGCCTTTTCCAAGAACGCTTTGCCAAACAAAAATTCGGCGCGCAACTCGAATCGCCGCACGCCACAATGTTTGATTTGAGCATCTGATACATTTGGTCGTCTAGAAATTCAAGAGCAGCCAAGCGATGTTTGCTATAAATCACGCTCTAGAAATGCAAAAGGGCGGTTCCCCGCCCCCGATCACATCCCTCAATGAGGACCGATTAGCCAAACATACCCAACAAAACATTCAGACCAAAGCGGATTGTAATATCAACCAAGGCGAAGAAGACGGCTGCAAGCGCCGCCATCAAGAACACCATCACTGTGGTCAAGAGCACTTCGCGACGTGTCGGCCAAACAACTTTGGAGACTTCAGAGCGAACTTGCTGGATGAATTTGATTGGGTTCGTGGTGGCCATTCGTCAGATTCCTAAATTAGTTGTTCCTCATCTATGCGAGGCGACGCGCGTTTGCAAGGTTCAAAACACGCCAAGATGACGCGCGATCTATCGTCTATGTGGGAAATGGCAGGGGCACCAGGGCTCGAACCCGGGACCTACGGTTTTGGAGACCGTCGCTCTACCAACTGAGCTATACCCCTATCGTGGTCATGGCACTAAGGTATCACCACACAAAGATCAAGAGCATTTGACACGGATTCAGACGTTTTTTACGGTGGCCGAATAGAGTTTCCCAATTCATTCTTTTCTTAATCTAACAACCGAGTATTTATTTGACATGACCACTTTCTTTCGAACACTTTTCGTCACGTCGTTTTTGGCCACCCTCATTGTGGCAGGGCAATATACGCTTCAGGGACCGTCGGCCCAAGACGCACTCAAAGATGCAAATATTGAGGCCTTGAACGAGCTCAAGAATGACCCGCAATTTGGGGACCTTGCCAATTCACTATCATCCGTTATCGGCCAAGACAGCACCCCGCGACAAACAACAGCAACGATAAACCGCCAAAGCTTTGCCATAAAACGCGTCAAGTTTTGGGCCTACCACAACCAAGACCGCATTTTATACTCGGTCCTTGCTGCTTTATGCCTCGCCGTCGCGTTCAACATCTATATAGAAAACCGACGCCCCAGACGGCGCAGGTTTTAATCACGGCTCACAGACGCGCCGTGCAAGGTGTCGGGAGTCTCCCTACTAACGGGAAATGGATCGCACAGCATGCTCAATAGCGGCTTTCGTCTGCTCCAAGTCGTCCGGCGTGATCGCAAGTGACGGATAAAGCTTACCCGGCGACTTGAATATCCCATGCTCGCGTAATGTCGCGTTATAGGTCACATTCCGTGCTGGTTCATCATGCGTAGCGGTACGATAGTCGCGGCACTGGCTGGTCGTGAAGAAGATATCGAACAAGGTCTCATCACCGCAGATTTTGTGGGGAATATCTGCGGCATTAAGCGCGCTGCTTTGCATGTCTTGCAATGCGCGACCGATTTCGCGCAAGCGGTCATAGCTGCCTTCGCGTCTGAGGATTTCCATGGTCTTGAGCCCTGCTGCGGCGGCAATGGGATTACCAGACAGCGTTCCAAGTTGCATGAGCCATTTATCATTACCCACAATGGATTTGTCGAAGTGCTGCATAATTTCGGCGCTGGCGCCGAGGGCAGCTAATGGGAACCCGCCCCCAATTATCTTACCAAGTGTGCAGATATCAGGCGTCACGCCATAATGTTCTTGCGCGCCGCCGTATGCCAGCCGAAACCCAGTGACGATTTCATCAAAGATCAGCAAGACGCTATACTTGTCACAAAGATCGCGCAGGCCTTGAAGGTACCCAGGAATAGCAGGAATGATCCGTTGCAGCGGTTCCGCGATAATTGCTGCGACATCGTCGTGTTCGCTAAGCAAAGCCTCAACAGCCGCCAAATCGTTATACGGCGCAATAAGCATTTGCTCGGCTACGCCCTGGGGGATGCCTGCACTGTCAGGTACCGCTTGTGGAAAGTTAACGCGCTCGGCGGGTGCAAGGCTCATCTGGGCTTCTGCGCTCATACCGTGATAGCCGCCTTCGAACTTTAGGATTTTGTTTTTGCCGGTATAGGCGCGAGCAAGACGAATGGCGTACATGTCCGCTTCGCCACCCGACGCGACAAAACGCACCTGTTCACAACATGGAACCGCATCGACAATCGCTTCTGCCAACTCGATACCTTTGGCATTGTTGGCAAAGAAGGTCATGCCTTTGGGAAGTTGTTCCATTACCGCTTCCATCACCTCGGGGTTGCCGTGGCCAAGCAACATCGGACCAGACCCGATAAGGTAATCAATGTATTCGTTGCCGTCTTCGTCCCAAACGTGGCTTCCCTCTCCTCGAGCAATCACGATGCCGGGATCGAAGTTACCAAAGCCTCCTGCTGGAAGAACGGCTTGAGCGCGTGTGATCCATTCAGATTGTGATGTCAGTTTTTGCATGGTTCAAGCCATTTCAAATATAGGGGTTCCAAGTATGTCCAGATCGGGAGTAACCCCAAGCCCAGGACCAATCGGCGGAGCGATGCGGCCGTCTTTACGTGTCGGGCAATCTGGTGCGATCCGTGGGCCAACGTAGGACGACAGATCACAAGTGTTGAGCAAAGCGTCCTTCGGAGTAGAGGCTGCAAAGTGGAGCGACGCTGCGGTTACGAGATCAGACCCCCATGTGCATTCGGCGCAAATCTCTGCGCCTAGATGTACAGTGAGATCACGGGCGCGCCGCATAGCAGACAGGCCGCCAAACTTAGACAGTTTCAGGGCAACTGCATCCAATACGCCAAGCTCAGAAGCGCGCATCAATGACGCCAGATCATATGCACCTTCATCGATCTTCATCGGCAAACCAGTTGCTTGACGAACCGCAGCACAATCCTCGAGGGTCTTACATGGCTGCTCTAACATGACATCTAGATGCGCAACTGCGCGGCCCGTGCGTGTGGCATGCAGCTTGGTTGCGCCGCAATTCCAATCGCCATAGACCAATGGGCCTGCGCCCACGGCTTCGCGTACTTTGATAAGGCGTTCTGCATCAGCCTGCCAATCTGCATCCGCGCCAAGCTTGACCTGAAACTGGCGGATGCCTGTCGCGTAGGCCTCACTCGCGATCCGCGCCATATCATCGGGCGCAATGCACGTGATCGAATGATACAGCGGCATGTCGGCACAGGTTCGCCCGCCAAGCAAGGTATACAACGGCTGCCCCGTTGCTTTGCCGAAGAGATCCCAAAGCGCCATGTCCACAATAGATTTTGCATGCAGGTGGCCTTGCAGGAATGCATCCAGCTTACGCATCGGAGAATCGACGCCAAACGGGGAAATCCCTAGGATTTCAGGTGCCATTTCGTTGATTGCGCTCGGTACGCCATCGGCAAAAGCTGGCAAGTAGTGCGGGATTGGGCAGACCTCACCCCAACCTTTCAACCCGCTGTCGGTATCAAGACAAAGCACGTGGGATTTGACCGTGTCGCAGGTCTTACCTTCGGCCATGTAGTAGGTTTCATGGCTGGTCAGGTCGACGGACCAAAGAGTGATGCCTGTAACTTTCATGCGTAAACTGCCACTGGATTGCCAAGCGCATCCTCATCGGGATGAACGCCAAGCCCCGCTTCTTCGGGTAAATGAAGATGACCATCAATGTTACGCGGGCCACGACCACCAGCGATATCGACCGTGAGCATATCCTGACAGGCCCAGACCGCGTGACAATTGGCGTCTGGTATCGTTGCGGCCAAATGCAGCGCTTCGGTGTCGGCCAGAACAGAGCCGCCCGTTGCCATTACGAACATGTCGATCCCGTGGGCGAGCGCCACATCACGCATCCGCGCGGCTTTGGTCAACCCGCCAACTCGGTTGAGTTTGATGCCGAAAACCTCGGCCAGCCCGTCCCGTGCGATGCGGGTCGCGTCTTGCAGCGTCACCAGTGCCTCATCAACCGAAACTGGGGATGCATGTTTGCCAGAAATCGCTGCAATATCATCCAGCGTTTCACAGGGTTGTTCGAACATCACGTTCAAGTCTTCGGTTGCCGACATGACCCGCAGTGCCTGCTGTCTCGTCCAACCGCGATTAACGTCATAAAGTACTATTTCACCATCTCGGCGGATGTTTTCAACGTCGCGAATGCGACTAATGTCACGCTCTACGTCGCCGCCAATCTTGACAGAATGAGCAATATATCCTCGCTTTCGGTATCGGTCGATCACCGCGCGGGTTTCCTCCACCGTTTTTGCTCCAACGGAAGAAGCTATAGGGCGCGGCGTTCGTGAACCGCCCCCCATGAGGTCGGCAATTGGCAGACCCGCAGCTTGGCCCGCAATATCCCAACACGCCATATCAATTGGACTTTTGGCATAAAGGTGCCCAGGCAGCGCGAGATCCATTGCGCGTTCAACATCCAGAATACGGCGCGGATCGAGCCCAAGGACAAAAGGTGCCATCGTCTCGATGCCTGCACGGATGCCAGGTCCATGGGCAGGCACGTAGGTGTGACCCCACGGCGTGCCTTCGCCCCAGCCGATGAGCCCGGCGTCGGTTTCAACTTTGACCAGTGTCGCATCAAGGCATTCGAATTTCAGCCGCCCGCCAGACAGCCAATAGGGGTGCTCTAACGGCAGATCGACTTGATAGACAGAAATGCGCGTGATCTTCATAGTGTCACCACAATGTTGCCAGTGTGTTTCTTGGCTATGAATGCTGCCTGAGCCTCGCGCAATTGATCCAGTGGATAGGTCGCGGCCAAAGCGGGCTTAATCTCACCATCCTCGATGTAGCGGATCAGGTTTGGCATGACTTCGGGAGTAATAACAGTTGAGCCCGTAAAGGTCAGATCACGCAAGTAGAAGGTACGCAGATCTAGGTCGACCATGGGACCCGCAATCGCACCCGAACATGTATAGCGACCGCCGCGTTCCAGAACGTCAATCAACGTTGACCAGTATGGGCCGCCAACAACGTCTGCTACGACGGTGATTTTCTCATGACCCAAGGCCACGCGTAGATCATCAGGCGTGCGAGGCAGGATAACGTCGGGCCCAAATTGCGCGACATCTTCGTGCTTGGCTTCAGAGGCCATGGCGATTACGCGCGCGCTGCGGCGTTTGGCCAACTGGATCAATGCACCTCCAACACCGCCGGATGCTCCGGGAACTAACACGGTATCGTTTGCACGAACTTGGGCGCGTGTCAGCATACCTTCAGCCGTGGAATAGGAACACGAAAATGTCGCCAGCTCTGCGTCGGACAAATCCGATTGCACAGCGAGCGCGTTGCGCGACGGGGTCGTCGTGAATTCGGCAAATCCGCCATCGCGTTCCGACCCGAAATATCCTGTCTTGTTCATGTCATCGGGGTTCTCTGCATCCCGCAGCCAGTTATCGGTGATCACGCGAGCTCCGATACGTGAGGGGTCAACATTTTCGCCAACAGCAACAATCTCACCACAAACATCCGCGCCCTGAATGCGCGGAAAGGTGATCGGGGCGCCCCCCCAAGTGGGGTCGTCTTTACCGACTTCTTCGAATGCACCACCCGTCGTCGCATCGCTCACTGTCTTTGAATACCAACCCGAGCGCGTGTTCACGTCCGTGTTGTTCAAACCACACGCTCCGACGCGGATCAGAACCTCGTCTGGACCGGGGTGCGGACAAGGCCACTCCTCGTGCAGGACCATTTGATCCAGATCCCCATGGCCCATTGTGACCATCGCCCGCATTGTCTTTGGCAGGTTCATGATGCGTCCACGCGTGGTTTCAAGCTTTCGGGATCATAGGCAGGTTCACCCAATACGCGCGCCGCACGGGGTTTGCCATGGATCACCACCTCAAGCGCGGTATCGGGCTTGGCGGCTTCGGGTTTGATGTAAGCAAAAGCTAGGATTTTGCCGACAGTTGGGCCGTAGGCGACCGATGCAGTGGAACCGACAACCTGACCGTTTAACATAACCGCCTCGCCGCCATGGCCATCAGCCTTGCCATCCGGTTCGATTTCCAGATAGGCGCAAACCCAAGGCAGATCAGTGTTCATTGTCTTGTCTCGGCCAAGGTAGTCCTTGTCGGAACGTGCAAATCGCAGAACGTCTGCCTCGGCTAAAGTCACCTCGTTGGTCAATTCGCCAGCGCCTTTGAAACCCTTCTCCATACGCATAGCATTCATAGCAAAACTGCCGTAGTCAGCGATGCCATGTGCTGCGCCTGCATTCCAAAGCGCGGTGTAGACATCAAGGCAAGCCGCATTTGGCATATGGAATTCCCAACCAAGCTCACCCGCATAGGACATCCGGAAGGCCCAAATGCTGTATCCAGCGACTGTAATCTCCTGCGCGGACAGCCAGCGGAAACCTGCGTTGCTTAGATCAGCATCCGTACATTCCTGCAATACGTCTCGCGCCCTTGGCCCATTTAGGGACAGTGCGGACCAGTCAGACGACAACGCTTTGATCGTTGCGTCCTCATTCGAAAGGTTCTGCTCCAAATGATCAAGCAGACGTTGTTCGAAAAACGCAGCACAGACGAGGTAGAATTTGTCCTCGGACATGCGCACAATCGTCGTTTCCAACTCAATCCGGCCCGCGCGGTTCAGCATATGGGTTAGCGTGATTGAGCCGACCTTCTGCGGCATACGGTTCGCGGTTAAGCGATCAAGCAGCGCATAAGCATCTGGTCCTTCGACGACGACCTTAGTAAACGCGGTGACGTCCATTATACCGACGTTTTCGCGCACCGCTTTGACTTCTGCAGCCACGACATCGTCCACAGGCGTACGGTTGAACGAATAGTGATCCTCTTGTATCACGCCGCCGCGGGCAAACCAGCGGGGGCGTTCAAAACCGTAGACTTCCTCGTGAACGGCACCCTTTGACTTAAGCAACTCATGAAGTGGAGATGGCTTGATCGGCCGCCCAGCCAACCTGTTGAAATGCGGAAACGGGATTTCGTGACGTAAGCAATAATCTTCCTCTGCTTTTACGACTTGCCACTCTTTGGTGGCGTAACTTCCGAAGCGACGCGGATCATAGTCGCGCATTGAAATATCGGCGGCTCCATGCACCATCCATCGGGCCAATTCCCGCGTCAAACCGGGGCCCCAGCCGATGCCTATTTGTGTGCCACAACAGCACCAATAGTTCGTCACACCTGGTGCTGGTCCGATCAACGGGTTGCCGTCTGGTGGGTGGCTGATAGCGCCATGGACCTCGCGTTGAATGCCAAGCTCTGCAAAAATCGGCATGCGATTCAGACTCTCTTCAAGGTAAGGCATGACCCGATCATAGTCTGCGTCAAACAGCCAGTTTTCATACTCCCATGGGCAGTGATCGTGCCAAACAGAGTTCGGGTTCTCTTTTTCGTAGATCCCGATCAACCCACGTTTTTGCTCCATCCGGATGTAGCCCGAGACTTTCTTGTCATCTCGGATTACAGGGAGTTCGGTATCCAACGCTTCAAATTCTGGCACCGGCTCAGTAACAAAGTAATGGTGGGTCATCGAGGTCATTGGCAACTGCAATCCTGACCATTCGCCCATCTGCCGCGCATATGTACCACCTGCGTTTACGACATGTTCACAAGTGATTGTTCCTTTGTCCGTCTCAACCTGCCACTCACCCGACGCTAACTGCGTGATGTTTGTTGCACGGCACTGGCGGATGATTTTCACACCCTTTTGGCGGGCACCCGCAGCCATCGCCATGGTCACGTTAGTCGGATCAACGTGACCGTCGTCTGGCGTGTGAAGCGCACCTATAACACCATCTAGATTGTAGAACGGATGCAGCTCAGCAACCTTAT
This sequence comes from uncultured Paracoccaceae bacterium, assembly GCA_965657215.1. Lineage (GTDB taxonomy): Bacteria > Pseudomonadota > Alphaproteobacteria > Rhodobacterales > Rhodobacteraceae > JAHEJA01. The sequence goes on from CBFHNR010000027.1 coordinate 26,658, forward strand.
CCGGCCCAACCAGTTCAATATTAAACCCCAGCGAACGCCCAACAGACAGCGTATGACGTAGCCAGTCCATCTCGTCCTCAGTGTAGGCCAAGCGGAACGATCCGCAGCCATGCCATGTCACGGGCTGTCCAGTCTCGTGTTCCAATCCACCAGAATACAGCCCGATGTTATAATCGACACATTTGCCCAACCCGAAACTAGAGGTAGAGTGTGTGATCTGTCCAGCAGCGTGCCATGTGCTTCCGGACGTAAGCTCTGCTTTCTCAAGCAGTACTGTGTCAGCACCCCATCCTTCGTGACCGAGGTGATATGCAAGGCCTACGCCCATGACTCCACCGCCAACAATGACAACACGTGCATGTCTTGGAAATTCATTCGTCAATGGAATCTTCCTTTGTGAATCGTTTTTCTCTCGACAGACTAATCAAACAAATGTACCATCGTCAATAATGAATGGGACAAATATATCATACACGATTCTAGAGCGTCTAGCAGACGAGCTCACTGAGCTGACACCAGAGGCGCGCAAGGCTGCAACATACGTGTTGGAGAACCCGCGCGATGTGGGAGTTTCGACAGTGCGCGAAATCGCTGAAGCGGCTAACGTCAAGCCAAACACTGTCGTGCGCATGGCGCGCCAGTTTGGTTTTGAGGGCTATGAAGATTTCCGCGCCCCATTTCGTGACGCGATCAGGCGCGGTGCAGCAGATTTCCCTGACCGCGCACGCTGGTTGCAAGACATCCGCAAAACGGGCGACCTTGGTGGGCTTTATGCTGATATGGTAAGCGATGTGTTGAGTAACATCGAAGAATCCTTCGCGGATATTTCAACACAAAATCTAAAAGAGGCAGCAGAAGCAATTTGGGCTGCTCGTAATGTTTTCACACTGGGCGTTGGGGTAAACAATTCTGTCGCCCGCAATTTCACCTATCTTGCGTCAACTGGTATGACTGAATTCCATGCCATACCACGTCCCGGTTCAACACCGGTAGATGATTTGGCATGGGCAGACAATCGTGACGTCCTAATTGCGATCACCTGCAAGCCCTATCGCTCGGAAGTTATCGAGGCGGTGCGCATCGCTCATGAGCAAGGCATGACCATCGTTGCGATATCTGACAGCCCCGCCAGCCCCATCATTCAACTGGCAAATCATGGGTTTGTCGTTTCGGTTGACACGCCTCAATTCTTCCCATCCTCAGTCAGTATCATTGCGTTGTTGGAAACTTTGCTGTCCTTTGTCATTGCAGTCGCTAGCGACGAAATTCCCGAACGCGTTGCCACCTTTCACAAACGCAGACACGAACTTGGCCTATATCATTCGGAGGACAAATGAGCGATCCAATCCGATCCCTTGCTGCACGTTACTACACCGACCCCAATGTATTTAAGATCGAGAGCGCGGGGCTACTGGCTCAGACTTGGCAATTCGGCTGCCACGCATCTGAGCTGTCCAAAATAGGCGACTATGCCACTTTTGAGATTGCAGGCGAGAGCTTGTTTGCGATCCGAGGTCGCGATGAAAAAATCCGCGTGTTTTACAACGTCTGCCAACATCGCGCGCATCAATTAGTGCAGGGAACAGGCACGACACGCGTTGTTGTTTGCCCTTATCACGCTTGGACATATGAACTGACTGGAGAATTGCGCGCAGGACCCAATATCAAGGCAGTCGAGGGGTTCGACAAGTCCAGCGTATGCCTAACCGAAGTCCGCGCAGAAGAGTTCCTTGGCTTTGTTTTTGTGAATCTCGACCCGAAAGCCGCCCCGATGGATGCATGGTTTCCAAACGCCCGCGCAGAGTTGGAAGAATGGGTTCCGAATTGGGCCGATCTCAAGCCTCTGGAATGGGTCGAGATACCCGAAAAATGTAATTGGAAGGTATCGGTCGAGAATTATTCAGAATGCTATCACTGTTCTTTGTGTCATCCGACGTTTGCCAACGGTGTTGTCAAGCCAGAGACCTATGACATCCAGCCCCAAGGTAAGTGTCTGCGCCATACCACCGAATGCCAAAGCCTTGAGGATATGACCTACGACGTTCATTCTGGGTTCGCGCATCAATATGAATATTCCAGCTGGTTTTTATGGCCGATGTTTTCGTTTCAAGTCTATCCGGGTAATGTGCTGAACACCTATCATTGGCGCGCAATTGATGCAGATCATGTTGTCGTCTGGCGCGGGTGGTATTCAGTAAATGGCATAGACGATCCCAAAGTGCGTCAGCTAGCGATACAAGATCGTGAGACAACGGTGGAAGAAGACATTCATCTCGTCGAAAGCGTTCAACGCGGACTGCAATCGCGCGGCTACCGCCCGGGGCCGTTGGTGGTTGATCCCAAAGGCGGTGTGAATTCCGAACATCCTGTGATGCACTTACAGCGCTGGATGCGCGAGGCGATTGATGGCGGGGAAAAAGGCTGGGATTCTTGAAGACATACTGGCAAAACTACATCGACGGAACATGGGTCGATGGCGGCGCAGGGTGGATCGATGTGTTCAACCCTGGATCGGGAGAGAAAATGGCCGAACAGGATCCTGCCGAAGTAGCTGTTGTTGACCGCGAGGTTTTGGCCGAACATTATTAGCCGGCAGCTTTCGCCACAGTCAATAGTTTCGCGATCAAACGCGTCAAATTATAAATCTACCGCAACCAAGACCGTATTCTATACGCGATCATCGCTGCCTTCGGCCTCGCCGTCGTGTTCAACATCTATATAGAAAACCGACGTCCCCGACGACGCAGGTTTTAATCACGGCTCACAGACGCGCCTTTTTGGAGTTCCAGAGTCTCAGCATGCGACATGTCCCCTAACCAATATCGCGACCGACGACAGCTTCGCTACCTCAGCGTCATAATCGAAGCGTGTAGAAATAATCGTCTCTCGAGACCCCATTTATCCTAACGTTATCCTTGTGGGTTGCAATTCGTTCAAAGCCAAACCGCTCATAGAATGCTATGGCTCTCAGATTCTCGGTATCGACAAATAGCTCAAGTTGTTCCAGTTTGCTTGCTCTAGCTTCATCTATCACCCCCGACATCATTCGCTTTGCTGCGCCGCTTCCATGGTACTTTCGGGAAACAAAGAAGGGTCCAATCTCGCCTCGATGCTTAATTTGTTTGAGCTGTTGAGGACGAAATCCACAGAATCCAATCAACTTCCCATAGCAAAAGACGCCACGGACGTTGCCGCTCATCAAAATTTCACTGCAACGATCCATATCAGCTTCGGCCATTTCTTCCAAAGTGAGCAGAAACCCAAGCGGAAAATCACGTGCCCCTTCAAGCCGCAAGTCTCGCCAATCGGAGGAATGGTCCGGTGTAACAGTCCCATATATGAATTTATCCATCGATGGCTCCTTGGCACAAGGTTGCGAATACCAAGGTATAGTTTCACATGGTCTTGTATCTTGGACAATGTCAAAGTTCAGATTTAGATGGTTCGAGGAGCTGTCCTAAATAGCCGACCTCTTTAAAACACTACGCTGCGAATTTATCGCGGTTGAAGTCTGGTGAGGCAACGATCCCTTCGTCAAACAGGCGACCCATTTCGCCCGTCGTCATCCCCAATGTTTGGTGCAGAATTTCCTCTGTATGTTGACCGACGGCTGGTGCGATGCGTGGCTCTAGGGTTGGTGAGGCCTCAAAGCTAACAGGGTGGGATGGCACCATGTATCGCCCAATCCCCGGCTGCTCTAGTTCAGAGAACATTAGATTGTTGGCGAATTGATCAACGTCGTCGCGCAACGCGTCTTTTACGCTTCGAAATATGGACCACGTCAGGGACATTTCATTGAACTTTGCTTCAAATTCCGAAATGCGATGGGAGGCGAACCATGGCGCAAGTATCGCTGTTATGTGCGCGCGATGGGTCCAGCGGTTGCCTTCGTCCGTGAGCGGTACACCCAAGGACGTTTCTAGATCGGCGATGGCCGTCTGACTATCCGTCGCTTTGATCAACCCACGCCACTGGCGGTCGGTCAAGCCGATGACCATCACACGTCCCCCACAGGCACAGACAAAATCCTGACCATACGCGCCGAATAAGGAGTTACCGGCCTTTTTGCGCGGCTCTTCGTTTAGGGTCGCCTCGGCGATCATCCCAAGATGGCCAATCGTTGCGGCGGCAATATCCTTGAGCGCGAATTCAACGCCCTGTCCGACCCCATGGCGCAATCGGTGGCGTTCTGCCGCCAATAGCGATGACACAACCATATTGCCCGCCATGCAATCCCATGCAGGCAGGGCATTTGCAACGGGGCCATCATGTCCCTCTGGACCTGTAATCTCAGGAATACCCAAGGCTGGATTGACCGTATAATCAACCGCAGGCCCTCCGTGGCGATCCCCGGTGAGCGTGACGGACACCAAATCAGGTCGGTACTTGGACAGGGTTTCATGATCCATCCAACCGCGCACACGCAAATTCGTGATAAATAGACCCGCATCCTCGCCAGGGGCGGTGATGATCTGAGTGATCAATTCGCGGCCCTCGGGGGTTTTCATATTCACCGCGATGGACTTTTTACCTTTGTTCAGGCCCGCCCAAAAGAGGCTTTGCCCAGAGGGAGCAACGGGAAGTCGATTATAATCCAACCCACCGCCCAGTCGGTCGAACCGAATGACTTCGGCCCCCATCTGAGCCAGCTGCATACCAGCGAGGGGAACCGCAACAAACGCCGATCCTTCGACCACACGCATACCTGTGAGAATGCTCATACTGTGCCCTCCCACATTACATTTGCTTGCATGCCTTGATGCCCAAGTTGACCCGAGCATATTTCAAGCCCCCCGTCTTGTTCAACGCCCGCGATTTCAAGGCCATGGTCGCTAAACATCGGATGCACACCGCGGAAATCAAAATCGCTTGGATGGCGATCTTTGTGTTTGATCGCGGCTTGCATCAACAGGATTGCTTGAAGCGGACCGTGCACAACGAGACCGGGATAATGTTCAACGTTTTTCGCATAGTCTTTGTCATAATGAATGCGATGCGCATTGAACGTCAGCGCGGAAAACCTGAACAAGAGGGCTTCTGATGTTTGATGATAACTGGATACATCAAGAGCCTCTGGCATAGGGATCTTTTTGGGCGCTTTGTATTCCTTGGGAATATCGAGGTAGACAATGTCTTGGCGTTCCTCAATGGCAAGCCCCTTGTCCCCGTAAATCGCATGATCAAGCGTGACAAAGACCATAGAGCCGCTTTGACCTTCTTTTTCTTTGATGCTGCGCAGGCTGGAGCGACGTCTCAGGTTTTCACCGATTTGGAGCGGCGCATGAAAACGAACAGAGCCCCCGGCCCACATGCGGCGACGATAGGGTAATGGCGGAAGGAAATCGCCCAATCTTGGATGACCATCTTTGCTAAGTTGGTCCATCGGCGTCGAAGGCGCGAATGTACACCAGTGCCACAATGGGCTGAGTTGTCCCGATTGGCGGGCCTGCTCTGGGCGATCATCTCCGAGAGTTGCAATAATCTGCTGCGCCTTTTGTTCGCAAATGCGCCCGTCTTCCATGACTGTATTTCCAGTCCATGCATCAAAGTTAACTTTATCCATTTGGTCGTCCTCCACCTATAGAAGGCGGGTTCAAATTGAAAAAATCAATATATTTTAATGACTTAAGTGGATGCAATGGCATACCGAATTGGTATCCCTATGTATGCTATCACAGTTTTCTTAAGCAAATTCTTAATCTTACCAAGGTGCGTTTTGCGCGTGCAGAACAGCGCGCTGCATATGCAGCATGCGACATTATGGAGCGCTTGTTTATCTGGTTCTAGCGCCCAAACACGCAATAGGGCGCCCGAAAGCGCCCAGTTGACCCTAATGTAAAGAGTAAAAGATTACTCGAGGATTTTTGTGACATTATCCAAGCCTTTTTTGGCGTGCCCGCTGAGAGGAAGATACCCGCCTACCGCGAAACTAATCAATAATCAATTCTCAACGGAGGCTGCCGATGGATAAGCCCGATCATCCTCTAGGCCATTAAATTCACGCCACTCTCCGCACGTACGATACCCAGCTTCGGGCACAAAAGGGCATTTCATATCCTCCTGAGAATGCAAGGTGGCCTTAGGGGTTGCCTCATCCCAAGATTCAAAACTTTCTGCCTCAAAATGAAGATCAGCCAAATTTCGATCCATCTGCGCGCGCTCGGAGGCGGACATTAACGTCGGCAAACCTGCATGAGCGCGCGACGCATTCACGCTCGCATGCATTGATGCGCTCAAGTCTTGGGCAGCTCCCGACAACCCATCCGCCCAAATCAATGCAGCATGAGAACGCGCAATACCACGGCCCTTTTCCGCTTGATTCAGACTTCCAATGGCTCGCTCTGTAGCTACCGAAAATTCTTCGCGGACAATCGTTAACTCTCGCTCGATCTCCGCCTTGCGGTTTCGAGCCCCGATCTCAGTTTCGATCATGCGCTCAAATAAGCGCAGTCGGTCATCTAGTTGAAAGTTGCCATTTCGATATTGCTGAATGCCAAACGTTGCAATTGTGTCCATTTCCTTGAAATCAGCAATTCTGTCGTTTACGACTTGAGACATGTTATCAAGTATGCACTTTTTTACTTTAGGTAGATCTTTAGCATGCCGCTTGGCCGCGTTGTATTGCGACCTAGAAACCGCGCCTTTATAATCCGGAGTAACTGAAGGTGGACGAAGTTTACCACAAACTTTAGTCAGTTTTTTGAAAAGAGTGCCGTGATAGTCTATGTTGAAATATGCTTGCCATAACGCTTCGGACGTTTGACTTTCACGCCAAGACGGGCTCATTGGTTTACTCATCGGCGACTGCTCTTGGGAAACACAAGCACTGAACATAAACAATACAGCAACTGCAACAAATCGCATAGCCGTCTCCGTAATATATCAACAAAAGATTAACCTCCTGCAATATAAATCAACCCTGAAGTGCAATCAAGCCTGGTTCCGCGCCTTGTTAATCATCCGCTTAGACCCGTTGTAATTCTAAAAACGATATCTTGCACATCTTTGATATTCAAATACTCAAAAAAAGCCCCCGCGGATGCGGGGGCTTTGATGATTTATTGGGTCGTCCGTCGATTACTCAAGGATTTTTGACACCAATTTTGTCTGTGCGTCTCGGGATTATCGATTACTCGATGATTTTGGAAACGACGCCTGAGCCGACTGTGCGGCCACCTTCGCGGATCGCGAAGCGGAGTTTTTCTTCCATCGCGATTGGTGCGATCAATTCAACGTTGAACTTGAGGTTGTCGCCAGGCATGACCATTTCTGTGCCTTCTGGAAGAACAACTGTTCCTGTTACGTCTGTTGTCCGGAAGTAGAACTGTGGACGGTAGTTCGCAAAGAATGGTGTGTGACGTCCGCCTTCTTCCTTCGTTAGGATATAAGCTTCTGCTTCAAACTTTGTGTGTGGCTTAACAGAGGCAGGCTTACAAAGAACCTGACCACGCTCAACACCTTCACGGTCAACACCACGAAGCAATGCGCCAACGTTGTCGCC
>CBFHNR010000028.1:0-32162 GCA_965657215.1 uncultured Paracoccaceae bacterium
CCAATTCCCAGTAACCTGCACCTATTCAGTGCCGGTAGACGCGCTTCTAATACCACCAACAAATACCCGCAACCCCTAAAAATCACTTTTAACAATCTTTTTTACGTTTTTTCCGATCCCCTCTATATCTGGGGGTTGGCGGCTAAGTTATCCACAATTTTTCAATGTTATCCACAGGATAGGATGCACCATCCATCTATCCAGCACTCTGACGTAGCCTAAAGCGAGTCGGTTAGACGCCTTATTGCAGCGTACCGTAAAAGGATGCTAAGTAGGCAGCCCCCCCTGTATCGTCCGACACTATAATGCCCCCTACCCCTGAGCCCGTGGTACCCATTATATTGCCAGCCAAAGTCGCCGTCTGCGTCGCCCCCATGACGGGTCCAATTTCTACTGACGATGAACTAAGAGCGGTTGTCTCTTTGTCCAAGGCAACGGAGGCACCGACAAATATATACCCATCCGTTGCACCGGAAATCCGTCCAATTGGCGCGGATTGGGAAAAATCCAATGACAGGTCGAAATTTCCGACCTCTCTTAACTGTGCACCCGTTGCCGTATTTGAAACAACTATTTCAGCGACGCCCGCATAAATCGCGCTCGCATTCGGCAATTGCTGAACCGGCGCGCCCGCGACAACATACGCGGTGCCTTCGCTTGGGCTCGTCATAAAGACACGCGCAACATACTCGTCGCCCCCTGAGGTTAAGTTGAGCCCACTGATCACAAGATCAATCGTTTCATTTGTGGATGTTTGCGCTGTGCGCTCCGCCTCAAAACGATCGCCCTCTATAGAGAGTGACACATTTTGAAAATTCGTTAGCGTATTATTCTCTAATTCTGACAATAGAGAATTTCCACCTGTGAGGCCGACAAAAATTTCGTCAGTTTGCGGATTATAGAAGCGGACCATTTGTTGGCCATCTGCAAATGTTCTCAGATTTTGAAGCCCATCTGGGAGAGCAACACCTGAAGATACTGGAGGCGTGACATTGCCCCCGTTTCCCTCACCTGTCGAAGGAATAACGCTTCCATTATTTCCGGAAGGTGTTTCATCACTTGGGTCAGGATCAACAGTAACAGGCGCTTCCCCACCACCGCAGGCCGCAAGGGCAACAAAGGACGACAACAAACAATATTTAAACAAATTGGGCATTCTCACACCTGATCAAAACAAAATTAACAGGGGATAAATTATCAAAATGTTTTTCTTTTCGCGCGGCCCCTTCAGGATAAATCCAAGGAATTGAGACCGCAAAAGGATATCAAGTGAATATAGAGCTATACATTTGCACCGTTTCACAGTAGTGAGCCGCCAGACTGTAGAGTGCGCGGCACCAATACGCAGCAAGACGGAGCGTGGCGCGAGGGCTGGTCACAACATCCGTTCAACCAAAGCCTGAAACGGATGAAATACGTGATCCAAACTTTATCGGATGCATTAGCCAATCGCGGCTATGAAACTTTAACCCCTGTTCAAACTGCGGTCTCTGACCCGTCATTGATCGAACAAGACTTGCTTGTCTCTGCGCAAACAGGCTCTGGCAAGACTGTTGGATTTGGCCTCGCAATTGCGCCAAACCTTTTGAACGAGTCTGGCAAATTTGCCAAAGCGGCGGCACCATTGGCCTTGGTCATTGCGCCAACACGTGAGCTTGCTATGCAGGTTAAGCGCGAATTATCATGGCTTTACGCCAATGCTGGCGTTGTTATGGCCTCTTGCGTCGGTGGCATGGACATGCGCGATGAACGTCGTGACCTTGCGCGCGGAGCGCATATCGTTGTTGCCACACCTGGCCGGCTTCGCGACCATATCCAACGCGAGTCAATTGATCTCAGCACCATTCGCGCCGTTGTATTGGACGAAGCGGATGAAATGCTGGACCTTGGGTTCCGCGAAGATTTGGAATTCATTCTGTCCGAAGCACCAGAAGAACGCCGCACCTTGCTGTTTTCTGCCACGGTTCCAAAGTCCATTGTGACGCTGGCAAAGAAATATCAAAAAGATGCAGAGCGGATCATCACAACGTCCGAGCAAAAACAACACAGTGATATCGAATACCGCGCCTTTAGTGTTGCAGATCGAGATCAAGAGAACGCTATCATCAATGCGCTCCGCTTTTATGAGGCTCCAAATGCGATTGTGTTCTGTAATACACGCGCAATGGTTAACCGCCTCACCACACGATTTTCTAATCGCGGGTTTTCGGTTGTGGCGCTGTCGGGCGAATTAACGCAGAATGAACGCTCACATGCGCTTCAGGCGATGCGTGATGGTCGGGCCCGTGTCTGTGTGGCGACGGATGTCGCTGCACGCGGTATTGACTTGCCGAACCTCGAATTGGTGATCCACGCCGAGCTTCCGTCCAATTTTGAAACCATGTTGCACCGCTCTGGTCGCACAGGTCGTGCAGGACGCAAAGGGGTGAGCGCTCTTATTGTGCCGCCCAAAAGCTATAAGAAAGCGCAGCGTTTGCTGAGCATGGCCAAAGTGACCGCTGAATGGGGATCCGCCCCAAGCGCGGATGAAGTCATTGCCAAAGACCAAGAGCGTCTCATGAATGATGAAACTTGGACCACAGCAATTAAAGAGACGGAACAGGAATTCGTCACCAAATTGGTCGACGCCTTTAGTGCAGAACAAATTGCAGCCTCTTATATGCGGCTTTATACGGCACGTGCCTCCGCGCCTGAGGATATCAATGATGCGCCTGCACCGCGCGATGATCGCAAACCACGTGAAAGCTTTGGTCCGACTGTTTGGTACAGCATGGATCTGGGACGTGACAAAGGCGCCGATCCGCGCAGCCTCTTGCCGATGATTTGTAATGGCGGTGACATTACCAAAAACGAAATCGGTGCGATCCGTATTCAGGACGACAAAACCTATTTCGAAATCAAGGAACATGCCGCCAAAGGATTTAGCGCCGCTGTTGGGCCGTCTATGGTGTTGGAAGACAATGTTGTGATTGAACAACTTGCAGCCGCGCCTGACCTTGGACCACAGCCGCGTCGTGGCTCTGGCCCACGTGAGGGTAGTGGCGGACGTCGTGATGATCGCCCGCGTGGTGGAGACCGTGGTGGTGAGCGGCGTGGACCGAAGAAAGACTTTGGTGGCCGCGGGGATCGAGGTGATCGCCCAGATTTCAAAGGCGGACGCCCAGCGCGTCGGGATGATCGTCCCGATTTCAGCGAAAACCGAAAACCACGCGCGGATAAAGTAGACAAGATGGCCGAGACACCGCGCCCTGAAAAATCCCGCCCAGATGGCGTCGTTGTTCCGCGTAAACCCAAGGCAAAGCCTGTCTTTGGCAAAGACAACTTTGACAAACCCAAGTCTGATCGTGGAGACCGCAAAGAGGGCAAACGTGATCTCGGGGGTGATAAACGCGGTGGCGGCAAACCAGAGGGCAGCAAACGCGGCTTTGGTGGCGGATCGCGCGATGATCGCCCAAAACGCGACGGCGCACGGGATGATCGACCCAAGCGGTCAGGATCCTTCGGGGACAAGCCCTTTGGCGGAAAACCAAAAGCGACGGCAACGGATACATCTAAACGCTTTACGCCTCCGGGTGCAAAGCCCAAGCGCGGCCCAAGTGGAGGCGCAGGCAGGCCAGCGCGTCCTGGTGGACCCGGTGGAAAGCCTGGCTTTTCAAAAGGTGGCGGTGGCGGAAAGCCCCCGTTCAAAGGCAAACGATAATTGATCACAAGCCGCTCTTTTGAGCGGCTTGTTTTTTGGGATAATCTACCCGATAGTTCTCATATAAAAGGGGAACCACTATGCACGACCTTGTCACACAATCTGATATCGATACATTCCAGCGCAACGGCGTCGTTTTAATCAAGGGACTTTTTCGCGATCATGTAGACATCTTGCGCCAAGGGATTGAACGCAACATGCAAGACCCCGGCCCCTATGCCGCCGAAAACCTCAAAGATGGCGAAGGGGGACGATTCTTTGATGATTATTGCAACTGGTCACGCATTCCAGAGTTTGAAGAGGTTATTCGCACATCCCCCGCCGCCGAGGTCGCCGCTGATTTAATGCACTCTCAGCGCGTTCAACTCTTTCATGATCATATCTTGGTCAAAGAGCCCGGCACATCAAAGCCGACCCCATGGCACCAAGATGGCCCGTATTATTTCGTCGACGGCAAACAAACCGTTAGCTTTTGGTCCCCTCTTGATCCCGCCACAGAAGCAAGCTTGCGCTGTGTCGCGGGATCGCATCTTTGGGAAAAGCCTGTTTTGCCAACGCGGTGGTTGTCTGAGGAAAATTTTTATCCCAATCCAGAAGATTACATGCCTGTCCCTGACCCAGATGCCGAAGGGATGAAGGTTGTTGAATGGGATATGGAACCCGGTGATGCCGTGGCCTTTAACTTTAACATTCTGCATGGCGCGCGCGGCAATGAAACCGCGCAACGCCGCCGCGCTTTTAGCCTCAGATTAGTTGGCGATGATGCACGTTATGTTGAACGCCCCGGCCGCACATCGCCTCCGTTTCCCGGACATGACATGCAGGCCGGTCAAACCCTCAGGGAAGACTGGTTTCCCTACCTTAAGTGATCAAAATTCAACGGCTTGGCCTATACGTGCCGATAACTGAGCCGCCTGCCCCATGCGAACGGCCCATATGCCGTCGTCGAGTGTCACATCAATCGACCCTGTGCCGCGCACAACCTCCAAGAACCTCTGATGTTGATAAAAGGTTGATCCATTGTGATCCCCAGCCGCAAGCAGGGTTGGATCAACGGGGATGTCTTGTTCAACAACGCCTGATAAATCCCTCGGACTAATAACAATTTTGGGTTCAGGTGGCGCACCAAGATGGTCGGGCCAGAACCGTGTTGGACCTGGAACAAGGGCTTCGATCTTGCCATTTGGGCCAACGGCGCTGATTTCCTCTTGGTACTTAGAGCCTTCTGCAAACATACACAGTTCCAACATCGCCCGCGCACCGTTTTGGAAATCAACGATTACATACCCATGATCCCAGATATCTGGCGTGCGGCCATTATAGGTTTCGTCCAGATGGTTGACCGCTTGACCTCCGCTACACATCACGCGAACGGGGTCTGCACCAATCAAAAGCCGCATTAAATCAAAGAAATGACAGCATTTTTCAACAAAGGTGCCGCCGCTATTGTCATTAAACCGATTCCAATCCCCGACCTTTTCCAAAAACGGGAACCTATGTTCGCGAATGCTCAACATCTTGAGCCCGCCTGTGACTTCGGCCATTTTCTCACGAAGGGCGGCGACAGGTGGCATATAGCGATATTCCATCGCAACCCAAACAGGCGCTGGATATTTCGTTGCAAAGGCTTGCACCCGCTCCAAGTCATCAGGATTGGTAAACAGAGGCTTTTCCACCAAAACGGGGCGCGGTGTTGATGTTGCCAGTACTTCCAATTGATCCAGGTGCACATGATTGGGCGAGGTAATCACCCAGCAATCAACCGTGTCTGAGGCAAGCATGTCGCCCAAATCATCAAAGAACACAGCCTCTGGTGCAAATTTAGCAGACACCGCCCGCATTCCCGCGTCAGGTTCATAGATCGCTGTCACAACCGTCTCAGGCAGCAGGGCGATATTGCGCAAGTGCTCTTGGCCCATCATGCCACTGCCAATCATTCCATAGCGCGTTTTTTGTGTCATCGTCTTATCCTATTCTTGCGACATAATGAGCAACGTCGCTGTTAATCCAGTTCACTGAATATTCAACAGCCTGCCCATCTTGATTATAGCTGAGGCGCTCCACACAAGGGGTCGTCGCCCCGTGAGATACGCCAAATTCTTGGGGTGCCCAGTCTGGCACCGATCTTTGACCAATGCGGTCCTCTGCTTTGGTGATCCAAAGATTGAGCGAATTCCGGTAATACAAATACAGAGACTCGCCCAATGTTCCTTTGCTCAGGCTTTTCGCTTGATCTCCATCAAGCCAAATTTCTTCGAGAACCGCTGGGATCGCGTTTAATTTTCTGAGTCGGCGAATCCGATATCCATCCGATGCGGACCCAAACTCAGGCGAGTCTTCAGGTTTTGATACACGATCAACGCTCAAGATTTCTGCACTCGGAAGGCCGCCGCCTGAGTGGAGCTCCACCCGAAAAAAGGCATAGACAGAGGCCACATCCGATTTGGCTCGGACATAATTACCGGACCCATGTCGGCGCTTTAAGACACCCTTTTCTTCCATATCAGATAGGGCTTTTCTAAGGGTTCCGACAGAAATCCCTAACTGTTTCGACATCTCTCGTTCTGGGGCAAGGCGTTCCCCATCGACCAATCGACCCGCCATAATATCACGGATCAGCATCTCGCTGATTTGTACATATATTGGCAAAGTTTGTGTCGGGCGCATCGCGGGATTTCCTGAATTGATACACTATTGATTTACACCAAATGAAATGCTACGCAATAGGAAATCGACTGGAGGGCCAAATGACAATCGTACCCATTACATCACCTGATCTAGACGCCGCTGAAGTGTCTTGGTTTTCAGCTCTGTGTTCAGACGATTACCAATTCTTGGGAGTCCCTGATGGGTCATTAAGATCGAGCTGGGATCATTGTAGCGCCATCGTAAAAGAGGCGGAACATCAAGGGTTTGGCAACATTCTGTGCCCCTCTTCTTATCAAGTGGGTCAAGACACGCTCAGCTTTGTGGCGGGATGTGCGCCTATTACGAACACGATCAATATGCTAGCTGCTGTGCGCTGTGGTGAAATGCAGCCCATTATGTTGGCGCGAACCTTAGCAACGCTTGATCACATGATGAAAGGTCGCTTGACAGTTAACATCATCAGCAGCGATTTTCCGGGTCAAAAAGAAGACAGCTCTTATCGGTATCGCCGCTCACGCGAAGTTGTGGAAATTCTGAAACAAGCCTGGACCCAAGACGAGATCAATTATCAGGGCGAGGTTTACAATTTCGAAGGCCTGACAACTGATCCCGCAAAACCCTATCAAACAGGCGGTCCATTGCTTTATTTCGGAGGGTACTCGCCAGATGCCTTGGAGCTTTGTGGTCAACACTGTGATGTGTATCTCATGTGGCCAGAGCCCAAGGATCAATTGGCGGATCGTATGCGCGCCGTGAATGAGGTCGCTGAGCGGTATGATCGCACATTGGATTACGGTTTGCGCGTTCATACGATTGTGCGCGACACAGAACAAGAAGCACGCGAATACGCGGAATACATTGTTTCCAAGCTAGATGACGAACACGGCCGCGCCATCCGCGAGCGCGCCTTGGACAGTACATCTCTTGGTGTGTCCCACCAAGCAAAGAACCGCGATTTGGCGGATATGGACGGATTTGTTGAACCGCATCTTTGGACTGGTGTAGGCCGCGCGCGCTCTGGCTGTGGGGCCGCTCTTGTTGGATCAACGGATCAAGTGCTCTCAGAACTGGAAAGCTATCAAAAAATGGGAATGCGCGCTTTCATTTTGTCGGGATACCCTCATATTGAGGAATGTAAACATTTTGGATCCCGTGTATTGCCTCAGATGAAGACATGTTCTTTGCCAGAGGCTTATGGGCGTGTTCCAAGCCAAACACCAATGACACCGCTAGGCGCAGGAGACCGTCGTTAATGGACCGTATCAATCTAACTTCAGACATTTCTTTTTCTCGTATCGTTTATGGAATGTGGCGCCTAGGGGATGACAGGGACACAAGCGTCGATCACATCCGCAACAAGATCACGGCATGTTTAGATCAAGGCATCACAACCTTTGATCAAGCGGACATTTACGGCGGATATGAGGCCGAAGAACTCTTGGGCACGGCCCTTAAGGGATCTGACCTTCGGGACAAAATGGAGATCGTCACGAAATGCGATATCGTGGCTCCTGCTGGGCGCTATAGTGATGCACGTGTCAAATATTATGATACGAGCCGTGATCATATCCTATCGTCAGTTGATCACTCGCTGCGCTTGATGGGGATTGATCATATTGATCTCTTGCTGATTCACCGTCCTGATCCTCTGATGGATCATCATGAAACGGGTGCCGCCCTTGATGAGGTTATCGCAAGCGGTAAAGTCGGCTCTGTTGGTGTCTCAAACTTTCGCCCCTATGATTGGGAATTGTTACAATCTGGCATGAAAAACACTTTGGTCACGAACCAAATTGAGCTGAGCGTTTTGGCGCATGACAGCTTTGTGAATGGCGATGTGGCCTATCATCAGCGCATTGGAACGCCCTTGATGGCGTGGTCACCCTTGGCAGGGGGTGCCTTGTTTGACGGCTCCAACACTGCAGTATTGGACGCGTTGAACAAAGTCGCATCGGCACAAGGCGTGGATGCCAGCGCCGTTGCGGTTGCGTGGCTCTTGGCGCATCCGTCAAATATTATGCCTGTCTTGGGAACCAATTCCATCGACCGTATCAAAGCCCTTTCAGATGCAACCAAGGTCGATATGGATCGTCAAACTTGGTTTGAAATCTACACAAGCGCATTAGGACGCGAGGTCGCATGAAAATGGACACCAGCTTGGCCAAAGGCACGCCCTTTGCCCCCTCTGAGGCAACAGCGCGCGCCTATCGTACCGCTTTGGGCCAATTCGCAACGGGGGTTACGATCATCACCTGCGACAGCGCCGATGGCCCTATGGGTATGACGGCAAATAGCTTTTCAAGTGTGTCGCTTGATCCTGCTCTTGTTCTTTGGTCTCCAGCCAAAACATCGCAGCGTCATGAAAGCTTTGTTTCTGCGCGCCATTACGCGATCCATGTTTTGACCTCGGATCAAGCGGACCTGTGCAATGCTTTTGCCAAAGAGCCACATGCCTTTGACAAGGCGAACTGGATGCTCAACACGCAAAATGTTCCACTATTGGAAAATTGCTTGGCACGATTTGAATGTACACAGTATGCTGTTCATGATGCGGGAGATCACTCAATAATTTTGGGACAAGTTGACTTGGTCTCCCAAAACGAGGGAACCCCTTTGATTTTCGCTCAGGGGAATATCCTCTGAGGTGACATAAGGATAAAAGAGGCGCACAAAACAATAAAATCGCGCCCTTAGGGAGGAAAATGAATGTCGGCAATGCTTTTGCTTGCACGTCTATTAGGGGTTATCAACTCTGTACTTGGCCGAATTGGCCAAGCGCTGTCTGTGACGGCCATTGGCCTTATGGTTGTGGTGATCCTGATCCAAGTGTTTTGTCGCTACGTTCTGAATAACGCTCTTCCTTGGCCCGACGAAGCCGCGCGGTTTTTGATGCTTTGGCTCACAGGCTTGATGGCCCCTGTCGCGCTCCGTCAGGGGGGCTTTGTTGCGATTGACACGTTGAAACTGGCGCTACCGTCGCGTGCGACATCGATCTTAAGCCTTGTTCTCTTGGTAATGACCTTGGCAATTCTTGTGGTCGCTGTTCAACTTGGTGCAAATCATGTGAAGTCTGGATGGCTTTTTGCGTCCTCCTCTCTCAAAGTGCCGTTAGATTTGATTGGTATGAAACCTGTCAAAATCAAGCTCGCTTGGTCCTTTCTATCGCTTTATGTTGGGGTGTGGCTCATGATCATTGTGAGTGTCGAACTCATCTTGCGCGAAATTATTACGATCTTCGGATCTGGTGAAAAATTGCCAAGCATCCCTGATCTTAATACACAGGGAGTGAGCTGATGCTGATCTGGTTTTTACCGCTCTTTTTGGTGTTTTTACTTATCGGCCTGCCGGTTGTTTTTGGTTTGTTACTTGCCCCTGGTTTATTGCTTTGGATGAATGGGCAAGAACGGGATATCGCGCTGTTGTATCGCAATGTTTATAATGGGATGGATAGCTTTCCTTTGATGGCGATCCCTTTCTTTATGCTTGCAGGTGAATTGATGAACCGTGGGGGCATCACCTCACGCCTTGTCGAATTTGCCCAAGCGTTGATGGGGCATTTGCGCGGGGGCTTAGCGCATGTGAATATTCTCTCATCTATGTTGTTTGCGGGTCTCTCTGGATCGGCTGTGGCGGATACATCCGCGCTTGGGTCCATGTTGATCCCTGCGATGGAAAAACAAGGATATTCCCGCAAATTTGCCGCCGCTATTACCGCTGCGAGTTCAGTGATTGGACCGATCATTCCGCCCTCAGGCATTATGATCATCTATGCCTATGTCATGGGCGAAAGCGTGGCCGCCCTGTTCTTGGCGGGGATTGTTCCAGGAATATTGGTCGGTCTAGGTTTGATGCTCATGGTCAAGGTCATGGCGGATAAATATGATTTTCCTGTCGCCAGCCGTAAATATACGTGGGGCGAACGGGGAAACGCCAGCCTCAAGGCGTTCTTTCCCCTCCTCACGCCTGTGATCATTTTGGGCGGCATTTTGGGAGGTGTCTTCACCCCGACAGAAGCAGCCGCCGTTGCCGTGGCCTATGCCGTCTTTATCGGGATGTTCGTTTTGAACACGCTCAAGCTGCGCGATTTGCCTAATGTGTTGACCCGCGCGGCAATGACGTCCTCTGTGGTTCTTCTCCTCGTTGGCGCAGCTATGGCGTTCAAAACTGTGGTCAGCCTCAGTCACGCACCAGAAATGATGGCGGATTTTGTGCTGTCCTTGACAGAAAACCCTCTTATCCTCTTGTTCCTCATCAATATTCTCCTGTTCATTGTGGGAATGTTCTTGGATGCAGGACCGGCGATCATTATTCTTGGGCCAATTTTAGGACCTATATTTGTTGAAATGGGGGTTGACCCAATTCACTTTGCCATCATCATGAGTGTGAACTTGACCGTTGGACTGGCGACGCCGCCGATGGGTTTGGTTCTATTCGTGGCGTCTTCGGTATCGGGGGAACGTGTCGATGCAATCGCGCGGGCCATCCTACCGTTCCTACTTGTCGAAATAATTGTGATCTTCTTGATCACATATGTTCCGGCGATTTCCATGACGATCCCAAGATTAACTGGGTTCGTTAACTAACAGAGTACATAACTGGGAGGTTCTAATGCTCAAAACGACAATCAAATCATTAGCAATGGCGGCCGTATTGGCAGCAGGTGCAATTTCAGCACAAGCTGCGGATTACACAATTCGCGCAACAGCCAACTCAAACGAAAACGACGAAGACTATGATGGTCTTGTTGTCTTTAAAAACTACGTCGAAGCGGCCTCAAACGGCGCTATCGAAGTTGAAATGTTCATCGGAACACAGCTTTGTTCAAACGGCACAGAATGTCTTCAGGGCATCGCGGATGGATCAATTGATGTGTATGTGTCAACATCTGGCGGAACAGCGGGTCTTTTCCCATTCGTTCAGGTTCTTGACCTTCCCTACCTCATGGCAGATGACCGCGTTGCGGAAACTGTTTTGGCGAACGGCTCAGAGTTCATTACAACAATGCAAGACATGGTCTCTGAGACATCAGGCGATGCAATCCGCTTGATGACAATCGGGAACACAGGTGGCTGGCGCAACTTTGCGAACACAAAGCGCCGTGTTCAAAACCCATCCGACATGGACGGGCTAAAAATCCGTACAGTTGTTGCAGACCTTCCACAGGAATTGGTCCGCGCCTTGGGTGCATCGCCAACGCCGATCCCATGGCCTGAGCTTTTCACATCGTTCCAAACGGGCGTTGTTGAAGGATCCAAAAACGGCATCACGGACATCATGAACATGAAGTTCCCAGATGCGGGCCTTCAGTACGTCACATTGGACGGACACGCCTATATGGGTGCTTTGTGGTTCATGAACAATGCGAAATTCGAAGGGATGCCAGCGGAAATGCGCACTGTGATTGCCGATGGATTCTATCAGCTTCAGCAAGCAACATTTGCCTCACCAAAGCGTAAATCAATCCAAGCCTATAGCGACTTCGTTGCTGGCGGTGGCGATCTTTATGTTCCAACACCAGCAGAGAAAGCCGCCTTCAAAGAGGCTGCAGCCCCTGTTTATGATTGGTTCAACGACAACATCGACGGTGGTCAAGCCGCGTTTGACGCCTTGGTCTCTTCCGTTGCCACAGCCGAAGAGCAAATCAATGCTGTTCGCGCTATGGACACGAAGTAAATAAAAATTGGGCGCGTTGCTATCAACGCGCCCTTTCCTTTTCCATTAACCTGCTATGTCCACATGCAGGTTTATCGAAACGGATATATCCACACTCGATAATCATCGATTAACTTATGGGCTTGCTCAATTTGTTCTGGCGTCATCTTCTTAATGACTTCTTCTTGACTGATCGCGGCATCAGGGTCGCCACCGATCGCGGAGAGAACATACCAGACATAAGCCCGCATCAAATCGGGCGCAGGCATGCCGAGACCAACCTCATAGTACCAACCAATCCCAGATTGCGCACCGGGGTGTCCTTTGAGGGAGGATCTGAGATACCAATCAAACGCGCGTTCATAATCTTGCTCGACGCCGAGACCAAGCGCATACATAACGCCAATCAATTCCTCAGCATCCGCATTCCCAGACCGGGCCGCTGGCCAAAGCTCTTGTCGGGCCTCAACGAACTTCCCCTCTTCCATAAGGTCACGCGCATGTTCAATATCCGCGCCAACAAAGGTGGGAACCAACAATCCCGCCAACAGAATAAAATGTTTCATGGTGCTGTCCTTCTTTGGGCCTGTTTTGCCAGTTCAACTTACGCCCAAACCCCTGCTTTGTCACCAGAACAGTTCTTTGATTTCGACCCTCAAAAGGCGGAAATTGGACAGCTACTGTTTTATGATAAGATCCTGTCAGGGAACAAAAATATCAGCTGCGGCACTTGTCACCATCATGATCTCGGAACCGCGGATGGGCTCAGCCTTGGGATCGGTGAAGGGGGCGACGGGATTGGACCCAATCGAACACCAGGCCAAGGCGCAGATCGCATTCGCAAACGCATCCCCCGCAATGCGCCGGGGCTTTGGAATTTGGGGCATCGCTCTATCACCACAATGTTCCATGATGGTCGACTTGAGGTGAGTGATCTCTACGAAAACGACTTTAACACGCCCGCCGAAGAATGGTTGCCGATGGGGTTCAATTCGCCCCTTGCCGCGCAAGCCGTATTTCCAATGGTGGCCCAATTTGAAATGTCGGGTAATCCGCGCGAAAATGAAATTGCAGGGGCCATTCATGATCGCATTGACACGGCCTGGCCCATTTTGTCCAAACGTATTCAGGAAATTCCAACCTACCGCGATATGTTTATCGCCGCCTTTGACACAGTAGAGAGCGACGGCGACATATCCATCGTTGAAATTGCCAATGCCTTGTCTGACTTCATGAATTCAGAATGGCAAAGCTATGACAGCCTCTATGATCAATTCCTCACTGACGGCACCCCCCTGCCAGAGTCCGCAGAGCGCGGGCGGCAGTTGTTTTTTGGCAAAGCCAATTGTAGCCAATGTCACAGTGGCCCACTGTTAAGCGATCAAAAATTCCACGCCCTTGGCTTGCCTCCTTTTGGACCGGGACGCACCCGTCGGTTTGACCCCATTCCGCGCGATATCGGACGCATGGGCAAGAGCGATGATTTGGACGATATGTATCGCTTTCGCACGCCTGCCTTGCGCAACGTGGCCCTCACTGCCCCCTATGGTCACAACGGGGCCTATCCAACGCTTGAGGGCATCGTGCGTCATCACTTGGACCCTGTTGCGGCGCGTAAGCAGTGGAGCATAGAGGTTGCGAACCTTCCCAAGGTTCCTTGGCTCGAAGAGATCGATATGGTCATTCAAAGCGATGTTCGGGAAATGGCACGATTTGAATCGCGTCTTGATATTCAACCTATCGCCCTTAGTGATGGTGAGGTCGCGGATATCGTCGCCTTTCTCAACACCCTCACAGAAACCACCAAAGGCCCCTTTGAATTGGGCCGTCCTGAGAGCGTTCCAAGCGGTCTACCTGTCGATTAAGCCTCATTAAACCCTTTGCCACGCAAAATTTGCGCGCGGTATTTGGCAATGCGGTTAAGTCGCGTCGATTGCTGTTTGGCAGACCCGATTGTCATGCAGTACCCCCGTTGTCGCCCGGGAGTGAGTGCATAAAATGCTTCTGCCAATTCGGGATCCTCATCCATCGCAGTGACCAACTCCTCTGGAATATCAAAACTAGGCTTCGGTTTAACAGGCTTAATGCCTGATTTTTCAACGGCAATCGCCTCTTGTAGATAGGACCGTATTACTGAGAGTTGGTCTTTGACTTGATCGGTATTGGTGAACTGTAGAACAGAGGCAACTTGGGTATTTTCTCCGCGTTTAATGAAAAGACCGCTTTCGTCTTGCATCAGGGAGGCCTTGAAAAAGGACATGTGAAAATCGGACTTAAACGCACCGAGAATGACAACATTTGCACCGTTAAAGGTATAACAAGGATGCCCCCATTTGGCCTCTTCTGTCAGGCCCGCATCTAGACATGCCTGCCGTAATATAGCGAGCCCATCGCCCCAGCGCCTCGCATTACAGTCATCTGTGGCAAAGTGTTTGCAGCGACCGCAGCCATCCTGGAAATAGAGAGCGGGATCCTTGATCATGAAGTGTGTGCCTTCAACCCCGCGGCGCGAATGTCGGACAGGCTCGCCCGTGGGGTCAATGCCTCAGCGGAGATCACCAAATCCAACACAGCGCCCGTCTTTGATGCCTTGGCCCGCTCAAAGGCCGCTTGGAAATCTGAGGTCGCTTCAACGCGTTCACCGTAAAATCCATAGGCTCGCGCAAGAGCGGCAAAATCAGGATTCCCTGACATGTTAGTTCCAGACACGCGTTCAGGGTAATGGCGTTCTTGATGCGCACGAATTGTGCCGTACATCCCATTATTTAAAATCAATATTATCGGATAGGCGCCTGCTTGTGCAGCCGTTGCCAATTCTTGGCAATTCATTTGGAAATCCCCATCCCCTGCAAAACAAATCACAGTTCGATCGGGATGGGCAATCTTGGCTGAAATCGCCGCAGGGACGCCATATCCCATAGCCCCTGCTTGGGGTGCCAAGAGGCGCGCTTTGGGGCCAAATTTGAAAAACTTGTTCGGCCAAACCGCAAAATTTCCCGCCCCGTTCGTGAGGATCACATCCTCTGGAAGAGTGTCGTTTAAATAACCCGTCACTTTGCCCATATCAACAGGACTAGGAAGGTCAGCCAGATCAAATCCGCGCTCCCATTTCGCCTTGGCCTCAGACCGCCACGCCGCCCAATCGCCTTTGACTGGATGAGCAGCAATCGCCTGAGCAAAGGCATTTGGACAGGATTGGATTGCCATGTCAGGCTGATAGATCTTGCCCAATTCAAGCTCTGAGATATGAACATGGATGAGCTTTTGCTTAGGCGTAGGGACGTCTAACAACCTCCACCCGTCGGTTGAGTTTTCACCAAAGCGATTGTTGATCGCCAATATGACATCCGCCTCTTGGATAAGAGCGCGCACATTGGGCATCATACCAACGCCCGCCTCGCCACAGAAGCATTTGGAATGATTGTCAAATTGGTCTTGATAGCGGAACACGGACACGACGGGGATATCTGATACTTCTGCAAAGGATTGAAGCGCCTGAGACCCCTCTTCGCTCCAATTGCTTCCACCATAGAGGATAAGGGGGCGTTTGGCCTGATTAAGCAAGTTCAATGCCTCTGATATCGCACCTTTATTCGGTTCAGGTGGCATAACGCGACTAGGTTTTGTCAAGGCAGGCACATCAGTCTGGGCGCTCAGCATATCCTCTGGCAAGGCCACGACCACTGGCCCCGGACGACCGGAGATCGCCGTTTTCCATGCACGAGCGAGGATTTCAGGAATGCGAGTGATGTCATCAATTTCAACGGCCCATTTCGCCATACTCCCATAGACCGCCCGATAGTCCAACTCTTGGAACGCTTCGCGCCCCCGCATATGCGTGCCAATCTGTCCCACGAAAAGGATCATCGGAGAGCTGTCTTGCATGGCCGTATGCACGCCGATGGTCGCATTGCTCGCACCAGGCCCGCGCGTGACCATACAGATCCCAGGCTCCCCCGTTAGCTTACCCCAAGCCGCCGCCATAAAGCTCGCTCCGCCTTCGTTCCGGCAGTTCACAAAATCAAAGGCACCTTGCGTGTCATGCATCGCATCCAACACAGCAAGATAGCTTTCACCGGGAACCCCAAAGGCCTTGGTCGCGCCAAGTGCGCTTAGGCATTGCACCAAAAGATGGCCACCATGTTGTGTCATAGACGTCGCCTCAAACAAATTAATCGTTGAGGCCACTTTGTCTTGGGAATTTTAAACTTGCAAGCCTGCGTGGATTAGAACTTGGCGATCAGGTTCACAAAGACGCCATCGTCGTCATTCACCAAATCGTTCAAATCGTCGCTAAAGGTGCCAAAGTTATAGCCAACACCCAATTTCACATTATTTCCCAGATGCTTGTAAGCTGCAGCCAATGTGCTTGTTTGCTTGGATTTGGTTTGCTCTTGCCACAAAACGCGATTTTCTATCAAGAGATCCCAATCGCGCACCGCATGATAACGTGCATTGATTATCGCAAGACCCGCATTGTTTTGGGAAAACGCGCTTTGGCTATCAGGGGATGTTTCTGCCAATCGATAGCCAAGTTTTCCGCCAATCGTCCAATTCTTGTTGAGATCGTAATCCGCATCAATGCTGAACACATGGCTTTTTTGGCGTGGACCACTGTTGTCCTGACCATCTACGGTTTGACCATACATGTCATAAACAAAGCGATAGCGCAGGAGCATGTTGAGTTTGTCGTTATCAATAGGACGGAAGGCATAGCCAATCGTTCCATCAACATAGGTCCCCTTCGCAATATTGGCGTTGTTTGCACGCGTCTCAATCGCATCCAAAGAGGCAACGACACGGGCTTGTTCACTAAACTTTTGCTTCAATTGAGCTGACAGAGCATAGGTCTCGTTTCCGCCCTGCCCATTTGCAACACCTGTGTCACGGCGATATTCGATGCGGCCCTTTGCCAAAACATCCCTCTGCGCAAATTGCGCACCAACAGAATAGGCATAACGATCAAAATCTTGCCCTGTGGCATCATCAACGACACGACCAAGGCGCGCCGCGAACGAATATGTAATCCGCTCATTGTGTTGGAAATCAACGCCGTAATTTGACGAAAATGTACGACGATCTCCAAAGATGTCATAGCTGTTTTCCCCAAAGACGGAGACGTTTTCGTTAACCTGACGACGCCCACCTAGGATAAATTTTCCGTTGTCTGATCCACTAATGGATTGGTTGGCCATGCGGCTTGAGTCAACTTCGTAGCCGAAATAATAGCTTTCGTTGCCTTCTTTTTCATAGGCGGCGAAAACGCGACCACTTTGCCCACCAGTTCCATCAGACACCTCAGCATCCATGCGCCATGTGTCACTAAGCTGCGCACTCAAACCAGCGCCATACCGATTATAGGCATCGAGGCCATTGGAGTTAATCGTATTTTGCGAATAGATGTAATAGCTCAGCGCGTCGCTTGGACTATAGGTCAGTTTGGCTTTGGCTGAGGTGCGGGAGTTCTCATCAGATGACGTCGCTTGTGTTAACTGTTCCGCGGCGACAGAGACACTGAGCGTATCTGTCAAATCACCATTCAGCTCTCCGCCCACAGTGGCGTTATTCACCCCTTGGGTGGTTTCCTCGATGTCAGCGTAGAGTTTCCAAGACAGATTTTCACCGCTTTGCGCGTTTATAAAGGCACCATAAAGCGTGCGATCCCCTGTGCCCGTCGCCGCTTGATAATCAAGGGTTGCAAAGCCTTCAGTACGGGTTTGATAATAGCCACCAACGACCGCGTTCATATTTGGATTGACGTCGTTGAGGTCCAATTGCCCCTCAATATTGACCGCCTCGCCAGACCCCGTTGATCCAACTTCATTATCAACGTTAAATCCGCCATCCTGACTATAAGATTGCGCATAGCCGGGGCCACGGCTTTCTGCGTAGTCAAGTTGTACAAAACTGGTGTCGCTGTGTTGATAGCGAATATCCGCACTGTAGCTTTCGTGATTGTCCCCTAAAGAGGTCTCATCACTGATCCCAGTTACCCCAATGCGAAACTTGTCTGTGACCCAAGCTTCGCCGCGCCCACCAAAGGCAAGTGTTTCTGTATCCGATGTGGTCGGTGTGAATTCATATTGCACGACCAAATTTGTGATCGTGTCCCCGCCTGCGTTGCTTTCGATGAGGCGGCCACTGTCCCCATCGCCAAGGGGCGCATTCAGCGTCACAACACCTTGGAAATAATTCACGCGGTAATCTTCGCCTACAGAAAGTGGGGTTGTATTTAGGACGCGACCCGTTTGGGCATCGCGCACTTGAACGCTTATGCTTTCTGTTCCAACCGTAACATCTTGGCGTTTGAGGAAAAACACAGACCCACCTGTGGATTGAAACACATCGCGTCCAATCTGCGTCTCAGGTTGAGCAACAAAGACATCGAGGCTCGCTCGTGCCTGTCCTTGGGATGTTTTCGCGTTCGTTTCCAAATGCGCTTGCGCCCCATAAAGCTCGCGCTCATTGCGAACGAACTTTGATCCAGAGAGTTGGCTGCGATAATCCCCCCACAGAGCAAAGCTCTCGCCCTTTTGGGCGCGCAGGTAAAACCGTCCTGAAGTCGGTGTGTTATCCACCATGGAACTGTCGTCGCCAAATGTTGGATAGGTGTCTTCGGGATCTATCCGAGACAAGACACTTGCTGGATCTTTGCGATCTAACTTACGGAATACATCGCGAATGTCTTCTTCGCCCGTATCAACCGAGGCCGTGATCTTGAACCCATTTGCGGTAACGCCATCAACATATCCTGTGAGGCGACCTGTCGATTTGGTTTCCGAAATTCCGCCAATATTTGTCTTGCTCCACGTCAAATCAGCCGTTGCAAAATAAAACCAATCTGAACGGGGTTCTTCAACTTAGGACTGTTGCGCCGTTCTGGCCGCGGGCAAAGGCGCGCGTGCTTGGGTCACGGAGACTTGACCTGTTTCTTTGGCGATGTTGGCTTGTTTCTCGAATTCAGCATCCGCATTCACTGCATAGCCATCCAATGACAACACAAAACCTTGCGAATTTGCCACTGGTTCAACTTGGTCAGGGTTCTTGGATGTTGCGACTTGATTAATGACATCAGAGGTGCAAGAATTTGCCCCCCCTGCAAGTGTATCCTCACAGATTTCTCTGGTTGCCACAGGCGTTGCGAATGCGGAACTGAGTGCAATCACGCTCGCCGTACAGGCTGTCATTGTAAATTTGTTACGCATCATACTCTTACCCCTAACGCAGCGGCCGCACAGATTTATTAATCACCAGCTCATAGGCACCATTGCCTGCACGCCATTCGCGATTGATAAACCTTTCTACTCGACGCATGCGTCCGTTAATGACAGAGCGCGGTTCTCCGTTTTCAAAATAATTCAAATCAATTTTTGACGGCGTTGTTCTTGCGAACAACAGCAATTGCTTTAACCCGTTCTCAAGCTCAGGTGTCATGGCATCATTCACAAAGGCACGTGCACTGAGATCAATTTCCAACAGTCGGGCTTGAGCGGCGCCAAAGTTCAACTTGGCAATCTTACCAGCCGTCAGTCGCACAGAGCGTGGGTTTTCCGTCGTAACAATGTATCCCTCTGGCAAGCTTCGTGTATCCAGCTTCAGGATCACATTGTCCCCCAAGGCATCCGGTGTCGCAGCACAAGGCACGTTAAAGCGGCCATGAGCATCCGTAGAAATCAATGTCCCTGTGGTGGTTGAGATACGCACGCCAGAGAGACCTGTTTCACCCGATTGTGCTCCAGTTGCCCCATCTTGGTACCCGTTCATGTTCCCATCTTCAAAGACAGTACCGATCACATCGGAACACTCAAAGATTGCTTCCGCTTCGCGCGCCACTTCTGCCGTTGCAATCTGGGACATGACACGCCCTGTAGAAAGCTCTTCGACCCATGTCTTGTTGACAAAGCTTGTTCCATCAATTCCCGCCCCAGCAAATGCCGTGAGTTGGATCGTGACTGTGGTGTCCGCAGCAAGCGTTTGGTTTGGCCAAATCAAACGGCGACCATCAAAACTAGGTTCGATTGGCTGACCGTCCAAGGTTGCGGATTGTGGTTTGTAGACGAACCCACCTGGGAGCTGATCAACAAAGGCAACCCCCGTCAAATCAAAGGCATTCGTGTTTTCATACGTCAATGTATACGGCACGGAGCCACCAAGCATAACCGAGCTAACGCCAGCGGTCTTAGTCACTTTTATCGAGTCGCGATCTGGCGCTGGGAAGAGGTTCACGGACACTGAGGCCGTCGTTGTCTCCAACACTTCACCTGTCAACGGTGACGACCCACCGACTTCTAATGTATTCTCATAGGCTCCGGCTGTTGGCGCATCAACGGAAAGGTCAAGCTGAACGGTGATCTCTTCGCCAGGTTCAATGTAACCCGCACTCGACAAGATCGATGTGTTGCTTGATCCATTAAACCCGGGGTTCAATGTTCCCGTGAACCCAGAGGGGGCCGCAACAAGGCGCGCGGCTAACACTGCATGGCGTCCAACACCAAATGCGGCGTCGAGATCATCCACCATCGTTGGCAAAACGACCCGCGTATCGCCGATATTTTCGAGACCAATCTCATATGTCACACGAGAGGTGAGGTCTGCTCCAAAGGTCACATCCCCTATGACCTCTTTGCGGGCGCTTAATTCAGGTGTTCCACAGAATTGCAGAGGAATGTTGTTGTTCAAGATCAGCGGAGCACCAACTTGGATATCAAACGAGGTGTAGAATGGATTTGCAGAGGCTGTAAAATCGGCAATCTTGCGGGTCGTTCCAAATTCGGAGCTACCGACAGAATAAGGATCCACGTTGATTGTCGTTGTGTCCAATTCCCCAAGCGTTATGCGTGTCTCACTAGCAACACCACTCGTCGGGAGCTGATAGGTCATCGTGTAGTTGCCAACAGCCGTTGCATACCACTGATAGACACCATCTGTTCCGTCCTTGACGATACGAATGTTGTTTGAGGTGCCAACACCTGTCTGTGATCCCAAGGGACCCGTAACCGTGATCAAACCACCTTCGAGGATATTGCCGTTTTCTTCGCAATAAAAATAACCGTGCGGGTCGTAATCCACGTTATTCGGAATACCTTCACCATCCCGGTCACCCTCGGTCTCTAACCCATCGGGGGCACCATCAAGATCTGAGTCAACAATGTTGTGCGGTGTCGGCGATGGCTCTGTGGTCACGCCTGTCTCTGGATCGACAATATTAGACAGATCAGTTGGATCTGTGGATACAACAGCCTCGCTCAATTGCGCAGCTTGGGCGAGCGCAATATTATCGTTTTCTGTAATGCCATTTGCAAAATCCACACGTACGATGAGATTAACATCGGCTTCTTCATCAGGGGCCAAGACACCCAAGCCATCAAAGAGCGCTTTATCCGCATCCCCGTCAAAATTCGGGTTGGGCGCGACAGCACCGTCAAACCCAGTCACAGTCAGCTTTTCAATGCTAACAACTTCACCAGGTTCAAAAGCGGCACGTAAATCATCCAAAAGGGCAATATCGGTAAGCGTTTGGTTGCCTTTGTTCTTGAGAGAGAAATCATAGGTAATGTCGTAGATGAACCCAAAGGCTTGCTCAAAACTTGGCGAGACCTTTTCCAGCATCAAATCAGGCACTTGCGCCAATTCTGTACGCGTCACATCATCTGGGTTGCCGTCCCCATCGGTATCCGTATCTGTGCTGTCCTCTGGATCGTCTGAAAGATCCGCAATGACTGTGTCATCCAACGGACCCTTTGACGCCACATCCGCCCAATTGACCACTTCCCCCGTATCGATGTCGTCTTGCGTCACCTCATAGGTTGCCGTGTATGTGGCGATTTCGCCAACTTGAAGGGTTCCCTCAACGGACCCCTTATCAGCCGACACAAAGGCAGGTGGGCTATCAAGGCTCAAGGCCGTATCGGTCAGCGTCACATCTTGTAAGGTGACATTACCGGTGTTCTGAACCAAAAATTCATATTCAATTTTGTCGCCTGCGCGCACAGGATCGGAAAAACCCGACGTGTCATCAGACTTGGTCACAATAATAGAAGGAGCACCAGCAACGACAGGGACAGATTGAGACGACGTCAGGGAGTTGATTACCAAATCCCCGTATCTGCCCGATGCCGTTGCTGTGTTGTCAATATCGGCCATAGCGAAACCAGAGCAAAGGCTAAGCCCTGCTGCAAAGATCATCGATATGAATGGCCGAAGTTTCATGTTTATCCGCTACCCACCATCAACTTCAGCTTGGGTAACAGTGTGAACATAGGTAAAGGTCACGACCGCTTCGGGCTGTAAGAGGTCCCATGTGCCATCCGCTGCAATCGACTCATCCTGAGATGCGTCGGTTGATGTTTTGGTGGTAACGACCCCTGCAAGAGGCCCCTCAGTTGTCAGCGTTTCCGCAACAATTAACCCGCTTGCCAAGGCCGCATCTTCGTGGATATCGGCGATGCTGATACCCTGCAAAGGAACGTTCCCTGTGTTGGTGACAGTATAGGTATAGGTGATGGTTTCACCAACCTGCGCTTTGTCATCATCCTCGCCGACATCGTTCAACACAGCCGTTTTCACAAGACTGATTTCAGGCGTCGGGCTCAGCGCAAAGGCAACTGTGGACTTGTCTTCATCCTCGTGAACACTCTCGTCGGGCTTGATACCCTTGCTGGTCGCTTCATTCACCACCAACTTCTTGGCCTCATCATCGAGACCATGAATATCGGCTGCGTGGTAAACGTCTAGATTGCTTAAGGTATAGACCGCTTCAAACGTCGCAGTTGCATCAGGCGCGAGCTCGACGGTGTTCACCGCAGGATCAGAGCCCACCAAAACAAAGGCCCCAAGGGACCCTGTTGCGGCCTGACCGTTAAATGTTGGACCCACGTCAACAGGCGTAACACCGGTTAGCGTTACGTTGCCGTCGTTTTTGATCACATATTTATAGGTGATCGTATCCCCCGCATCCCAGCGATCATCCGCCCCTTCATCATCACTGCTGTCCTTGACGGTTTTCGTGATTGTGAGGTTAGGCGCCGCAGGAACAACGTCAACGGCCTCGTCATCAGAGGCGCTATAGGTTTGCCCCCCATAGCTTGCTGTTACCGTTGCGATATTTGTAATTTGCGCGACTGTTGGGACTGGCACCATGAATGCCAGCCCTAAGGCCACGAGAGTTGTCGTATTACGAGAACTCATCATTTTCCCCAAAATGTCCGATTGCTAATAAACATTGCCCTTATGGCGATACTGCTGTTTGCAAATCGTCGATATCATCTTGAAGAACAGTATATGTCGCCGTACATTCAATGATTTCACCAGGCACAAACGCAGCAATCACGTCATTGGTGCTTTCAGTACCTTCAGTAATGTCGGATGTCGAACTCGGTGAAGAAGTCGCATTGGAGCAGCTTCCAATAACTAGCTCAACATAACCGTTATTCTTAATTGCGGCCGCGTTCCAATGCTGATCCTCGAATTCAACGTCTGTCAATGTCACATTACCCGTATTCGTAACAGTGTATGTATAGGTTATAACGTCACCAACAGCGGCAGGCGCGGATTTAGCGTTACCATCACTGTCCTTGAGGGACGCGACTTTTTCAATCTCAACATCGGGACTGGACGTAACGACATCAACGTTTTCAAATGCAAGGTCTGTATACTCTGATCCAGCATAGGTACCCGTTACCGTAACAACGTTCTCAATACCCTTACCATCACCGGCTCCACCATCAGTTGAGGCAAGATCAATCCCGTCCGCGTTGTATGTCGTAACAGGATCAAGCGCCAACGCTGAAGTCGCCGTTAAAACAACAACAGCCGCTGCGCCCATTAATTGTACTTTAGTTTTCTTTTCCATGGTCGTCTCCTCTTGGAAAAAATTTCAACACCGCGAACCCATGCGGCGCGTTTTGATCGCAGCTTGCTCTTGCCCAACACACAACACCGCCATCGACCAAAGGCTGAACCATTGGACACCATGAGCATGAAAATTTGGAAGCAAACTGAATGAAGGAACGCGGTCGTCAAAATGACATAAGTTAACGCCACGCAGATAGATGAATGTAGCTTTAAACGGGGATACGATCTGAAGGAAGCTCTGGCTAATAGGACGTAAAAACACCGCGCTTGGGTTCACCCCCAACACGACCAACACCGATAAAATCGCCCGATACACCCTCATATGACCTGCACCATTTAATAACTGCTATATTTAATGGTATGTTTTTTCACACCTTATGGATATAAAATTTACACAATATTAACTATTTGTCTAGACTTAGTCGCAATAAGACAACAAAAGGTAGGGTTTCCTGCAACATTAGCCATAGTTACCCTTGGTAAACTACAACTTATAGAGTTAGTGGCGGTCAATATCAGCAGGAGGCGCGCCTAAAGACGTGGGTTTGTCTGCCCAACAAGATGGGCCAGTGCCAGCTATCGCGGTCTGGCCGGTACCACTATGACGATCCATATCGTCATAGTGCCGTGTTACAATGTAGATAAAGTTGCTATTACCTAAGCGGCGATATCGTTACAGAGTATCGCGCGCGGCCTGTAGGGCTTCTAATGCTTTGGCAATATGGATTTGCTGAATATTATAAGCCCCTTCAGCAACTCGAATGCGATGAGCGCGGATCATAACATCACTCACACGGTGCCCTTCTGGAACAACAAAGGTATAGTAGGCGAGCTCAATAAGCAGCCCGAGTGGATCACGAAAATAGATGGACTTCATAAACCCGCGATCTTTGGGACCGGCATAAACGATTTTTCGAGCCTTCAAGCGATCTTCGACCTGCTCGAACGTTGCTTGGGAAAGTTCAAAGGCAAGGTGATGCACTGCA
This sequence comes from uncultured Paracoccaceae bacterium, assembly GCA_965657215.1. Lineage (GTDB taxonomy): Bacteria > Pseudomonadota > Alphaproteobacteria > Rhodobacterales > Rhodobacteraceae > JAHEJA01. The sequence continues at coordinate 24,841 of CBFHNR010000028.1, forward strand.
CCAATATCCTGAGGAACACGTTTATTCGAAGGCTCCCTCGTTTCATCCGTAAATATCGTAATCAACCGCCCATCGCCGGGATCAAAATAGAGATGCGATTCATTAGGATCATCTAAATTGGGTTGCTCAAAGACGAAGGGCATTCCGAGGACACCTTGCCAAAAATCAATAGACACCTGGCGTGTTGCCCCAACTAGAGTGATGTGATGCACGCCCTGCGTCGGGATCGGTGGAATTGAATTAGTGGTCATGCCTCTAGTCCTTTGAAGTCCGAAAGAATACGATGTAATGCAATTAGAACGTTACACAAACAATCAATAGCCAACAATAAATTAGAGATCTATTGCACTTTTGCAGCGCCTCGGAGCCGCCTTGTTGCGCTTAATAAGGAAATAAGTTGGCTTTTCGGCAGTCTCACCAGCGGCGGTGAATATGACGACAGGATTTTCCAACATATTCTGTGCTTAAAAAAAACCAAGGATTGAATAAAGCGGGCCGCGTACTTACCTCTTGGTTGAAACTGACCTTAAAAGGAAACCAATCATGAGCTGGCAGTCAAAATTAGAAAACCGCCCAGAACCAACCATTATCGAGTCAATTGAAATCAATGCAACGCCAGAGGCTATTTGGGCTGTTCTAACTGATTTTGACAAGCTTCCGGACTGGTGCAGCTCCTTTCAAGGGGTCGAAGGTGAAGTGGCTGCTGGAAAACGCTCAACTGCCTTTTTCAAAAACCCTTTAACAGGTAAAAACATGGCCTTTGAACACGAAGTCGTCGTCTTTGAAGAAAATCGTGCGATGGGCTGGACCGGCAAAGCCTTCTTGGGCCGTGATGATTTCCACGTCTATAGCATCGAGCCATTAGCAAACGGCAAAAGCAAATTCATCCAAGAAGACGGATTATATGGAAAACCGCGCAATTTAATGGTGACACTCACAGAAATGACAATCAGACGCGCCTACAAACAGTTCAACAAAGAACTAAAAGCCCGTGTAGAAGGTTGAGAAAAATTTTGCATGAATGCAAGTTCTCCGCAATGTTTTTTCATGTAGGATGAAAAATCGTTCGATCACGAGCCAACTCTGCCTGAGAGGCAAGATAGTATAACCAAAACACCATGTGAGCTTTAGCCAGCACTCTCAAGCATTCTACCATAAAACTAGGTATTCTGACCTCAACAAAAGAAGGGGTACTCCTTAAAATGAGACGTTCAAACATGTTTTGGTCAAATTGCCGTCAATACTTGCTTGCGATTTCTCCGTTTTTTGAGCAAACGTCTTATTGTTTATGGGCGCCAACGATAGGTCGCGAATATTCAACAACATATCTCCGTCGCGACAAGTTCGAATGCTTGGAACCTACACATGACCAATGAAAAAAATTCAATTAAATTGCCTTGGTTGCTTAGGGTCTATCTAATATTTTCAAAATCTAATGCTATTCTTTATCGTTATCTGCTAAGAAACCGATTAAAGAAAGGTAAGGAAGATCCAGAGCGAGTTAGCGAGCGCTTAGGGCAAACCTCAAGGCCTCGGCCCGATGGGAACTTGATTTGGTTCAATGCAGTATCAATAGGTGAAGCTTTGGCCCTCCAGCCAGTTATTGATAATCTATTAAGTCGAAATAGAAGCCTAAACATTTTGGTAACGACTACGACAGTGACATCAGCTAAAATTATGGAGGAGTTACTTCCAGATAGAGCAATTCATCAATTTTGCCCTGTTGATACTGAGTGTGCTGTAACCTCATTTTTGGATCATTGGCGTCCCGATACTGCTGTTTGGTGCGAAAGCGAACTTTGGCCACGTTTGATTATTCAAACAACCAATCGCGCAATCCCCATGTACATAATTAATGCTAGAATTTCCTCTCGTAGTGCAAAAACATGGCAAAAGTTTCCAAAAACTATAAAGGCAATTTTAAACAACTTTGACACAATTTTTGTTAATGACAAAGGCACCTTGAACGTTATCAACAAGATTGGGGTAGACGAGAAAAAATTGGTTTTGTCCGGTTCTACTAAAGAAACCAAAATTGCCTTATCCTATTGTCAGACAGACTTCGATGAGATTAGGTCTCAAATCGGGCACAGAAATGTTTGGCTCGCCGCATCAACCCACGATGGTGAAGAAGAAATCTTATTTGAAGCACAAAAATCGCTTGCATTGGAAATGACAAGTCCTCCGTTGTTGATACTTGCACCCAGGCATCCAAATCGTGCTAATGGCATATCTAAGCTTGCAAACTTAAATGGTTTACATGTTGCTCTTCGCTCGAAGTCAGATCTAATAGATAAAGATACCGACGTATATATTGCAGACACTCTGGGAGAAATGGGTTTATGGTACAACCTTTCAACGGTGTCATTTGTCGGTGGGTCTCTCGTTGAAGTTGGCGGCCACAATCCATATGAGCCGATCGCTTGTTCATCAGCGATTATTACAGGACCAAACGTCCACAATTTTAGAGAAATTTATGGTGATCTACTCGCCAATAATGCTTGCCAAGTTGCAAAAAATGTCAGCGAAATTTCCTCCTCGATCAAGCTCTTGTTAGACACAGAAATTAACAGAAAGCAAATATCACATGCTAAGTCATTAATCAATGAGACCAGTACTGCTACTGGCTTAATTTCAGATAAAATTTCGGCAAACATCAACTCTTCATCTAGTGATTTGAATAAAGGTGATCCTGCTTATTAGAGCAGTTTGCAGGCTACGTAAGATGAATTCGGGATTCATCTAAACTTCAAACCTCATCGATTATTATGTGCCGACATAGGCTTGAATATGGATCAATATGTTATGAGTCTAATGGTGTCTAACGCATTACGCAGTTTTACTTTTCACTCCAGCAAAATTACTTGCCCCGATCCATTCCTCAAAAGTACCGATCAACTCTGGTTCACCAGCAAGAATGAAATGACCTGAAGCAATAGCTTCGCTTACACTTTCCTCTCCCAGCCATACTTTTGTGAGCGCGGGCAACGTAGTTTCCAAGTAAAAATCAACATTTAAATTTGGGTCAATTGGGCCAACATCTGGAGCATCAATCCCAGAAAAAATAAACCACCAATTCGCTGACTTGGAGGGACTTCCACGAAACCTGATTTGCATCACCACGTTTCTTTTTGGGAAATTCTCTAAATTTAAGTTTCGGCGGATATCCCACACCAAAAGCCCCTCATCTGAACTTTCTAAATGGTGTTTATGGCTAATCCACTTCTTCCCCCAACTTCCGATACTGACGATTACATCCAGCAGTTCCTTGCCCGCATCCGTTAGAACGTACTCTGATTTGTTATCGGCACTTCTTGTGATGGTTAGTATCCCGTGGTCTTCAAGTTCGCGTAATCTTTTTGATAACAGCGTCGGCGACATCTTTGGGACACCCCGCCTCAGTTCATTGAAGTGCTTAGACCCTAAACAAAGTTCGCGAACAATTAATAATGTCCACCGTGTCTCCAATACTTCAGCTGCCATCGCAACTGGGCAAAATTGTTTGTAAGAGGCAACCATGGCAACTCTCCTTAAAGATTGTCTACATTAATAATGTATCACATTGAGACAAAGACAAAGAAAAATGACAAATAGATGACATTGTTTGGAGTTATGCTCAAATTTTGTGCTTTCTCATTAAGTTTTGAAGGCTGATGTGGTAAAATACGCTCATGAAAAACGGCAAAAATACGGCTTGTCAATTCACTAAAGGCAACTCAGGTAGGCCGAAGGGTTCACGCAACAAAGCTACCATTGCGATTGAAAGCCTGCTACGAGGCCAAGCAGAGGCGTTAACACAGACTGCAGTAGCCAAAGCGTTAGAAGGCGACAGCGTTGCCCCTAGGCTCTGTATGGAGCGCATAGCCCCTGCCCCAAAGGATCAGCCAGTTTCATTTAGCCTACCTAAGATGAAGAGTGCTCTGGATGCGTCAGAGGCGGCAGGAAGCGTTCTAAGTGCAGTCAGTGAGGGTGAGCTAACCCCAATTGAAGCAACGCGTGTGACGGGGCTTATAGATAGCTATAGGCGAACTCTGGAGCTGACAGAGATTGAACGGCGGCTTCAGGCTTTGGAAGAAAATTAGAAGTGCTAGTCCCACGCCGACACAACGATTTAACCAATGTCTGATCATTCAAGACTTTGTAGGTACACTTTTTGTACTAGTAACGGTCTACCTAGTTATTAGCATCCAACTTGCCAACAACGAGGAGAAACGAAATGTTTGAAGCAAGTGGCGGACCAGTTAATTTTATCGCAGTTTTGGTTCCTGCGTTAATGGGAGCGTTCTACGGGTTTAAATGTCTTTTTAACACTGACAACGCAATTTCAGAATGGGGCATTGGCGCAGGGTCAGAATTCATGGTGAAACTTGCAGGTACTTACTGTGTTACACAGGGAGTGATGTACATCATTTTATTGCTCACATCTTTATCTGGTACGTGGGCATTATTTGCCTTTGGAACCATCCAAGCTGCACTCTTCCTAGTTTTTGGATACACAACGGTAAAAGGTAAATGGGCTGAATTAGAAGGTGTAAACGCCACAAATGAAGGCATCATCGTTCCTGCTATTCTTTTAGTCTTTCACCTTTACATTATGTTCGCGATGGGCGGTATGATTTACGGCTGATAAAGTGTTCCATACTCTTTTAACTGAGGCGAGCTTGATAGTTAGCTCGCCTCAGTTTTTCCGCATCTTTAAAGTACAGTTTCTGTACTAGTAATAACAAATTCAATGAAACCTACTGGGAACAGCTGCAAAGCACATTCTGCTAACCAAAAATAATATGTAGGGAAATGAAAATGCCAATTGAAGTAAAAAATTTCGCAACTCATGCCGACGAAGCTAAGGACATGCCCAATGCAAGAATGGAGGCAGTGAGCGTTTTAGGTCAACGTGTAATGAAGCTTACACTTGCTCCAGAGTGGAAATGGTCAACTGATATTAAACCAATCGTAGGGACACCAAGCTGTCAGGCCACCCATACTGGAATAATCGTTGAAGGTACCATCCACTGTGTATGCGATGATGGTTCTGAAGCAACCTACACAGCTGGTGACGCATACGCTATTTCACCAAATCATGATGCTTGGTGTGTTGGTGGAAAGCGTGCAGTTGTGTACGAATTTGCAGGCATGTGGGGTGAATGAGAATGTCGCTCTATCAGAAAATTAAAGCCGCTCAAGATGCAAAAGACATTTCAGGCTATTTGGCCTGCCTGCACGACGACTTTGTTTTTGTAAGGCATCAGTCAGGCACTGAATTAACAAAAGCGGAATGGATGCCTACCGTCACAGCAATGATGGAAAGCAGCTCCTTGGAGTTCAGCGAGCAACGTTGTTTGTATGAGAATTCTGAAATTATGGTGGAACACTCATTCATGAAGTTTCCCGATGGTACGGCAGAAGCGGTACTTGTCGTCAATCATTTAAAAGATGGGAAGGTTATACGGGTCGAAACTGGTGCAACGCCACTACCCACAAAATGAATTTCGGCATCCATCTATTAAAGATGTGAATACTAAACCTAACACAATAATGGAGATTAAATATGGCTTTAATAGCAATGTGCATGCCCATCTTACCTGGCAAAATGGACAAGTGGAAAGCAATGATGGCGCAAATACAGTCTACACCTGACTTCGCAAATTCACGTGAAGCGGCTGGTGTTCATGAGAGATCATTCGTTCAACATACACCAGCAGGAGATTTCCTGATTATCACCATGGAAGGTGACGATCCAGCAGCAAGTTGGGCGCAAATCATGACAACAATGCCACCTGAGTTTGCTGAGTTTGCGAAGGATGTACATGGATTAGATGTTAACGCACCACCACCGCCCCTGCCAGCGTTGTTTTTTGACAGCCGTGCGTAACTAAAAATATGCACATCGGCTTCTAAACTTAGTCTATCAATAACAAAGAAAATCACTGCGCCTTTATGTTCAGCGATTACGTACCCAGTCCAGTCAAGCTAAATAGGATTTGTCCGATCATGTTGTGACATTTCTGGTCATTTGGTGGTTTTTGATTGTTATATTAGTATTTCCACTGCCAACATAAGGAGAAATAAGATTTTTATGACCTCAACCGATTGGGAATTTGCCGATGCTAAAGCAATGACCCCAGCTGGCCACGATATGTGGGCGCAAATTAAGACTGCAGGCGCGATAAGTTTCAAGGCTGCGCAAACGGGCAACAACACAGCCCGAACGGTAATCATTTGGCCAGATGCCGCTACGGCAGGTGCAGCCATTGATAATATACGAGCCACTGCTGCTGCAATGACGGACACAAAAGTAATTGGCTCAGCAATGGGCGAATTGATGGTAGACTACGAATAAAGTTCCAATGCTGAGGAATTTGCTGCAGCGTCGTTGTTTGTAGCGAATGTGCGTGATCAACGAGCGGCAATTATTCGTTGGTCACACGTCGAAGTACACTTTCTGTACTGGTCGTGTTGATAGCAAACGTTAGGCTCAACATCATATTAACAGGGAGAACCTAATATGTCTGATCCAAATTATGTTGTCATCACTGCTGCAAATTCTCAATCGACTAATACGGCAGGATTATTTGCTTCGATGGGCGACTTTGCCAAAGAATGTGTAGAGAATGGCGCAATGCGCGTAACATATGGCAGCGTCATGAGTGGCCGTCATCCGAATGCACTTTTGTTTATTCAATTTTTCGAAGACTTGTCTGGTTTTGAAAAAGTGATGCAAGCTATCCCCTATTCTAAGCCTTATCAGAGCATAATCTCCGATCACTCCACGACACCTTTCGTAAGAAATGTGCTTCGTAATGTTAACATACCTTTCGAACCAACATTATCGCCAATGCCCAATTATTTGGTATTAACACGTGCAAGACGCCAAACACTTTCTGAAGGTGAGGTCGTTGATTTGATGAACGATACAACCTCTGTATTTAAAGAAAATGGCGCACAAACTCTTAGGTTTGGCCAAACGATAACTGGAAATGACATTGGAACATATATGTTAGGTGTCACATACCCATCGATGTCATCAATTGAAAACACTTACACTGCGCTTGGAAGTAATGCTAACTTCGCAAAATTATCCGCAGGAATAGACATCGATATGCGATCTATCACCAAAATAGCGGGCATAGTGTAACGACCAATGATTTGTTCACGATCAAAGTGGATAGGTAGAGTTGGGCGAATAGCAAAAGCCCAACTGTTCCTACTGGCTGCAAGTAAATCAATTTGGCTGTGTAGATGATTTGTACTTACTGCGCTCTGCAATGTTCGGTGAAGTGAGCCTCCTTTCTCAGTACCTTGGTAATGAAATGCATTGGATC
>CBFHNR010000029.1:0-30509 GCA_965657215.1 uncultured Paracoccaceae bacterium
ATTAGAGGATAAACCATGACTGCATATGACCGTTTGATGGCCTATCAACGCCAAACCGAAGCCTTTGCCAAGGTCGCGACACGGTTAGGATGGGATCAAGAAACGGTCATGCCCGATGCGGCTATTTCTGAGAGATCAGAGGAAATGGCAGCAATGGAGCAGCTTCTTCATTCGCGTAGGACCTCAAATGAATTGGGGGACCTCTTAAGCGCGGCGGCTGGATCAGGGGAGACACCCGTTCAACAGCGGATGATCGATCTCATTACGAAAGACTATGAGCGTACGCTGAAGGTTCCCGAGGACTTGGCCGTTGCTTTGGCAAAAACCACGTCCAAGGCGCATAGAGACTGGATCACATGCCGAGCCAACAATGATTTTCAAGCCTTTGTTCCAGTCCTAAGCGAAGTTGTCCATCTACGCCAACAAGAAGGCCAAGCCTTGTCTGACGGCACTGACATGTCAGCTTATGACGCTTTGTTGCAGGATTATGAACCTGGGAATTCTACGTTGGCGATTTCTGAAATGTTTGACGCCCTTCGTGGCCCATTGGTTGACTTGCGCTCGGATGTGCTGTCGCGCCCTGCGGCACCAGAAGTCAAAGGGCATTTTCCCAAAGACAAACAACTTGAGCTTGGTCAGTTCATAGCTGAAACTTTCGGCTATGACATGTCGCGCGGCCGTATTGATTTGGCCGTTCATCCGTTTTGTTCTGGTAACGGCGCAGATGTGCGTGTCACAACGCGCGTCGATGAAACAGAGCCTTTGGGATGCATATATTCCGTTATCCATGAGGTAGGCCATGCCTCATATGAGCAAAATATCCATGATGATTTTGCCTTTACCCCAGCAGGACATGGATGTTCTATGGGGATCCACGAAAGCCAAAGCCGCATTTATGAAAACCAACTGGGCCGCTCTCGCGCCTTTACGGGCTGGTTGTTTGGTCAATTAAGAGATCGCTTCGGCGACATCGGTGTTCAAACCGAAGAAGAATTTTATGCCGCCGTGAATGCGGTCCGAAACGGATATATCCGTACGGAGTCAGATGAGTTACAGTATAACCTTCATGTCATGATGCGCTTTGATTTAGAGCGTGACTTGATGCTTGGAGATTTGGCTGTGCCTGATCTTGAGGCGGCGTGGAATGACCGCTTTTCTGCGGATTTCGGGTTTGAGGTGGATTGCGCTGCCAATGGTGTCTTGCAAGATGTTCACTGGTCCGAAGGTTTGTTTGGATATTTCCCGACATATTCGTTGGGCAATGTTTATGCTGGTTGTCTCTATGAGGCCTTACAAAAGGCCGTACCGAATTTGGAAGATAACTTGGCCCAAGGGGACACTAAAGCAGCGACTGATTGGCTTTGCCAAAACCTACAAGTGCACGGCGCCTCTCAGCCTGCGGATGTTCTAATGACCCAAGCCACAGGTCAGGCGCCCAGCGTTCAACCGTTTATCACCTATATCAGATCGAAATTCGCCTAAACCGTATCGTCGATAGAGCTTTTGGAAATAATCAACAGGATCGTGCTCATGATGACGAGGAGGATCGCGATGTATTCGATATCCCTAAGCTCGCGCATGAACAAGAGGGCTTCGTAAGACAGCGTGACAGCCAAGATTAAAGAGATAATAGGAACAAATGCATCTGCCTTACTAAATAGCAAAAGGCACCCAACACTGGCGAATAAAAACGCCAGTATGTTGTGGTACACTGGATGACCGTGAGTGACAGTCAAGTCCGCAAAAGGTTTCCAAGAAAATTCCAACAAATACGCGCTCAGGGCAAACGCCAAGAACACGCTCGTCAGTCGGATTATCGAGACAGCGATCATATGCATAATAATGGTACCTTTCCCGACAAGGTATACCACTCAAGTCATTGAAATATAAGGGTTTTTTCTGCAAACACCATCATGCGAAAATGAAAAAACCACATTGATAACATTTTCTTACGTGAAAACAGTCTCAATGTGGTTTTGTCAGTGTCAATTTGACAGAAGTCTAACTTATTCTTCTGTCTCTTCGTCATCTCCTTGGTCCGCGATGCGGGCAACTGAGACAACTTCTTCGTTCTTACCCGTGTCAAAGACGCGAACACCGCCTGCGCTGCGCGAGCGGAATGAAATGCCCTCAACTGGAACGCGGATAGATTGGCCTTTCGACGTCGCGAGCATGATCTGATCTTCGATTTCAACGGGGAAGCTGGCAACCAATTCGCCGCCACGCATGGCTTTGTCCATGGCTGCAACACCCATACCGCCGCGACCACGCACAGGGTAATCATGGCTTGAGGAAAGTTTGCCAGATCCGCCAGTTGTAATCGTGAGGATCAGGTTCTCAGACGCAGACATTTCTGCATAGCGTTCTTGGCTAATTGTTGCGTTGGCATTGACCTCATCATCGTCTGATTGCGTTGTCTCATCATCCACCATGCCAGCGACTGCGCGGCGCATTTTGAGATAGGCGCTTCGCTCATCTGAGGTTGCGTCAAAGTGGCGAATGATTGACATCGACACAACGCGATCTTCACCCGTCAGCTTGATCCCACGCACACCTGTCGATTTGCGCCCCTTAAAGATACGCACATCGGTTGTGGCAAATCGAATGGCTCGGCCGGAATTGGTCACGAGCATGACATCGTCATCTTCATTCGCAATGCGCACATTTACCAATTCGATGCCTTCGGGCAGATCCATCGCGATTTTGCCGTTTGAGCGCACGTTCGTGAAATCAGACAAGGCGTTTCGGCGAACATCACCTGCTGATGTGGCAAAGATCACTTGAAGGTTTTCCCAATCGTCCTCTGGCGCATCTACTGGCATAATTGCTGCGATAGAGACACCTGTTGGGATTGGTAGAATGTTAACGATTGCTTTGCCCTTGGCAGTGCGTCCTCCAAGAGGAAGCCGCCAGGTCTTGAGCTTGTAGGCCATCCCATCGGTCGTAAAGAACAGGAGCTGCGTATGCGTGTTGGCCACAAAGAGGGTGGTCACCACATCTTCGTCTTTGGTTTGCATACCAGAGAGGCCTTTGCCGCCACGACGTTGGGCACGGAAATCGGCCAATGGTGTGCGTTTGATGTAGCCACCAGATGTGATGGTCACCACCATATCTTCGCGTTGAATGAGGTCTTCGTCATCCATGTCACCAGACCAGTCAACGATCTCAGTGCGACGGGGAACTGCGAAATTCTCACGAACTTCACGAAGCTCATTGGTGATGATTTCCATAATCCGTTCACGTGAGGCAAGAATATCGAGGTATTCGCGAATTTTGCCTGCCAATTCCTGAAGCTCGTCTGTGACTTCTTTGACGCCAATCTGGGTCAAACGCTGAAGTCGCAATTCGAGGATTGCGCGTGCTTGGATTTCAGACAGGTTATAGGTGCCGTCTTCGTTCACCGTATGGGTCGGATCATCAATCAATTTGATATATTCAACGATATCATGTGCAGGCCAACGGCGTGTCATGAGCTTGTGACGGGCATCCGCTGCATCAGCAGAGCTTCGAATGGTTGCGACAACTTCGTCCACATTGGATACAGCAACCGCCAAACCACAGAGGATATGGCTGCGTTCACGTGCTTTGCGCAATTCATAGGCTGTACGACGTGCCACCACTTCTTCGCGGAAATCAATGAACGAGGTAAGGAACCGACGGAGCGTGAGCTGTTCTGGACGACCACCGTTTAGGGCCAACATGTTACAGCCAAAAGACGTTTGCATTGGTGTAAATCGATAGAGCTGGTTCAAGACCACGTCAGGCGTCGCATCGCGTTTCAATTCAACAACAACGCGCACCCCGTTGCGGTCGCTTTCGTCCTGAACATGAGAGATGTTTTCAATCTTTTTCTCGCGAACCTGCTCGGCGATCTTTTCGATCATCGAGGCTTTGTTCACTTGATAGGGGATTTCATCAATTACGATCGCGTAGCGGTCTTTGCGGATCTCTTCGACGCGGGTTTTGGCGCGAATGATCACGCTGCCACGGCCTTCTAAATAGGCTTTGCGTGCGCCAGAGCGACCCAGCATCAAGGCACCTGTCGGGAAATCTGGACCAGGGACGTATTCAATCAAATCTTCGCTGGTCAAATCTGGATTGTCGATCAAGGCAAGCGTGGCATCAATCACTTCGCCCAAGTTATGGGGCGGAATGTTTGTGGCCATACCAACCGCAATACCACCAGCACCGTTGACCAACATATTCGGATAACGGGCAGGGAGAACAGTTGGTTCCTGATCTTTGCCATCATAGTTGTCTTGAAAATTAACGGTGTCTTTGTCGATATCAGCCAAAAGGAACGCAGCAGGCTTGTCCATGCGGACCTCAGTATAGCGCATCGCCGCGGCGTTATCGCCATCCATCGATCCAAAGTTCCCTTGCCCATCCAACAGAGGAAGCGACATTGAGAAATCTTGTGCCATGCGGACGAGGGCATCATAAATCGCGCTGTCCCCATGGGGGTGATATTTACCCATGACGTCCCCAACAGGGCGCGCAGATTTACGATAGGATTTGTCATGCGTATTGCCTGTTTCATGCATCGCATAGAGAATACGTCGGTGAACCGGTTTCAACCCATCGCGAAGATCAGGGATAGCACGGCTCACGATCACGCTCATGGCATAATCGAGGTATGATGTTTTCATCTCTTTCGTGATAGAAACAGTCGGCCCGTCGTAAGCTGGTCGCTGTGGTGTGTTGTCGTCTTCGGTCTCTGGGGTTTCAGGCGTATCGGTCACGGAGTATGCTCGTTTCTTTTAGCTCAACATCTTGTTACAAAATGTATAACAGACCATGGATATGGGGCGCAATGGTGCTGTGCGATTAGTTGGGATTCATTTCACGAAATTGGGCAAAATTCGGCGATTTTGCGAATGTTTGCCCGTGTTTTTGACGCGAATTTTGCATGCGATTGGATAATCTCAAGCGTCAGAGATATATGGGCGAGGTAGTCCCCGCCCAATTAAACCTTATGGAATGATCCGCGTGTATTTGGTGCCCTCGAGGGTCGCGCCAATTTTCAAGCCAGATTGTCCAAAGATAACCGCAAAGATAGGCGCCATGGCAGTCGTCGTTTCCGCCCGAAGTGTTTCGCCGCGATCTGGGATGGAATATTCAATGTCGCCGCCTGCGGCCCAGCCTTGCGAGTTGCGAAACCCTGCCAGAGCGTCGTCCGTCATGAAAAAAAGAACATGCGCGTATTGCTGGGCACCGATTTGAAAGCCAACTGTCGCGCTCACTGAGGAATAATAATCAACTGTTTGGTCATTCACGCGCAATGCACCGCGACCATAGGATCCTCCGACGCCAAAACCTGCTTCGGTAATCAGTGGCATAATCAGAATGCCCGAGGCTTTTTGAGCCAAGGCTCGTGTGTTTGGATAGTCTTGGTAAAGTTGGTTCAAGCTGTAATCAACGCGGGCGTCAATGACACTTGGATCAACACGAAGTACGTCTGGAGTCGCACAAGCACTTAGAACGATGACAGAAGAAAGGGAGAGTGCTGTAAAAGCACGACGCGAATAGTTTGACATGGTATTCCTGCTCATTTGCGCGGGTTGTCCCGCTTTTGCCCTAAATATAGACCATTATTTTGCAGTTGTCACTATATCAACGGCGCGCGAGCAATTTTGCAGCCGCAGGGGCAAAATAGGTCAATATCCCGTCACATCCCGCACGTTTAAAGGCAAGAAGGCTTTCCATCATGACCTTGTCCCCATCAAGCCAGCCATTTTGTGCCGCCGCTTGGATCATCGCGTATTCGCCTGAGACTTGATAGGCATAGGTGGGCGCGCCGAATTGATCTTTGACACGCCGACAGATGTCCAAATAGGGCATGCCAGGTTTGATCATCACCATATCTGCGCCTTCACTGAGATCACGTGCGACCAAGCGCAAGGCTTCATCAGAATTCGCAGGGTCCATTTGATAGGTCGATTTATCGCCCTTTAGTGCTCCAGAAGCGCCCACTGCATCGCGGAAGGGGCCATAGAAGCCAGAAGCGTATTTGGCAGAATAGGACAGGATCATCACATCGGAATGACCATTGCTTTCCAAAGCGGTTCGCATCGCTGCAATGCGACCATCCATCATATCAGAGGGGCCAATGATGTCGGCACCTGCTTCGGCTTGGGAGAGGGTTTGTTTTACCAAGGCCTCAACCGTTTTGTCATTCACGATGACCCCATTTTCAACAAAACCATCATGTCCGTTGATATTATAGGGATCCAGTGCAACATCCGTCATGACCGCAATATTTGGAACGGCTGCTTTGATCGCGCGGGTCGCACGGTTGGACAAATTATTCGGGTTCCATGCTTCGGCGCAGTCTTCTGTCTTGAGAGCGGGATCCGTGTATGGGAACAAACAGATCGCGGGAATTCCTAGATCGGCGGCTTCTTTGGCGGCTTCGACAATTCTGTCCACGCTGCGCCGCATGACACCGGGCATAGAGGGAACTGGTGTTTCGACATTCTCGCCGTCGCACACAAACACAGGCCAAATGAAATCATCCACGCTCAGGTGATTTTCCCGAGTAAGGGCGCGTGTCTGCGCTGATTTACGAACCCGACGAAAGCGCGCATTTGGGAAAGACGCATTGGCGATTGTGTGCATTAGACCCTCCAAGGTGATGCCTATTTGAGAAATTTGTCACGCTTTCGCCGCGAGGACAAGAGGCGGTTGCTCATGTCTCATAAGCAGATATGCTGAAGGCCTCAGATTCGCATGGGTAGAAAGCGTAAATTTTGCTTCTTCAGCTTGATTATACTTCATTTTCAAACGTTTGGTATTGGGTCATTTTGCTCGTTATTTGGGCCTATGCCACGCATCAAATTGCAGGGGTTCCCTTCTATCAATTGCATTTTGCAAAACGCGTGAATGATGCTGAATTGCAGGCGGAATTGACACAAATCTGTCAGTTAAATGCAAGCCGCGCGCAGCAATTTATTGCGCCCAAAGCCTCCATCTTGTTTGCGCTGGTCTGTGGGTTTGCCTTTGGCTTTTGGGCCTATGCAGGGTTTTCGACCCGCCATGAGCTGGTCCAGGCGAGTTTTTTGCTGGTTTTTCCAAATTTTCTGGTCCTGCTATTGCGTTGGCGAACGCTGCGCACTATCTCACACCGCACTCCTGATTTTGCGCAGCTTTATCGCATTATCTGGTGGCATCGGTTCTGGGTCATGGTTGCAGGCGCATTTGTGTTGTTTGGCATCACGATCTGGGGAGTCCTCTTTGAGCTGACGATGCTTCTGTGATTTGAGAATGCGCATCTGCGCCAACGAAAAGTGATGACAGCAATGAGCAGACTAACAATTGGCGGAGCCCCAGAGGGGTATGATGCGCGTCTCATCCTAAAAGAAATCGAAAAATCAGGGAAGCCCGTCGTTCATATCGCCCGAGATGATCGCCGCATGCGGGCCATTAAAGAAGCTTTGCGGTTTTTTGCCCCCGACATGCCGATTGTTGAGTTTCCAAGCTGGGATTGCTTGCCCTATGATCGTGTGTCCCCAAATGCCAATATTTCGGCGGCGCGGATGGCGACCTTGGCAGGGTTGGTGCATGGCATGCCAAAACAGATCGTTTTGCTTAGCACACTGAATGCGGCCACTCAAAAAATTCCAGCGCGCAGTGTTTTAAAAGAAGCCGCCTTCAAAGCCACGGTTGGGGGGCGAATTAATGAACAAAAGCTACGTGAATTTTTGGTGCGTATGGGATTTGTTCAAGCTCCAACTGTTTTAGAAGCAGGCGACTATGCCATTCGTGGCGGCATCATTGATATCTTTCCGCCAGGTGAACAGGGACCCGTGCGCCTTGATATGTTTGGCGATGTCCTTGATGGGGCGCGCCGTTTTGATCCTGCAACGCAGCGCACGACAGAACGCCTCAGCGAGGTTGAGCTTGCTCCTGTGTCCGAAGTTATCTTGGACGAGGCGGCGATTACACGGTTTCGCCAAAACTATCGCATTGAATTTGGGGCCGCACGTATTGACGATCCACTTTATGAATCGGTGAGTGCAGGGCGCAAATATCAAGGGGTTGAACATTGGCTCCCATTTTTCCACGACAGCCTAGAGACCCTGTTTGATTATGTGTCCGACGCGACTGTGACGATGGATGATCAAATCACGCCAAGTCGTTTGGCGCGGTGGGACTCTGTTCAGGATCAATACGACACCCGACAACATGCCATGACACAAAAGAACCGCATGGATTCTGTGTATAAACCTGTGCCACCAGAACTGCTCTATCTTGATGATGGCGCTTGGGAAGGGGCGATTTCCAATCATCGGGTTGTGCAATTCCATCCATTGCCTCAGGCTTCAGGTCCAAATGTCATTGATGCAGGCGGGCGTATTGGGCGCAATTTCTCACCCGAACGCCAACAGGAAAGTGTGAGCCTTTTCGGAGCTTTAGCGCAGCATATTAAATCAAAAATGTCTGAGGGGCCGGTGGTCATTGCCAGCTATTCAGAAGGGGCGCGTGAACGTCTTTCGGGTTTGATCGAGGATGAAGGATTGTCAGAGACGATCCATGTTGAAAATGGCACGCGCATCGGTAAACAAGGACTTCACCTCGCGGTCTGGGCCTTGGATCATGGGTTTGAAACGCCAGATATGACTGTGATTTCAGAACAAGATGTTCTGGGGGACCGTCTTATTCGCACGACGAAAAAGCGACGTAAGGCGGAAAATTTCTTAACCGAGACGCAATCCCTAAATCCCGGTGATCTGGTGGTGCATGTGGATCATGGGATTGGACGCTACCACGGGCTAGAAGTGATTACTGCTGCGGGTGCGGCGCATGAATGCATCTTGCTTGAATATGCGGAAAACGCGCGCCTTTATTTGCCTGTTGAAAATATTGAACTGCTCTCAAAATACGGCCATGACGAAGGCCTGTTGGATCGCTTAGGCGGTGGGGCATGGCAAGCCAAGAAAGCCAAGCTTAAGGAACGCATCCGCGAAATGGCGGATCGCTTGATCCGTGTGGCCGCCGAACGTGCCTTGCGCAAAGCGCCGGTTTTAGATCCACCTCCGGGCGCATGGGATGCTTTTGCCGCGCGCTTTCCCTATCAGGAAACCGATGATCAATTGAACGCAATCGAAGATGTGGTCACAGATCTCACCTCGGGTGCCCCCATGGATCGACTGGTCTGTGGGGATGTTGGCTTTGGCAAAACCGAAGTCGCCATGCGCGCGGCATTTTTGGCCGCGATGTCTGGGGTTCAGGTTGCGATTGTCGCCCCGACAACCTTGCTTGCTCGTCAGCATGCCAAAGGGTTCAAAGAGCGCTTTCGCGGCTTTCCCCTAGAAGTGCGCCAATTATCCCGCTTTGTCCCCACCAAAGAGGCGGCTCTGACGCGTGATGGTCTGGCACGCGGCACAGTTGATATTGTCGTGGGTACGCATGCCTTGTTGGCCAATGGGATCCAATTCAAAAACCTTGGCCTATTGATCATCGACGAAGAACAGCATTTCGGGGTTCAGCACAAAGAAAAGCTCAAACAGCTTCGCACGGATATTCACGTTCTGACTCTCACCGCAACGCCGATCCCTCGGACGCTACAATTGTCGCTCTCAGGCGTGCGGGATTTGTCGATCATTGGCACGCCACCTGTGGATCGCTTGTCAATTCGCACCTATGTCAGCGAATTTGACGCCGTCACCATCCGCGAGGCTCTCTTGCGTGAACATTATCGTGGAGGGCAATCCTTTTATGTGGTGCCGCGCATTAGCGATTTGCCTGAAATCGAAGAGTTCCTCAAAGAACAGCTTCCTGAATTGAGTTATGTCATTGCCAACGGACAAATGGCGGCGGGTGAATTAGATGACCGTATGAATGCCTTTTATGACGGAAAATACGATATTTTGCTGGCGACGACGATTGTCGAAAGCGGTCTTGATATTCCAACGGCTAACACAATGGTCGTGCATCGTGCGGATATGTTTGGGCTTGCGCAACTCTATCAAATTCGAGGCCGTGTTGGTCGTTCAAAAACGCGGGCCTATGCCTATTTAACAACCAAACCACGGGCGAAACTGACGACAACGGCGGAAAAGCGTCTGCGTGTTTTGGGATCGCTTGATACCTTGGGGGCGGGCTTTACCTTGGCCAGTCAGGATTTGGATATTCGCGGCGCGGGCAATTTGTTAGGCGAAGAGCAATCGGGCCAAATGCGCGATGTGGGCTATGAGCTCTATCAATCCATGCTCGAGGAAGCGATTGCCAAGATCAAAGCGGGCGAAATGGACGGGCTTGCCGTTGCTGATGATCAATGGGCCCCTCAGATCAACCTCGGTGTGCCAGTTTTGATTCCAGAAAAATATGTCCCTGATTTGGATGTGCGCCTTGGCCTTTATCGTCGCTTGTCGTCGCTATCCACCAAAGTGGAATTAGAAGGTTTTGCTGCGGAATTGATCGACCGCTTTGGCAAGCTTCCGCGCGAAGTGAACACTTTGATGTTGGTCGTGCGGATCAAAGCCATGTGTAAACGTGCGGGTATTTCAAAGCTAGATGGGGGTCCAAAGGGGGCAACAATTCAATTCCACAACGATAAATTCGCCTCTCCTGAGGGTTTAGTTAAATTTATCCAAAATCAAAATGGGCTTGCCAAAGTGCGCGATAATAAAATTGTTGTCCGCCGTGATTGGAAGAACGATGCCGATAAAATTAAGGGCGCTTTTGCGATTGCCCGAGACCTCGCTGAACAAGTAATTTCCAAACGAAAGAAATAATACCTAAACTTTTGTAAATATCGGACGTTTACCTTTTACCTTAGGTTAAAACGTGGATGCGAGCAATGTCTGTGAAAGGACTTTTGCTTATGAGATTGGTACTAGTATGTGGGTTTGCGGCGATGGTTTCGGCGTGTGGAATGGGACAAACGGTTTCGGATGAAATGGTGGCTGCGGCCGAAACGGTTAGAACGAGTGATGATTATACAGCCCTCTATTTTGAAGGGGCCTTTGCCTTTACCGAAGATGGAATTTTGCGCACGCTTCCTGCTGGGGACGTGCAAGATGAAACCGAAAGCTATAGTGGCAATGGCTTAGAATATGTGGCAACACGATCATCAGATTATGTCGTCATTGGCGGGCGCTATAACGGAGAGCGGATTACATCTGTCTCTGATACATATACACCTGTTCGCATGAACGGTCAGGCGTCGTTTTCCGGTCAGGCAACGATTTTGAATCGGGGGCAATATTCCTATGAGCCAGTCGATCTGATCGCTGATTTTAGTGCGAGCGATCCGTATCTGATGAATGATGGCGGCAACCTGGACGTCTATGGTGCGATATCTTCAAACGGACGCGTCGATGGCTCTGTTGCTTATGGCGGAACAGAAGCGCGGATGCGCGGTGGGTTTTTCGGAGACCGTATGAACGTGGGCGCCGAAAAATTCGTAGCCGGCTTTGCGGGCGGAACAATGACGGGTATTATTGTTGTAGAACAGTAATCTACTCGGCGTTCTTGAGGCGGCTTTCGAGGTATTTGCGTGCGCGCCGTTCGGCCAATCTAACTCGGACAGAGGTCATAAAGGCCTCTTCCGATGTTGAGGATGTCGCGGCAAGCTCGCGTGTCACTTCGCGGATAAGCTCTTGATCACCGAGCTTTTCCGCCGCTTCGATTGAGTCCTTGGCGAGCGCGTCGCCTAAATCTTCTGCAACGCCCATGTTTATCTCGTATTTTCGGTCAATCGACGTTTCACATAAGTGCTGACGTGATCGATCATTGGATCCATGTGGTCTTCAAAGAAGTGACCGGCGCCATCAAGCTGAGTATGCGTGATGGTGATGCCTTTTTGCTCATGCAGTTTGTCCACCAAATCAACGGTATCTGCAGGCGGTGCAATACGGTCGCTTGTGCCGTTGATGATCAAACCAGAGGACGGACAAGGGGCCAAGAACGAAAAGTCATACATATTCGCAGGCGGAGCCACGGAAATGAACCCTGTGATCTCTGGACGACGCATCAAAAGCTGCATGCCAATCCATGCACCAAAGCTAAATCCAGCAACCCAGCAATGCTTGGAATTGTTGTTCATGGATTGCAGGTAATCCAAGGCTGAAGCTGCATCAGACAATTCGCCAACGCCTTGATCATATTCACCTTGGCTGCGACCGACACCGCGAAAGTTAAAGCGAAGCACGGTGAAACCCATGTTGTAGAAGGCGTAGTGAAGGTTATAGACAACTTTATTGTTCATTGTCCCGCCAAACTGTGGATGCGGATGCAAGACAATCGCGATGGGGGCGTCACGGTCCTTTTGCGGATGATAACGACCTTCTAGGCGACCTTCTGGTCCGGGAAAAATAACCTCTGGCATTCTTCAAAACTCTCTCTTCGATGTAATGGGTCAATTATTGACAGACAGCGCCACGAAAACTAGAGCATAGCTATGTGCTGCATTCGACCCCTTGGTTGACTTGCAGATAAGCAATGCAGGCGCATAGGTCAATGATTAGCAGGTGAATGCGATGAAACTGAGTACAAAGGGTCGGTATGCCATGGTTGCCTTGACCGATATTGCCCTTCAACCGGTGGATCAGCTGGTGACTCTTGGGGATATTTCTAAAAGACAAGATATTTCCTTGGCTTATCTTGAGCAATTATTTGTCAAACTGCGCCGAACCGGATTGGTCGAATCAGTGCGCGGGCCAGGGGGTGGATATAAACTGTCCAAGAATCCTCTGGAAATTCGCATTATCGATATTCTCTCTGCCGTTGATGAGACGCTTGATGCGATGCACAAGGGGGCTGGGGCCTCAGGTGCCTTGTCAGGGAGTAAAGCACAATCTTTAACCAATCGGTTGTGGGAAAACATGAGCTCGCATGTTTATGTCTTTTTGCATCAAACGCGGCTCTCGGATGTCATAAATAATGAACTGGCCCCTTGTCCTGCGGTGCCATCGCTCTTTTCTTTAGTTGACGAAGACTAACTCTTTCCTTTTTCAAAGGCGGCACCTTGATGCGTGTTTACTTAGACCACAATGCGACAACGCCCCTGCGTTCAGAGGCCCGTGATGCGATGATTGCAGCCATGGATGTTGTCGGCAACGCGTCATCCGTTCATGCCGAAGGGCGCGCGGCCAAAGGGTTGCTAGAGCGCGCAAGGGGAACAATCGCCTCCGCTTTGGGCGCGGATGGGGCTGATGTTATATTTGTCTCAGGTGCAACCGAGGGGGCGGCGCTTGCTCTTGCGCATCAAACGGCTGAGTGTTGTGATATTGAGCATGAGGCGGTGTCGAGTTGGTGCCAAACAAACCTGCCCGTGGATGAAATGGGTCAGGTTGTTGTGACCTCGCCTGAAACAACGGCGCTCCAATATGCAAATTCGGAAACGGGTATCATTCAAAAACTGCCTGAAGGCATTTTGCTCTGCGATATGACACAGGCCTTTGGCAAACACCCCATCGCCTTTAACTGGTCAGGCGCAACGATGGCTTTGGTCTCGGCGCATAAACTGGGTGGTCCCAAAGGAATAGGGGCCTTGGTTGTAAAACGTGGAACGGATATTCCTGCGCAAATCCTTGGCGGTGGCCAAGAAATGGGGCGCAGATCGGGAACCGAAAACATCATTGGAATCGCAGGTTTTGCCGCCGCAGCCGAGGCCGCCACCCGCGACCTTGCGTTAGGCAAATGGGAAAAAGTTGAAAAACTTAGAAACATTCTAGAATTGGGCATTGCACAATCTGCAAATAAAACTATTTTTGTCGGGAAAGACGCGGATCGCCTTCCCAACACCTCATGTTTTATAACTGAGGGGTGGCGGGGCGAAACCCAAGTTATGCAAATGGACTTGTCTGGATTTGCAGTCTCTGCAGGATCGGCGTGTTCAAGCGGCAAGGTCAAATCAAGTCGCGTGTTGCGCGCTATGGGATTTGACGAGATGTCCGCAGGATGCGCCCTTCGCGTGAGCTTGGGGTTAGAGACGACAGAAGAACAGGTTTTGGCCTTTGTGGATGCTTGGTCAAAACATCACGAAAGATTTCGAGCCCGCGCAGGGTGAACCAGTTAGGAGGCCATAATGGCGGCGTTTGACAATACTGATGTCAAAGAAGGCGTAGATCAGGAAACTGTGGATGCAGTTCGTGAAGTAGGCGGTGCCTATAAATACGGATGGAACACAGAGATCGAAATGGAATATGCGCCGAAAGGTGTTAATCCTGATATCGTTCGTTTGATTTCTGACAAAAACGAAGAGCCAGAATGGATGACCGAATGGCGTCTTGCGGCCTTTGAACGTTGGGAGCAAATGGAAGAGCCGACTTGGGCGATGGTTGATTATCCAACGATTGATTTCCAAGATCAGTATTACTATGCGCGTCCTAAGTCCATGATTGAAAAGCCAAAGTCATTGGACGAAGTTGATCCCAAGCTATTGGCGACTTATGAAAAACTTGGCATTCCCCTCAAGGAACAATTGATCCTTGCAGGTGTTGAAGGTGCTGAAGATATGCCAGCTGAAGGTCGCAAAGTGGCCGTTGATGCGGTCTTTGATTCCGTCTCTGTTGGGACAACGTTTCAGGCCGAATTGAAAAAGGCAGGCGTAATCTTTTGTTCGATCTCTGAAGCCATCAGAGAACATCCAGAGCTGGTCAAAAAATACCTTGGCACAGTTGTTCCGGCAAGCGACAATTATTACGCAACTTTGAACAGCGCCGTATTCTCAGACGGGTCATTTGTTTACATCCCACCGGGTGTTCGTTGCCCAATGGAGCTTAGCACCTATTTCCGCATCAATGCTGAAAATACAGGCCAGTTTGAGCGCACATTGATCATTGCGGACAAAGGGTCCTATGTGTCCTACCTCGAAGGGTGTACTGCACCACAGCGCGATGTCGCGCAATTGCACGCAGCCGTCGTTGAAATCATCATCGAAGAAGACGCCGAAGTGAAATATTCCACGGTCCAAAACTGGTATCCTGGGGATGAAAACGGCGTCGGTGGCATCTATAACTTTGTGACCAAACGCGCGGATTGCCGTGGAGATCGCTCCAAAGTCATGTGGACCCAAGTGGAAACAGGCTCTGCCGTTACGTGGAAATACCCATCTTGCATCTTGCGCGGTGATGACAGCCAAGGCGAATTCTATTCCATCGCGATTGCCAACAATCACCAACAAGCCGACACAGGCACCAAGATGATCCATTTGGGCAAAAACACGAAATCACGCATCGTGTCCAAAGGGATCAGTGCGGGCGTGGCCCAAAATACCTACCGTGGTTTGGTGTCGATGCACCCTAAGGCAAAGAACAGCCGCAACTACACCCAATGTGACAGCTTGCTCATTGGCGATAAATGCGGGGCGCATACAGTGCCGTATATTGAGGTGAAGAATAACTCATCCCGCGTTGAACACGAGGCAACAACATCCAAAGTGGATGACGATCAACTGTTCTACTGCCGTCAGCGCGGCATGGACGAAGAAGAGGCCGTTGCCTTGGTTGTGAATGGGTTCTGCAAAGACGTTCTTCAGGCTTTGCCAATGGAATTCGCAATGGAAGCTCAGCAATTGGTCGCCATTAGCTTGGAAGGGTCTGTGGGATGATTATCACAACAACCCCCAACATCGAGGGCCATCCGATCAAGGATTACAAAGGCGTTGTCGTCGGCGAAGCGATTATGGGTGCGAATTTCGTGCGCGACATTTTTGCAAGCATCACTGATATCGTTGGCGGTCGCTCTGGTGCTTATGAAAGCAAACTGGCCGATGCACGCGCCACAGCCATGGCTGAAATCGAAGAAGAAGCCCGCCGCGTTGGAGCCAATGCCGTTGTCGGCGTCGATCTCGATTATGAAGTTGTCGGAGACAGCATGTTGATGGTGTCCGTGAGCGGAACCGCGGTTGTCATCTAAAAGATACGCCTACTGATTAGGGCAAGGGAATAGGAACATAAGAATGTTAGAAATTAAAAACCTTCACGTTAAACTTGAAGATGAAGACAAACAAATCCTTAAGGGCGTTGATTTGACTGTCGAGGCTGGCAAAGTGCATGCGATTATGGGGCCAAACGGCTCTGGTAAATCGACTTTGTCTTACGTGCTATCTGGCAAGGACGGCTATGAAGTCACCGACGGCGAAGCGAGCTTGAGCGGAGAAGAGCTGCTTGATATGGAACCAGAAGAGCGCGCTGCGGCGGGACTTTTCCTTGCGTTTCAATATCCTGTGGAAATCCCAGGCGTTGGTAACATGACGTTTTTGCGCACAGCGGTAAATGCGCAGCGCAAAGCGCGCGGAGAAGAGGAAATGAGCGCCGCAGAATTCCTCAAAGTCGTGCGCGAACGTGCCAAAACATTAAAGATTGACGCAGACATGCTGAAACGTCCTGTGAACGTCGGCTTCTCTGGCGGTGAGAAAAAGCGTAACGAAATTTTGCAAATGGCGATGTTAGAGCCAAAGATGTGCATCTTGGATGAAACAGATTCAGGTTTGGATGTCGATGCGATGAAATTGGTTGCCGAGGGCGTGAACGCGCTTCGCAATGAGGGGCGTGGGTTCCTTGTGATCACGCACTATCAACGTCTTTTGGATCATATCAAACCTGACGTTGTTCACATCATGGCCAATGGACGTATTGTGAAAACCGGTGGTCCTGAGCTGGCTCTTGAAGTCGAAAAGAACGGCTATGCGGATATTTTGGCGGAGGTTGCATAATGGCACTTGCCAAAGTGAAACAAGACGAAACTGATGCGCGTTTGGCTGGGCTTTCCTTGCCAGAGGGCGGGTGGTCTGGTCCTGCGCGTGCTGAGGCTTTGGCACGGGTTCAGGCGATGGGCCTGCCACATCGTCGTGATGAATATTGGAAATATACGCGTCCAGAAACCTTAACAATCGCTGACGCTCCAACAGCCGCCGTCTTTGACGGATCAGATGAGGCACCTCTGTTTTCTGATATGGAGTCCTTGCGCATTGTCTTTGTGGATGGTGTCTTTGACGCGGATCAGTCCGATGATTTGACGGGCGAGGGTTTGGAAATCGAACGCCTGCAAACCTCGGCCAGTTCGGATATTCATTGGGCCAAAGATGTCTATGGCGTTTTGGAAAACAACGGACAAACACCTGTTGCACGACCCCTGGCATCACTTAATACAGCCTTTGCACAAGATGGTATTTTGATCCGCGCAACGGGTGTTGTTTCGCGTCCGATCAATCTGATTTATGTCCATAAATCAGAGAGTTCTGATGCGATGTTACATCATGTTGTTAAGGTTGAAGAGGGGGCCAAGCTCACCATTTTAGAAAATGGACCGGCGGCGTCTCGGTTTAACAAAGTGATGGAAGTCGCGGTTGCAGATCGCGGTGAATTTCATCATGTCCGCGCGCAAGGGCGGGATCATGAACGCCGCGCAGTGACACATATCTTTGCGCGTCTCGGCATCGAGAGCGTGTTCAAATCCTTTACCTTGACTGTGAACGGCGTTTTGACCCGTAACGAATGTATCCTTGAACTTACGGGTGATGATGCGATTGCCCATGTTGCGGGTGCCTGTGTTGGGGATGGGGATTTCCATCACGATGACACGGTCTTTATCACACATGATGCAGTCGGCTGCGAAAGCCGTCAAGTGTTCAAGAAAGTGCTTCGCAATGGGGCGACAGGTGTGTTCCAAGGTAAAATTCTGGTAAAACCTGACGCGCAAAAAACCGATGGATATCAGATTAGCCAATCCTTGCTCTTGGATGAGGATAGCCAATTCCTCGCTAAACCTGAGTTGGAAATCTATGCCGATGATGTGGCCTGTTCGCACGGATCAACATCTGGCTGCATCGACGAAGAGGCGCTGTTCTATTTGAAATCGCGTGGTGTTCCAACGGCAGAGGCGACAAATTTGCTGACCTTGGCTTTTCTTGCCGAAGCCGTGCAAGAAATCGAAGATGAGGAATTGGGCGAATTGATCAATGATCGCATGTCAGCTTGGTTATCGCGTCGCAGTCGCTAATTCATGTCGATTGTTCAAAATATCATGCGCAGTTACCGCCACCCGAATTTGGTTTTGGGTGGTGTTGCTGTCTCTGACGCACCAGAAGCCCGATCTCTTGCCTATTTGATGGGCGGCTGCGCCTTGGCCTTTGTTGCACAATGGCCTGTGGTCGCGCGACAAGCTCATATTGATGGCGAAGAGATGAACATGCTTTTGGCTGCCTCCCTTATGGGGTGGTTGTTTATCATGCCGCTGATCTTTTATGTGCTTGCCTTGCTATTAACCTTTGTGTTGAAGGCATTGGGGACCAAGGCCTCCGCCCAAGCCATGCGATCTGGTGTGTTTTGGTCGTTTTTTGCAGCATCTCCTTTGATGTTGCTCTATGGATTAGTCGCTGGATTTATTGGTGAGGGAAGTGCAAAGCAAATTGTTGGATTTCTGTGGTTTGCAGCCTTCGTTACATTTGTCTTTGCTGCCGTGAAAGCCGTTCGAAAAGGGGCCCGCTAATGGGAAGTTGGATGGAAATTGCGCTACGCTCATTTACGCACCCGCGTGATGCAGCGCGCGACTTGATAGACAGGAATTTGGGGTGGGACATCGTGTTGTCCGCCTTTATCGCGTCCTCCTGTCTGAGCACGATTTTGTTCTTTTCCTTTGATGGCGGGCAAGTCCCAGAGGATTTCCCCTTTGCCGCAGTCTTCCAAGCGCCGCTTTTGTTGGTGAGCTTTTTCTTAGCCTCAGGTGTGATCGTCTCTTTGGGGATCAACTTTGTTGGGCAATTGGTCGGTGGAACGGGGACTTTATTACACATGATGTTGATCATGGCATGGTTTCAGGTTCTTCAAGTGGGCATTCAGGTTGTGACCTATGCCTTGCTAATCTTAATCGCACCTGCGGCCATGCTCTTACAATTTGTCATGTTTTGGTACGGCATCTTTATTTTCGTGGCCTTCGTTGCCGAAGCCTATGGCTTTGAAAATTGGTTCAAGTCGGCCGTTGTATCCCTTGCTGGATTTATCTCATCAATCGCAGCACTCGCCGGTATTTTATCGCTTGTGTTGATAGGAGGCTGATATGCCGAAGTTTGACGTCCAAGAGATCCGCAAAGATTTCCCGATTTTGTCCCGCAAAGTGAATGGTAAGCCATTGGTTTACTTAGATAATGGGGCGTCTTCTCAAAAGCCTCAGGTCGTGATTGATGCGATTACCAAAGCATACGCTGAGGAATACGCAAATGTGCATCGTGGATTGCATTACCTCAGTAATCTGGTAACTGAGAATTACGAATCCGTGCGCGGGGTTATTGCGAAATTCTTGGGCGTTGCGGATGAAAACCAAATCGTTTTGAACTCTGGCACGACTGAGGGGATCAACACGGTCGCCTATGGTTGGGCGATGAATGTTATGCAGCCGGGGGACGAAATTATCCTCAGCGTCATGGAACATCACGCCAATATCGTTCCTTGGCATTTCTTGCGCGAACGCTGTGGCGTTGTGCTAAAATGGGTGGATATTGACGCCACGGGTGATTTGGATCCCCAAGCCGTCTTGGATGCAATCACACCAAAAACCAAATTGATCGCTGTGACGCAAATGTCCAATGTTTTGGGCACCAAAGTAGATGTTAAATCAATCGTCACAGGCGCCAAGGCCAAAGGCGTTCCTGTTTTGGTCGATGGATCGCAGGGGGCTGTTCATATGCCTGTGAATGTCGATGAGCTTGGCTGTGATTTCTACGCGATCACGGGTCACAAGCTTTGTGGACCATCTGGCTCTGGTGCGATATTCATGAGCCACGCGCGGATGAAAGAAATGCGTCCCTTCATCGGTGGCGGCGACATGATCCGCGAAGTGCACAAGGATCAAGTTCTTTATAATGATGCCCCCATGATGTTTGAGGCAGGAACGCCGGGCATTGTGCAAACAATCGGCTTGGGCGTTGCCTTGGACTATATGATGTCAATCGGCATGGAGAATATCGCCGCTCACGAAGATATGCTCACCAGCTATACGCGCGAAAAATTGGCTGGGTTGAATTGGCTCACTGTGCAAGGGGCGTCCTTGAACAAAGGCGCGATCTTTAGCTTTACACTTGAGGGGGCGGCACATGCGCATGACATTTCGACGATCCTTGATAAAAAAGGCATCGCAGTGCGCGCCGGTCAACACTGTGCTGGTCCACTGATGGATCATCTGGGGATTACGGCATCCTGCCGTGCATCATTCGCGTTTTACAACACCAAAGACGAAGTGGATGCCTTGGTCGATGGTTTAAACCTCGCGCATGATCTCTTGTGTTAAAACAATAACATTTTGCCATTGCGAGACTGGCCTGCAAAAGTTATAGACAGCTTCAGGCACCCATAGCTCAGCTGGATAGAGCGCTGCCCTCCGAAGGCAGAGGTCTGAGGTTCGAATCCTCATGGGTGCGCCATTTTCCCGGATATTTCGATTTTATGACCAGGGGAGCCGTTGTCGATCCACCAAATAGGGTAGGCGGGCTTGGGCTTTTGTGACGTCTGATTTGGTGAGAGTTGCGGTTATGATCTCGGTATGCTCGGCCGTGCGGGCGAGGTCGGTTCCATTTGGGGCAACGATGCAGCTACCACCGAAATAATCCATTCCGTTTTCATGGCCCGCTGAATTTGCATAACAAACATAGACGCCGTTTTCAAAAGCACGTGTGGGAACGAGCTTTTCAGAGACGACGCCCCATTGTGCGCCGAGCGCCGTTGGAACGGCAATGATCTCGGCACCCTTCGTGGTAACCTGTCGCAAATTTTCAGGAAATTCGATATCGTAGCAGATGAGTATTCCGATCTTAAACCCGCAAATCTCAAAGAGTTCCGAGGTGTGACCTGATGTGAAATGATCCCCTTCAAAGCCGGGTGGGAGCAAGAGCTTGCGGTGATGTCCGACGATATTTCCCATTTTATCAATGCATTGGGCGCTATTGAAGATGTCATCACCCTCTTGTTCAGAATACCCATAGAGGATTGCCGTATCGTGTGTTTTGGCAAGGGATGCGACAGCTTGGGCAAAGGGACCGTTTGAGGGTTCTGCGGAGGTGACCACATTATCGGCGATGTAATAGCCGCATTGAAACAGCTCGGGAAGGATTACCAAATCCCAATCTGCATCGCCGTCTAATGCATTTGTTAACCAATCAAGCCGTTCTTGCGGCCCCACCAGCTTAGCGGGGCTCTGCAACACAGCGACCTTAAGTGTGGTCTGCATTGATTAATCTTTGCTCAACAAAATGTCGCGCGGATATTCTGTGATGTACTCAAACCCTGTTTCTGTCACCACGATTGAATCGCCAATCCGACCCGCTGTCTGACCATCCACAGAAATCCCACCATCCACGGCAAAGGTCATTCCCGGCTGGAGCACGGTTTTATCACCCGCTTTAAGCTCTGGCGCCTCAAGATAGGCGACCCCAATCGAGCGGCCAGTTCGATAGCCTGTTTCATATCCACGGGCCTTGTAAACTTCATTCGCGGCTGTGGCGACGTCTTCTGCGATTACACCGGGGCGGATTGATGAAATCGCGGCTTGTTGTGCGTCAATCGCGGCAAGTTGGACGTCTCTGTCGGCGTCCTTGACGTCGCCAATGTGGAACATACGGTCAAAGCCGAGCTTATATTGTTTGAACTGCGCCATATTGCAAAAGCAGAAATAGACGGGGTCAAATTTCTCAAATTTTTTCACACTTGCACGGCGATGGACCATTGAGGCGTCTTTCCCGCTTTGCAAAATTTGCAGATTGTGGATCATGGGGGACACAAACCGATCCCAGCCTTTGTCTGTTAGAAAATCCGCCGCTTTGCGAGAGCCTGCGTCAATCACTGCGAGAGCTGATTCAAATTCGCGGCCACCTTCCATGAGGCTGTTATGCGCGGCGGCCATCATTGCACCTGCGATTTGGCCCGCTTCTTTCATCACCCCAATTTCAAAGGGTGTTTTGATAATCCGCATGGCGCCCAAGACAGGTGAGATGTCTTTCAGGGCCACACCGCGATAGGTTTCATCGAGGTAGTTGCGAACAATAGCAGGGATTGTGCTTCTTTCGATCCAGATGTCAGAGGGCGTTTCACCCAAGGCTTGGCTCAGGGCGCGGCCCCAAGTGCGCTCTCCGATGTCTTCCCACACTTGCACATCTTCGACCCACGTCATTTCACTTACCATTTCAGATTCCATCAATGGCGTGATGACAATAGGGGCCTCGTCCGCATCGACAACCAACATGCTGGGACGTCCAAATTCGATGCCAAGATATCCCCAAAATCCCGCGAGATACGCAATCGAGCTTTCATCCGTAAAGACGGCCTTTTGTATTCCCGCCTCTTTCATTCGGAGTTGGAGGGTTTTGGTACGAATTTTGGCTTCTTCTAGCATGTTTGATGTCCCTGTTTCGCGCAATTTAGCGCCGTTGTTTTTAGGGCATTAGGATCGAAGGAAATCCCTTTTGTCAAACCTGAATCTACGCCACATGGAAAGTTCGGTCAGCGGCCCCTTCTAAACAGGAAGCCGCTTTTCCGATTTCTCAAGTGAGGCTGATAGGGGGAGGTCCATTGCGTTTAACCCTGCCCAAATCGTAAAACGGCCTTCTTCGATCCGCCAGTTTTGTTGCGCGACGTCAAAATAGGCAAAAGCACGATCGTCAAGGTCAACGGTGACCTCTTGGCTACCCCCTGCGGGAACGGTCACTTTGGCAAAACTCTTGAGTTCACGAATTGGACGGTCAACGCTTGCCTCATCATCGCCAACGTAAATCTGCACAACTGTGGTACCCTCGCGATCCCCTGTGTTTGTGAGGGTGAGGAAGACTGTTGCGCCAATGTCTTGTGATGTGACGCGTAGATTTGAGAGGGTGAATTCCGTATACCCCAAGCCATAACCAAAGGGGAACATCGGCGTAATACCATGCGCATCATAATGGCGGTGGCCCGTTAAGAGGCCTTCTTTATACTGCACTTTGCCGTCATGTCCGGGGTAAACAACTGGGTCTTGGCTATGGGTTGGGTTGTCCTGCCATCTGATGGGAAAGGTCTGTGCCAAGCGGCCAGTCGGTTCTACGTCTCCGAACAGTATATCCGCAATGCTATTGCCAACCTCTTGGCCCGGATACCATGCTTGCAATACAGTCTCAGCTTTTTCAAGCCATGGCATTTCCACGGGGCCGCCGGTTTGCAGGACCACAACTGTATTCGGATTTGCCTCTAGGACCGACGCGATCAATTCATCCTGACGACCCGGAAGGGTGATGTCCAAAAGATCGGACCCTTCTGTGTCCCATTCTCCATTGCGGCCCACACAGAGGATAGCGACATCGGCGGTGCGGGCCTCTTCAACGGCGACGGCAATGTCGTGATCTGTATAGATCGGAGACACGCCAAAGCGCACAGCCTGCACATTTAGGTTGTCATTTGGTTTTGATTTGAAGTCGACAGTGATGGTGTAGGTTTCACCCGCAACCAAATCTAAATCCGCTGTTAGCTCATCATTGCCTTCCTCAAAGAAGGTACGTCCCTTGATCCACTGTGTTTCCCCGTCGATTAACAGCTGATCATTAACAAAGAGTTTGGCAAATCCAGCGTTATGAAGGCCAAACCGATGTGGGCCAGTTTTATCGGCTGTGACTGTTGTCCTCAGGCGTGCTGAGAAATTATGAAGATCAACCGCACCATCGGCAATCGGAGGATTCCAAAAGGCCATGGATTGTCCAAGTGTTTCGGTAAAGACAACGTCCCCAGTGTGTGACGTATTTGCAAAATAGGTGACATGGGTTTCCGCCTCAAGCATGGGTTCCCAGCGATGATTAGAACAGCCTTGGGCAAAGCGGACCTCAGCTTCATTGGCGCGCGTTTGGATGCCCTCAAAGGGCGTAATTCGATAGTGCGGGTTCAGCTGAGCAGAGCCTCCCCCCATGATTTGGGCAACCTTCGCGTTTGGTCCAATAATAGCTATCTTTTTGATATTTTTTGACAGGGGAAGAAGGCCTGCGCTTTTCAACAGCACACTGCCTGCGGCACCCGCTTTGCGAATGAGGGCGCGATGCTCTGGTCGATCATCAGCCAGCTCAACAAACTCGCTATGATCGTCCAAGGCACCTGTGCGCTCCATCAGGCGGAGAATTGCGAGGACGCGGGTATTGAGCGTGGCTTCGCTAACCTCGCCTCGTTTTACGGCCTCCACCAATTTCCCCCCCCGATCCCGTGTCGCTCCTGGCATTTCAAGATCAAGCCCTGCGTTCACGCTTGCCGCTGTTGAGTGCGAGCCAAACCAGTCGGACATGACGATGCCGTCATAGCCCCAATCTTGGCGTAATACGGCGGTGAGTAACCAGTCATTTTCTGACGTATAGACCCCATTTAGCTGGTTATAGGAGGACATAATCCCCCAAGCATTGGCTTTTTTGACCGCATCTTCAAAGGGCCGTAGATAGGTTTCGCGCAAGCTGCGCTCGTCAATTTCTGAACTAATTGTAGTTCTTTCGATTTCAGACTCGTTACCAACAAAATGTTTCAACGTCGCGGACACACCTTTGTTTTGCAGCCCTGTGACATAGGCAACCGTGAGCTGTGCTGATAATTCAGGGTCTTCAGAATAACATTCGAAATTGCGCCCATTGGCAACGCTGCGTTGAATGTTCACAGTCGGGGCCAAGGCGACATGGGCGCTTTTGGATTTGACCTCTTGGGCAATGGCGCCTGCGACGTCTTGGACCAAATCTGGATCCCATGTCGAGCCAAGGGATATCCCTACAGGAAAGGCCGCCGCTGTGACCCCACCGACAAGCGATCCGCCCCCACGTGCCCCATTTGGACCATCCGTTACGCGTAATTTACCCATGCCGAGGCGATCAATTGTAGGGAGGGTCCAAAAATCCTCACCTGACAAGAGCGATACCTTTTCCTCTAAGGTTAAAGCGGTCAAAAGGTCTTGGATCCGGGTCTTAGTCATCGTCGGTCTCTCTTATGGCAAGGGGGAAAGTGGCTGAATTCTTGATTTTTTATGAATGGAGGGGGCAGTATGGTCAATAGGTAGTGAACGTAGGAATTCTTTTGAAATGCCTAAAACAAGGGGATTTTCTGTCGTTTACCTGTTTAACTAGAATAGCATCATTATGACTATTTAAATAATAAATTTTCATTTGGATAATTTTTATTATCCAAAAGAGTGCTGGCTGAGCTATTGTGGATGGTCAGGGTAATAAAGCTTTCATTTGGTGCGTTTCTAAATATTGTCAGGACCTTAATAGCTTTGACGGGCGCGACATACGAGAGGCAGAAATGCAAACAGCAGTAAACGACTCAGGGACGCAAATGGTTCAAGAAAAAGATATTCGCGTTCTTATTGCGGACGATCACGAAATGATTTTGGACATCGCCCGGATGTATCTCGACCAGCAACCAGATATGTCTGTTGAGACCGTCATAGATTTGGAAGCGGCAATCGATGCGTTTACAAACAATGGTCCATTCGACATCGTGCTGTTGGATTATAACATGCCTGGTATGCTTGGTCTCGAAGGGCTAAAGCGAATGTTGGCGATTTCAGGCGAGGTGCCTGTTGCGATCTTTACGGGAACCCCAAGCCGTAATTTGATGAATGAAGCCATTGATGCAGGCGCGTCTGGTATCATTTCTAAATCAGTGCCAGTAAAGTCCTTGGCGAATTCAATCCGTTTCATCCACTCTGGTGAAACCTACATGCCGTTGCATTTGATGAAAGATGACCCGCAGTCCCGTCAAAACCAAAAATCGGGTCCTCTGAGCAATCGTGAAATGACTGTGTTGAGCTATCTTGGCGAAGGTAAAAAGAACCGCGATATTGCCAATATTTTGGAGCTCTCTGAAGGCACGGTTAAAATGCATGTCATGTCTATTTGCAAAAAGCTTGAGGCGACGAATAGAACGCATGCTGTGATCAATGCGCGGAACACGGGCCTTTTGTAAGGGTTTAAATTTTCGTTTTAAATCGGGGCCTTCGGGTCCCTTTTTTATTCCATTTGTTCCATAATCAAACCATGCGCGCGCTCAATGGCCGCGCGTTTGATTTGTGAGACGCGTCCTGTTGTAACGCCCAAAATCGCGGCAACCTCGTAGACGTTCAACTCTTCTACATAATAAAGTTGCAAGACCAAGGCTTCTCTTTCAGGAAGCCGAGAGATCGCTGTTTTTAGCATTTGGCGCATTTCACTTTGATGTGTGGCCTCTTCGGGTGAGGGGTTCACATCTTGGAATAAGAGCGAGTGATCTGTGTAGACCTCGTCCAGCGATTTGACGCGGCTCGCTTGAAATCTGGCTTGCCAGCTTTCCAATTCCTCATGCGGCATTTCCAAATGCTCGGCGATTTCCTCGTTTGTTGCGGCGCGTTGATGTTCTTTTTCAAGATCCCGTTCTGCGGCGCGCACTTTTTGTTGCATCGCAATTGTGGTGCGGCACAGGTTGGAATTCCGACGAAGGCAATCAATAATAGATCCCCGAATTCGGATGGCGGCATAGGCGGCGAATGTGACGCCTTCACGGGTGGAATATTTCTGGCTTGCATCGACCAAGCCTAAATACCCCGCCTGCATCAAATCATCGATCTCGATAAAGCGGCCTGCGCGTCCTTGAAAATGCCAAGCCAATCGTTTCACCAAAAGCATGTGATCCGCCACAAGCTTGTCTGGTTTTGGGGCCTGTTCTTCGTATCCTTTAGGGCAAATCATGCGAGTCCCTCATGGTGAAGTGGTGTGTCTACTTTGGTTCTCTTGCTCGTTTGCAAAATAGGAACCGTGATCTTTGGCGCACTCTGCGCGGTATTGGCATCACCCCATCGCTTGCGAAAGAGCGAGGGTAGGGATGATGTCTGTGACTGTGCCTGGGGTGCTGCGGGCTCGACCTCATGAGCGATAGAACTAGCCTCAGAGGAGTCCGCATCCTGAGCGCTCTGTGACCAGTCATCGATGTCCGTTTGATCAACGGCAAAAAGGCTGTTGATCATTGAGCGACCAAAGGATTTGCGCACCAAAAGCGTGTTTGAATGATGCAAGGCTTCAATGAAATCATGATCTGGGGTATCTTCGTCGCAATGGGTCAGAATGACACCTGACACAAGTCCTTCAAGCATTGCGAGGCGTTTGCCTGCGGCTGAGGCGCGAAGGTTGCTTGGTAAGACGAGAATGAGGTTTTCGGCATTGAGGGCGCGAATATCATCGAGTTTCGTGCTGCCAACGCCTGAGATCACGATGATATCTTGATCGCAGCTGGTTGAGAGCTGTCCCAACTCTTCAAAGCGGCGAAATACCAAAGGCACACCAATCAGATTGGCTTTGTCACGCAAATAGGCGGCGTCCGCACGGGACCCGTTGCCAACAAACACCAAACGCGGGCGCAGATTGGGATCACGTGAAATTGTCTCTGCTGCGATTTGAAGCGCGACCAAAGATTTTCCGGCACCTTGTGATCCGCACAAGACAATCTGCTGAGAGGTTAATATCCTTGAGCTTTTCATGGCGTTAAGGATGCCGCTTGTTTTTTTGCTATGCGGTTGGATTTCAACCCGTGGCGCTGCGCGCTCAGGGGCGTTGTCCTCGGTGAGATCAATCCCCCGTTCCCGCTTGAGATCCGCGGCCGTTAAACCTGTCGCTGTTTCCGCTGCAGGTTGAGATTTTCTTGCATCAAGGTTTGCCTGCAACATCTGGGAAAAGATGGCGTTTTTGCTTGGTGCCTCAGTCGTTTGATCCTCAGAGAAAGGCATTTCATCCGTTGCCGTCATCTCAATGAAGTCGCCATTTTTCCGTGTGCTCAAAATCAAAGCATCTGATCCCAGAAGCTTCTGCACTTTTTCCATGGCATCTTTGGTGTCTGCACCTTTTACAATAATCTCAGGCATGACAGTTACTCCTCAGAGGTCAATTTTTGTGAGCCACCAAGGGAGGCGACGACTTCGATTGGGCGGTTATCGGGCAATTCATTGATGGCAAGCACCACTGTGTCCGAGCTATGAGCGCGCAAATAGGCGGCGAAGGGGCGACGCAGGGCTGCGGAGACCACGACGATGGGCTGACGGCCTGCATTTGCCAATTCATCCGTAGCATTGCCCAAAGCTTGCAAAATTGTTTGCGCCAAGTTGTGATCCAAAATCAGAGGATCATTAGGTCCTTGTTGGCGAGAGCGCATCAAGAGCTGTTCCAATTCAGGGGCCAAGGTGATCAGCGGCAAAGGTTTGTTTAACGGTGCAATCTGTTGGATCAACAAAGGTGCAAGAGCAGGGCGCAAATTCTCGGCCATGTCTTGGGTGCTGAGGTTCTTGCCTGACATTTCCGCCATTCCCTCAAGGATTTTTCGCATGTCGGAAATCGGAATGCGATCGTTCAAAAGGCTGCGCATAATGGAGGTAAGAACATGCAAGGGCACCAGTTTTGGAACCACGGACTCAACAAGGGTTGGGCTGGTTTCTTGTAAGTTGTCCAACAGTGTTTGCACATCATCTGGACCAATGAGGTCAGATCCGTGTTTATAGAGCATCTGTGAGAGATGCGTGGCGATAACACTATCCGGTTCGACAACCACATGATCATCGAGTTCGGCTTCTGATTGCTGGTGCGATTGGATCCATACCGCATCCATTCCGAAACTTGGATCCTTCGCCTCTAGCCCTTTGAGTTTGCGCTTTGACAGACCACCGGGAAGGGCAAGTTTGCGGTCAGGGTAAACTGTGTCCTCTGCGACAATCGCCTGTCCTATGCGAATACGATAGGTGTTGGGCGGCAGGCTGAGGTCATCCCGAATGCGCACACCAGGAACGACAAAGCCCATTGCCTTGGACACATCTCGGCGAATTGAGGTGATCCGCGAAATCAGCGAGCTTTGATCCCCGTCTTCGATCATGGAAATCAGGCCGTAGCCAATCTGAATGGAAATAGGTGAATAATCTGTTACTTCATCCGCGGTGATGGTCCCCGGTGTTTTTGGGGCGGCGTCCGCTTGATCAGAGGCTCCTCCATCCGCATCATCGCCTTTGTTGGCCTCTTCTCGTTCACGCAAGATGGAAAAATACGCAGCAGCGCCGGCACCAGCGGCAGCGATAAGGAACATGAGGTTCGGCATGCCCGGCACAAGGCCCAAGATCAACATAACAGTCGCAACAGGGATCCACGCCCGAGACAGGTTAACCTGTTTTCCGATATGTTTGGCCATGTCATGCGTTGAAGATACGCGCGTCACAATAATCGCGGTCGCAATGGACAAGAGCAAGGATGGAATTTGCGCAACAAGGCCGTCACCGACAGAGAGCAAGATATAGCTTTGGCTCGCCTGAGCGAGGGACAGGCCAAACTGTGAGGTTCCGATGATGATCCCACCAATGATATTGATCGCAAGGATCAAAATACCAGCAATTGCATCGCCTTTCACAAATTTGGACGCACCATCCATGGCACCGTAGAAATCGGCTTCTTCTGAGACCTCTTGACGACGCAGCTTTGCCGCTTCGGGTGTCAAGATGCCGGCATTCAAGTCCGCGTCAATCGCCATTTGTTTGCCAGGCATAGCATCAAGGGTAAAGCGCGCCGATACTTCTGAGACGCGGCCAGCCCCTTTGGTGATAACGACCAAGTTGATGATAACGAGAATGGCAAAGACAAAAATACCAACCGCGAAATTGCCTGCGATGACGAATTCACCAAAGGCCTCAATCACTTTGCCCGCGGCACCCTCGCCATTATGACCTTGGCTCAGAACGATGCGGGTTGAGACCACATTCAGGGCAAGCCGCAAGACCGTCGCGATAAGCAGAATGCTGGGAAAACTGGTGAAATCAAGGGGGCGATAGCTGTGCATCGCCACCATAAGCACCAAGAGCGAAAGCAAGATATTAAAGACAAAGAACAAATCCAATAGAACAACAGGCAAGGGCAGCACCATCATCGCAATGATGACCATGATCCCAAAAGGAAGGAAGCCGCCGCCGATGCGTTCGCCGTTTGTTATATTGGTCGTCGCAACCATTAGGCCACTCTGTGTCCTGTAAAGTTGAAAATCTGTGTCATTGCGCTCACTCGGTCCTGCGTTGTTCAGGCAAATAACTGCAAGCTTTGTGCCAATATGAGGGGCATGCCAAAAATTCATTGGATGGAATGAATTTTCCTCTGACGGCACTCTGGCATAGCACTTGCATGAGGGGGGCAACACAACGATAGTTCAGGAGCATTCCTATGCCTAAATATACCCCCTTTATCCGATCTGGCCTGATTGCGGCGATCGCTGTATCTGTCTCTGGCTGTATGGGGCCTGGCCCAACTGCGATGTCTATTTTGGCACCCAAAGCGGACCCCCAGACCAAGCAATTGGCGCAAGTCAAAGATGACTTGGATGCCATGACAGGAAAGCGCGTTGGGCAAAGCATGCCATCGCTCGTGTCGATGCCAAAAGAAGAAAAAATTGAGATCAAACCTATTCAAGGGCTTGGATATGCACAGGTTTCGACCCAACCGGGTGGTTCGCTTAATCAACGTCGCCTCTTGGCGATCCGCGCCGCCCGTCTCGAAGCGATGCGCGATTTGACGGAGCAGGTCCATGGTATCA
>CBFHNR010000030.1:0-20330 GCA_965657215.1 uncultured Paracoccaceae bacterium
AGGGGCCAACCTGTCAGAAATCGTTGCGGGCTTGAATGCTTTGGGGGTGTCGCCCCGCGATATGATTGATATCTTGAAAAGCATCAAAGCGGCGGGTGCCTTGCACGCGGAATTCATCGTTCGCTAAACGAATGGTCAGAGGTATCCTCTGACCAGTGTTTCCGAGATAAGAACCCACCCATTCGCCACCACAAAAAATGCCTCAAAAATATGCTCACTAATTCCGAATGACCGGGATTCACCCAGTGATTTTGCCTGAGCTTCAATCAAAAAGGATTGAAAATGCGATTCTCCAGCAGAGCTGAAATATTCGCTAGGTTTTGCAAAACCGGACGTCTTTAGCATTTCAGCCAAAAACTGACTTTCGATTTTTTGGGCAGCCTGCCACATGTCTTTGTGTTGAGATTTGAGAGCAGTAAGAGTTGTATCAGTGTTCATGAAAGATCCAATTTTATGAATTTCTTTCAAAATGAAGCAGGACGGTAAACATACAGTAACTAAATTGCGTAAATCTGCAGGGCATGACATTTGGACAGACTCATGCAAATTTGATTGTTTCACTCCTTGCGACTCTTACGGGCGGCAAGGCGGCGGATACGAGCGTTTCCGATGCGAATACTGAGGGAGAGACCTTTGATATAGGCGTAATCTTTGAAGATCGCGCCATGCCAGCGACGCATGAGCCAGTCATCAAGGATCACGATGACTTGTTAGAGGAAATGGGTGTTCCGCAGGTGGTTACAGGCGAAGACACCATTGTTGCCTTGGATGACTTTGCGGTCCAACATTCACCCGCTGCGGTGCCAAAGCAAGACGCCTTGCCAAAAGGTGCGTTTGAGGGTGTTGTTCAAAACATACCTGTTTCAGTTAGTCCATTAGCACCTGAAACGAAGCCTCTACTGATGCAAAAAATGGCGATAGAATCGCATGGCGAGGGCATGCAATTAGAAAAATCCCCCAAGCCTTTGGCTCCAACATCAGCGGTCCCCTTGCCCGTTGTCGAACCAGTTAAGCGCGACAGTCAAACGCGATCTGGTCGCGCAATTCCAAAGGTTGCCTTGGATCAAAGTCCTCTAGCTTCATTCCCTTCCATCATCGAACCCAAAATTCAGCCCAAAAGTGAGCAAATTTTGAACAAGCCATCGGGTATGGCAATTTCTAGCGAGTTTGTTCTCCCGCAGCAGTCCATTTCTGAACTTGGACTATCCATGCGAGAGTCGTTGGAGACCTTGAAAGAAGGAAAGAGGGTAGAGCCGAGTATCCCAAGGCAGATACCTTCGGAGCGTGTGATCGTTGCGCAAATTTCTGAGAGACTGACCTCTATCTCAGACAAAACCATTGAAATTCAGCTGTCCCCAAAGGAATTAGGGCAGGTGAAATTTGCCATGACACTGACGGATACGGGGCAAATGGTTGTCGCGGTTGATGCGGAACGTGAGGATATTACCAATCTGTTGCGCCGACATGCTGATGAATTGATCCGCGACTTTCAACGACTTGGCTTTGAAAAAATTGACCTGTCCTTTTCAAAGCAATCGGACAAAGAAGCGTCACAAAGCTCAAAAACCACCTCTCAGACGCAGGTTGACTTGAGTATCGAGGAAGACACCCCAATTCATTCAACGATTTCCGTCGGAGTCGACATTAGATTGTAGGAAAACCATGCAAATTACCGCACCAAATAGCACCCTTGTGACGTCCAACACAGAAGAACAGCCCACACCTGTTTTGAATTCTGATTTTGAAACTTTTCTCAAAATGTTGACGACGCAAATGCAAAACCAAGATCCGCTCAACCCGGTTGATTCCACGGAATTTGCGACCCAGTTGGCAATGTTTACATCGGTTGAACAACAGGTTTTGACGAATGATCAGCTGTTATCCATTCAGGAAACGCTTATCGGAAATGAACTGGGTCAAGCTGCGAATTGGGTGGGGAAACTTGCTCGTGTCGAGGGGGACTTTGTTTTAGGGCAGGCAGGAATTACGTTTGAATTTGACCCAGCCCGGACTTCAGACACGCGCGTATTTGTTATCCGTGATGATATGGGACAGACTGTGTTCACAAAGCCATTGATCGCAAGTGACGCGGTTATGTCTTGGGATGGTGATGCGGGAATATCGGGATCCAGCTATTCCACAACCATTCAAACCTATGACGCAGAGGGTCATTTGGTGTCTGAAATCACTCCAGCCCATTACCAACGGATCGAAGAAATCAGGCTTTCTCAAAACGGAGCTATGGCTATTTTACAAGATAGCTCTCAAGTAAGTTTAGAGAGCATAATCGCGCTGCGCCACTCACAGGAGACCTAAGATAACTTGGACCAAGGTTGCACCAATAATGATCCCACCGATGGCCCAAGTCACCTTGCGTTGTGTCCAATGCGGTGTCTCGGGATTTTTTGTCTCGGCTTGTTTGATCAGCGCAGCTTCTACCAATCCAGGGAGGCGTGGGCCGAATCGCGCAACAACGCGCGCTGTATTGGTCAAATCACGAAGAACAGCGCGGGGACCGATGCTGTCGCGGATATAGCCTTCGACGATCGGCTGAGCGACGTCCCAAATGTTAATCTGAGGGTTCAAGGACCGTGAAACGCCTTCAACGACAACCATGGTGCGTTGCAGCAAAATCAATTCGGTCCGCGTTTCCATGCCAAAGCGTTCCGTGACTTCGAATAAATAGCTAAGCAAACGACCCATTGAAATATGGGTGGCATCCATCCCAAAAATAGGTTCGCCGACGGCGCGTAGGGCACGGGCAAATTCATCGACATCTTGATCGCTTGGAACGTAGCCCGCTTCGAAATGAACCTCTGCGACGCGTTTATAGTCGCGCCGAATAAAACCAAATAAAATTTCGGCGTAAACGCGGCGGGTGTATTCATCGATGTGACCCATGATGCCAAAATCATAGGCGATGATGTCACCGTCGGTCGTCACCTTGAGATTGCCCTGATGCATGTCGGCGTGGAAAAACCCATCTCTAAGCGCATGCGACAAGAACAATTGCAACACACGTTCACCCAGTTCCGTTCGATCCAGGCCCGCGGCATCAATTGCGTCATTATCCCCCAGAGGCAGACCATCGGCCCATCCCAACGTCATGACGCGGCGTCCAGAGAGGTTCCAGTCGATTTTGGGCACACAAAACCCCGGATCATCAACAGTATTCGCGGCAAATTCAGAGGCGGATGCGCTTTCTAATCGCAAGTCTAACTCACCGAGGACAACGCCTTCGAAATGTGTGATGACGTCCATTGGCCGTAGACGTCGCGCAAAGGGGGCCAAAATTTCCACCACATTGGCGGCGAGATAAAATGCATCCACATCTTGTTGAAAAGCGCGCTCAACGCCGGGGCGAAGAACTTTGACCGCGACGGCTTCGCCTGTTGATTTTAGCTTGGCTTTATGGACTTGTGCGATTGACGCGGCTGCAACAGGTTCGCTGAATTCGGAAAAAACGTCGTCGGGGTGTTGGCCCGTTTCATCGAAAAAGCTCTGTTTTGCGATGTCTCTGGAAAATGGCGGCAGCTTGTCTTGAAGGACGCGTAATTGTTGCGCCAACTCATCCCCAACCACATCAGGACGCGTCGATAAAACTTGGCCAAATTTGATGTAAGCGGGCCCGAGCGCCGTCAAAGCGCGGGTTAGTGGGGGGGCGGATACATCCCCCTTGAGGCCCAACCATTGAAACGGCCAACACAATGCACGGGCGGCAATTCGAAGATGTTTTGGTGCCTCGAATGCATCCAAAACAACACTCATAGCGCCAGTGCGTTCCAAGGTTGCGCCAGTTCGAATGAGGCGGATTATGTTATGGGGGCCGCGCACTTAGATTTTCCATCCCGAATGAAGGCAGGCAATTCCCATGGTGAGGTTTCGATATTTCGCGTTTCCAAACCCTGCGGTCCGCACCATATCCAAAAACGTGTCTTGGTCAGGAAAGTTGCGAATTGATTCGACGAGATATTGGTAACTGTCGCGGTCATTTGCGATAATCTGTCCCATTACAGGAATGACATTGAATGAATAGCGGTCATATACCCATTGCATGGACTCATTGGGTATCTGTGAAAACTCTAAGACCATCAATCGCCCACCTGGTTTTAGCACGCGGTAAGCTTCGTTCAGGGCTTCTTGGGGGCGGGTGACGTTTCTAATGCCAAAGCTGATTGTGTAGACATCGAATGTATTGTCTTCAAATGGCAGGTTCATCGCATCACCGACGATCCAATCCAGTTGATCTGCTTTTTGATCTGCTTCGGCGCGCTTGCGACCCTCGATCAACATCGGTTCCGTAAGATCGAGAACGGTCGCATGTGCATGCCCTGCGCGTTTTAAGAAGCGAAACGAAATATCGCCTGTGCCGCCAGCCACATCCAGAAGCTTTTGACCAGGGCGCGGCGCAAGCCAATCCATCATGGCGTCTTTCCAAATTCGGTGTATGCCGACGGACATGACGTCGTTCATAATATCGTATTTAGAGGCGACCGAGCCAAAGACACCTTGAACACGACCTGCTTTTTCGGATTCAGGAACGGTTTCAAACCCAAAATGCGTTGTGGTTTCGCTGTTGTGTGTCATGGCAAAATACCTCTGGTTCGTCCACTGACTTATAACTTGTGTCGTGCTGGATACAATGTGTCAGATAGGACAAGCGGCGATAACTACCACAAATTGCCCAAAATAATGGTGCTCTTTCTGTTCCTCTTTGAGAAAGCGGCGTTATATGTCAGCAACTATTGATTAATTGAGGGGTCATTTATGCCTGAGTTGCCCGAAGTTGAAACAGTTATGCGTGGCCTGTCCCCTGCTATGACAGGGGTGCGGATAACGACAGCGCACGTTAATAGACCGGATCTTAGGTGGCCGTTTCCTGATCGTATGGCTGAGCGGCTTTCTGGAGCCAAAGTGTTGGGATTACGGCGTCGGTCCAAATATATTTTGATTGATTTGGACACACAAGAAACGCTTTTGGTTCATTTGGGAATGTCAGGCCGTATGATCGTGTCTGGGGACCCCCTAGGGCAGTTTGTTCACGATCATCCAAAGGCCGAAAAGCATGATCATGTTGTTTTTGAAATGGAGAACGGCGCGCGAGTCACGTTTAACGATCCGCGCCGCTTTGGTGCGATGGATCTTTTAGAGACCCAAACAGCCAATGATCACCCCCTATTAGCGCAAATTGGGCCGGAACCTTTAGGGAATGCGTTTAACGAATCATATTTGAAAGACCGTCTAAAGACGCGAAAATCCCCAATTAAAACAGTCCTCTTAGATCAAAAAGTGGTCGCTGGGTTGGGGAATATCTATGTCTGTGAAAGCCTGTATCGCGCGAAAATTGCCCCCGATAAGGTGGCGGCAAAGCTGTCATCTCAAAAAATTTCCGCCCTTGTGCCAATCATTCGGGATGTGCTGTCTCAGGCGATTGAAGCG
Source organism: uncultured Paracoccaceae bacterium (assembly GCA_965657215.1). GTDB lineage: Bacteria > Pseudomonadota > Alphaproteobacteria > Rhodobacterales > Rhodobacteraceae > JAHEJA01. Next base: position 5,440 of record CBFHNR010000030.1, read on the forward strand.
GGGGGATCATCGTTAAAAGATTTTCGCCAAGCAGACGGAGAACTTGGTTATTTTCAACATGTTTTCGATGTTTATGGTCGCGAAGGAGAGCCGTGTCACACCCCAGAGTGCAAAGGCGAAATAGCACGTTTGGTTCAGTCAGGTCGCAGCACGTTCCATTGCCCCAAGTGTCAAAGATAGCTTGATCCAAATGCTATTCATGGTAAGCAAAGTGCTTGAGCGAAACGACTGAAAGACTTTGGTAATGGCTTACGAAACGATCATCGTTGAAATCGACGATCATATCGCACTGATAAAACTGCACCGTCCTGATGCAATGAATGCATTGAACGATCAGTTGTTAAAGGAACTTTGTGACGCTTTGAAAGCTGCGCAAGAAAATGACAAAGTACGCTGCATTGTTTTAACGGGGTCTGACAAGGCCTTTGCCGCAGGCGCAGATATCAAAATGATGAGCTCAAAAAGCTTTGTTGATGTCTTCGCAGGGGATCTATTCACAGCAGAATCTGAGCAAATTTTGGCGATCCGCAAGCCGATCATTGCGGCGGTGTCTGGCTATGCGCTGGGCGGTGGATGCGAGTTGGCAATGATGTGTGATTTCATCATTTGCTCTGACACTGCGAAATTCGGACAGCCTGAAATCAATTTGGGCGTGTCTGCGGGTCTTGGCGGTACACAACGCCTGACGCGGTTTATCGGCAAATCCAAAGCAATGGACATGAATTTGACAGGCCGCTTTATGGAAGCAGACGAAGCCGAGCGCTCTGGCCTTGTGAGCCGTGTTGTTCCACAGAAAAAGCTTATCGAAGAAGCAATGTCGGCGGCGTCGAAGATTGCAGAAAAATCCATGATCACTGTCATGGCTGTGAAAGAGATGGTGAACCGGTCTTATGAAACAACGCTGCGTGAGGGACTTTTGTATGAGCGCCGCGTGTTCCATTCATTGTTCGCCACAGAAGACCAAAAAGAAGGCATGTCCGCCTTTATGGAAAAACGGGAAGCCCAATTCCGCGACAAGTAACCCTGAGGCGCAGAATTTTAGGCGGTTTTTTCAACCCACCTGTTGACTCGAGGATGAGTCGGGCCTAAAGACGCTGTTCAGAATAGATGTAACCCCAAGCAATGGGATGAGAGACTTATGGCTAATACGCCTCAATCAAAAAAGCGCGCTCGTCAAACCGAACGCCGCACAGAAGTAAACAAAGCACGCCGTTCACGTATTCGTACGTTCCTACGTAAAGTAGAAGAAGCGATTGAAAGCGGTGACAAGGATGCAGCGTCAACAGCGCTTCGCGCAGCTCAGCCTGAGTTGATGCGTGGTGTGACCAAAGGCGTCTATCACAAAAATACAGTGGCTCGTAAGATGTCACGTTTGTCTTCACGTGTAAGCGCAATCGCTTAAGTTCTACACGAAGACCAGACGAATTTGGAACGCGTTGCAATTTGTAACGCGTTCTTTTTTTGTGCAATTTTTGGTTAAAGAGATTCTTTTTCAATAAAGCCTGAGTCAAGAACGAAGTTCGGTTGATTGGCCCTGAAACAAATTGCTAGTCTCACTCTATCGCGAGTCACATCGCATTGGAGATAACGATTCTTACGAGTAACAGCATGCTGCGCTGAACGGGTCGTTGGTCATCTCCATCGTCATTTAAACTCATAGGGTATGCCTATCTGTCTTTACAGGTGGGAAACCATTTTGCGTTTAATAGAGAGTGTGGCTGCGTGATAGGTGCCGTTGTGTTGGGGAATACAATTGCGCTTTGGGTGATAAACAGGGTTTAAATATTATGACGAACGATCATTGGGGTACGATCCAAGCCAACCTGAAACAGACGGTTGGTCAAAATAATTATTCTAATTGGATTGAGCCCCTAGTTTTTCATTCGATCGATGATGGCGTTGCGACTTTCAACGTTCCAACCAATTTTATGGGAAACTACGTGTCTCAAAACTTTGGTGAATTATTGTTGTATCAATTGTCTACTGTTGCCAGCGACGTCCGCCGTGTGAAATTCCAAGTTGCTTCGGGCGCTCCTGTTAAGACCTCCAAACCTGTATCTACCAAAGTTGCTACGGTTGAGACCACCGTCGATCAAAAAGACGATCAGTTTGTTGGTGCGCCCCTCGACAGCCGCTTTACCTTTGAGACATTTATCGTCGGTAAGCCAAACGAATTGGCTCATGCGGCGGCGCGTCGTGTTGCCGAAGGCGGTGTCGTGACCTTTAATCCGCTGTTCCTTTACGGTGGTGTTGGGCTTGGTAAAACGCACCTCATGCACGCCATCGCTCATGAGCTTCAGCTGCGCCGACCAGATTTAAATGTCCTTTATCTTTCTGCAGAGCAATTCATGTATCGGTTTGTCCAAGCTCTGCGTGATCGCAAGATGATGGATTTCAAACAGATGTTCCGCTCTGTCGATGTCTTGATGGTGGATGATGTTCAATTCATCGCAGGCAAAGACAGCACTCAAGAAGAATTTTTCCACACATTCAACGCATTGGTTGATCAAGGAAAACAAATTATCATCTCGGCGGATCGCGCGCCTGGTGAAATCAAAGATTTAGAAGATCGCATCAAGAGCCGTCTTCAATGTGGTTTGGTGGTGGATTTGCATCCGACGGATTACGAACTTCGTTTAGGCATTCTGCAGTCCAAAGTCGAAACGCAGAAAAGCCAATATCCTGAACTGCAAATCGACAGCAGTGTTTTGGAATTCCTCGCCTTGCGCATTTCAACAAATGTGCGTGTCCTTGAGGGTGCATTAACGCGTTTGTTCGCTTTTGCTTCGCTCGTTGGGCGTCCCATTACGCTTGAATTGGCGCAAGATTGTTTGGCGGATGTGTTGCGTGCTTCAGAGCGCAAGATCACTGTCGAAGAGATTCAGCGCAAAGTATCAGAACATTACAACATCCGCCTGTCTGATATGATTGGGCCAAAACGTGTGCGGACCTACGCGCGCCCGCGTCAGGTTGCGATGTATTTGGCCAAACAAATGACAAGCCGAAGCTTGCCCGAAATTGGCCGTCGTTTTGGGGGACGTGATCACACCACTGTCATGCATGGTGTGAAGCGGATTGAAGAGTTGAAAATCCAAGATAGCCAAGTCGCCGACGATTTGGAAATGCTCCGACGCGCATTAGAAGCATAATCCCATAAAAATCGCATGTTTCACCGTTTTGTGGTCCCCGACCACTTGACGGTGTTTGCATTTGCAGGAACATACAAAAAAACACTTGAGCCGGCTCAGGAATAGAGTACCTTGGCCTTCCGGCAGTGAGAGGAGTTTAGCACATGAAACTGAGTATTGAACGTAGCACGTTGCTCAAAGCGGTGTCTCAGGCGCAGTCTGTCGTTGAACGTCGCAACACCATCCCAATCCTTGCCAATGTCTTGATTGAGGCTGAGGGAGAGAACGTGCATTTCCGTGCCACCGATCTCGACATCGAGGTGGTTGATAAAGCCTTAGCTCAGGTTGAGCGCGCCGGTGCGACAACTGTTTCCGCGGTTATGCTGCACGAGATTGTGCGCAAATTGCCGGATGGATCACTGGTTACATTGACCGATGATGCCGCCAAAGGCCGCTTGACCGTAGAAGCAGGTCGTTCGAATTTCTCACTTGCAACACTTCCGAAAGAAGACTTCCCCGTTATGGCGACGTCTGAATATGCTGCGAATTTCTCTGCGCCTGCTCCTGTGCTGCGTCGGTTGTTCGATAAATCAAAATTCGCCATTTCTACCGAAGAAACAAGATATTACCTGAACGGCGTCTATATGCACATTTCTGAATCCGAAGGGGCGCAGGTTCTACGCTGTGTTGCGACGGATGGGCATCGCCTGGCCCGTATTGATGCAGATTTGCCTGACGGTGCGTCTGATATGGTGGGCGTTATTGTTCCACGCAAAACTGTTGGTGAATTGCGCAAGCTTTTGGATGACGACGATATGCAGATTGCGGTGTCCGTTAGCGAAACCAAAGTTCGCTTTGCGACGCCTGATATCACCCTGACGTCGAAGGTGATTGACGGAACTTTCCCAGATTATACGCGCGTCATCCCGCAAGGAAACACGCGGAAATTAGAAGTTGACGCAAATGAATTTGCCAAGGCCGTGGATCGGGTTGCAACGGTTTCCTCAGAACGCTCACGAGCGGTCAAACTGTCCTTGGACGAAGATCGCCTTGTTCTTTCGGTTAATGCGCCTGATAGCGGTGCCGCCGAAGAAGAGCTGGCCGTGGCATATGGGGATGAACGGTTAGAAATCGGCTTTAACGCCAAATACTTGCTTGAAATCGCAAGCCAAGTTGACCGTGAAAACGCTGTCTTTATGTTCAACTCATCTGGCGATCCAACATTGATGCGAGAAGGCAATGACACAAGCGCGGTCTATGTTGTTATGCCGATGCGCGTGTGATCGCAGTTTTCGTCACACTTACAAGAAGTTAGGGTCATGCTATATTTATCGGAGCTGACCCTTTCTCATTTCAGATCCCATAAACGTGCGCATCTCGAATGCGATGGTCGCCCTGTGGCGCTCTATGGGGCGAATGGCGCGGGCAAAACAAATATTTTAGAGGCTGTTTCTTTGTTCTCTCCTGGTCGCGGAATGCGCCGATCAAGTGCAGAGGAAATGACGAGACGACCCGAAGCTTTGGGGTGGAAGGTCAGCGGCGTGCTCCGTAAATCCCAAGCGGCTTATGAAATAGAGACATGGTCCGAAAACGGATCGCCCCGTCAGCTTAAAGTCGATGACAAAACAACGACGCAGACTGCATTGGGTCAAATTAGCCGCGTTGTTTGGTTGATCCCTTCAATGGATCGCCTGTGGATCGAGGGGGCCGAAGGGCGGCGTCGGTTCTTGGACCGCCTCACGCTGAGCTTTTTCCCAGATCATGCAGAGCATTCCGTGGCATATGAGAAAGCTATGCGGGAACGCAATCGTTTGCTCAAGGATCAAGTTCGTGATGCCCATTGGTACCGTGTCTTAGAAACGCAAATGGCCGAGGCAGGGATAGCGATCCATCACAATCGACAAAAGGCTGTTGCCACTTTGACCGAAGCTCAAACCCTGTCCCAGACCACATTTCCCGTGGCTGAGCTTGAGCTACTGCAATCCGAAGGTCAAATGCCCGAAACAGAGCAAGAATTCTGTGATGCTCTCTCCGAGGGGCGGTTTCGGGATTTGGCCGCAGGGCGGACCCTGATTGGGCCGCATCGGACTGACCTATACGGCGTCTATGCGGCGAAAGGTGTGCCTGCAAAAGATTGCTCAACCGGTGAGCAAAAGGCATTGCTCGTCTCTCTTATTCTGGCGAATGCGCGAGCCTTATCTCGGGATATCGGGGTGGCGCCGTTGCTATTACTTGATGAAGTTTCCGCACATTTGGATGCAAACAGACGCGCGGCGCTTTATGATGAAATTTGTGCATTAGGGGCGCAAGCGTGGATGACGGGAACAGGACCAGAACTGTTCCAAGATTTTGGTACGCGCGCGCAACTCTTTGAAATATCGGACAGTGACGGCCAATCCGCCACGCGGTCTATTGTATAGGGATACGTGATGACTGCTACTTTTCTTGACCTTGCGCTTTACGCAGGTGGCCTCTTTATTTTGTTTCTCACACCGGGGCCAGTGATGTTTGCCGTCGTAGCGCGAACCTTGTCAGGAGGGGCGCGCTCCTCTTGGCCCTTTGCGGCGGGAGTTGCTGTGGGGGATGTGGTGTTTCCTCTGCTTGCTGTGCTTGGCGTGTCGTGGATCGCACAAAGCAGCGAAGCTGTGATGCCAATTCTCAAGCTTGTTGCGACGGCTATTTTTATCGCTATGGGCATAGGCCTGATCCGCAAGGCGGATGTGGTGATTGATACCAATTCCCGATTGACCCGCCCCGGAATGATCACAGGGTTCGCCGCAGGTGTCGCGGTCATTATTGCCAATCCCAAAGCGATCCTGTTCTACATGGGTGTGCTGCCTGGATTTTTTGATTTAACCCAAGTTACAGCGGTGGATATTATGGTGATCTGCGTCATATCGGCAATGGTTCCGTTTCTGGGCAACGTGGTCCTATCGCTCATGGTCGATCGGGTGCGTCCACTGTTGCGATCCCCCAAGGCGATGAAACGGGTTAATATCGTGTCGGGCCTTATGCTGATTTGCGTAGGTTTGGTGTTGCCCTTTATTTGATGCCACAAAATATGGCCTATGGGCGTGACAAACATTCCAAAAAACCGTATAAAATTAGAAAAATTCAAAAGGGTACGTGAATGTCCGAGAACGAGCAAGTTCAACCAGAATATGGCGCAGATTCTATTAAGGTTCTCAAGGGGTTAGAGGCGGTTCGCAAGCGCCCCGGTATGTATATTGGGGATACGGATGATGGATCTGGTTTGCACCATATGGTTTATGAGGTCGTCGATAACGGTATCGATGAGGCTTTGGCGAAACATGCGGACTATGTGCATGTAAAAATTCACGCCGATAGTTCGGTTTCTGTGCGCGATAACGGTCGTGGTATTCCCGTTGATATCCACGAAGAAGAAGGCGTTTCCGCCGCCGAGGTCATCATGACCCAGCTTCATGCCGGTGGTAAGTTTGATAGCAATTCGTACAAGGTCTCTGGCGGTCTTCACGGGGTGGGTGTGTCGGTTGTGAACGCTCTGTCCGTTTGGTTGGAGCTACGCGTTTGGCGCAATGGCAAAGAGCATTATGCCAAGTTTGAGCACGGCGAAACAACAGAGCATTTGCGCGTTGTTCAAGATGCACCCGGTGAAAAAGGAACCGAAGTGCGGTTCCTTGCCTCAACTGAGACGTTTTCCAATCTGGACTATTCCTTTGAAACCTTGGAAAAACGGTTGCGGGAATTGGCCTTTTTGAATTCAGGTGTGAGGATTATCCTTGAGGATGAACGCCCTGTAGAACCATTACGCACCGAGCTGTTCTATGAAGGCGGTGTAAAGGAATTCGTCAAATATCTTGATCGGTCTAAATCATCGATCATGCCCGAACCAATCTTTATGACGGGTGAACGCGATGACATTGGCGTCGAAGTGGCGCTGTGGTGGAATGATAGCTATCATGAAAACGTTTTGCCCTTTACCAACAACATTCCTCAACGGGATGGCGGAGCGCACTTGGCGGGTTTGCGGGCTGCGTTGACGCGGACCATCAACGGCTATGCGCAATCAAGCGGGATCGCCAAGAAAGAAAAGATCAATTTCACAGGCGACGATGCCCGTGAAGGGTTGACCTGTGTTCTTTCGGTCAAGGTGCCTGATCCAAAATTCAGCAGCCAAACCAAAGACAAGCTTGTTTCGTCCGAGGTCCGTCCAGCCGTTGAAGGCTTGGTGAACGAAAAGCTGGCTGAGTGGTTCGAGGAAAACCCGAACGAAGCTAAGATCATCGTTGGAAAAATTATCGAAGCGGCCTTGGCACGGGAGGCGGCGCGCAAGGCGCGTGAACTGACCCGACGCAAAACAGCGTTGGATGTGAATTTCCTCGCGGGCAAGCTTAAGGATTGTTCTGAGAAAGACCCAAGCAAGACCGAAGTCTTCCTTGTGGAGGGTGACTCTGCGGGTGGCTCTGCACAGACAGGGCGGGATCGTCAAACGCAGGCTATCTTGCCGCTCAAGGGTAAAATCCTAAACGTGGAACGCGCGCGCTTTGATCGGATGCTCAATAGCCAAGAAATCGGGAACCTTGTGATGGCTTTGGGCACGGGGATCGGGCGCGATGAATTCAACATTGAAAAGCTTCGCTACCACAAGATCGTTATCATGACCGACGCGGACGTGGATGGTGCGCACATCCGCACACTCTTGTTGACGTTCTTCTATCGCCAGATGCGGGAGTTGATCGAAGGCGGCTACCTCTATATTGCGCAGCCGCCCCTCTACAAAGTGAGCCGCGGTAAATCAGAAGTCTATCTCAAGGATCAAGCTGCCTTGGATGATTATCTGATCCAACACGGGATTGACGGTGCGGTGCTCAAGCTTGGCTCTGGATCGGAAATAGCGGGCCAAGATTTGGTGCGTGTTGTCGAAGAAGCGCGTCAATTACAGCGCGTTCTACATGCTTTCCCAACGCATTACCCACGTCACATTTTGGAACAGGCCGCCATTGCGGGTGCATTTGTCCCAGGTGTTGTGGATGCCGATCTTCAGGGTGTTGCGGACAAAGTTGCTGCGCGTTTGAATTTGATTGCCTTGGAATATGAGCGCGGCTGGACGGGTCGTATTACGCAGGACCACGGTATTCGTCTGTCCCGTATCCTTCGCGGTGTTGAGGAAATGCGCACTCTCGATGGTCCAATGCTGCGCTCGGGTGAAGCACGTAAAACTGGTAGCTTTACTCAAAGCTTGCAAGAGATTTACGAGACTTCCGCTACGTTGATCCGCAAGGAAAAATCAATCGCCATTCATGGTCCTCTTGATCTGTTAGAAGCAGTTCTCAAAGAGGGTGAAAAGGGCTTGAGTTTGCAACGCTACAAAGGTTTGGGCGAAATGAACCCAGATCAGCTTTGGGAAACGACTTTGGATCCTGACGCACGCACTTTGTTGCAGGTCAAGATTGACGATGCGGTTGAGGCCGATGACATCTTTACCAAACTCATGGGCGATGTTGTGGAACCGCGGCGCGATTTCATTCAGCAGAACGCATTGAGTGTTGAAAATCTGGATTTCTAAATTCGTTGATCTCGAATGGAAAAGGGCGCCCGATCGAGGCGCCCTTTTTTTATTTGATGGTACGGGAGTTAGTTCACATCAAAGGCAAGCGGCTTGACCTGTTGGAACATGCCTGTCTCTTCAAGCTTACCAATAACATTGCCTGCCACAGGTTCATCGATATAGAGAAGGGCAATCGCTTCGCCGCCAGCGGCCGCACGGCCCAAGGTAAAGTTCGCGATGTTGACACCGTTTTCGCCCATTGTTTGACCCAATGTCCCGATGATGCCCGGCGTATCTTCGTTGGTGGTATATAGCATATGCGCCCCAATTTCAGCATCCACGTTGATGCCTTTGATCTGAATAAAGCGCGGCTTGCCATCGCTAAAGACAGTACCCGCAACGGAGCGTTCCCGCTCTCCTGTGACGACCGTTACTTTGATATAGCCTTCAAACGCACCTGATTTGTCTTGGTTCGTTGTACTGATCTGAATACCGCGCTCTTTGGCGATGACAGGAGCAGAGACCATGTTCACGTCTGGATTTGCTCTTTTCATGATCCCTGCAACAACAGAGCAATTTAAGGCATCTAGATTCATCACAGAGGCAGCACCGTCATACAGGATATTGATCGCTTTGATCGGTTCATCCGTCAATTGACCTACAAAGCTCCCTAAGTGATCGGCAAGCTTGACCCATGGACCCATGACTTTGGCTTCTTCGGCGGTCATGGATGGCATGTTGAGGGCGTTTTCGACAGCACCTTCCAACAAGTAGTTTGACATCTGTTCAGCCACTTGAAGAGCAACGTTTTCTTGGGCCTCAGTCGTGGCTGCACCCAAGTGCGGGGTGCAAACGACGTTTGGCAAGTTGAACAAAGGGTTTTCTTTTGCTGGTTCTTCTGAGAACACGTCAAAGGCGGCGCCGGCCACGTGACCGTCACGTAGCATGTCAGCGAGAGCCTGTTCATCGACCAAACCACCGCGCGCACAGTTGATGATGCGAACGCCTTTTTTGGTTTTGGCGAGGTTCTCGCGGCTTAGGATATTCTTGGTCGTGTCTGTGAGCGGAACGTGAAGCGTGATAAAGTCGGCGCGGCTCAACAGCTCATCAAGTTCGACTTTCTCCACACCCATTTTTTGCGCTTTTTCTTCGCCCAAGAATGGGTCAAATGCCACAACTTTCATTTTGAGGCCGCGCGCGCGATCACAAACGATACCTCCGATATTTCCAGCGCCGATGACGCCAAGTGTTTTCCCAGTTAGTTCGACACCCATAAATTTGGATTTTTCCCATTTGCCCGCATGTGTTGAGGCGCTCGCCTCTGGAATTTGACGGGCGACGGCGAACATCATTGCAATGGCATGTTCCGCAGTGGTGATCATGTTGCCAAAAGGTGTGTTCATCACGATCACACCTTTTTTGGAGGCGGCGTCCTTGTCGATATTGTCGGTTCCAATACCGGCGCGGCCGATGACCTTTAGGTTGCTTGCGGCGGCAATAATCTTTTCGGTCGCTTTGGTCGCGGACCGAATAGCAAGGCCGTCATAGTTGCCGATCACTTCGGCGAGTTTGTCTTTGTCTTTTCCAAGATCGGGCTGGAAATCGACATCAATACCGCGATCACGAAAGATTTGAACGGCGGCTTCGGAAAGTTTGTCGGAGATGAGTACTTTGGGTGCCATTGTTTTGGTATCCTTTAGAAAGAAGAAAGCGCCCACCCACCCATCGAGGATGGGTGTGCGCTGCCGGACGCTCTGCTCCGGCGGAGATATGTGATTAAGCTTGTGCTTGGATTTCTTGGTCGAAAGCCCATTCGAGCCATGGAAGCATCGCCGCGATATCAGCGGTTTCCACAGTTCCACCGCACCAAATCCGTAAGCCAGCAGGTGCATCGCGGTAGGCGCCAATATCGTAAGCTACGTTTTCCGCTTCTAACCGTTTAGCAACGGCTTTTGCAAAAGTCGCGCCGTCTGAAATCCGGTCATCCGTGAATTTGAGGCACACTGAGGTGTTTGAACGGGTAGCCTCGTCCTTTGCCAAATTGGCGATCCAGTCACGAGAGGCGCAGAAATCCCAAATTGTTTTGGCGTTGTTTGTTGCGCGTTGGATTAATCCTTGAAGGCCACCTACCGAGCGCGCCCAATCGAGGGCAACTAAGTAATCTTCGACGGCGAGCATTGAGGGCGTGTTAATCGTTTCGCCAACAAAGATGCCGTCGATCAATTTGCCGCCTTTGGTCATGCGGAAGATTTTAGGAAGCGGCCAAGCGGGTGTATAGGATTCGAGCCGCTCAACGGCGCGTGGTGACAAAACGATCACGCCATGAGCCGCTTCGCCGCCGAGCACTTTTTGCCAGCTAAATGTCGTGACGTCCAATTTGTCCCATGGCAACTCCATGGCAAATGCGGCTGATGTGGCGTCGCAAATTGTCAAACCTTGGCGGGTGTCGGGAATGACATCTCCAGACGCCATACGGACCCCTGACGTTGTCCCGTTCCACGTAAACACAACATCGGTGTCATAATCAATTGCGGCCATATCAACGATATCGCCATACTCGGCTGTCTTTACGTCTGCATCAATTTTCAGCTGTTTGACGACGTCTGTGACCCAGCCTGCCCCAAAGCTTTCCCATGCAACCATGGTCGCTTTGCGCGCGCCCAAGAGTGACCACATCGCCATTTCAACGGCGCCTGTGTCGGAGGCTGGAACGATACCAATGCGGTAATCTGCTGGAATGCCAAGGATCTCTCTTGTGCCTTCGATAGCCGCTTTGAGTTTGGCTTTGCCAACGCTCGCACGGTGTGAGCGACCCAGAGGGGCGTCTGACAATTTGTCTAAGGAAAACGTGGGGTGTTTGGCGCAAGGGCCAGACGAAAATTGTGCGTTCACTGGACGCACAGTCGGTGTATTAATAGCCATGTAGCTACCCTTTCAGATAAGCGCCTCTCGTTGGGGAGAGGTGTCCCACGGATGGAGATAGTCGGAGGGCAGGGCTTTCACAATGGTCAAATTGACGCTATAGCGCCACCTGACAATTATTTTGCGACATCTATGACGCCAATCGGAAACTTTGCTTATGTATACTGTGACACTCCTTGCTTCGCCCATGACCAAAAATCTGGACCCCTCTTTGGTGGAGTCTTTGAGAAATGCGTGGGGTGGTGGAGATGCTGTTTGGTTGGCTCAAGGTGAGGCAGCGGAGTTTTCAGTCGAATCTCTGCCGACCAACAAGTGGGATGTTTGGGACGATCTTCAACAGATGGCGATTGATCTTGTTGTGCAAGAAACGGCCAATCGTCGCAAAAAAATGCTGTTGGCTGATATGGATTCGACCATGATTCAACAGGAATGCATTGATGAGCTCGCAGACGTCGCTGGCGTCGGCGATTATGTCAAAGACATCACAGCGCGCGCAATGAACGGTGAGTTGGATTTTGACGATGCGTTACGCGAGCGGGTTGCCTTGTTAAAGGGGTTGCCTGTGTCGATCATCGAACAAGTTATGTCAGAGCGCATAACGTTTATGCCCGGTGGAGATGTCTTGCTATCCACGATGAAGGCTAACGGGGGCTATGCGGCGCTTGTTTCGGGGGGATTTACGGCCTTTACGCAGAAAGTGGCGGCGCACTTTGGGTTTGATGAAAACCACGCGAATACGCTTGAGGTTGAAGGGGAGCACTTGTCTGGCACGGTTGGGACGCCGATATTGGGCAAACAGGCCAAAGTTGACGCTCTCGAGAGGATTACAGCTAAGCTAGGAATTACCGAGCAAGAGGTGATAGCAGTTGGTGATGGCGCGAATGATTTAGGCATGTTGGGACGCGCGGGAATAGGCGTGGCGCTTCATGCCAAGCCCTCTGTTGCGGCACAGTGCACAGTGCGTATCAACCATTCTGATCTACGTGGTTTGCTCTATATCCAAGGCTACAGCCAAGACGATTTTGCCTAGTGTGATTTGTGAAACGGGCTAACGGCGACGACGACAATCGCCCCTGCAATAAGTCCGACGATGCCCGCAAATGTTGCCCCAGCGGCCCATTCAAAGAGTCCTGTCAAAGGATAGCTGCCATGAACGGCATGCTGAACTGCGTGAAGCCATTCTTCGGGGAGGTGCCAGTTGTAATATTCTGCGGCATGGATCAAAATTCCCCCTCCAACCCAAAGCATTGCTAAAGTCCCAACAAAGGCAAGCGCGGCTAGGAAAGATGGCATCGTTTTAACAATCATTCGCCCAAAATTCGCACGTGGGCCTTCTATGTATTTGGTGACGAGGTGAAGCCCATAATCGTCCGCTTTTACAATAAGGGCCACGGCCCCGTAGACGAGAAATGTGATGAAAAAGGCCACGACCAACAATGTGGCCGCCCGTGTTCCAAAACTCTGTTCTTCGACGGTTGAGAGGGCGAGAACCATGATTTCGGCCGACAATATGAAATCAGTTCGAATAGCGCCTGCGATTGTTTGATCTTCGGTCTTTAAGGGCGCGTCTTCCTTGGTCTCTTTGTTATGAAAAAACCATTCGAGCACTTTTTCAGCGCCTTCAAAGCAAAGGTACAAGCCACCCAAAATCAATAGAGGTGTGATTGCCCATGATGCAAATTGTGACAGGATAAGAGCCGCGGGAAGGATGAAAAATAGCTTATTCTTGATGGATCCAGTAGCAATCCGCTTGATAATTGGCAGTTCGCGTTCCGCGGGAAATCCAACCACATATTTGGGTGTCACGGCGGCATCATCGACCACAACTCCGATAGATTTTGAGCTTGCTTTTGCAGCTGCTGCAACAACATCATCAACTGATGCAGCCGCCGTTTTTGCGATTGCTGCAACATCATCCAACAGAGCAAATAAACCCGAACTCATACCGCTTCCCCTTTTCTTTCCCTGATTTACGAATACATCTACACTCAAGAGAATGGTATGAAAAGGGTGTCCGCTCCGACGGCTACCCAAAGAAAAAGGCATATCTCATATGACTGCATATAGAAAAGACCCAGACGTCATCGCGAGTTTGGACGAAGTTCAATATTGGGTGACCCAAGAAAGCGGCACTGAACGGCCCGGAACGGGGGCTTATTTGTCGAATAAAGAGCCGGGCATCTATGTTGATATCGTCTCAGGAGAGCCGCTATTCGCGTCATCGGATAAATATGACTCAGGCTGTGGCTGGCCGAGCTTTACCAAGCCAATCGAAGCCGCCCATGTTCAAGAGCTTCGAGATACGACCCACGGAATGATCCGTGTCGAAGTGCGCTCGACCCATGGGGATAGCCATCTCGGTCATGTGTTTCCAGATGGGCCGCAAGACAGAGGCGGATTGAGGTATTGCATTAATTCAGCGTCCTTGCGGTTTATTCATCGCGATGACATGGAGGACCATGGGTACGGCGCATATGTGGATCAAGTGGAGGATGTGACATGACTGAGACAGCGATATTAGCAGGGGGATGTTTTTGGGGCATGCAGGACCTTATTCGCAGGATCCCAGGTGTTGTAAAAACCCGTGTTGGATATACAGGTGGGCATACGCAAAACCCTACCTATCCAGACGTCTGTACGAAAACCACAGGCCACGCTGAAGCCATTGAAATTGTGTTTGACCCGAACAAAGTTAGCTATCGCAGATTGCTAGAATTCTTTTTTCAAATCCATGACCCCACAACAGTTGATCGCCAAGGGAATGACATTGGGGATAGTTATCGCTCGGAGATATATTACACATCTCCGTCCCAAAAAGAGGTGGCTGAGCAGACGATCCAAGATGTGGATACAAGTGGAATTTGGCCTGGAAAAGTTGTGACCAAAGTGACCAAGGCGGATGTGTTTTGGGAAGCAGAGGCAAATCATCAGGATTACTTGGAACGCATTCCAAATGGCTATACCTGTCATTTTCCGCGTCCAGATTGGGTGTTGCCAAGTCAGGCATAATGGCGCATCTCTGTCTTATTGTGATTTCCATTAGGACAATAAATGCAGCCTCTTAAGGGCATATTTTTCAAACTTGGTGCCGTATTTTTGTTCGTCACTATGTTTTCGATGATCAAAGTGACCTCTGATCATGTTCCCGCTGGCCAAGCTGTGTTCTTTCGCTCAGCCTTTGCTATTCCAGTTATTCTGGTGTGGCTCACAGTCCAAGGCGAGCTTCGCAATGGGTTCAAGGTTGTCTCACCTTTGGGTCATTTTTGGCGCGGTGTGATTGGAACCACGGCAATGGCATTGAACTTTGCGGC
>CBFHNR010000030.1:20429-23040 GCA_965657215.1 uncultured Paracoccaceae bacterium
AAGATCCGCCAGTATCGCACCACTGTAGGTCGCCATGGCCACGCCATTTCCATGATAGCCAAACCCTGTAAAAACGTTCTTTTGGCCTGGAACAGGTCCGACATAGGGCAATAGGGATGAGGTGAGACAGACCAAGCCAGACCAGTCATAGTCGATATCGACATGTGACCACTTGGGAAACATGGTTTTAAAATTGTGACGCATCTGCGCCTGTATTTTCGCGTCTTCTGTCTCAGTCGAAAAAATACCGCCGCGCATCCCGAACAAGAACCGACCATCTGGCATCAATCGGAAATAATGAAGCAAATCGCGTGTATCATACGCCATCTGTTGGCTTGTCCAACCTTGATCGCGTTGCTCTTCTGGCGTGATCGGGCGGGTGACCATGATCGAGGATTGCACAGGCAAATAGCGGCTTCGCATCCAAGGCACCAATGTTTCGGTGGAATAGCCATTGGTGGCGAGGATTACTTTGCTCGCTGTTATCCTGTGACCATTTGCAATGACGCCTTGTTCATCAATGGATGCGGCGGGTGAGTTTGCAAATATCTGAGCACCCAGGCCTTGGGCAGCGTTGAGTAGACCAAAGGCGTATTTTTGTGGATTAAGAGCAAAACCGATTGGGACTGTATTGGCGCCGAAAAACTGTCCGTTTAGGCCCATTTGTGATAGCTCATCTTTGCCATGGAACTGTGATGGGACGCCATAGTTGTCTTGGTGAGACGCGCCATACCCTTTTAAGGCTTGCGCATCTTTGGGGCGGTGCGCCATGCAGGTTTCGCCTTGGGAATGGCGATCTGGGTCAATGTTCAATTCCTGCAATAATCTTTGGACCAAATCGACGGCCTCAGCTTCGCTTTGGTGGTAGGCCCGTCTGCCCTGCGGTCCAAAACGACGGTCCAAAACGGCGTCATCCGCCATCGTTCCACCAAGACAGCAAAATCCCCCGTTGCGACCGCTTGCACCAAAGGCAGGGTACTGGGCGTCAATCAAAATGACATTCGCGCCATCTTTCGCCAGATGATAGGCGGCGGATAGCCCTGTAAATCCTGCCCCAACGATCGCAACGTCACAGGAATAGTCTTGATCGATTGAGGGCATTATTGGGCGTGAAACAGTCTGTCCCCAGTAACAATTTTCGATCACATCAGGACCATAGGCCCGATCCTCATAGATATAAGTCATCCTGCAGCGCGATCAGCCGCCTGTTCATCCCGCTGTTGTTGTACGGCGGCCCGTTTCGAGATTAATGAAGCGGTAATAACGCCAACAGCCACAACCGAGATCATGATCGTCGACAATGCATTGATTTCAGGGCTGACACCCAAACGCACAGCTGAAAAGATTTTGATCGGAAGGGTGGTCGCAGAGGGACCAGCGGTGAAGGAGGCGATGACCAAGTCATCCAATGACAACGTAAAGGCCAAGAGCCAGCCTGAAATCACCGCAGGCGCGATGATCGGTAAGGTCACCAAGCGAAACGCTTCAAAGGGTGTACAGCCCAGATCAAGCGCCGCCTCCTCGAGCGAGCGGTCAAAAGACATCAAGCGCGATGACACAACCACGGAGACATAACACATGGCAAAGGTAGTATGTGCCAAGACGATTGTGACAATTCCACGATCCAATCCAATACCAATAAACAACAGCAATAATGAGAGGCCAGTGATCACTTCTGGCATAACCAAGGGGGCATAGATCATCCCAGAGAATAACGTCCGCCCATGAAAGCGTCCTGCGCGGATCAAAGCATAGGCCGCCATTGTTCCGAGAACAGTTGCGATGGACGAAGAAATAACCGCAACTTGTAATGTGTTCAGGGCGGCATCAAGGAAAGCTTCATTCTGAAAGAGTTCGCCATACCATTTGGTTGAAAACCCTGCCCAAACCGTGACCAATTTCGATTTGTTGAATGAATAGATCACCAAAACCAACATTGGCAGGTACAAAAAGGCAAACCCAAGCGTCAAAGCTGTTGCGTTGAACCAAGAGAAACGTCTCATCCTTCTGCCTCCCTCTGGTTTTGCTGATTGCGCTGGAACAGGATGATCGGAATGATCAGGATCAACAAGAGGATGACTGCCACAGCTGAGGCCACAGGCCAATCGCGATTAGAGAAGAACTCTTCCCATAGAACTTTGCCGATCATAAGCGTTTGGCTGCCGCCCAAAAGCGATGGAATGACAAATTCACCCAAGGCTGGGATGAATACCAAAAAGCACCCTGCAATGATCCCATTCTTTGATAGGGGAATCGTCACCAACCAAAATGCCGAGAAGCGTGAGCATCCAAGATCCTCCGCGGCTTCTAGAAGGTTATCGTCGAGTTTGTCCAATGCGGAGTAAATCGGTAGCACAAGGAATGGCAAATATGTGTAGACGATGCCGATATACACGGCCGTCGGGGTGTTCATTATCTGAAGCGGTTCAGAGATGATGCGAAGGGACAACAAGAGTTGGTTCAGTAATCCCTCATTCCCCAAAATACCCATCCAAGAATAGACGCGGATCAAAAAGCTTGTCCAAAAGGGCAATATGACGAGCATCAAGAGTGTCGGGCGCCATTCCTCTGGCGCGCGCGACATGGAATAAGCCATTGGATAGCCAATGAT
>CBFHNR010000031.1:0-22887 GCA_965657215.1 uncultured Paracoccaceae bacterium
GCTCGATTAATTACCTAAATTACTAGGGCAAGTGGACCACTGACATCTATCAATAAGCTCGCAGGACTGTCCTTGAAGCATAGAAAACATCTATAGTTAATGACGCCTAACAGCATCAGTCAGCAATTTTGTCAGTACCAATATGCGCCTTATTGTAGTGAACTGAGATATGCTATATCCAATGATTACAGGGTATTAATTGATTATTGGTGGATGAGATAGGAACCGAACTCACTGTCTTTCCGCCACTTCCCTTTTCATACCAATGGTTTTATGTTCGTTGCTAGCTATGAATTATGCTTGGCATAGCTTCACATCCAATAGCGTCACCGTCACTTTAACGCTCGATTTGGGATAAAGGTTTGACAGATAATTTTTCCAGTGCCCAACAATTTGTACAGCAATATTATAGTCGCCACACTGACTATAAAAGTGATGTGTCGGCTGGATATGCGAATATTTGTTTAGCGCTTATTATCAATGGTTTGCATGATGAATTTCTTGCCTTAACCTTGACGGACCAAGAATGGTTTGATGGATTTCGAGAGGCGTTTAAAGAGGCTCATAACCTCGGCCATAACGTCCCTGAGGATGTTGACGCGTGGTATGTCCAAACACTCACGATCACGATTGCCAGACCCAAAACGGTTGAGGCAAAATCGCAGCCAGATTTGTTCAAGCATGTATTGTGCTGCTGCCTTGGGATTGGGTTATCGCTGTCCTTTCCTCGGTTCCGTTTGGTTCAGGCCATCGCAGTGGAAACGAGTTTAACCGAGGAGACTGTGTTGCGTATTTGGGATGAGCGACAGTATCATTTTATCCCTACTCAATATCTATGAGGCGTTTACTGGCACGAGCGTGTCGAGGAAATTCAAAATATCTGGATATATCTCTATGACTTTGGGGAGGTCGTTAATACAGATCATTTTGATTGTTTGATCTTTTGAGCTGGATTGGCTGATGCCGAGAGCTGAAAGCCCTTTTGTGTCGATGCCGCTATAAACATGCATGTGATCCACCACCGGGATGATCCTTGCCTTACCGCGCATGAGTAAGCTTTGATTATGGATAGCTTGAGGCGAAAATTGAGTGGTATCCCGAAACTTTGGTAGCGCATTTGCGGCGAATTCTATTGGGTAAGTCTCTGCTAATTCTTGCATGTGCGATTTCAAAAAGGGATGCACGACATGGGCGGATTTAAAGACTTTGTTGATCGGAAGGCCAAGGATTAGTGCGGCATTTAAATGCATAACAAAGTTAAAGGTCTCAGGGGCGTTTTGTCGTGTTTTGGAAGCTGAGAGTGATGTTAAGTCTTCCCAACGACCACGAAGGCGCGGTTGACCTTTGTTAAAGAAGTCTTCGGGGGAAATGTCGTTCGTGAGAAAGACATCATCATTAAAATACAAAAAGTGTTCTGCGAGGTCGGGGATGGTCCACATGACCGTTTCAATCGACACTGAATTGAACGTGGGAAGGCAGTGCTGTTGCCCTTGAAAAATGTCTTTGTGATCAACGAAGTGAATTTTTGTGCGGACTTTTGGATCAACACCACTGAGGTCAGGTCGCTGGCCATCTGTGACAATCCATATTTTACGCAGCCAAGGGGCATAGCGGCCAATCGAATTCAAACAGTAATAAATTTCATTATGTTCCTCCCAGCGGTGAGGATTTGTTCCATTTTCTGAGAGAGGACTCCTCGCTTGATCCATGTAACGATTGCGCAGTTTGCGATGGTGAGATGAGGCTCCGTCAACCCATGTAATAAGTGCATCAATCGCATCCCGCGATGATCGAGGTGAAGGGGTGTTCATAAGTCGTCGGCCTCAGAGAATGGGGTGCGCACGTCTCATATTTGTCGTGCGGCTTGCGAATGGGAGCCTCGTTGATACGCCATTCAGGGAGGTAAATGCAACTCTGCGCCGTAATTGTGAGGTTTGTGTCATTGTCTCATCACCATTTACGGCTACCTATTCTTTGGTCATAACAACAGGTGGACCCCTTGATGAAATATATTTTTCTTACGATAGCCCTTAGTTTAGGAGCGCCCATGGCACTTGCGGAAAACTTAGTTAGTACGGGTAAATGGGTCTATTTTGCCGATACCGTAATGGGGGGTGTTTCTGATGGTCGGGCGAGCTTTGTCGAAGAGGACGCGGCTCTCCGGCTTGTTGGGACTGTGTCAACGGCAAACAACGGTGGCTTTATCCAAGTTAGAACTGAGGTATCGTCAAAGGACGCGATGGCGAAGACTGGGATTGTCATTGAGGCGAAGGGAAATGGTGAGACCTACAATATTCACCTTCGCAATAGATCGACACGGCTTCCTTGGCATTACTATGCAGCTACGTTTGAAGCCTCTGAAGCTTGGTCTAGAATTGAGATACCTTTTACCGAGTTCAAAAAATCCTCTTCAATGCTTCGGGGCAGCATGAATAAGGAGACGATCAAATCGCTTGGTGTTGTCGCCTATGGCAAGGATTATCAAGCTGATTTGCAGGTTCGCTATATCAGTTTCTATTGAGTATTTACCGTCTCCAACTGAGCTGCTTGTCGAGGGGTATTGTTCAATGTATCACAGGCTCAAAGACATGTTTGTCTGACACACATCGACAGCCAAAAGGTAAGCCAACAGATGCAGGACATGAAACACAAATCATTGGATGAGCTCCATGTTGAGTTTGGCGTAAGACCTGTCATGGACCCTCTCGATGACGTGAGCGCGCATCATCGCAGAGCGGGCGCGCATCTTGCGGCAATTCACCGAATGCATCTCAGGGATATGGCCTATATTGGTCAGCTGTTGGAGCAGGTCAAAAAAGGTGAGCAATCTCCTAATCGATTGGCCAAAGTCATTTCAACCGTGTCCCTTACGGAGAATATGAAGACATTTGGAACGCTTTGTGGTCGCGAATGTCAGGTTCTCAATTTTCATCATAACGCGGAAGAGACATCTATTTTTCCTCAGCTTGAGCAGCAACAGATTGACAGCCTGTCTCAGGTCGTTGCGCGTTTGAGAGAAGAGCATCTGGTGGTTCATGAACTCTTAGAACGGCTAGAGCACGCATCGCATCAGTTGGTTATCGAACAAAGTCCAGCCAATTTTGATCTGGCTGAAGCGGTGTTCAATCAACTCTTCACCGTCGTGAAGTCGCATTTCGGGTACGAAGAAACGGAACTCCGCGATGCTTTGGGTAAGTTCGTGACACATATGTAAGCAAGGCTCAGTCAAATTTGCGCATTGCGTGTTTTGTGGGATGTAATATCTTCTCCGCAAATATCAAAGAGGATCCATCATGCCCGTTACTCAAATGTTATTAGAAATTGGAATGGGGACGGCATTGCGGTCGGGGTCCTATACCAAGGCGGCCTGCCGTGCCGTTCAAAATGCGCTTTGGCATAACTCAATAAGCCTAGCCGAAGTTTTCGGCGCGCAAAAGCAGGACATGATCATTGATGTGGAAATTGCCTGTCAAAATCCTGAGGCTGTTGATCTTGACACTGTTGCCGCAGAATTTCCTTATGGGCGTGTGAGCTGTGTTGCACGGGCAGGAGGGTTGGATATCGCAAATCCATCGCGCCCTGACGGAGCGAATGCCATTATCGCACATGCGGCGATCAAGGTGTCCCTAGATATTTCCACAAAAGAGGGGATCGCATGAAACGCTTGATTTTGGAAATGGGGTCGGGGTCCGATCTTTATGGTCGCGACTATACCAAGGCGGCCCTCCGCGCGCTGAACAACGCTTTGCGGCATAGCTCAATTACGCTGTTCTCAGCGCTGGATATATCCCACGAGGAAATGCAGGTGGTTGTCACAATCGGCGTTCAGGAACCAGATGCGATTGATGTCGCGCGTATTTTGGCCGAAGTGCCACGTGGAAACCCAGAGGTCAGGGTTGTTTTTGGGGGGCAAAATATCACCTCAAACCATAATGGCGATGTAAGCGTCGTGGCGAGTTGCGCGATTGAGGCGTATATCCCCGATCTATCCGAGGCCTATCACATTAACCCAGCTTCAGAATGAGCCAGCCAAATATACGCGTGGTTCTGGTCGAACCTGAAATCCCGCATAATACCGGGGCGATTGGGCGGACCTGTGTTGCCTTGGATATTGAACTGATCCTGATCAAACCTTATGGGTTTTCGCTCGATCAAAAAACGGTGCAACGCGCTGCAACGCGGTACTGGCAATTTGTGCGGCTCAG
This sequence comes from uncultured Paracoccaceae bacterium, assembly GCA_965657215.1. GTDB lineage: Bacteria > Pseudomonadota > Alphaproteobacteria > Rhodobacterales > Rhodobacteraceae > JAHEJA01. Next base: position 4,206 of record CBFHNR010000031.1, read on the forward strand.
CGAATATGATAGCTGGGATGATTTCATCAAGGATCGCGTGCCGGATCCGAGCGATCTCTATCTCTTTGAAGAGGACGGCGGGACGAGCTTTTATGACGCTGATTATTCGGGGGATGTTTATTTGGTGTTTGGACGAGAATCGACCGGGCTGCCAAAGGAGTTACAGCTCGCCATGTCCAAGAGGATGTTTCATGTCCCGATGAAAAATGACCGTGTTAAATCGCTGAATTTGTCGAATGTTGCCACAGCAGTGGTCTATCAAGCGCTGCGTCCTTAAAACTCGGTGTCTTAAATTTTTATTTTGAATTTTCAGAAATGTCAAAGTGGACTATTTTTTGTCGATCACGGGTTTGCTTATCTTATTTTGAGACCATGTGATCTGAAGGACTTATCCTCAATTGTAGATACCATGCAATAGACGTTAGAAGAAAATACCCTGAATTGATCGGATCAATTCTACCTATTGAAAATTTTTCAAAAAAAGAGTCGACATTGGTGAAACATTGTTGAAATATCCGACTCCTAGGTGATCCGCTGTAGTTTTGCGGAGCCTTTAACGGGAGGAATAAAATGAAAAAACTACTATTGGCCACAGCGGCCGTAGCAATGGTTGCTGGTTCTGCATTCGCAGAGCGTTATGTCATGATCACGCACACTCAGGGTACTGACCCATTCTGGCCAGTTGTTGAAAAAGGCGGTCGTGATGCGGCAGCCGCAGTTGGCGCAGAGTTTGAATATAACTTTGACGCATCTGGCGACATGTCAGGCATGGCAAAGTTGATCGAAGCGGCGGCAGCGACACAACCAGACGGAATTATTGTTTCTTTGCCTGATGCGGATGCATTGGGTGGCGCGATCCAATCAGCAGTTGACGCGGGTATCCCTGTTGTCACTATGAACTCTGGTCTAGAGTCATCTGCAAAAGTTGGCGCATTGATGCACGTTGGTCAGCCAGAGCGTCTTGCTGGTGAAAAAGCGGGTGCACGTGCAAAAGCTGAAGGCGTCACTAACGGTCTTTGCTTGAACCAAGAAGCGTTCAACACAGCACTTGTTGATCGTTGCGAGGGTTATTTCTCTGGTCTCGGTGGTGATTTGAACATGATCGACGTATCTAACGACGTCACACAAATCGAAACACGGACAGCAGCAGCCTTGCAAGCAGACGCAAGCATTGATGGCATTATGGCCGTTGGTCCACACGTTTGTGAAGCAGCGAACAAAGCGATCAAAGCAGTTGGTGCAGACGTTCACCTTGCATGTTTCGACCTGTCGCCAGGTGTTATGGACATGATCAAATCAGGTGACGCAGCATTCACAATCGACCAACAGCAGCGTCTACAAGGGTACATGCCTGTAATCGTTCTTCACCTTTACAACACAAACGCTGGTATGTTGCCTGGTGCAAACATTCCATCAGGCCCAGGTTTCGTTGATGCGTCAAACGCAGACAGCGTTGCGAGCCAAGCGGGTATCAACCGCTAAGTTTGATGTAATATCATCTAGATTATCAGGCGGGCTAGTCCCGCCTGATGCATTTAAATGTGAGGGAAAGTACAATGGCAGGTAGAAGCGAAGCCGACAGGCTCAAACAAGAAACATTGTTCGAAAAAATCGTGCGTCGCCCTGAAATCGGATCATTTGTCGTGATGGTATTCATTATCATTGCTTTGACAATGGCCTCAGATGGTCGGGCGTTTAACGCCTTGGGGATGAAAAATAACATCGCAATTATTGCCCAGTTTGGCATTATTGCGACAGGGGCCGCGGTCTTAATGATCGCAGGTGAATTTGACCTCTCGATTGGGTCAATGATCGGATTTGCAGGCATGTCGATGGCGATGATGCTCAAATGGGGATTGCCCTTTGGATTGGGTGAGGCGACGCCATTGGCGGCCTTTTTGATCACTTTGGTGATGACATTGTCGATTGGCTGGCTCATCGGCACAATCGTTGTCCGTTCTGGACTATCAAGCTTCATCGTGACGCTTGGGTTTTTGTTTTTCTTGCGTGGCGCAACAGAAGTGTCCTTCCGCTTGATCAACCAATCCACTCAGATTTCTGGCCTACAGGATTTCAAGGAAACCAGCTGGTTTGCTAACATCATGGGCGGCGAAGTCTTTGGCTGGTTCTATGATCTGTGGTTTGCTCTTGGTGGGAATATCAATCGCAAAGGGGATCAGTGGGTGCATGGATTTGATGCACGCTTTATGTGGTGGATCCTCTTGTCGATCTTTGCCTATTACATCCTAAGCCGCACGCAGTTGGGTAACTGGATTTATGCAACAGGTGACAACAAAGACAGCGCGCGCGCGAATGGTGTACCAGTCAACAAGGTTAAAATTGGCTTGTTTATGTTCACAGCCTTCTGCGCAACTTTGTTCGCAGCGTGCCAAGTGTTTGACACAAACACATCAGACGCAGCCAAGGGAAACCTCAAAGAGCTTGAAGCGATTGCGATTGCGGTTGTTGGCGGTACTTTGATGACAGGTGGCTTTGGGTCCATCATTGGCGTGGTCTTTGGCGCGGTGACTGTTGGTCTAGTGGCGAACGCGGTGTTCTTTATCCCATGGATCGACGGATCATGGTTCCGTGTCTTCGTTGGAACAGTTCTTTTGGCAGCAGTCTTTGCCAATGAGCGGATCCGCAAACGCATCACTGGAGGGATATGATCATGACACAACCATATATGCGCGTTGAAAAACTGGTCAAAAAATTTGGTCCCTTTACGGCGCTGAACGAAGTTGATCTTGAAGTATATCCTGGCGAAGTGCATGCGCTTTTGGGGGATAACGGTGCGGGAAAATCCACGCTTATCAAAGTGTTGTCGGGGGTTCATAAACAAACCAGCGGCACCATCTACATTGAGGGTCAAAAACGTGATTTCAATTCTCCGCGCGATGCTTCGGCGGCTGGAATTGGAACCGTTTACCAAGATTTGGCTATCAATCAGCTGATGAGCGTGACGAGAAACTTCTTTATGGGGCGTGAGCTGACTTCACGGCTTGGCGCGCTGCGCATGGACGAAATGAACCAAATCGCTCATGATGAAATGCTCAAGATCGGGATTGATTTCTCTGATCCGACCCAAGCGGTTGGAACGATGTCAGGGGGACAACGTCAAACCTTGGCCATTGCACGCGCGATCTATTTCGGTGCAAAGGTTTTGATTTTGGATGAACCGACCTCTGCCTTGGGTCAAAAGCAACAGATGGAAGTCTTGAAAACCATCAAACGTGTGCGAGCCCGTGGCGATATCGCGATCATTTTCATTACCCACAACGAAGTGCATTCGAAATTGGTGGCGGATCGCTATACCTTCTTGGCCTTGGGTCAAGTCATCGGGAGTGGTCCTAAGGATGAAATCGAACGCCAAGATATCCGCAAGCTGATGGCGGGCGGGGTCGAAATGGCTGATCTTGAACAGGAATTGGCAAATATTTAAGCCATATTCTATTGCCTACACGAATGAGCTTCGCCATAAACTGGCGGAGCTTTCTTTTTGAAACAGGGGACACCGATGAGCGTCAAAGTTGGAATATCACCGATTGCATGGCAAAATGATGATTTGCCCGATCTAACAGCCGATTACACGATGGAGCAAGCCTTGGAAGAGGCGCGTCAAATTGGGTATACGGGCGTTGAACGGGGTCAGCGCATGCCGCATGACACAGCTGGCCTCAAGGCCTATTTGGACAAATATGATATTGCGCTGTGCGGTGGTTGGTACTCTGGCACGTTGCTGGCCAATGATCTCGCCTCTGAGCGGGACCAGATGCAAGCGCAAATCGATCAATTCAAAGCCTTGGGCGCGCCGTGCATCGTTTATGGCGAATGTTCCAATACGGTCCAAGGGATGATTGATGTGCCTGTCAACAATCGCCCGACACTGTCGCCCTCTGAAATAGCGACCTTCGCAGGCAAACTGTCAGAATTGGCAAAATGGTCCGCGGATCAAGGCATGCCTGTGGTCTATCACCACCATATGGGCGGCGCCATTGAAAGCGAAGAGGATGTGAATGCGCTGATGGAGGGATCAAGCGACGATCTACACCTCTGCTTTGACACGGGTCACATGCTCTTTGGCGGTGGGGATGTGATGCGCTCAATGGAAAATTGGTCTCACCGGATCCACCACGTCCATTTCAAAGATATCCGTCCTGAGATTGTGGCCGATGTGCGTGCCAACGACAAAAGCTTTCTTGATGCCGTGATTGCAGGGGCGTTCACTGTTCCAGGTGATGGCTGCATTGATTTTCAAGCGGTTGCAAACAAATTGAAAGCCATGGACTATTCAGGTTGGATCGTTGTCGAGGCCGAGCAAGACCCCGCCAAGGCCAACCCATTTGAGTATTCCAAGGCGGGATATGAGCATATTCTAGAGGTCTGCAAAAACGCAGGTCTTGAGGTTGACGCCTAATCTAGCTTTGTTGCCTTTGAAATAAGGCATCCAGCTGAGCATTGAGCGAATCTGCGGACATCTGATCGGCCAAAGCGTCGGTCATGATGTCCGCTTGCGTTTTCGGGGCCAATCCCCCTACAGGCGGATCATTATCTAGGTTTGTTGGAAAGGAATAGCCTTCTGCGCAACAGCCAATTGCATTGCTTAATGCGCGCGCGCTCAACGTGCCTTGGGCTTTGGCCTCAAGAAGGGCTGGATAGATAGCTTTACTCAATTTAGTGCGATTTACAGTTTCCATAGCCCGTCCAAAGGCGGAGGAGACCTGCAACAGGTTCGCCATGCGATAGATATCCGAGGTGACATTATCGCCCGCGCCATGCATAACGGCTGGATTAAAAAACACCATGTCGCCTTTCTTCAAAGGCAGTTGCACAAAGTTCTCTTGGAAATAGCTTTGATAGGCGTCTTGGGTAAAGCTGAGGTAGCCGTCTTCGACCATCTGAGAAAACGGCAAAAACTGTGTTGGACCGCTTTCAAGCGGCATATCACAATGGGCAACGGCACCTTGGAGGGTGAGAACAGGGGACAGCGCGTGTACATGGGGCGGGAATTCCAACATTTGCGCGCGCGACATAAAGCCAAGGTGATAATCACGATGCGGTTTTTGTGCCGCACCACCTGGATTAACGCGATTGACCTGAGCCGTCATTTGATACCCGCGTCCCAGCCAAGCTTTGGATGCAAGGGCAATTGCATTCGATCCATAATAGGCGGCAAAATTCGCAGGATCAGCAAGCCCATGTTTTTCAAGCGCATTCCAAACGCGATCATTGGCGCCGGCCTTGGCAAAGTGATCGCCGCCACCGCCTGATTGCTCTTTCTCGACGTCAATAAGGCTTTCAAAGACTTCTGTCGCCCGATCAAGCACTGAGTGATCAGGGATGCCGTTGCGGATAACAATAATTCCGGCACCTTGGGAAAAAACACGGGTCCATTCGCTCAATAGATCGTGCTCTTTGTCAGAATTCGCAGTTAATTCCTCCAGATGTGCGCCATCATAAACAGGGATATTTTTTGCAATTTCAACGGCATGTGGCGTCATCTTGATGTCAGGCGTTTGCGAAACAATTTCCTTGAAATTGTCAAACGCCTCTGCGGACCCTAAGTTTTTTAGCATCGATATCTCCCTGATTTATTTTGACAACCCTAAGTTCAGAGGGTTGGAAAAAGCAAATGATTTATGTCTGTGACTTGACGGTTTTTATATGGGGCTAATTGTACAGTATGTGTTTTAGATTGCTCATAAGCCTGATCCTTTGTGGTGTCCCGTCATTGGCCCTTGCTGACTTTCGGTTCAGCAACATTGATGGCGGTGAGATTGCGTTGGATGACTATAAAGGGAAAGCCGTGTTAGTCGTAAACACAGCCAGTAAATGCGGGTTCACCAAGCAATATGATGGGCTTCAAACCTTGTATGAAACATATGGTGAAGACGGCTTAGTTGTGCTCGCGGTTCCCTCGGACGATTTTTCCCAAGAGCTTAACTCTGAGGATCAGGTCAAAGATTTCTGTGAGGTTAATTTCGGTCTGACAATCCCGATGACAAAGATCACATCTGTGAAAGGGCGCAAGGCGCATCCATTTTACCAATGGCTCAATACTGAACATCGCTTTGAGCCACGTTGGAATTTTTACAAAGTTCTCTTGGATCAAAACGGTGGCTTTGTGGCAAGCTATGCCTCAACCACACGGCCCATGTCGTCAAAGCTGACGCGAGACATTGAAACTCTTCTGAACTAACCGCGCATCCCTGCGATTTTGTTTGTGATTTGATCAAAGCTGTGACTTTGATTGGGGAAACAGAATTTTGTGGTGGGGATATATGACACAACAACCGAATATCTTGATCTTGATGGTGGATCAGTTGAATGGAACGTTGTTCCCAGATGGACCCGCGGATTGGCTACATGCGCCGAATTTGAAAAAGCTGGCCCAGCGCTCAACACGCTTTCAAAACGCCTATACTGCCAGCCCTCTCTGTGCGCCAGGTCGAGCGGCCTTTATGTCTGGTCAATTGCCCTCGCAAAATGGGGTCTATGACAATGCAGCGGAATTTGTGTCCTCTATTCCGACCTATGCGCATCACTTGCGGCGGGCGGGCTATAGGACGTGTTTGTCTGGCAAGATGCATTTTGTCGGTCCAGATCAGCTTCATGGGTTCGAAGAACGTTTGACCACAGATATCTATCCTGCTGATTTTGGCTGGACGCCCGATTATCGCAAGCCCGGTGAGCGGATTGATTGGTGGTATCATAATATGGGATCTGTGACGGGAGCAGGGGTTGCAGAAATCACCAACCAGCTCGAATATGATGACGAAGTGGCCTATAATGCCTGTCGTAAAATCTATGATCTTGGACGGGGTGAGGATGCGCGTCCTTGGTGCCTCACAGCAAGCTTTACCCATCCTCACGATCCCTATGTTGCGCGCAAAAAATATTGGGATCTCTATGAGGATTGCGCGCATTTATTGCCTGAGGTTCCCGCAATGGCCTATGAGGATCATGATCCCCATTCCAAGCGGATTTTTGATGCAAATGATTGGCGCTCTTTTGATATTTCTGAGGAGGATATCATTCGGTCTCGTCGGGCCTATTTCGCCAATATTTCTTATCTAGATGACAAAATTGGGGAAATTCTCCAAGTCTTAGAAGACACGCGCCAAGAGGCGATCATTCTCTTTGTCTCGGATCATGGGGATATGCTTGGTGAGCGCGGCTTGTGGTTTAAAATGTCCTTTTACGAAGGCTCGGCTCGTGTACCTTTGATGATATCGGCCCCTCAGATGGAGGCGGGGTTGGTTTCGAGCCCTGTGTCCAATATTGATGTCTGTCCCACGCTCTGCGATCTAGCGGGCGTTTCAATGGAGGAGGTCGCCCCTTGGACAACAGGGGAAAGCCTTGTGCATTTGGGGCAAGGCGGCACACGCGACACACCAGTTGCCATCGAGTATGCCGCCGAAGCCTCCTATGCGCCGATGGTGTCTTTGCGGTATGGCAAGTGGAAATATAACCGCTGTGCGTTAGATCCTGATCAATTGTTTGATTTAGAGAGCGATCCGCATGAATTGACCAATCTTGCTGAAGTGGCCGAGCATCAAGGCACCTTGACCAGTTTGCGTGCCAAGTCTGAGGCGCGTTGGGATCTAGAGCGGTTTGATCAAGATGTGCGTCAAAGCCAAGCAAAACGCTGGATCGTCTATGAAGCTTTGCGGCAAGGCGGCTATTATCCGTGGGACTACCAGCCGCTACAACAAGCCTCAGAGCGCTATATGCGCAATCACATGGATTTGAATGTTCTCGAGGAAAGCAAACGATTCCCCCGTGGTGAATGATCCAACACTGAGTATTTAGACAAAGGTGAAGCCTATGAGTGAAATATTAGATATCGAAATCATTGAAGATATGGGCATTCTTTTATCTGATGGGTGCCGATTGTCTGCGCGCGTTTGGAGGCCGGTGACGGCGCATGAGGATCCTGTGCCCGTTGTGTTGGAATATCTCCCTTATCGCAAGCGTGACGGGACAATTGCGCGCGATAGCCTGACCCATCCCTATATGGCCAAGCGCGGCTATGCCTGTGTGCGTGTCGATATGCGCGGCAATGGGGATAGCGATGGCATTATGGAAGACGAGTATACTGAGCAAGAGCTCTGTGACTGCGAAGAGGTGATTGCATGGCTTGCAGCACAACCATGGTGCAGTGGCTCCGTGGGCATGATGGGGATCAGTTGGGGCGGCTTTAACGCCCTGCAAGTTGCAGCGCGTGCGCCCGACGCGTTGAAGGCGATCATAACGCTTTGCTCCACAGCCGATAGATATGCAGATGATATTCACTACAAAGGCGGATGCCTGTTAAACGAAAATATGGGGTGGGGGTCTACGATGTGGGCCTATTCGTCACGACCACCTGATCCAATGCTGGTTGGGGATAAGTGGCGTGAGATGTGGTTAGAGCGACTAGAGGCGCAGAGCTATTTGCCTGTTACGTGGCTCGATCACCAAACTCGAGATGATTTTTGGAAACATGGGTCAATTTGTGAAGATTACAGCGCAATCAAAGCCGCGACTTTGGCAATTGGGGGGTGGGGCGATGGTTACAAGAATACCGTTTCCCATTTGGTTGAAAACCTATCGGCCCCTGTCAAAGGCATCGTTGGCCCTTGGGTGCATAAATATCCACATTTTGCTGTGCCAGAACCGCGCATAGGGTTTTTACAGATTGCGGTTGAGTGGTGGGATCATTGGCTCAAGGGCATTGATCGCGGCGTGGAACAAGAGGCGCCTTATCGCGCTTATATCATGGATGGAGTGCGTCCGCAGACATGGTATAGCGAACGATCTGGAGAGTGGCTGGAACGGGACACATGGCCAAGTGATGACGGAGCAGACGTGTTGCATTTCTCGCAACAGGGTCGCCTAACGTATGAGGCGCAAGATATATCCCAGACTATTTCCTCGGATCAAACCTGTGGCATGGATGCAGGAGAATATTGCGCAATTTGGCTTGGTCCTGAGATGCCCGGAGATCAACGGCGCGATGATGCCTTGTCAGTTGTTTTTGATGGGGAGGCCTTAGAGCAGGAGTATCATATCTTGGGCGCGCCTGAGGTGACCCTGCGATTGTCCTCCACAACGCCGATGGCGCAGATTGCCGTGCGTCTCAATCATGTGCATCCAGATGGCGCTGTGACGCGGATCACCTATGGCGTTATGAATTTATCGCATCACTTAGGCCATGATCGTGTCACTCCGTTAGATCCTGATCAAGAGATTGACGTCACTGTCACCTTGGATCAATGCGCCTATTCTATTCCCAAAGGTCATCACCTGCGGGTGTCGGTGTCGAATACCTATTGGCCTTTGCTCTGGCCCATGCCGGAGCAGGGCAGTTTGACTTTGACACAAGGCCACATCCGCATTCCATTGGTGGATCGTGATGCCAGTGCAAAACATAACTTTCCGCCACCTGAGATGGATGCGCCGTGGGAGATCACCACATTAAGAGAAGGAAATAACGAAAGACGCGTTGTGAATGATATGAAAACGGGAATTGTGCATCTTGAAATAGAAGATGACTTTGGCCGCGTTCAAGACGTGGGTCATGGATTAATCATTGAGGCCGTTGCGCGAGAAAAATGGAGCATTCATCCAGATGATCCCTTATCTGCGCGCGCAGAAACCCATTGGAGCGAGATCCGCGAACGCGGCGATTGGTCAATCCGCATCGAAAGCTTGGCAACAATGACCTCGACCCGCACCCACTTTTTGATCACCGCACGGATGGAGGCCTATGACGGCGAAGAACTGATATTTGAAAAATCAAACGCCTACGAAATAGAGCGCCATGGGCATTAGGACAGAAAAAATATATTTTTTCCTTGATAGGTGAAAATATATCGGCATTCTAAACTTACATAAAAAAGTCATACGAAATGGCTTTAGAAGAACAGGGGAATAGAATGAACGATCAAATCAACTATTTGGCAAATCGCGTGACGTCTGGAAAAATGACACGTCGTGATTTCATCGGTAAAGCTGTTGCACTTGGTATGACTGCTGCGGCAGCGAATACATTGCTTGGTCAAGCGGTGCAGGCGGCGGGCCCGAAAAAAGGCGGATTGATGAAAATCGGCGTTGGCGGTGGAGAAAGCTCTAATTCGCTTGATCCAGCTTTGACAGCCTCCTCAGTCCCACTTTGTAACTTGCGCCATTTCGGGGATACTTTGCTTGAGGTTGGCGCCGATGGGGCCATCCAAAACCGACTCGCGGAAAGCGTCTCAAGCAGCGCGAATGCCCAGTCTTGGACCTTTGATATTCGTAAAGGCGTGGAATTCCACGACGGCAAACCGCTCACACCAGAAGATGTTGTCGCGACATTGGAGCGTCACTTGGACGAAAAATCTACCTCGGGTGCCTTGGGCATTGTGAAGGGTATCGACAAGATGTCGATCAGCAATAACCAAGTCACGATTGATTTGAAAACGCCCAATGCTGACTTCCCTTATTTGATTTCTGATTATCACTTGGTCATTCAACCAAATGGCGGCCGAGATAATCCTGCGGCAGGCATGGGTACTGGCCCTTATATGGTTGAATTCGATGAACCAGGTGTGCGTCACGGGTTTAAGAAGAATCCGAATTATTGGGATGATGCCCGGGGTCACGTCGATGAATCCGAAGTGATCGTGATCAATGATGCGACTGCGCGGACAGCGGCGTTGCAATCAGGTCAGGTTATGATGATCAACCGTGTTGATCCAAAGGTTGCCACCCTTATGGGTCGCGCTCCTGGGTTGCAGGTGCGTAACGTATCTGGTCGTGGGCACTATGTGTTCATCATGCATGTTGATACAGAACCGTTCAATAACAATGATTTACGCATGGCTCTTAAATATGCGATCAATCGTGAGGAAATGGTGGACAAGATCCTTCGTGGATATGGTGGGATCGGAAACGATATGCCAATCAACGCAGCCTATCCTTTGTTTGATGAAACCATTGAACAGCGTCAGTATGACCCTGAAAAGGCGGCGGAACACTACAAGAAATCTGGCCATGATGGATCACCGATCATCTTGCGCACGGCCGATGGTGCCTTCCCTGGTGCGGTTGATGCGGCGGCCTTGTTCCAGCAATCTGCACAAGCAGCAGGCATTCCGTTGGAAATCAAGCGCGAGCCAAATGATGGCTACTGGTCAGAAGTTTGGAACAAGCAGCCATTCTGTGCATCCTATTGGGGCGGTCGTCCGGTTCAGGATCAGATGTATTCAACGGCTTATCTCTCAACAGCAGATTGGAACGACACTCGGTTCAACAATCCGGAGTTTGATAAAATGCTCATGGCGGCGAAGGCTGAATTGGATGACGTCAAGCGCAAAGAGATCTATGGCAAAATGGGCCGTATCATGCGCGACGAGGGCGGCTTGATCTGTCCAATGTTCAACGACTTTATTGACGTTGTGAGCGATAAGGTCGCGGGTTACTCTGAGGATCCGAATGGTGAGTTGATGAATGCCTTTGCATCAACGGATTGCTGGTTGGCATAAGGCACAGCAATGCATCCTGTTATAAAACTGGTTGCCCAACGTCTTGCGTTGGGCCTCCTGCTCTTGTTGGCGGCATCTGCGCTAATTTTTGCAGGGACGCAAATTTTACCGGGTGATGTGGCCCAATCCATTTTGGGACAATCCGCAACACCGCAATCCCTTGCAAATCTACGTGAAGAATTGGGCTTAAACGATCCCGCTTTAACACGTTATTTCAATTGGTTATTCGGCGCACTTCAAGGTGATCTAGGAACCGCGCTAACCAATGGCAAAGATATCGCAGAAAGCATGGGATATCGGTTAAAGAACACTCTATTCCTCGCGGCGACCGCCGCTGTTATTTCGGTTCCTTTGGCAATCTTCTTGGGTCTTTTGGCTGTACGTTATCAAGGGCGCTGGCCTGATAAAGCCATCTCAGGTGTTACTTTGGCGTCGATCTCTGTGCCTGAATTTTTGATTGGGTATATCCTGATTTATTTCGTGGCGGTAAAGCTCGGCTGGTTTACCTCGGTTGCCATGCTGGATGACCGCATGAATTTCTTTGAAAAGCTCAACGCGATTGCTTTGCCAGTTGTGGTTCTGACGCTTGTAGTTTTGGCCCATATGATGCGGATGACGCGGGCGGCGATTTTGAATGTCATGCAATCGGCCTATATTGAGACGGCTGAACTCAAAGGGTTGAACGGGTTTACGGTTATTTTCCGCCATGCCTTTCCAAATGCGATTGCGCCGATTGTGAATGTGGTCATGCTCAACTTGGCCTACCTCGTTGTTGGTGTTGTCGTGATCGAAGTTGTCTTTGTCTATCCGGGTATGGGGCAATATCTGGTGGATCACGTGGCCAAACGGGACGTGCCCGTTGTCCAAGCCTGCGGTTTGGTGTTTGCAGCCGTTTACATAGGGTTAAACATGGTTGCTGATATTGTGTCTATCCTGTCAAACCCCCGATTGAGGCATCCGAAATGAAGCATATTCCTATTTCTGCCCTGATTGGGCTGTTTTTCACGGGGCTTTATTTTGCTGGCGCTATTTTCGCGCCACTTATTGCGCCCTATGGCATGGCTGAGATCGTCGGTGACGTTTGGGAGCCGAGCTCAAAAGAGTTCTTGTTGGGCACTGACGGCATCGGACGCGATCTCTTGAGCCGAATGATTTATGGCGGTCGCACGACGATCTTTATCGCAACAGCCGCAACAATTGTGAGCTTTGTCACAGGGGCAAGCCTTGGCTTTTTCGCTGCTGTGATTGGCGGCTGGGTTGATCAAGCTCTGTCACGCTTTGTCGATTTGATGATGTCCATTCCAACGCTGATTTTCGCGCTTGTGATCCTATCGGTTATGCCTGTCACCATTCCGATTTTGATTATCGTCATGGGATTACTCGATGCCACGCGGGTCTATCGATTGGCCCGTGCGGTTGCGGTGGACATCAATGTCATGGATTTCGTTGAGGCGGCAAAGCTGCGCGGTGAAGGGCGGGGATGGATCATCTTTCGCGAAATCCTCCCCAATGCGCTCTCGCCCCTAGTTGCTGAGTTGGGCTTGCGCTTCATCTTTATGGTGCTGTTCTTGTCGACACTGTCGTTCTTGGGTCTTGGGGTGCAACCTCCGGAGGCCGACTGGGGTGGCATTGTGAAAGAAAATAAAGAAGGGATCGTCTACGGAATACCCGCAGCGATTGTTCCAGCTGTTGCCATCGCGACCCTCGCGATTTCGGTGAATTTGGTGGCGGACTGGGTTTTGAATAGAACCACTTCTTTGAAAGGGGGACGCGGTGCCTAATGTGCTTGAGGTTAAGAACCTAAAAATAGAAGCCACTGTTTACCCACCTGGTGAAGCGGCGCGAGATATCACAATTGTGGATGGTGTTTCATTTGATTTAGCACCGGGCAAAGTTTTGGGTTTGATTGGTGAATCTGGGGCGGGTAAATCCACGATTGGGCTGTCAGCGATGGCCTATGGTCGTGGCGGTGTGCGCATTACAGGTGGTGAAGTTTGGCTCAATGGGCGCGATATTTTGCAAGGGGGCCAACGGTCTTTGCGTGATTTGCGCGGCGCTGAGGTGACCTATGTTGCGCAATCGGCAGCAGCAGCCTTTAATCCCGCCAAAAAGCTCATGGAGCAGATCGTTGAAGCGAGCGTGGAACATAAACGGTGTTCACGCTCAGATGCGGAAAAGCGCGCTGTCGCCTTGTTTGAAAAACTGGGCCTTCCTGATCCAGAAACCTTTGGAAATCGCTATCCTCATCAGGTGTCTGGCGGGCAATTGCAGCGTGCAATGACGGCCTTGGCGCTCTGTCCTCAGCCGGATCTCGTGATTTTTGACGAACCGACAACGGCGCTTGATGTGACAACACAGATTGATGTTTTAGCTGCTATAAAAGAGGCCATTCGTGATACTGGTGTCGCCGCTCTTTATATCACGCATGATTTGGCCGTTGTTGCCCAAGTGAGCGATGACATCATGGTGCTTCAGCATGGTTATACGGTTGAATATGCGGATGTCGATACGATCATCAATAATCCACAAGAGGAGTATACCAAGGCGCTGGTCTCTGTGCGATCTATTGATCATGAGGAAATGGTTCCGACTGGGGATCCCTTGCTGCGTGTTCGCGATATCTCAGCGCGCTACAAGGGGCTAAAGTTCGATGTTCTCAGAGAGATAAACGTTGATCTTCATGCTGGTCAAACGCTGGCATTAGTGGGCGAAAGCGGGTCGGGTAAATCGACAATGGCGCGGGTTATCACAGGGTTATTACCGCCCCATACTGGATCGATTGAATTTGACGGTCGCACCCTTAGCGCGGATTTGAAGGCTCGGAGCAATGATGATTTGCGTGAATTGCAAATGATCTACCAAATGGCGGATGTGGCGATGAACCCACGTCAAACGGTTGGAACAATCATAGGGCGGCCTTTGGAGTTCTATTTTGGCATCAAAGGGGCTGAGAAACGCAAACGCGTGATCGAGCTTTTGGATGAGATCGAAATGGGCGAAAAGTTCATTGATCGCTATCCTGCGGAATTATCCGGTGGGCAAAAACAGCGCGTCTGTATTGCGCGTGCTTTGGCGGCGAAACCTAAATTGATCATCTGTGATGAGGTGACATCCGCCCTTGATCCTTTGGTGGCGGATGGCATTCTTAAGTTGCTGTTAGATTTGCAAAAAATAGAAAACGTGGCCTATTTGTTTATCACCCATGATTTGGCAACTGTGCGTGCAATCGCCGATAGCATTGCCGTAATGTATCAAGGTAAAGTGGTGCGCTATGGCCCGAAATCGCAGGTGCTTGCCCCGCCGTTTGATGACTATACTGACCTCTTGCTCAGCTCCGTTCCCGAGATGAAATTGGGCTGGCTGGAAAACGTGATCGCAACGCGCAAAATGGAAAGCGCAGGCAACTAGGACAAGCCAATGGCACGCAAGGTTTTATGGAGCATCATTGACGGCGTGCCATTGTGTAATTGGACAAATTACAAGCGCCATTTATCACATGATGCTAGCTTATCGCCGAAGTTCCGCGATACGTGATGAATGCGTGTTTATTATATAAACCATCGCCATCTCATTAAACCATATGAACAAATAGCCGTTGATAAAGAGAGAGACCTCTTAACAACAAAGGTGAAATGAATGAAACCAATTCTATGGTTTGGTGCTGCTGCTCTTTTGAGCGCATGCGTGAATGTTAACGATTTTGAAACAGACCCTATCATGGTCAAGACCGAAGCAGGGGACGTCTGGTGTCAGCTATATACGCATCAGAAAGTTATGTTTGATAAATCAATAAGCTACCACGATAGCCTGACACGTCAACAGGCAGATGCGATTTGCATTGCCAAAGGGGAAGAGGTTGCCAAAGCTTGGCATGACGCCCGCAAATAGATTGGGGTCAAAGCCCCTCTGCGTAGCCTGAACAGCCGCGTAGTGCAGCAAAATCATCATGAACGACATGGACTGGGAATTGCGCATTGAATTCAGCAAACCGGTCTTTGTCGACAAAAGCTGCGTTGAAATTGCTATCATCCATATAGGGAGACATGGCACGGGCGACGCCACCGATCAAATAGATCCCCCCAAATGGCAAGACCGTGAGAGCCAAGTCGCCTGCAACTGATCCTGCAAAGCGGGCAAATTGCGTCACAACTTGCTGGGCAATAGCGTCGCCGTTTTGCGCAGCGGCAAGCACATCTGCCGCTGATCGGGTTGAGGTTGGATCAAAATAGCGTTCAAGCCGTTCTACACCTCTGCCTGAAAGGATATGTTCCACAGAGGCAAATCCATTGTTTCCGGCCACCTGAGCGGCGATAGCGCATTCTTGGTCGTTGGATGTCGGAAGGCGAACATGACCCGCTTCGGCTGGGGGAACAAGTGTTGTGTCGCCAACCACATAAGCAGGAGCCGCATTAAATCCTGTTCCGATACCAATCACCAAACGAGTCGCAGGATAATCAGGTGTCTTGCCGTGTTTGAGACAGGAGAGATCTGCCTCATCGATATAAGGTAGCGCGTAGCCTTGGGCTTGCAAATCATTGATAACGCCAACTTTATCAATGCCAAGGGAGGCGGCGATGTCATGGTCTTGGATCAACCAATCTAAGTTGGTCATCTGCGCCACGCCATTGTGAACAGGTCCAGCTACAGCGATGCACGCCGCAGAAATTGAAATATCTCCTTTGGTCGCAATGTAGGACGAAAGGATATCGCGAAGATGCGGTGCGTCTGCATTCGGGAATTTCTGGATCGTCTCGGTTAACAGCTCAGTTCCCTGTGCCAAAGCCACACGTGTGTTTGTTCCACCAATATCAGCGACCAAATATACCATAGACATGCCCAACATTCTGAGATTTCGATTTATCGCTGTCTTACTCTTAGCGCTAACAACGCTCAAGGGGAGGAGTGCGTTAAACGTTCAAAAAACTGCGCGTCAGCGGCATTGTCTAAAACAAACGCATATGTTCACACTTTGTTCACATATTTTTCTTGGAGACTCAGGGAAAAAGGACTATCTGCAGAGAGACATAAAAGGACAGGTCATGGCTGAGCAAAAATTTATTTCTGTACGTGGTGCGCGCGAACATAATTTGAAATCAATTGATGTCGATATCCCACGGGATCAACTGGTTGTTATTACGGGTCTGTCTGGATCGGGAAAATCATCGCTGGCCTTTGATACGATCTATGCCGAAGGGCAGAGGCGCTATGTCGAAAGCCTCTCTGCCTATGCCCGTCAGTTCTTGGACATGATGGAAAAGCCAGACTTTGATCAAATTAGCGGCTTGTCGCCAGCGATTTCGATTGAACAGAAAACCACGTCGAAAAACCCGCGCTCCACAGTGGGTACGGTGACTGAGATTTACGATTATTTGCGCCTCTTGTTTGCCCGTGCAGGCACGCCCTATAGCCCCGCGACTGGTGAGCCGATTGAAGCGCAACAAGTTCAAGACATGGTGGACCGCATCATGTCGATGGAGGACGGTACGCGTGGGTATCTCTTGGCTCCGATCATTCGCGATCGCAAAGGTGAATATCGCAAGGAATTCCTTGAGCTGCGCAAGCAAGGGTTTCAACGTGTCAAAGTGGACGGCCAGTTCTACGAATTGGATGAACCTCCCACGTTGGACAAGAAATATCGCCATGATATCGACGTGGTTGTTGACCGCTTGGTTGTGCGCGAAGGTATGGAAACGCGCCTTGCAGATAGCCTGAGAACGGCCCTCGATTTAGCGGATGGCATCGCGATTTTGGAGACGGCTCCGACGGATGCAGAACCTGAAAGATTTACGTTTAGCGAAAATTTTGCATGTCCTGTCAGTGGTTTTACAATCCCAGAGATCGAACCACGCCTCTTTTCCTTCAATGCACCCTTTGGGGCCTGTCCTGAATGTGATGGCTTGGGAAAGGAATTGTTCTTTGACGAACGTCTCGTTGTTCCTGATCAAACATTAAAAATTCGGGACGGCGCATTGGCCCCTTGGCGCAAGGGCAAGAGCCCGTACTTCTTGCAAACAATTGAATCCATCGCGAAACATTACGGCTTCAATCCGAATGATCGTTGGAAGGATATCGACGACAAAATTCAACAGGTCTTTCTCTATGGCTCAGGGAAAGAAGAAATCCAATTCCGCTATGACGAAGGGGGACGCGTTTATCAAGTCAGCCGCACCTTTGAAGGCGTCATTCCCAATATGGAGCGTCGCTATCGGGAAACAGATAGCAATTGGGTTCGCGAAGAATTCGAAGGCTATCAAAACAATCGCCCCTGTGGGTCCTGCGGCGGCTTTCGCCTCAGACAAGAGGCGCTTGCCGTTAAGATTGCGGGTATCCATGTTGGCGAAGTGGTTCAAATGTCGATCCGCGAGGCCTTTGACTGGGTTCAATCGGTTCCAAACTCTCTGAGCCCCCAGAAACAAGAAATCGCGCGCGCTATTTTGAAAGAGATCGGCGAACGGCTTGGGTTCTTGAACAATGTGGGCTTGGAATATCTCACGCTGAGCCGAAATGCAGGAACACTGTCTGGTGGTGAAAGCCAACGGATCCGCCTTGCCAGCCAAATTGGCAGCGGCCTAACTGGGGTTCTCTATGTGCTTGATGAGCCGTCGATCGGCCTGCATCAGCGTGACAATGACCGCCTCTTGGTGACCTTGAAAAACCTAAGAGATCAGGGAAATACAGTGATCGTTGTAGAACACGACGAAGATGCCATCCGTGAGGCGGATTATGTCTTTGACATTGGCCCAGGGGCAGGGGTGCATGGTGGACAAATGGTGAGCCACGGCACGCCTGATGTGGTCGCCAATGACAAAAACTCACTGACCGGTGCCTATCTGAGCGGGACGCGTGAAATCGCGGTTCCGACATCGCGGCGCAAGGGCAACGGCAAAAAGGTTACTGTTGTTAAGGCAACTGGAAACAATTTGCAAAATGTAACAGCCGATTTTCCATTGGGTAAATTTGTCTGTGTGACGGGTGTCTCTGGTGGCGGAAAATCAACGCTGACATTGGAAACCTTGTTCAAAACGGCCTCTATGCGACTAAATGGTGCCAAACAGACGCCCGCTCCTTGTGAGACGATCAAAGGTCTGGAACACTTGGACAAAGTGATCGACATTGATCAACGCCCTATTGGACGCACACCGCGATCCAACCCTGCGACCTATACAGGCGCCTTT
>CBFHNR010000032.1:0-21260 GCA_965657215.1 uncultured Paracoccaceae bacterium
TTGACCCGGAGTGGCCTCAAGCTTGGCTTCTAAACGTTCAAGCAAGGTAAAGGCATCCGCCGTCGATCCCGCAAACCCAGCAACCACATCATATCCCCCAGGGGAAAGCCGACGCACCTTGCGCGCGGTCCCTTTGATCACGGTTTGGCCAAGACTAACCTGTCCATCCCCCGCAATGACAACCTTGCCGCCTTTTTTGACACCAATAATGGTCGTGCCATGCCACCCAGGAAACTCATTCTTCGACATTTTGCTCTCCTACGACTTGGTCCATATATGGGGTATCGCAGATCAAGGAGCAAGGTCTAGGCGGGGACGATGCTAAGAAACCTTGGCGATTGCGGAGGGCGTATCGAAGTATGTGTCAAGCTCCGCTCTGGTTTGGCGCAGCTCATTGTCACCTGATCTAAGGAAAGGAATGGGTTCCAATTCTGGGGCACTATGGCGCAACAAGGCATCATTCACATGTAGGTCCGCGCGCATATGGGCAGGGAACGTCAGCAAGTCATTGATGATTTGGCGGTCATTCCCGGGTGATAGGTAGAAATTATGTGCATGTCCATTAAATGCATTCCCCAGACTATAGGGGCGATATTGCTCTATGCCCATCATATCAATGGAGCGTGCGTTCATGTTGGGCGATAGGCTGTTCATCCACGCATCATATTTTACTGCGAATGGAGACAGGTCAAATTCACCTTCGCTATTTGGGCGAAGCTGCATAAGTTTGACGCCAATATTCGGCGGAATTGGAGTGTTTCTATCGGCGACAAAGCGGCGAAGCCCCAACTTTCGCCAAAGCACCGCTTTGGAAATATCGGTCACGTGACCACGCAAGATTAGGTGATCTCTTGGTGCAGCGTTATGGGCCGCTAGCTCAAGTTTGGTTAACTTAGACAGCCTCAAATCTTGTTGATCTATCAAATACCCTTGGCGCAAAAGTTGGCGGCGACGGAGCTGAAACAGGGTGAGCTCTGGCCTGTATTGGGCGAAATTTCCTTGTACGCGGAACACGGTATGGGGAATGTCGATCGAGTTGCAAATCTGCTCTGCAATGTCGCTGTCTCGTTCGGTATTGAAATTGGTAATATGCGTGTAGAAGGATTTGATTTTGTCTTTGTGAGGTTCAGCGAAGGCCACCAATAGGCGCGAATCCTGACCGCCGGTCACAGGGATGCTTACGGGGAATGCGTCGGCCAACGCGCCGATGATTTGGCTATGGCGGTGTGCGATGCGTTCAATGGATTGATCAAAATCTTGTTGAGACGCGCATTCATAGACTGCGCTTTTGTTTGGCCAATGGCGTGTGGATTTCCATGTCTTTAAATCAAGGTAATGGTTCGGCAAAAGCTGTGTCACGCGCCGATCTAGCGTCGTGCCAAAGGCAAAGCGGCTGCCACGGGGATAGGCTGCGTTTTCCCAGAATGGATAGTCCAGATTTGACTCTATCGGCCCAGGCACAGCCAAAGTTGGGATGGATGCAATGACCTTGTCGCCCGAATTACAAACCGCGGAATACATTGCCACGGGGTCCAAATAGAGCCGTTTTGTCTTCCCATTCGACGCCATAAATAAATAGCGACCGCCGCAATGTGAAAGGTAATCGCAGATCTTGGTTATGGTTTTCTGGGTCTTGATGATGTCACTCAGGCGCTCTGAGGTGATCACAACGCCCGCGGGATCCACACCAATCCCAAGAAAAACAATTTGAATGCCGCCAGTGTTTGCGGAGCTGACATTTAGCTTTGCGCCGTGATAGAGATGATAGTCATCGAAAGACTTGGCGACAAAATCATGGCTATTGCTTAGCTTTTGCGCGCTGAGGATAAAGTGATAATCGAACACGGGACCATCCGCGCGGGCAATATCATATTCCGGGTAATCAAATGCAAAAGGTGTCCACATTTTAGCCGACCTTTTTTGAGTGTGCTGCGAGGATGTCGGCATGCACAGAGGCGTCGATGTTTCCACCTGTGACAATGCACAAGATATCGGTAGGTTCAGGTCCGTCATGGGTGAGGGCCGCAGCAAATCCTGCGCTCGCGCCGAGTTCTGCGATGATCCCAAATTCAGAATAGAGCAACCGACATGCATCGCTAAGCTCTTGTAAAGACACAGATGAGACGGCTAAAGTCGCGCAAGATTTTATAATAGCTCGATTTGAGGTCCCAAGGGTTTTGATCGCGATGCCTTCTGTAGAGGGTTCAGCATGATAGGTGGTTTGGATATCCCCGCTGAAGCCATCCAAGGCCAATTTTTGAACCCGTGCGTAAGGGCCATATTCCGCGGCAAGTATCGTTTGATCCCCATCTGCGAATTCTTGAACCGCCGCTGAGACACACCCCCCACCACCGACAGGGACCGCAACAAGCGTCAGAGTGCAGGGTATCTGTGTCACGGCCTCTTGGTATAATCCGCGATTGCCTTGGATAATCATAGGGTGATCATAGCTGGGTAATAGGGTTTCACCGCGTTCGATCGCATGTGCCTTAGCCCGTTGCAAGGCGTCCTCATAAGTGCCCTGCACAGGGATAATATGTCCGCCTGCTGCTTTGATCTTTTGTCTCTTTTGCTGAGGCGTTGCCTCGGGGATATAGATTGTGGCAGTAGCGTTGTGTTTGCGTGCCGCAAGGGACACACCAATGGCGTGGTTACCACTGGATGCAGTAACAACAGATTTGACCTCAGGGTGGTGTTCAAAAAAATGATCCGGACCCCGAAATTTGAATGACCCACCCGTTTGTTTCGTTTCGTCCTTGATCCAAATCGTTTTAGTGCCGTGCTCAAATTTAAAAACGGGAGTTTTTACGAGCTTGTTCTCTAAATACGTCATACCCATGTCACTAATGCCATAAATTACAATTACGAATTATGAACATATTATATGAAAATGTGACGAAAGTGTGGAAAATACGAATGTGACCATGTCTTAAGCAAAAAGGCACCGCATTGGGTGCCTTTTCAGTCGTCAGATGTGAACCGATTTAGATGGACTCGTTGATCCAGCTTTGAAGGGCGGCTTTGGGGGCTGCGCCTGCGCGGTTTGAAACGATTTCGCCGTCTTTGAAAATGAACAAAGCAGGGATGCCGCGCACGCCGAGGGCGGCGGCTGAATTTGGGTTGGTGTCGACGTCAACTTTGACGATTTTGACGCGGCCTTCGTATTCGGCAGAAAGCTCTTCTAGCGCTGGGCCGATTTGTTTGCATGGACCGCACCATTCGGCCCAAAAATCGACGACGACGGGAACGTCTGAATTGCGGACTTCGGCGTCGAATGTGTCATCAGTTGCTGCAACAGTTGCCATGGGGATCTCCTAAGCGGTCAATGTGGTTGTGTCTGGTTGTGAGGAACCTATGCAGCAGGGTCGGAAAGGTCAAGACTTGTGTCTTGAAGAGCTTGCATCACAATATCTTGAGGAAGCTCCATCAACTGCGCAGTGGCCGTCCAAAGTATAGCTGTTTTCACGGACTTATCCGGATAAATGGCGCTAAGGGCAGCATGATAGGCCCCCATTTGTCGCAAGAGACCATCAGGGGTGTCTTGGGGATTTTTAGGCACGCTCGCGTTTGTTTTGAAATCCACAACCAAGACTGAATCGTCCTCAATAACAAGCCGATCAACGATGCCGTTCAAAACACGGCCACCAAATTCAGCAAGCGGTGCCGACAGGCTAACCTCGGCGAGTGATCCTTGCGTGAACAAAAATGCCAACTCAGGTTTCGTTAGAACCGTTTTGGCCTCTTGCAAGAGATCGGCTAAATCACCGCCATCAGCAGACAGACCTGCGTGATCCAAGATGTCACTTGCGGCGCTGTCCCAGTCTTCTTGTGGTAAGTGAGGCAACATTTCCAGCAACCTGTGAATTTGCGACCCGCGTTGTTTTGCGGCCTCTGCATCCAATCCGCTCTCGGAGGGCAATGCCTTGGCGCCGCCTAGATCAGAGGGTGATAGCGTTCCAAGAGGTCGAACAGGCTGTGGCGCCACGGATTGTGCCCATGGGTCCAATTCAACTGGTGCCACAGGGGTATCGGCCTCTGGCTCAATCACAGGCAAGGACCAATCGCCATATTCATACCTCAGACCGGTGCCTGTTGGTGTGTCACATTGTACTGACCCTGTGTGCGCCAATCCCTGTTCAACCTGTTGATACCATGTGATTTGGCTCTTGGGCGCAACCTCGCCCGCCCCCGCAACAATCAACCATTTTTCCGCGCGCGTCAGAGCCACATAGAGAAGACGGTCGTTTTCATAGCTTTGATCCGTGGACTTTTGCTGTTTCATGAGGCTTGTCATTTCGGGCGCTTCGTCATTGCTCGCCCGCCAAACGAGCTTGTCGGCGTCGGTTATCACAATGTCCCGATCATTTTTGCGCGACTCTGCGGTATCGGGTAGGATCACAATGGGGGATTCAAGCCCCTTTGCCCCATGCACCGTCATGACCCTGATTTGATCGCTGGCTGAATCAAGCTGACGTTTGATTTCTAGATCATCGGTTTCCATCCAAACCAAGAACCCAGTCAAACTCGGCACCTCGGTCATTTCGTAGGACAAGGCCTGTGACAAGAGCGCGTTGATGCCATCTTCGGCCTCAGACCCAAGGCGGGCCAAGAGCCTGCGCCGTCCGTCATAGCGCGTCAAAATGCGTTCCAACAGATCATAGGGGCGCAAGAAATCCGCCTGTCGCCGCAAATCTTCGAGCATACCAACTGTGTCTGGATATGTGTCTCGCTGCTCAAAAAGTGCCCGCCAGAGGTAGGGCTCTTTGCGATTATGCGCGAGGGAATAGAGGTCTTGTTCCGTCCATCCAAAGAGCGGCGATTTCAGGGTCACAGCAAGGGATAAATCATCCTCTGGTGTGTCCAAAAAGGCCAAGAGTGCCGCCAAATCTTTGACCGCCATTTCCGCCCCAACCTTAAGCCGATCTGAGCCCGCGATAGGAAGGTCATGGCGTTTACAGGCCCGAATGATTTCTTGGAATATATGCGACCGCTTGCGCACCAAGATCAAGAAATCCCCAGCCTTAACAGGGCGCATCTGATACAATCCGCTTTGCTTTACTTCGATAGGAATTGGAGCAGATTCATCAATCATACGCTTGATTTCACGGGCAATTTTGTCCGCAAGTTTTACGTTGTGGTTTTCCGCACCCAATAGGTTTACGGGGTCTTCCCAATGGCGATCTTTTTCGACCTCAACCTTGTCCACTGCGGGCCATAAATCGACACGTCCGGGCATCTTGGATTTGAACGCTTTGTGGGTGTTTTCGGCGGCAAATCCGCTGGCTTCTTTATTGGCAAAGACTTCATCGACAAAGGACAAAATCGCATGGGAAGATCGGAAAGAATATTCCAATGTCATATCTTGCAAAGGACGATTGGCATCTTGGAGGCGCGCGCCGAATTCGGCCTTCATCCGATCAAATTCGCGTGGGTCCGCCCCTTGAAATGAATAGATCGATTGTTTCTTGTCGCCCACAACGAAGATTGTGCGCTCTTCATCGCCGCGCGCGCCTTCGCCTGATGTGAATTCCTGAGCCAGCTTTTCAATGACGTCCCATTGGGTTGGGCTGGTGTCTTGGGCTTCGTCAACGAGGATGTGGTCAATTCCACCGTCCAAACGATAGAGCACCCATTGCGCGACCTCTGGAGATGTCAAAAGCTGCTGGGTTTTCTGGATCAAATCATCAAAATCCAACCATCCCCGAATTTGTTTCTGACGTTCGTATTCCGGCAGAAAATAATGCGCGAATTGCAGAATGTTCCATGTCTTTTCCGCGCTGGCAATATTGATACGCTCATGACGGGCCGCTTCGATGCGTTCCATCAAATCATCGAGGGCAGGCATCGAATTGGCCATGCCCTTTTGAACCTTTTTAGACGGCACGCTCCCGATTTTGGCGCCAAATGGGGTCTTTGCCGTCGCTCCGAACAAAAACACATCTTCCAACTTTGCCAAAGCGGATGCGTTTAGCTCAGAAATGCTTGCGAAAATATCCGCGTGTTTTTGATCAGTTACGCCGCCGCTGTTTTTGCAAGGCTCAATAAAGGAATGCAGAAGATCCAAATCATCAGGTTGAAACACGCTGTCGTGAATGTCGTTTGTGGTTTGATATTCATTGACCTCAAACCAGCCAAACACATCAGCTTTGGAAAATGGCTGTTGAACCAGCTCTTTGTTGGAAATCAGGGACTTTAGCAAGGAATCAAGCGTCGCATCCGAGATGACCGATGTGATCGCAGTCAAGAGCCCTGCATGCTCTGACGTTGCCATGTCCTCTAAGATGTCAGTGCAGAGCAGATCAACCGCGCGGCCTTCGATTTCCTTGAACTGGGGGCTGACACCCGCCTCTTTGGGGAAACGGCGCAGGATGCTTGAGCAAAACGAGTGGATCGTTTGGATTTTCAAACCACCCGGCGTTTCAATCGCACGGGCAAACAGAGTGCGCGCCTCGCCTAATTCCGCGTCGGTAATATCGCGCTCAAACCCCAATTCGGTCAGCTCTTTTTTGAGGGCAGCCTTATCCTTCATCGCCCATTCACCGAGGCGTTGAAACAACCTGTTCTGCATTTCGGACGCAGCCGCCTTGGTATAGGTGAGGCATAGGATGTTTTCAGGTGAGACCTTGTTCAACAACAACCGTGCAACGCGGTCCGTCAGCACTTTGGTTTTGCCCGACCCCGCATTCGCCGATAGCCATGTCGATCGAGAGGGATCCGCCGCCGCAATTTGGCGTAGGGTGGCGTCATTTCTCATCATGTCACATCCTCCCCTTCGGGGTTTTGGGTGATCTGCCATTCCCCAAAACGAGAGAGTTGATCATAGTTTGAATAGTCTTTGACATCAAACATGGCGCGGCGGGGCGTGTACCCTTGGGACGGACTGGCATAGGTGCGAATAAGGGAGTCGAATTTCTCCCAAACCTCAGCGATGCTTTCTGTGTCTATGGGCGCTTTGGTGTCCTTGCCAGAGCTGACAACGCCCAAGAATTCAGCAGAGATTACAGGGGCGGCGTCCAAGTTTTTGAACCCGCCCTCTTCGGCAATGGCAGCGAGTAAATAGAGCTGTTTGTCGAACTCTTTTTGCTGCGACACCGTGGGGATAGCCCCTGTTTTGTAATCGTAGATGAACAACCCACCTGTGCTTGTTTGATCAATGCGATCTGCCTTGCCTTTGAGGGTAAATCCAATGGCTTTGATCTCACGCGTGCCTTCAGCTTCAAAATCAATGGGGGTTGCCGTTGTGCGGCGGTTTACCTCCGAGTCAAGGAAGGCCTCCGCCGATTTTTCCAACCGTGATTGCCACAAGATTTGCGTCGTCGCCCATGGCGCATTTTTCTCAAGATTATCCCAATTCGTCTGTAATAGAGCCTGTTTTCGTTCATCAGGGGGAATGCTGTCCCATGCTTTAACAAACTGTTCTAAGGTCTCATGGATGATCGTCCCCTTGAGCGCGGCGTCGGGCGTTTTCTCTATCGAGTCAAGCGGCTTTAACCCCAAAACATGCTTGGCATAGATGGCATAGGGGTCTCGACTTAGTGTTTTGATTTCGGTCACCGAGAGGCTTGTGGGACGTGCCTCAAGAGGGGGGCGCGGCGATGGCCTTGGGGCGGGATCGACGCGGTCATAGGTCTCTAAGGCGTCAACCTTGGCCAACCATTTATTCCCCTGTTCAACCATTTTCTCAAAAGACTTTGGCCCCCCTTGATCGGGCAAACCCTTGAGCAAGTTCTGCAACCGATTAATCCACCGTGAGGCGACGGTTTCGGCATCATCTGATCGAATGGACCGCGTGATCCAAACCTCTTTCGAGGCAACCGCGATTTGAAAATCATGCGCGGATAACCCAATGCGTCGTTCTGGTAACAACAATCCAGCCTCAACGCGCATTTTGCGATTAAGCCACGGATCGGGCGTGATGGGTTCGGGCCAGCTGCCTTCGTTTAGACCAGCCAAAATGACCACATCGGCCCCTTGAACACGGGCTTCGAGCGTGCCCCAGATCAAAACATTGGGATGCGGCGCGTCGCGATCGCGAAGCGTGTCTTGGGACAATACGCCCCCAAAGATATCGCCATAATCCCTCGCGTTTATATCAATGGCGTGCGGTGCCGCGTCGATCAACCCCTCAACAGTTGCCCGCGTTTTTAATCCCGCCCGTTCCTTCCAAAGTGCTCCTGATGTTGTATCCGCTTCAGGTGTTGATCCATTGGCCAAGGCCTCGGCGTGATCCAGATGATGCTTGAGCAAATCGCTTAGGCTCTGCTCGCCAGTGACGCCAAGAGACGTGGTGCATGCGATAACCCACTCGGCCCACTCAATTGTTTGAGGGTCTTTTTGCTTGGCCGCCCAAGCCATCAAAAGCGCATCCGTCGGGTAGGGAATGCCCTTTTTGCGCAACCACAACTCTAGATCGCGGGTAAAGCGAAGATGGTTGTTCCGACCACCCCCCGAATGCGTGAGCGGATGTTTCAACACAGCTAACAAGGCAGATGAGGTGATTTTACGCGTCATCAATCCCACGACTTGGCGCAAAAAGCGACCCGGTGGCGTCAGCTGTAGCGGGATACCAGCGCTATCATCAGGAACGATGTCCCAACGATCCAAAGCGGCGGCCACTTGGCGCGTTAACTGACGATCTGGTGTGATCAAGGCGGCCGTTTCGTTATTTTCCGCAGCTTGGCGTAATCGCAGCGCAATGGCGAGCGCCTCGATCCGTTTTGTCGGCGCTTCGACCCATGTGATATCCTGCGTTGCTTGATCCAAATTCCGCAAGCTCGGCCCCTCTTGCAACCAACTATCCGTCACTGGTGCGGGCCTCAGCGCGAGCGAGACAAGAGCATTACGATCAGGGTGCAGCGGGGTTTCAGGCATCCATGGTTTTATATCGGACAGGTCCAGCCCCAAGGCATGGGCCACTTTGATAAAGCGAAACTGGGGATGATCCTCGGTCATGCCTTTGTGGTCACTTTGACCCGACAAATGGGCCTGCATATGCCAATCAAACCCCGGAAGAACTATGCCCCCATTCTCAAGCTCTGCAATGGCTTGCATCAATAACAACGTGGTGCCGCGCGATCCCGTTGATCCAACGAGGTAAACAGGCTCTAACATTGGGGTTTTTGACCATTTTTCGGCCAAGTACTGAGTTTTCTGTCTCTGGAAGCTTTCTTTATCAGGGGTCTGTTCCCGATTGCTGAGATAGGTCTGAACAATGGTTAAAAAGTCTTTGGTCCGTTCCCAGTGGCCTGAGGAATCCGTCACGCTTAGGGATTTGATGATCTCTGGATCAACGCCTTCGCCTTGGATTTCATCGATCAAATTGGCGAGGCTATCACTGAGGTCATACAAAGAGGCGCGCGCTGCAAAATCGCGCTCGGTTTCTAACAATTTCGCAACGAGGGAAATCAATTCAAACCGATTAACCAAGGGCGATTTGGGAGCGCCAAACGGCAATGGACCGGTGAGGTCATAGAGGTCCGACAGAAGATGAATTTTCGGATGGAGCAATGCGCCCCGTCGGGTCAGGATTTGTTTGATCCTGCGGCCCATGCGTTCCGTGTTCACAATCACATGAACGCGCGCCAAATCTTGGGGGGATCGCGCGCCATGCCGCTCTATCAATCCATCCACCAAGGCCTGTGGGAAATCGACCCCTAAACCGACACCAAACAGCTTAGTCATGTCCACCCCCAGTCAAGAGCGCTTCGCCAAGCGCGATCCCCGTTGGCGTCCCCACATCAACCCAAGACCCATCATACACCACCGCCTTGACCCGCCCAGCTGGGATCAACCTGTCCCAGACTGTGTTGAGTGAAAATTTGCGCTCACCCACCTCCAATATTGGAGCGGTTTTGATGATTTGAACACCAGTATAAACAAAGGGTCCAGAGCGGCTCACCACCCCTTGTGGATCAATGTCGAAATCACCCGCGCCTTGATAGCCAATCGCCTTTTCCTTTGGCAGGCAAAGAACGAGCGCATCCATCTGATCATCGTCCCAATGGGCGGCGACGTGATCCAGCGGATTACCCCCGCGCCAAATCGCATCCGAATTCATCGTTGCAATAGGTGATCCGCCCAAATGCGGCATTGCATTCACAACGCCCCCGCCTGTTTCCAATAGCTCAGGTTCATACACAGGGATCACAGCGCGATCCGCCACATGAGCGTTGATCTGGTCCGCAAAATAATGCGTATTGACGACACAGGCCTGGGGTCCAAACGCTTCAACAATATCCAATGCATAATCCAACAAAGCGCGCCCATTCACCTGAACCAAGGGTTTGGGCTGATGGCGCGTTAATTCACCCATGCGCGTCCCTAGACCAGCGGCAAAAACCATGACAGAAATCGAGGAAGGATGGATCATGCAAGCTCTCTCAGGATGGGGTCAATCAAAGGGCGCATTGGCGCGAGCGACGTGTGATCCAAGTTATGACGCAAGATTTGAACGACGCGAGGTGTAAATTGCACATATTCGGTCTTTCCAAGATCTGCCAATTCTTGGAACCGACCCAAAATTCGGAAATTCCTCAGAAACCCCAAGGCAAAATACCCGTCCTCAAACCCATCTATAGCAGAGTGAGCCTGAAAATAGCGCATCATCTCGGCCTCAAACTGGGGATCAAATGGCCTGCGCACATCTTGGAGCAAGGACATCACATCATAAGCAGGATGACAGGCAAAGGCATCTTGAAAGTCCAAAAGTCCGATAGACTCCAATCCCCCCCGACCCTCCAGGATCATGATATTTTCCGCATGCACATCGCGCAAAGATACGGTTTGCGCGGTCTCTAAGGGTCCAGATAACACATCACTTAAACAGGTCCGAATGGCGCGCTTGTGCTCTTCATCTTTGACAAAATACTCAAACGCAGGATCAACCATACGCGTTAGTCTGTCTATGTTAGAGGGCGCTATCCAATCTGGAACATCGCAACGTCCCAAGGCAATCAGCACGTCGATAACCTCGCGATACAGGTCTTGTTTTTGATCGGGTTTTTGAGAAATCCGATCAGACAATAGTGTGTCGCCAAAGTCCTCGATAATCAAAAACCCTTGCGTGTGATCTGCTTCAAATATCTGGGGTACACGCAAGCCTGCATCGCGCAAAAATTCCGCAACGCGGACAAATTGTTCTGTATCCTCACCGCGCTGAGGGTCGGCGTCCATTAGAATTGCAGTTCGCTGTGACACAAGGCGGTGATACCGCCGCGCAGAGGCATCCGCCTTTAACGGGATGTGACGCGCGGTGTCCCATTTCGTGTGTTGCAAAAACGCGGCTTTGGCGTGATCACGCATGGATCACGGCCTTTAATCTGTTGTCCCATTTGGGATCGCTCCAACGTAGTTCAACGTCACGCGCGTTTTCGTGCGACCCTTGGCTGAGGCTGAGCGTTAATGCTGATTTGGGCGCGAGGTCTTGTAATTTGTCTGGCCATTCAACAAGGCAAATAGCAGTGTCAAAGGCCTCCAATAGACCCAGTTCGATAATGTCATCGGGACCACCCAGACGATAAAGGTCCGTGTGCCAAATCTCTCCAAGTCGGCTGTCATAGGTTTGCACAATGGTAAAGGTCGGCGAGGGGACGTCTTCTGGATCGTCTTGGGCACTTTGAATAAGCGTTCGGGCAAAAAAGCTTTTGCCCATGCCGATATCGCCCTCAAGCAAGAGTACATCCCCCGTTTCCAGAAGGCTGGCAAAGCGTTCGGCGAGCTGTGCGGTGTCGTCCAATGACGCAAGAGTGAGGGACAAATGGCTATCGTGCATGTCCCAATCATGGCAGTCTCGAAAGGCTGTTACAAGTCAGTTTCCGCCTCAGGAAGTGACTTCCAATAGACTGTGGTTTTTGGCTGAAGGTGCGAAGCCAACCTCTTGGAACAGGATCAATGTAGCGCCTCCTCCTATAGGAGAGACACGACATTGGAATATCTGGCCCGATTGATGTTTGATCTCGGCGTCCCAATCCGTTCGGTTGTTGTTTGTCATAACAAATTCGCGCAGATCGCCCCAGATCGGCGAGGGTGCGCAATGGGTTTGCCAAATCTTGGAAGCGTCCAAAATTGAGTGATCGTTCATGGATGTCTCATCCACATGCCCCCAAAGTGCTCCATAGCTTTCATTACTCAGCAAGAGTTGACCAGAGGCTGAAAAGACGACAACGGCGGTATCGATGGTGTCAAAGACCGAATGGACCAAGTCTAGTTCATAGCGAAACTTGCGGGTTAGTGAGATTTCGGCGCTGATATCTTCCAACAAAAACGCAATTGCCCCATCTGGATGGGGACGGCCCGACACGCGATAAGTTGACCCTGTGGGTAAATTCCAAACTTCGGTATAGGTGCCTTCGGCAGAGGCGGCGACCAAGACCGCAAGCTTTTCGCGCCAATGCCCATAATCCTTGGGTTCAGGCATGATGCGATTGTCACGCAATTTGTCAAACACGGCTAATAAGTTGGGGCGTGCGCTTAGAAATTCCGCAGGGAGTTCTGTGAGGTCTATCAAAGCGGGATTAAACAAAACCAACTGGCGGTTTTTGTCGAAAATTGCCAATCCGATTGAGAGCTGCGCAAAGGTTTTGGTCAGCGTTTGCACAAAGTTGCGCTGGGCGATCTCAGCTTTGACAACGGGGCTGACGTCGAGGGCGTAGTGCAGTGTGGTTGCGCCATCTTGCGCCGAGGTCACATCATACCAATGATGTTGCGCTGTGTCGTCATTCACAATTTTGATCCGAGTAGGGCGCGTGGACATCGACAGATCAGATGTGTTCATCGTGTGAATGCGTCCTGCATTGTCATTGCTCAGGGCATGAAACGCGGGGTTGCCATAGCCGATCTGAGTGTTGCTCTCGATCGTCCAAATGGGATAGGGAGCCTTTTCAATGATCCGCTTTAAATCGGCACAGTCTCGTGTCAATCGGTGGATCTGATGGCGTTCAAATCCTGTTGTGTCATAGTCTTGCAGAACCACTCTGCACCCTGTTTTGGTGGGTTTGATAATAAGCTTTGCGTGATCTTCTGGGTCGTGGGGTGTGAGTGTTATTGCTGCGCTTGGATTTAAGCTCGACAGGGTTAAATCGGGAAACCGGTCCTGAAACAATGTGACGATATCAGAGGATTTCGGATCATCAGTGTTTGGGAATAAGATATCTTTTGAGATCGACGCCGCGCTCAGCCCGTTTTCGTCGAGGTCCAAAATGAGATACGGCGCTCTTCGCCTCAGTGATTGAGCCTGAGCACGCGCAGGCCACATCAAAAACCCAGCGACGCAAGCCGTTACACAAACGCTCAGCGCGATTTCTAACCAAAGCTCCATACCCATCCTCACTATGATGCAGCCAAACTGCGCAAAGATGGTTAATTATTGGTTAATATTTGATCTGCTGGTTTTGACCCGTCACTGTCTCGGATTTTTGAATATCGCTGCGCGTCCAAATGATTTCCACAACGGCGCCATTGGGTTCCCCCTTTTTGCGCTGATAGCGTGGCAAGAGCGACATATTCGCAAAACTGAGATCCGCGCCCGTCCGCTCTAGCAAGGTTTTCGCGATAAACAGCCCCAACCCCATTCCTTCATATTCGGGACGTGCTTGCATATCGGCGTTGGATCGTCGGCGTTTTAACAAAGGATCACCAATGCGTCCCAAGAGGTGCTGTGGATAGCCTGGGCCATCATCAATGATGCGCAGCGTGATCTTGTCTTTATTCCACGTGGCCTCCACCCAAACAGTTGTTCGGGCGAAATCGACCGCATTCTGAATCATGTTGCGCAGGCCGTGAATGATCTCTGGTTTGCGAAGGATTTCAGGATGATCCATGAGATCGTCCAATTCGGATTCAAACACCATTTCAATGGTTTTTCCGCGCTCTTGGTGGGGGTCGGCGGCCTCTCTTATGACTTCGCTAATTGGTGCAGAGCGCAAGTGAAGATCGTCTTTGCCGGCGCGTCCCATCGATCGCAGAATATCGCGACATCTGTCTGCTTGTTCTCGAATAAGGGCAGCATCCTCGTAAAGGTCGGGCCGATCCTCAAGCTCTTCCATTAGTTCAGCGCTCGTCAGTTTGATTGTCGCCAAAGGTGTCCCAAGCTCATGCGCAGCAGCGGCCACAACGCCCCCCAAATCCGTCAGCTTTTGTTCCCGTCCCAAGGCCATTTGGGTGGCCATCAATCCATCGCTCATTGCGTTCATTTCATTGGCAACGCGATAGGAATAGATGCTCACAAAAATCAGAGCGATAATAATCGCGGCCCAATTCCCAAATATAAAGATCTCAGGCATTCGCAGGATAAAGTTATATTCGATCCGAATGGGAACACTGAAAAACACCATCGCTGTAATCAACGCGATAGCGGTTGTTCCAATCACAAGAGTGGATTGCAGTCGCAAAATCGAGGCGGAGACAGCAACAGGTCCAATGACAAGCATTGCAAAGGGATTGTTGAGCCCCCCTGTCAAAAAGAGCAAAATACACAGCTGGAGCAAGTCAAACATGATCAAGAGCGCATTCTGTCGTTCGGTCAGGCGCTTGTTGTGGGGGTAAATAATCATAGCAAATAGGTTAAAAGCGACCGATATACCAACCACCAAGATACACAGTTCAATTTCAATGATCAGATCAAAATAATAGTGCGCTGTTGCCAAAGCTGCGCATTGACCAATGATGGCAAACCATCTGAGCATAGTCAGTGTGCGCAGTCTAATCCAGCTGCTGCGCTTGTTAGATGCGAACAAATTTTTTGACTCATCTGGCATACTGTCGCACCTTCTTATTCGCGTTGCTCTCAGGTATTAGGTTGCATAGGACTAAGTATCAACAATGTTGTAAAGGACCTTTGATCATGATGCGGATGATGAGTGCAGTTGCCGGCGGTGTAGTTGTGGTGGGCCTAGGGGTCACTTGGGCTATGACAGGCGGAGTTTTTAACACCAGTGATGATCCTTTTGCCAAATGCCGAACCAGCGCGATTGCGGGTGGGACTGCGCAAATCGGCGGGCCCTTCACCTTGGTGAATGGCGCAGGTGAAACCGTCACAGACAAGGACGTTATAACAGAGCCGTCATTGGTTTATTTCGGGTACACATTCTGCCCTGATGTTTGTCCCTTGGACATGGCACGCAATGCTGAGGCGGTTGATCTATTGGAGGAGCAAGGGAAATCTGTAACCCCTGTCTTTATCACGATTGATCCTCAGCGCGACACGCCTGAAATCGCTGCAGAGTTTGCAAGCATCATTCATCCCAAAGGCATTGGTCTCAGCGGATCAAAAGAGCAGATTGATGCGGCGAGCAAGGCCTATAGAACCTATTACAAAATCAATGACTCTGGCGATGATCTCTATTTGATTGATCACTCGGTGTTCTCATATTTGGTCTTGCCGGAACATGGCTTTGTTGAATTCTTTTCACAGTCAACGTCACCAGAAAAACTGGCTGAAACAGCGGCCTGCTTCATAGACAAAGCATAGCTTTCAGGGTTTGACCTTGGTGGTCGGCTTGTCTAGAGTGACGCAAAGCCGATCGATTTCGTGGGAGGAACGCGCGTGTCGAATATCTCAGCCAATATTGGCCCTGATAAAACACTTCTCTTAGTTGATGATGATGAACCGTTTCTACGTCGTTTGGCAAAGGCGATGGAAAAGCGTGGGTTCGAGGTTGAAACTGCGGGATCTGTGGCCGCAGGTCGTGCGATTGCAACGGCGCGTCCCCCTGCCTATGCCGTGATTGATTTGCGTCTTGAGGACGGGAATGGCCTTGATGTGGTTGAGGTTCTTCGGGGCAAACGTCCAGATAGCCGCATTGTCGTGTTGACGGGCTATGGCGCCATTGCAACGGCTGTGGCCGCGGTCAAAATCGGCGCGACGGATTACCTCTCTAAGCCTGCGGATGCGACAGATATCACCAATGCCTTGCTCACAACGGGCGATGATCTTCCGCCTCCACCAGAAAATCCAATGAGCGCGGACCGCGTGCGATGGGAGCACATCCAGCGTGTCTATGAGCTCTGTGATCGCAACGTGAGCGAAACGGCCCGTCGTCTGAATATGCACCGTCGTACATTGCAGC
The DNA here is from genome assembly GCA_965657215.1 of uncultured Paracoccaceae bacterium. Classification (GTDB taxonomy): domain Bacteria; phylum Pseudomonadota; class Alphaproteobacteria; order Rhodobacterales; family Rhodobacteraceae; genus JAHEJA01. The sequence continues at coordinate 16,065 of CBFHNR010000032.1, forward strand.
GTATTTTGGCGAAGCGTAGCCCGAAATAAGACCTCTCTAAGCAAAAACCAGACTATGCAATACCAGCTGTAACGGCTGGTTTTGTGCGTTTATGCACAGTGATTGTGAATTCACTGCAATTTACGTGATACACAAAACCGCTTATTTCAACTCCATCACGAATTTTCGGAGAGACCAGAAGAATGAGCGAATGTGGATGCGGGCGTAGCCCAACGGGGAAATGTGTCGGTTGGCACGCCCTGAGCGAAGAACAATATCAAGAGAAAAAAGCAGCTTGGGAAGCCAAGCAAGCACTTAAATCAGAAGAAGAAAAATCATGAAATATCTATCTATGGGCCTTCGGGCGTTTTTGGCAGCGGTCTTCATTTTCGCAGGCGGATCAAAGCTTGCTGGTGTTGAAATGATGGTGCAAACATTTGAAGGCATCGGGGTTGGGCAATGGTTCCGCTATGTCACAGGCGCGATCGAAGTTGGCTTCGGCATTGCCCTATGGATCCCAAACCGTCAGCTTCAATCAAGCTTGGTTTTGGGCGCAACTATGGTTGGCGCGATCTTGGCACACATCCTTATCCTCGGCCCATCAGCGGTTCCTGCAACTGTGTTGTTGGTTTTGTTGGCAATCGTCGCCTATCTTCACCGCGATCAGGATGCATTCAAAACAGTTTAATTCTGCTTTAACGCAAGAACTTTTTGAACACGATCAACGCAGGTCCCATCACTCAGTGGGACCTGTTCGTATATGTGACGATCACTGAAACCCATTTTTGAATAATACCGCAACCCACCAGCATCATATACGATCCATCAAGGTTTGAAATGCTTCTATGTAATCGGCTCTCACCTCCCGCGGCGCGCGAAGTGTTATGGTTAGGTCTGTGATCAGCGTCTTGTCGATCTTGCCAAAGAACGTATTTGCCTCGGACTCGGAAAACCCTGCGATTTGGGTGGCTTCCATCCATGCGCTGATATGGTCGGCCTTTTTGATTTGGCGTTTCATCAGGGTGGGAATTTTTGCAGGCAGGCCAAATTTGATATGAATCGCCACAGAAAGGCGGTCGTCTAATTCGTCATAGCCCGACCCGACATGTGCTTTGACAGGGGAAATCATATCGCCAATCACATATTCAGGTGCATCATGCAAAAGCGCGGCGAGTTTCCATTTTTCGGCCACCCCAGGGTTCATACGCGTGAAGAGTTCGGTCACCAGCAAGGAATGCTCCGCAACTGAATAGGCAAAGTCGCCCCGCGTTTGTCCATTCCACCGCGCAACAAAGGCAAGCCCATGGGCAATGTCCTCAATTTCGATATCCATCGGTGTCGGATCCAACAGATCCAATCGCCGTCCAGATAACATCCTTTGCCATGCGCGTTGTTGTTTCATGGAATCCTCAGTGTTCTTATTATGTTCCTTTTTAATCAAGTAAATTAATCTTTGACAAGTTTGTTTTCCGCGTCGTGCTAAACTGTGATCCATTTTGTTCGAACAGAAGTATATACTTATCATACCGTGGTTGCTCGGCTGACATACGTTGTCTCCTGCGTGCATGTGTGATACCGCCCTCTCAAGCAAACGGAGATTACAAAGTGACGACGGATTATATTGTAAAAGACATCAGCCTCGCGGGATTTGGCCGCAAAGAATTGGACATCGCAGAAACTGAAATGCCAGGATTGATGGCCTGTCGCACGGAATTTGGCGAGAGCAAGCCATTGAAAGGCGCGCGCATCGTTGGATCGCTTCACATGACCATTCAAACGGCTGTGTTGATTGAAACATTGGTCGCTTTGGGCGCGGATGTGCGCTGGGCCTCATGCAACATTTTCTCAACCCAAGATCACGCAGCCGCAGCGATTGCCGAAGCAGGCATTCCTGTTTTTGCGATCAAAGGTCAGTCGTTGGAAGAGCATTGGGATTACCTCGATAAATCCTTCATGTTCGCGGATGGGCCAAACATGATCCTTGATGATGGTGGCGATGCGACATTGTACGTCTTGTTAGGCGCACGTGCCGAAGCGGGCGAAGACATTATTCCCGTGCCGCAATCCGAAGAAGAAGCCGTAATCAAAGCACAAATCGCAAAGCGTATGGCAGCCTCACCAGGTTGGTTCACGAAAACGCGTGATGCGATCAAAGGCGTTTCTGAGGAAACAACAACAGGTGTGCATCGCTTGTATGAATTGGTCAAACAGGGCCAATTGCCATTCCCTGCAATCAACGTGAATGACTCTGTGACTAAGTCCAAGTTTGACAACAAATACGGCTGCAAAGAAAGCCTCGTTGACGGCATTCGCCGTGCAACCGACACAATGATGGCTGGCAAAGTTGCTGTCGTCTGTGGTTATGGTGATGTTGGCAAGGGCTCTGCTGCGTCACTTCGTGGTGCGGGTGCACGAGTGAAGGTGACTGAGGTTGACCCAATCTGTGCACTTCAGGCCGCAATGGACGGGTTCGAAGTTGTCATCCTTGAAGACGTTGTTGATAGCGCGGATGTGTTCATCACGACAACCGGCAACAAAGACGTCATCCGCATCGAACATATGCGCGAGATGAAGGATATGGCGATTGTTGGTAACATCGGCCACTTTGACAACGAAATCCAAGTTGCGAGTCTCAAGAACCACAAATGGACTAATATCAAAGACCAAGTGGACATGATCGAAATGCCCTCTGGGAGCCGCATCATTCTCTTGTCTGAGGGACGTTTGTTGAATCTTGGCAACGCAACAGGTCACCCATCATTTGTGATGTCTGCTTCCTTTACGAACCAAGTCTTGGCCCAGATTGAGCTTTGGACCCGTGGTGATCAGTACAACAATGATGTCTACATCTTGCCCAAGCATCTGGACGAAAAGGTTGCGCGCTTGCACCTAGATCGTATTGGTGTGAAGCTTACTAAGCTCGATAAAGAGCAAGCCGACTATATTGGCGTGACCACCGAGGGTCCGTTCAAGCCGGAACATTATCGGTATTAATCAAAATAATGCATGCACTGTCGCGGGGATAGCCTCGCGACAGTGATTCATTCATCACACAGCTTTAGTTTGTGTGGTTTTTGACAAAATAAATCTTCCCAGACTTTTGATACCTGCGAGTAATGTACTGTCTATTAAAAAGGGAGTGCACAAAATGGGTGTTTGGAATTTCGTTAAATCCGCAGGCAAATCATTGTTCGGCGGAAAAGGAGCAGCGTCAGAAGCGGCGCTAATGCAAGAGGTCGCAGATCTCGGACTATCCTCCGATGACGTTAAGATCAGTTTAGAGGGTGACAAAGTTAAAGTTGACGGTGGTGAAAACCTATCCCCAGAGCAAAAAGAAAAGCTCATTCTAGCGGTTGGTAACGTTGAAGGCGTGGCCAAAGTAGAAGCTGACTTGGACGATCCGTCGTTCCACACAGTTGAAAAGGGTGACACCCTCTGGGCAATCGCATCCAAAACTTTGGGAAATGGCGCGCGTGACAAAGAAATTTTTGAGGCAAACAAACCAATGTTGTCTCACCCTAACAAAATTTACCCAGGTCAGATTTTGCGAATTCCTGCAAAACAACACAACCTAATAGGGTTGAGGCATTGAAAAATAATCCTTGCGTGTTCGGTATTAGCATAACACGCAAGGTATTTATAAGAATAGCTCGAAAGCCTGCACCCCCTTATGAAGGAGGCTGTTGATATAAAATCGACGTATTTAAGGGAAAGCTATATTTCGTCTGATCTTGTGAAAGAGTCGCTTGAACTCCACAAAAAGACTGCTGAAAAGATCCGATCTCAAAAATGGGGCCGAGCTTTTTTGTTCGGCACATTCAGGACTTTATTGATAATGGTCAGTTGCCAGAAGACATAAAACGGACTGGTTAAGAACAATTTCTTGATCAAGAAATTGAGATTGTCTGACGGGCCAGAATTGATGGATGCGATTAACAAAGTGATCTAATTTTATGGTCGCTCAGAACGCAACAAATACCGTGCGGTCGTGTACTATATGCTGACTAAGTATTTCGGAAAAGAATCTGTCTACGGCTAAGTCCTTCGACATTTATTCAATGAAACCCGCCCCAGTGGCGGGTTTTTTAGTTACATTTCTAATAATTTTGAATTTGGAAAATCTACGGTCCTTGGCTAAGTTTGTCATATTCGCGCTAGGATGGCCGAACCCGATTACCTGAGGGCTGTGGGAGCTGTAGGGACGTTGGGGGATTGGTCCTTAGCTGATCCCCCGACATTTCGTTTTGCTCCTGTTGGTGATGAGTACCTTTTCAAAAGTGAAACCAATAAGGAAACTATTGCGATGTTTTGGTCTTTCTCTCATGTTGTCTAAAAGGGCCGCAAAATATTAGAGGGGTTTTCCAATGGCAGATCAGGGTCGCACAGTTTCCTTTACTGAAATGAAAGCTGGAACACGCGAAGATTACCATCTTCTTGAAGAATTTGAAAAACCTTATCACGCGATGACGGCGGATCGGATTATTGCGGAACTGCAGCGCCAAGGCGAAGCCTCCTTGGATGGTTACAAGATTTCGCGCCTAGATCATGGATTGCAAGCTGCAACGCGGGCGCAAAACGAAGGGGCAGATATTGATTGGGTTGTTGGGGCCTTGTTGCATGATATTGGCGATGGCTTGGCACCGCAAAACCATGATCGTTTTTCCGCCGAGGTCATCCGCCCTTTTGTCCGTTGGGAGGTCTCTTGGGTGGTTGAGCATCATGGGATTTTCCAGATGATCTATTATGCGCATCACTATAATTGGGATGCAAACGCGCGTGAAGAATTCAAAGATCATCCCTGTTTCGACAGCTGTGCCGAATTTTGCGAACGTTGGGATCAGTCGTCTTTTGATCCTGATTTCGACACCAAACCGCTTGAGCACTTCGAACCTTTGGTGCGTGAAGTGTTTAACCGAAAGGCGTGGGATGGCGCCGTTTTGCGCAAAGGCGAGGTGACGAAATTGATGGGAACAGCCGTGTGACAGTAGACCCCTTTGCGCGCATTCACAAAAGCATTGCCAAGCAAGATTTCCTGATCACTCTTGGGGCAAAGATGACCGCTGTTGAGGATGGGTCCGTTGAAATTTCTGCGCCGATCACACAATCTGTGAGCCAACAGCATGGCTACGCACATGCTGGCCTTGCATTCTCGCTTGGGGATAGTGCGGCGGGATATGCCGCGATGACATTATTTGATCCATCTTGTGATGTGGTGAC
>CBFHNR010000033.1:0-4244 GCA_965657215.1 uncultured Paracoccaceae bacterium
CGGGATGGAGCAGCCCGGTAGCTCGTCAGGCTCATAACCTGAAGGTCGTAGGTTCAAATCCTACTCCCGCAACCAATTCAAAAACATTCTAAAGGCTATCCTGTTTAAATTTAGCCAATGATGTAGCTTAGTGTTTGCGAGCAAGTGCGGTACAATCCGGAACATACCTCAAGTTAAATCAAATGACTTGCTGTGAAACTTTGTTTAGCTCAGTCATCAGACACTTTCAGGCGTATAGATATCAAAGCCGAAAGTCACTCTGTGAACACCAACATCGCGACCACCGCTTTTGGCTTTCAATAAGGTTGCTATGGTTTCTTTGGCAAAACGGTCCATCGGGTGTGAGATTATCATGGACAGAGTACCGTCAATTAAGGCCGCGCGTGTTTCATCAAACAATTCGTAGCCGACGGCAACAAAATCATCTCGCTTTGGCATTGCCTGAAGGGCCGCAATTGCGCCGGTGACGCCCCCACCTGAGATGTATAGTCCGCAGAGATCTGGGTAGTCGGTAAGTAATTTTTCCACGTGTTCGCGGGCGACTGCGGCGGACTCATATGTTGGTAATGGCTCAAGAACAGAGAAATTGGCGTTGTGCTCTCGGAAATAAGATCGAAACCCGCTTTCGTTCATTTCTTGGTTGCGGAGCCGATGAGAGCCAACCAGTACGCCAATTTTACCCGGATCACGGACCATCTTGTCAAAGGCCCAGGCTGCTGTTCTTCCGACTTTCCAATTATCAAGGCCAACGAAGCTAATGTTTCCCTTTGCTGTAAGGGGACCAATTAAGGATACAACAGGAACGCCTGTTTCTAGAACCGCGTCGATTGCATCTGCAACAAGTGGGTGCTGAGGCGCAACGATCGCTAAGGCCTCGCACCGTTTCCCCATAGAGATCATATGTTCTGCGACCCGCTCAGGGGTTAGATCGTCAAGATATTCTACTGTTAACTCGATCTTGTGTCCGTCGTAGGTATGTGCAACGTCTGAAATAGTGTCACCAAGGTTTCGGTAAAATTTCCGCGATCCTCGCTGCAAGAGCACTCCAAGTCGATGTGTGGTTTGGGTTGATTTTACGGCGTTTTCGATGGTGCCTAAGCCATAAAACCCGATCTCCTCTGCTGCTGCGAGAACGCGCTCTTGCGTTGGTGAGCGAACCGATTCGGGTTGATTTAAGACACGGTTAACAGTTGACACCGACACGCCAGCGGCCGTCGCAAGATCAGGTATCGTTGGTCTTTTCATGTCAAAAAATTCCATTCTTGGTGCGGCTAGAAACGAAATGATATGAAATTTCGCTTTTGGAATTATTGGTGTTGATTTGAAAGATGTCAACAATGCAGTAATGGAGCGTTGATTTAGCTCACGAGAAAACCGAGCAATCAACGTTTTGGGGGAGGCCCAACACACAATTAAGAGATGAATGACCTGCTTTGGCAGACCAGTTGTCTTGTGCTCTCTCTCGCGAGCAAATCGGCCAATTCGGCCAAAATACATTGTCGAGCCGTCAGCATGCGGCTTTATCCAAGGGAGGAAATCGACATGAAAAAACTTATTACAACCACAGCTGCGCTAGCGTTTACAGCATCCGGTGCTTTTGCTGCTGACATCGCATTGGTCATCGGATCTAACCAAGACTCATTCTGGAACGTTGTTAAAAAAGGCGCAGAAGACGCGGCTATGGTGATTGAAGCACGCGGTGGCTCTTTGAACATCTTGCAGACAAACAACTACGACAACTACGGCGCTGATCTTGCGACACTTATTGAGCAAGCGACTGCTCAAGGTGTTGATGGTATCGCGACTGTTCTTCCTGTTCCTGATGCGCAGTTGCCTGCGATCAAAGCGGCTCAGGACGCTGGTATCAAGGTCACATTGCTCAACGGTGGTGGCGATTTCCTAGAAGAATCCGGTGCGCTTAACTACTTCGGTTCTGATGAATATGTTGCTGGTGTTGCTGGCGGTAAATACATGGCGAATTCTGGCGCGGCTCACATTTTGTGCCACATTCAGATCCCAGGCACAGTGAACCTAGAAGCACGTTGTAAAGGCGTTGCAGATGGCGCAACAGAAGCCGGTGCAAAAGCAACTATCTTGCGCGTCCCTGCTAACCTTGACGGTGACGTTGCTGGTACATCAGCGGCAATCGAAGCGGAACTTAATGGTGACGCATCAATCGACGCAGTTGTGAACTTGGCAACATGGGCGGCGGATGCGTCTGCAGCTGCGATCGAGCAGCTCGGCAAAACTGGTGAAGTTAAGCTAGGGACATTTGACCTTAGCCCATCCACACTAGACCGTATCAAAGCTGGCACTCAGACTATGGCAATTGACCAAACGCCTTACTATCAGGGCTTCCTATCAGTTTCCACACTTGCAGCGCACATCGACTTTGGTACAAAAGTTGCGACTGAGCCAGTCCTAACAGGCCCAGCAATCGTTGACGCGTCTAACATCGACGCGACATTCGCTGGTGTTGAAGCAGGTACACGCTAAATAACGCTCTATGGTCAGCCAGCCTTTGTGTTGGCTGACCATTTTAACAAATTCCCACTCACTTGACCCAGCCGCACACTTGCGGGGAGAGAACCCTTGTCCCATACAGATACGAACAGTTCACCGGCACCGAGCCCCAAATCCGCCAGTTCTAGTTTCTCATTAGGCGAATTGATCCGTAGCCCAGCAATGGGCGCTTTTGTTGGAATGGTGATCGTCTTTGTCATCTTCGCAATGTTTGGCTTTTCGCGGAACTTTCTTTCGATTGCAGGTTTTGCGAATTGGATGAACTTTGCCAGCACGGTTGGCATTATTGCCATTCCGGTTGCCTTTCTAATGATCGCGGGCGAGCTTGATATTTCGACAGGAGCTGTCCTTCCTGCCTCTGCTATGATGCTTGGCATCAGCGTAAATCACTATGAGCTGCCGATGTGGCTTGGCATTATGATGACACTGGCCATGGCCGCAAGTGTTGGACTAGTGAATGGTCTGCTGGTCACACGTACGCAGGTGCCATCATTCATTGTTACACTTGCCACCCTATTTGCTGTTGGTGGCCTTACGCTGGCTCTATCTGACTTTTTGATAAACAATACGAACGTGTCTATGCAATCTCCGGATTGGGCAAAGGCTCTTTTTGGAACACGGTATTTTGGGTTTCGCTCGGCTGTATACTGGTGGATTGGATTGATCGTTGTTTTTTGGTTCTTTTTGCACAAATCGCCTTGGGGCAATTGGGTGTTTGCCGTTGGTGGCGATCCAGAAAGCGCGCGCAATGCAGGTATTCCTGTCAACAAGCTTAAAATTTGGCTCTTTATCCTCTGTTCTGTATGCACAGCGCTTGCGGGCATGTGTCAGGTGATCCAGTTCAATTCAGCTCAATCAGCTACCTTCTTTAACATGATCTTTTTCACCATTATTGCGAGTGTTGTTGGCGGGGTTCTTTTGAATGGTGGCTTTGGCTCTGTTGCTGGGGTTGTCTTTGGAACTATGACGCTTGGCATCGTACAGCAAGGGATCAACTATACAGACATCGACCGCAATCTTTCGCTGCTCATTATCGGTGTAATGCTTTTGATCGCTGTTTTGATGAACGGAACTTTCCAGAAACTTGCGACCAGTTGGTCGTCCAGCAAGAAGGAGGACTAAGTCATGTCAGATACACAAAACGTTCTTGAACTTCGCAATGTTGATAAGTCATTTGGACCGATCGACGTACTTCATAACATCAGCCTTTCCGTCAAAGCAGGCGAAGTGTTGTGTTTGTTGGGTGATAATGGTGCGGGTAAATCTACATTGATCAAAACCATGGCGGGTGTGCACGCACCAACACGTGGTGAAATTTTGATGGATGGCAAACCTGTGAGCTTCAGTGGGCCAAAGGTGGCTCAAGAGGCGGGAATTGCCTGTGTGCACCAATTCGGAGGCACCTTTCCTTTGATGTCCATTGGTCGAAGCTTTTTCGCAGGCGTTGAGCCGACCAAAGGTTGGGGGCCCTTCAAGGTTTTTGACCGTGAAAAGGCCAATGAAATTGCTGTCCGCGAAGTCCGTAATTTCGGCATCACCCGCATCGAAGATGGCGATCGCCTTGTCGGTGGTTTATCGGGTGGTGAGCGCCAATCTCTCGCGATTGCGCGGGCGGTTTATTTTGGCGCACGTGTTTTGATCCTTGATGAACCGACCGCGGCTCTTGGCGTCAAACAATCCGCGCATGTGTTGCGTATTGTGAATGAAGCGAAACGCCGCGG
>CBFHNR010000033.1:4337-16256 GCA_965657215.1 uncultured Paracoccaceae bacterium
CGTGGTTTGGCCGTGATTTTCATCACGCACCAAGTGATGCATGCAATGGCTGTTGGGGACCATTTTGCGGTTTTGATCCGTGGGTCAATTGCGGCTGACTTCCGCAAGGGTGATAGAACGCGCGAGGAAATCGCGGACCTCATGGCGGGCGGGGAATCTATGATTGATCTCGAAGCAAGCATCGAAGGCTAAACTGCGTCGGACGAGGGTTGTTCAAACCGTCCGCTAACGTTACAGGTCAAACAGGATGTTGCACAAAAATTGCAACGAATAGACGGGTTCTGTGCCCGACCAAAATTTTGGAGATTTCCGATGACCAGATTGGCTATCATTGGTGCAGGGCTGATGGGAGAAGATCACGCCCATATCGTGTCCAAAGACCTATCCGGAGCCACGCTTCAGGTCGTGTGTGATATGGACATTGAGCGGGCGAAATCCGTTGCAAACGCTACAGGTGCCAAGGACGTCGCCACTGACGCCCAAGCGGTGATTGCGCGGCCAGACGTTGATGCTGTCATTGTGGCCTCTCCGGATTTTACGCATGCACCTTTGTCCAAGGCCTGTATCGAATTGGGCAAGCCTATCCTTTGCGAAAAGCCGCTGTCGCAGTCGTCTTCTGAATGTCTTGAGGTGATCGAGGCTGAACAAAGAGCAGGAAAACAGCTGGTCATGCTCGGCTTTATGCGCCGCTATGATCAATCCTATATTGAGATGCGACAGGCCCTAACCAACGGGTCATTGGGCCGTGCGCTTATGATGCATAATTTCCACCGCAATGTGGAAACCCCTGCAGCGGATTTCACAGGTGCGATGGCCATCACAAATTCAGCACCGCATGAATTTGATGTGGTGCGTCATGTCTTAGGGACTGAGTTTGTCAGTGTGACGGCTCATCAGCCGCGTCGGTCTGATGACCGTGTGGCCCCTGTCGTGATGGTGTTAGAGACTGCGAATGCTCAACTTGTGACAATCGAAATAAATAACAACGCCGCTTATGGCTATGACGTGCGCGCCGAATTGGTCGGCGAGGCGGGGTCGATGGCCATGAACAACGTGGCCTATACGCGCACAGATATGAAGCTGGCCTCAAGCACCCGATATGACACGGATTGGCGCGGGCGCTATCACGAGGCTTATGTTCGCCAAAACCGCGACTTCTTGAGCTTTGTTGAAACAGGAATATTCCCAACCATCGCATCGGATTGCTGGGATGGATTTTGCTCAGCAATAGTCGCTGAAGCTGGGGTAAAAGCCCTCGAAACGGGTCAAAGGCAGCCTGTCACAATGGGCCCAAAGCCTGAGTTCTATTCCGTTAAAAAGGGGTTAGTCGCATGAAACTTGGATTTGTATCCGATAGCCTTGGTGGAATGGGGTTCGACGAGATGCTCGATCACGCGGCCCGTATGGGCGTATCGGGGATTGAGGTGAACACTTGCGGTTGGTCAACTGCGCCGCATTGTCAAATGGATGATCTGTTGGGCAACAGCACAGCTCAGAAAGCCTTTCTAAAGGCCTTTGAAGACCGTGGGCTCGACATCATAGCGTTCAATGCCAATGGCAATCCGCTGCATCCGACAGATACAAAGCAAGGCGAGGATTTGAAAAAGACACTGCGCCTTGCCGGTGAGATGGGGGTCAAGACCGTCTGCACCATGTCCGGCCTGCCGGCGGGGAACCCAACCGATACCATGCCCAACTGGGTTGTGTCGTCTTGGCCGCCTGAAACGCAGGAGATTTTGAACTACCAATGGCAAGAGAAGCTGATCCCGTTTTGGAGCGAGATCGCCGCTTTGGCGCAGGCAAACGGAGTTGAGCGGATAGCGCTTGAGCTGCATGGCAACCAATGCGTTTATAATGTGCCGTCATTGTTAAAGTTGCGCGACACGATAGGATCTGTGATCGGCGCAAATCTCGATCCATCGCATCTCTTTTGGATGGGGGCTGATCCGTTGGTTGCAGCTGAGGCATTAGGAGACGCGATTTATCATGTGCATGCCAAGGACACGCTTTTGAATGCGCCTGTTCAGGCGACCACGAGCCTCTTGGAAAATGGCTCGCTGATGGATATTCCGGCGCGGTCTTGGTCCTATATCACGCTTGGCTTTGGGCATGGCGAGGAATGGTGGCGGCAGTTCTGTTATCGGCTCAAAATGGCTGGATACGACGGCTGGTTATCTATAGAACACGAAGATGTACTTCTAAACTCACTTGAGGGACTCGAAAAATCGGTCGCTCTTTTGCAGGGCGTCATGCCTGGCAAGCCAGCAGACTATAAACCGCAGGATATCTAATATGACATTTCAACTCGCAGCTTGTGCAGAGATGCTTTGGCAAGACAAACCAATCCACTGGCGCGCAGCCCGTTTGCACGAAATGGGGTTTGGTGTTGGCTTATGGAATTGGCCCGCTTGGGATTTGGACGCGCTGGAAAAAACAGGTGCGACTTTTACGATCATGAACGGTTACTTAGAGGGGCGTTTGGCGGATGCCGAAGGCGCTGACATGTTGCTCAAATCAGCGCGTGAGACGGCTCAAATTGGCAAACGCCTTGGCGTGCATAGGCTGAACCTTCATGGTACGGGTCTGGGGGATCAGGGCCTGCCAATTCAGCAGATGGCCCATGTGGCACCGGGGATGTGGCTACGCGCCCGCGATACGCTTAATCGCATCTGTGATATGGCGGAAGAAGAGGGCGTGACATTTACGCTTGAAAACCTGAACCTGCGCGAACACCCTGGCTGTCCGTTCAATTCAACCTCTGATGTTTTGTCATTGGTGTCTGCGGTTGATCGCCCTGAGCTACGGATCAACTTGGACCTCTATCACACACAGATTGGCGAGGGCGATGTCATTCGTCATGCTGAAGCCTGCTTGCCGTGGATCGGTGAAGTACAAGTTGCCGACAACCCCGGCCGCTGCGAGCCTGGCACAGGTGAGATGAATTGGCCGATGATCGCCCGCGCATTGACCGACATGGGCTATGCTGGCCCTGTTGGTATGGAAGCCTTCGCAAAAGACAAGCCAGAAGACGCGCTCGACGCCTTCCGCGCTGCATTCACACTATAACCCCCGTTTGAGAGAGACCTCATCATGATCAAAGTTGGACTTTTGGGCGCAGGCCGCATTGCCGGTGTACACGCCACAGCTATTTCTTCGAATCCTGGAAGCACTCTGGCTGCCGTTTCGGATTATATCCCTGCAAACGCTGAAAAGCTTGCCGCCGAATATGGCAGTACGGCGCGCACGACCGAAGAGATCATCGCCGATGACAGCATTGACGCGGTGCTCATCGCGACATCCACTGATACGCATTCCGACCTAATTGAACAGGCGACTGCAGCGGGGAAAGCCGTGCTCTGCGAAAAACCCGTGGATCTCAGCCTCGAACGCGCTCGCGCTTGCCGTGAGAACACAATGGCCTCAGGCAAACCAATCATGATTGGCTTCAACCGTCGCTTTGACCCGAATTTTAGCGCGATGAAAGCGGCGCTCGACGCCGGTGAAATCGGCAAGCCAGAGCTTCTGTCGATCACCTCTTTCGATCCTGCACCGCCGCCAGTCGCCTATATCAAAGTGTCTGGTGGTTTGTTCCGCGACATGATGATCCACGATTTTGACATGGCCAACTTCATGATGGGCGAAGCCCCAGTGAGCATCATGGCCGCCGGCTCTTCTATTGTGGATGCTGAAATTGGCGCGGCAGGTGATGTGGATACTGCCGCTGTCACAATGACCTATGCGGACGGGCGTATTTGCGTCATCAAGAACTCTCGCCGCGCGGTCTATGGCTATGACCAGCGGGTAGAATTGTTGGGGGCGGAGGGGCTTTTGCAAGCTCAGAACATGCTTGAGAACACAGTGGTCAAATCCACAACGGCCGGCGTAACCGGTGCCAAGCCGACTTATTTCTTCTTGGAGCGGTACATGCCATCTTACGCCAAGGAATGGGGCGCATTTGTTGATGCTTTGACAGGGGGCACGGCGCTACCAGTCACGCTCGACGACGGCATTACCGCACTGGCGATGGCAGAAGCTGCAACGACATCGGCGAAAACTGGTCAGCCTGTAAGGTTGGCTGATGTCTAATCTTGACCTCATCACGATTGGGCGCTCGTCAGTAGATTTGTACGGCGCGCAGATTGGTGGTCGCCTTGAGGACATGGGATCCTTCGACAAGTATATTGGTGGGTCTCCTACCAATATTGCTTGTGGGACGTCACGGCTTGGTTTGCGTAGTGCCGTTATCACGGGTGTCGGTGATGAACATATGGGGCGGTTTATCATTGAACAGCTCCAGCGCGAAGGCGTTGAGACAGAGGGTGTTAAGATTGATCCTGATCGCTTAACAGCCTTGGTTTTGCTGGGCATTCGGGATGAAGAACAATTTCCCTTGATCTTCTATCGCGAAAATTGTGCAGATATGGGCCTAAACGCGGATGACATAGACCCTGACCTTATCAGATCGGCTCGTGCCGTTGTCGCGACTGGGACGCATCTTAGCAATCCAAAGGTTGAGGCGGCGACGCTCAAGGCGCTGACTATTGCTCGTGAGGCGGGCATGCAAACAGCGCTGGATATTGACTATCGTCCCAATCTTTGGGGTGTCGCAGGACATGGCGATGGCGAAAGCCGCTTTGTCGAAAGTGTGGCGGTGACGCAAAAATTGCAAAGCACTCTGCATCTGTTTGATCTCATTGTTGGCACAGAAGAAGAGTTTCACATTGCAGGGGGCAGCACTGATACGATTGAGGCCCTGCGCGCGGTTCGTGCTGTGTCATCGGCAACGCTGGTCTGCAAGCGCGGTGCAGCAGGAGCTGTGGCCTTTACAGGTGATATCCCCGAAAGTTTGGACGAGGGTGAATCGGGACCAGGTTTTCCGATTGAGGTGTTCAATGTTTTGGGAGCAGGTGATGGATTTATGTCGGGCCTGCTTAAAGGATGGCTTGATGGGGAAACTTGGCCTGTTGCGTTGAAATATGCCAATGCCTGCGGTGCCTTTGCCGTGAGCCGTCATGGATGCACGCCCGCCTATCCAAGTTGGGAAGAGCTGCAGTTTTTCTTTGAACGCGGCATCAAACGTGCCGATTTGCGTAATGATGCAGAGCTAGAACAAGTGCATTGGGCCACCAATCGGGCAGGGGATTGGTCAAGCGTGAAAACCTTTGCCTTTGATCACCGGATGCAATTAGAAGAAATGGCTGGTTACTCTTTGGAAAAGGGCGGCGCATTCAAAGAGCTATGTTTGAAAGCGGCTCTTGCGGTTCAAGCTGGTCAGCCAGGTTATGGTATTCTCTGTGATAATCGGATCGGTCGCGCGGCACTTCATGCAGCATCGGGTACGGGCTTATGGATTGGTCGCCCAACCGAGTTGCCAGGATCACGTCCTATTCAGCTAGAGCCTGAATTGGGAGAGGACTTGGGGCAGTTGCGCGAATGGGCCCGCGAAAACGTGGTCAAACTCTTGGTATTTTGTCATCCAGAAGATGATGGGATGACACGCCAGCAACAAGAAGAAGTGGTCAAGCGCCTCTGGATGGCGAGCCGTCGCAATGGTTTGGAATTCTTGCTTGAGATTATTCCGTCCAAAGTTGGTGCGGTCGATCACACCACTACGGCGACATTGATCCAACAATTTTATGACTTGGGCATCTACCCTGACTGGTGGAAGCTGGAGCCTTTTAAAACCGAAGAGGCATGGCAAAACGCAGTTGATGCGATTGAGCGCAACGATCCCTATACTCGTGGAATTGTTGTGTTAGGTTTAGATGCGCCAGAGGCTGATTTGGCGGAAAGTTTTGCATTGGCGGCGAAACAGCCATTGGTCAAAGGTTTTGCTGTCGGTCGAACAATATTTGGCGATGCTGCTCGCGCTTGGATGAAAGGTGATCTAAGTGACGAAGCCGCTGTTGACATGATGCAAACGCGGTATGCGCGCTTGTGTGATATATGGGATCAGGCCTGCACAGAGGCCTCATCCTTAGCAAAGTAATGGATGCATGATATGAGCAAAACAATTCGGCTAACAGCGGCACAAGCAATGGTGAAATACATTGCGGCGCAACGAAATGAACAAGGCGAAACTCTTATCGCTGGATGCTGGGCTATTTTTGGTCACGGTAATGTCGCCGGCTTAGGAGAGGCACTCTACCACGCAAAGGATGAGCTGCCGACCTATCGTGGACACAACGAACAGACGATGGCGCATGCGGCAATTGCCTATGCAAAACAGTTGGGTCGCAAACGGTCGATGATGGTCACATCGTCGATTGGGCCAGGCGCAACCAACATGATAACAGCTGCGGCTTTGGCGCATGTCAATAGATTGCCCGTTTTGTTGGTTCCAGGTGATGTGTTTGCCAACCGGGCCCCAGACCCAGTGTTGCAACAGATCGAAGACTTTGAGGATGGCACCGTATCTGCGAATGATGCGTTCCGTCCGGTAAGTCGGTATTTTGATCGTATCACGCGGCCGGAACAGATTTTGACTGCTTTGCCAAGAGCCTTCCGTGTTTTGACGGATCCGGCTGAATGTGGTCCCGTGACACTTGCCTTTTGTCAGGATGTTCAGGCGGAGGCGTTTGATTATCCTGAAGCGTTTTTTGAACCCAAGGTGTGGCGCCAACGTCGTGTGCGGCCCGATGAAAACGAACTTGCCGATTTGGCCCAAGCGATCCGCGGGGCAAAACGTCCAGTAATTGTTGCAGGGGGCGGAGTGCACTATTCCGATGCCACAGCTGAATTGGCAGCCTTTGCCACAGCCCATAATATTCCTGTTGCAGAAACGCAGGCAGGGAAATCAGCTCTGCCTTGGGATCATCCTTTGAACCTTGGTCCTATTGGGGTCACCGGCGGCGAGGCGGCCAATACGGTCTGTGCTGAAGCAGATTTGGTGATTGGGGTTGGAACTCGGTTTCAAGATTTTACAACAGGGTCTTGGAGCCTGTTTGCAAACCCAGAGCGCAAAATCGCCTGCCTGAATGTTGCAGCCTATGATGCCATGAAACATGGGGCAATGCCTCTATTGGCGGATGCGCGTGTGGGATTGGGTGAGCTGTCAAAGGAATTGGCGGATTATAAGTCTGCTGCGTCTATTGACGGGTTGAAAGACGATTGGTTTGCAAAAGTTGACCCGCTCACGGATGCACCGTCAGACAGCAATGCACTTGCGACAGATATGCAAGTGATCGGCGCGGTTCAGCGCAGTGCGCAAGACAACAGTGTTGTAATGTGTGCCGCTGGCACGATGCCTGGTGAGTTGCACAAACTCTGGAAAGCAAATCGCCCAATGTCGTATCATATGGAATATGGCTTTAGCTGCATGGGGTACGAAATTGCGGGAGCTATGGGTATCAAAATGGCGGAGCCTGAGCGTGATGTCTTATGTTTTACAGGTGATGGTACCTATATGATGGCCAACTCTGAAATGGCGACTGCTGCCATGATGGGGGTTTCCTTTACAGTGATCGTGACCGACAACCGCGGCTATGGATGCATCAATCGCTTGCAAATGGGCACAGGGGGCGCAGAGTTTAACAATCTGCTGAAGGATACAGTTCACGAAACACCCTCTGCCATTGATTTTGCAGCTCATGCAGCATCCATGGGAGCAACATCAGTCAAGGTATCCTCGATCGATGAATTAGAAGAAGCCCTTGCAAAGCGGGGAGACATCACTGGACCTTATGTGATTGTGATTGACACAGACCCTTACCCAAGCACGCCGCATGGGGGATCATGGTGGGACGTTGGTGTTCCTGAGGTGTCTGTCCGTAGTGAAGTGAATGATGCTTGGGACAAGTATCGCAGTAACAAAACAACCCAAAAAACGGTTTAAAGGAAATCGCACATGTCTGACCTTTTGAGAAAGCCCTTTGGAAAACGCGGTAAAGTTCATCAAATTACCCCTGAAAGTGCAGGTTGGCGATATGTGGGGTTTTCTCTCTATCACTTGAAGGCGGGGGACACCGCTGCCGAAGTCACGGGCGATCGCGAAGTGATTTTGGTTATGGTTGAAGGCAAGGCTGCACTTACTGGTGCGGGGCAAGACTGGGGCGTTTTGGGCGATCGAATGAATGTGTTTGAAAAAACACCCCCGCATTGCTTGTACCTTCCAAATGGAACGGAGTGGTCTGCGGTTGCTGAAACTGATTGTGTTCTTGCGGTTTGTTCTGCTCCTGGGATGGGCGGTCATGAGGCACGCCGCATTGGTCCCGATGGCATTACTTTGACAGAGCGTGGAAAGGGCACAAACACACGGCACATAAACAATATCGCGATGGAAAACGAAGACTATGCCGACAGTTTGTTGGTGACAGAGGTCTTTACGCCTGCGGGTCATTGGTCCTCTTTTCCGAGCCATCGCCATGATGAAGATGATTATCCGCGCATCACTTATCTTGAGGAAACCTATTATCACCGTTTGAACCCGGCAGATGGATTTGGAATCCAGCGGGTTTATACCGATGATGGTCAATTGGATGAAACCATGGCGGTCTCAGATGGGGATGTTGTGCTGGTTCCTCGTGGGCATCACCCTTGTGGAGCGCCATATGGGTTTGAAATGTACTATCTAAACGTTATGGCTGGGCCCAAGCGCAAATGGCGCTTTGTTGCTGCGCCAGAAGTTGAATGGATCATGAAACGCGACGCATAACTGGCACTGTATCGCGTCTAATTTAGGCCAAATCTAAGAAATGTTTTAGTTGGCTTTTGTCCCTCTTAAGGTCAAACTCACCTTAAGCCGTCCTCCATCAAGGCAGTGACGAGGGAGATAACGCATGACCAAATCACCAAAAGACTTACGTTCCGCAAAATGGTTTGCGCCTGATGATCTCAGATCTATGGGGCATCGGTCTCGCGCTATGCAAATGGGTCTTGATGGGGCGGATTGGGACGGCAAGCCTATCATTGCCATCATCAATACGTGGTCCGATTTATCACCCTGTCATCATCACCTGAGAGATCGCGCAGAGTATGTTAAAAAGGGTGTTTACCAATCGGGTGGCATGCCAGTTGAAATGCCGGTTCAATCCTTTGCAGAGCAATTTCTCAAACCCACGTCTATGCTCTATCGAAACCTTGGCGCAATTGAAGTCGAAGAAACGCTGAGATCGCATCCGATTGATGGTGTCGTTCTGATGGGGGGATGCGATAAATCTACGCCTGCTTTGATTATGGGCGCAGTCAGCATGGGGTTGCCGTTTATTTATCTCCCTGCAGGGGCGATGTTGCGGGGCAATTATGCGGGTGAAAAGCTTGGCTCAGGAACAGATGTTTGGAAATATTGGGACGAGAGGCGTGCTGGAAATATTAGCAAAGATCAATGGGATGGGGTTCAGGGCGGAATTGCGCGCAGTTACGGCACCTGTATGACGATGGGCACTGCGTCAACTATGATGAGCATTGCGGATGGTTGGGGTTTAACGCTTCCGGGCGCGTCTTCCATTCCTGCGCCTGATGCAAGTCACAAGCGGATGTCTGCGGCCTGTGGGCGTCGCATTGTGGATATGGTCTGGGAAGATTTGACACCGGACAAAATCATGACCTCTGCAAGCACGCGAAATGCTGTCACTGTCGCGATGGCAACGGGCTGTTCGACGAATGCAATTATTCATTTGATCGCTATGGCGCGGCGAGCGGGTGTTGATCTGGGTTTAGATGACTTGGACGCCATAGGGCGGACCACTCCCGTTATTGCAAATATCCGTCCCTCTGGGAGCGACTATTTAATGGAGGATTTCTATTATGCAGGGGGCTTGCGGGCCTTGATGCTAGAACTCGGGGATAAGCTTGATCTTGACGTTATGACGGTGACAGGGCGCAGCCTTGGGGCCGAATTGGAGGGGGCCGTCAATTACAATTCCGATGTCATTCGCCCCTTGTCTCATCCAGTCTATCACGAGGGATCTCTTGCGGTTCTCAAGGGGAATTTGGCGCCTGATGGGGCTGTGGTGAAACCTGCGGCGATGGCGGACAAGTTTCAAAAACACAGAGGACCAGCCATTGTCGCGGATAGCTACGCAGAGCTCAAAGACATCATAAATGATGAAGATTACCCAATGACACCAGATCATGTCTTGGTCTTGCGCAATGCAGGCCCTATCGGGGGGCCAGGTATGCCAGAGTGGGGGATGATCCCAATGCCCAAAGCGCTCCTCAAGCAAGGGCATCGTGATATGGTGCGTCTCTCGGATGCGCGTATGTCGGGAACTTCCTATGGAGCCTGCATTTTGCACGTTGCGCCCGAGGCCTTTATTGGTGGCCCGCTGGCCTTGATTAAAACTGGGGATATCATTGAACTGGATGTGCCAAACCGATCTTTGCGCGTTGATCTCAGTGAGGAAGAGCTGGACAAGCGTCGTCAAGCATGGGTCGCCCCAGCGCCGCGATATGAACGGGGCTATGGGCATATGTATACAAAACATATCGAACAAGCCGATAAAGGGTGCGATTTTGACTTTCTCAGGACAGATTTTGGGGCACCCGTGGACGAACCCGAAATCAATTAGCCTGTAGGCTGTGCAAATTCGGCAAGTCGAGTTTGCAATTTTGCAAAATCTAAGGGTGCAAATTTCAAAATTCTTCAATTTTGAGATGTAAGTCTCTGTTTTTCATAAAAATAATTAGTGAGTCTCTTGGTGAAATTGTTGTCGATTTGCCTTGTTGTGTCGTCAGTTTTGACGATTTGAATGTGAAATTTGTCAAACTGATACTGGTCAACTCCATATCGACGTGCATATACTTATGTATTGAGGTATATCCTATCGTCAGTATATGAAGGCCGCGACACATCACTCAAACCAACCACGGGGAAGACTATGAAATTTTCGACCAAAGCGTTTTTGATGGTGACAGCCATGACATTTGCAACGGCACCAGTTTGGGCTGCGGGCACGCATCCAGTGACCGGAGAAGCCTTAGCTGATGACCAAACTTTCACATATCGTGTTCTTGACGAGCATAGCTCAGTCGACCCACAAATCGTTGAAGACGTGTCTGGTTCTGAGATCGTACGTGATTTGTTTGAAGGTCTTTATAACCAAGACGCCGACGGCAATCTCATTCCCGGTGTTGCATTGAGCCATACAGTGAACGACGACAAGACTGTTTACACATTTACATTGCGCGACAACGCAACATGGTCAGATGGCAAGCCTGTCACCGCTGGTGATTTTGTCTATGCATGGCGTCGTTTGGCGGATCCTGAAACAGCCTCCCCTTATCAGTGGTTTGTCGACGTTATGGGGCTCAAGAATTCTGGCCCGGTCATGGCAGGCGACGCGGACCCATCTGAATTGGGTGTCAAGGCGCTTGATGATCACACATTGGAAGTCACGCTTGAAAATTCTCTTCCTTATTTTGCTTTGACGACAACACATGCGTCAACATTTCCCGCTCCAAAATGGGCGATTGATGCACATGGCGCTGCGTGGACGGCTCCTGAAAATATCGTGTCTAATGGTGCCTATGTTCTAACTGAGCATGTTCCAAATGAACGCTCTGTCCGTGAGCGGAACTCTACATATTGGGATAATGACGGCACTATTCTTGATAAAGTGGTTGCCTTGGTCATCAACGAAGATAGCGTTGCTCTTACCCGTTACATGGCTGGTGAAGTTGATCGTACAGAGATCCCTTCAGGTCAGTATCCTGCGTTGAGCAAGTCTCATCCTGAGGAAACGGTCGTTTTCCCGCGCTTGTGTTCCTATTACTACATGTTCAACTTGGCTGACTCCGGCCCCGAAGCTTTGAAAGACAAGCGTGTTCGTCAAGCTCTATCCTATGCCATCGATCGCGACATCATCGTCGACAATATTCTTCAGGGTGGCCAAACGGCGGCTTATACATTTACGCCTGGTGCAACGGCTAATTTTGACGTTCCAAGCGTTGAGTATGCTGGAATGTCCCAAGCGGAGCGTG
>CBFHNR010000034.1:0-14562 GCA_965657215.1 uncultured Paracoccaceae bacterium
ATCATTCCGCAGACTGGAATGCGACCACCGACATTCATCAGGGGAAGTACGGCGAGTAGAACTTTGCCAGCGACGTTTTCGAAATAGATGTCGATCCCTTGGGGGCAGTGCTGAGCGAGCGCCTTTCTAAGGGAGGAGGCATCTGGATATTGCGAGTGATCGAGGCAGGCGTCAAAGCCGAGCACATCACAGGCAAAGGCACATTTGTCTGCTCCGCCTGCAATTCCAACAACTCTTAGGCCCATGGATTTTGCAAGTTGTCCAACCATAGATCCGACAGGGCCAGTCGCCGCAGCAACCACTAGAGTTTCGCCAGATTTTGGAGCCGCTAGTTGTGTTAACCCGTACCATCCTGTGAACCCAGGCATGCCAAGGACACCAAGAGCAGTTGTGATCGGCGCGACGCTAGGGTCAAGTTTTCTAACCTCTTTGCCAGAGACACAGGCATGACTGGCCCAGCCAAACATGCCAAAGACATGATCGCCAACATTGATGTGGTCATTTTTGGATGCGATGACCTGACCTACGCCGCTAGCTTCCATTGTTTGGCCTAACTCAATGGGGGCAGAATAGGATTTTGCATCATCCATCCGTCCGCGCATGTAGGGATCAAGGGACATATAGTCGACTTTAACCAATATTTCGCCGTCTTGTGGTGTTGGCATTTCGGCGGTTTGCAGACGGAAATCGCTTTGTTTCGGTGCGCCTTGGGGGCGGTTCTCGAGCGCGATATAAGAATAGGTCATTTTGGCCCTTTCATGAGCGGCGATATCGAAAGACGCCAGTTGATGTTGCAACGAGGGTGCCTGTGTCATCAAAGAGGCGACCTTCGGCAAAATATGTTTTGGCCCCACCACCCGTTTTGCGCCCCTCAGCGATCAGCATGTGACCGCTGGCTTGGGCGAGATAGTTGACCGATAAGTTCAAGGTCATTGCCATGACGCGTGTGTCACTCTCAGTGGTGAAGCATCCGCAATAGCCCATAGCCGTATCGAGCAGTGTGGCCAAAACGCCCCCATGCAAGATGCCTTGGCGGTTCAACAGATATGGTTCGATGGGTTGTTCAAGGCGGCAAAAATCAGGGGACCACTCTGTGAGCCGATAGCCGAGATGTGCTTGAAGGGCATAGGGCGGTTCTTTGAGGATGGGGTCTGGAGTTGTCATACTGTTGTCGCGGCCTTTAATCCGAGGTCTGCAAAGTCAGGAACCATGCGTCCTAATTCCAAAGCGCGTTCAGGGTTTGAGGCATTGCCATCTAGCGCGCGTTTTTTCACGCCCTGAAGAATGGCGGCCATACGAAAGAAACAAAAGGCGAGGTAGAAGCCAAAATTGTCGATGCCTGAAATGTTCCGCCTCTGGCAGTAGAGGTCAATGAACTCTTGGTCTTCCATCAATCCTAGGCTGCGACGATCCACATCGCGAAGTCCGCGTCCTTTGGATCCTGTGGGCATTGACCATTGCATTATGACGGCCGCAAGATCGGCGAAAGGGTGTCCCGTTGTGGATAATTCCCAATCCAATACGGCGAGGCACTTTGCATCAGTGGGATGAAAGAGCATGTTATCGATGCGATAATCGCCGTGTACCAAGGTCCGTTGACCGTCATCAGGCGGCATATTGGCATCTAGCCAATTGATCAGATCGTCCATGGCTGCAATCGTTTCGGTTTCACTCGCGTGGTATTGTTTGGACCATCTCTCAGTTTGGCGGCTGAAATAATTTCCTGTCGGGCCAAAATCATTCAACCCAACGGAATTTAAGTCCAAAGAATGAATATCGGCCAAAACGCGGTTCATTTCGGATTGGATGAGACCGCGTTGATCTTGGGATACCTCCGACAGGCGGGGGTCATCAAAGTTTCGCCCGTCAATATGGTCCATAACATAAAAATCCGCTCCAAGGATGTCGCTATCTTGACATAGGATATGCATTTTGGCGACGGGCACAGAGGTTCCTTGTAACGCGGATTGCACACGGAATTCGCGATCTACTGCATGCGCAGATTTCAGCAACACGCCAGGTGGCTTTCGGCGCAGCACATAACTGTGCTGAGGCGTCTCAAGTTTGAATGTCGGGTTGGATTGGCCACCCTCAAATTTTGTCGCCTCAACAGGCCCTTTGAAATTCGGCAGGTTCTGTTCAAGCCAAGGAGTCAAAGTCGTCAGATTAAGCAATGCGTGATCCGTCATGATGGGCCTCTGCGTTTGGGCTATTGCAAATACGTTAGGCCAATCCACGTTGCGATCAAAGCGGGGCGGCGTTCGTTTTCGATTTCTACGGAAATGTCCCAGACGTTTGTGATTTCTTTCGGCCGCGTTTCTTTTAACTCTGTTAGCGTGAAATGAGCCCGTACACGCGCGCCAGATTTGACAGGAGACACAAAGCGGATTTTGTCAAAGCCATAGTTCACCCCCATTTTTGTTCCCTCGATACCGGGAATTGCGTCATACATCATCGCCGATAGTAAAGAGAGCGTTAGGAACCCATGCGCGATTGTTGTGCCAAATGGCGTTTCTTTGGCGGCAACTGGGTCGGTGTGGATGAATTGCATGTCTTCTGTAACTTCAGCAAATTGATCTATGCGGGATTGATCCATGGTGAACCAGCGAGATGGGGCAACTGGACTACCAACAGAGGCATATAGGTCATCTAGAGTTATCGTGCTCATGTCTGTCCTCATCGAATTTTCTGGGGCTATCAGGCAAGCCTATTGACGCCTCTTTGTCGTTTATACAGTCAAAAGTGAAATGGCTGCATACTCAAGGCTTGAATTGCGATGTGCCGCTACGTTTTTGGAAATAGTTAGAAAACCTGCCCAATATGTGGAAAACCTGCCGATTTTCCCCTTGGTCATTGCGCCAAACAGCGCAACGTTTTATGTGCAATGGCAATGCATGACATAAAAGGCGATGAACGTGGCGAATTTTCTGTATCAAGGTGACCTACCTGATGATCTGGACTTAGGTCCTGTTGTTGCAATTGATTGTGAAACAATGGGGCTCAATCCGCATAGGGATCGGCTCTGTGTTATTCAAATGTCGAGCGGTGATGGACATGCGCATCTTGTTCAAGTGGCACAGGGTCAAACAGAAGCGCCTAATCTGTGTCGTATGTTAGAAGATCCGAATGTTCTCAAACTGTTTCATTTCGGCCGTTTCGATATTGCAGCGATGTACAATGCCTTTGGCGCGCTCACTGCACCCGTCTATTGCACAAAAATTGCGTCCAAGCTGATCCGTACCTATACGGATCGCCACGGGCTCAAGAACCTTTTGCAAGAATTGCTGGGTATCGATATTTCCAAACATCAGCAATCAAGTGATTGGGGCGCGGCTGAGTTAAGCCAAGCGCAATTGGATTATGCGGCATCGGATGTTTTATACCTTCACCAGTTACGCGATGTGTTGAATGCTCGCTTGGAGCGCGAAGGCCGCATGGAATTGGCGCAATCCTGTTATGATTTCTTGCCCACGCGCGCCAAACTCGATTTGGCTGGTTGGCCTGAAATTGATATATTCTCGCATTAGGGTTCTGTGTGCTGACCTCTGATCATTTATATTCGCGCGTGATTTCGGGGCTTAAGATTGTTCTGCCCCTCGTCGCGATTGGATCGATGTCGAGCATGTTTTTAATGTCAAAATCGGCTCCTGATCAAAGCGAAATTCCCTTTGCCCAAGTGGGGTTGATTGATAAAATCAGGGATCAACAGCTCAGCCAGCCGTATTTTTCTGGTACGACAGAGGCCGGTGATCTCGTTACACTGTCGGCCTCATCGATTAAACCTGATTTGAAAAACCCTGGTAGCTTGATGGCCGAGAACATATTGACCAGCTTGTCAGATCAGGCGGGGCAAACCATCACGTTTGCCGGTCAAAGCGGAGTGTATCAAGACAAGGCCAAACAGATCGACATGACGAGCGGTGTTCAGATTTTAACGGAAGATGGATATCAGCTGAGCGCAGCCACCCTGTCCATGAGTTTTGAGCATTCATCTCTCATTGCCAATGGGCCAATCCAAGGAACAGGACCGCACGGTATTCTCGAAGCGGGTCGGCTTGAAGTAACACGCGAAAATCCGCAAGCTGGGTTTCTAATCGTTTTTAAAAATGGTGTTAAGGTGGTATACGATCCACAAAATTAGGAATGTTGGTGTGACGCACGTATTTAAAGCTATCTTCTTTACCCTCTGTTGTGTGGCATCAATGTCATTGGCTCAGAGCTCTGGTTTTGGGTCAATCAAAGCCAATCAAAATGCCCCTATTTCAGTTGAAGCGGATCAGTTGTCCGTGGATGAAGCGAGTAATACAGCGCTGTTTGAAGGGGCTGTTGAAATTGCACAGGGTGATATGTCCCTCAGTGCGGCGCGCGTGACTGTGTATTATGGCGATACGCAAACTGACATTTCTAAGATGATCGCGTCAGGAAATGTTGTTTTGAACAGTGCGCCTGATTTTGCCAAAGCTAATCAAGCAGATTTTGACATTGAAGCCGGCACGTTGATTTTAACGGGGGATGTGACCGTTCGCCAAGACGGAAACAATCTAACGGCACAGCGGATTGAAATTGATCTTGATACGGGCGCTGCAAAAATGTCTGGGCGTGTCAAAACCATTTTGACGCCTAAGAAATAGCCGTCACATGTCACCAGAGTTAGTTTCGCAAAATGATGACTATGGATTGGTCATAAAGGGGCTCAGAAAGAGCTATCGCAAGCGTGTCGTTATCCGAGATGTCAGCATGGAACTGCGCCGTGGTGAAGTTATCGCGTTGCTGGGTCCTAATGGATCAGGCAAGACCACGAGCTTTTATTCGATTGCCGGCTTGGTAAATCCAGAAGGTGGGCAAGTCTTGGTTGATGGACGGGATGTGACATCCTTGCCAATGTATCGCCGTGCCAAGCTGGGAATTGGGTACCTTCCACAAGAAATGTCGATATTCCGCGGATTATCAGTTGAGGACAATATATCTTCAATTTTGGATATTGCAGAAAAAGATCGTCACAAACGTCGGGAACGCCTCGAAGAGTTGTTGTCGGATTTTTCGATTGAACATCTACGCCGAACCCCTGCGATTGCCTTGTCGGGTGGCGAGCGCCGCCGCGTTGAAATTGCGCGATGCTTGGCCGCGAATCCCAAATACCTTCTGCTTGATGAACCATTTGCTGGGGTTGATCCGATTTCTGTCGGGGATATCCGCAATTTGGTCTCTGATCTTAAAAAGCGGGGATTGGGTGTTTTGATCACAGATCACAATGTCAGGGAAACCTTAGAAATTGTGGATCGTGCGTATATTTTGCATGATGGAACTGTGCTTATGTCAGGCTCCCCAGAGGAAGTTGTGCAAAACGAAAACGTAAGGCGCGTCTATTTAGGCGATGATTTTAAGATCAGCTAAGTGCCCATTTATTACGTTTTTAACCAATCCTGAGCGCGGCCCTTTCGTATATTTTTTCATCTAACCATTGACAGACACCCCTTGTCTCGACTTCAATACAAGAGACAGCTCGCGACAATCGATCGCAAATAGGACCATAATCGTTTCGGTTAACCTTTTGAAAAGCTGTTGTTTTCATCATCGGACGTGATCGACGCCCGCGCAGTTTTCTTGCGCCGACTGAATTCGTCCGTCTTCTTAAGAGAGGATTAAAAATGCGCTACCAAATTTCTGGAAAACAAATTGATATTGGCGAAGCACTGCAAACGCACGTGAAGGCAGAGCTTGGGTCGGTGGTCGACAAATACGCAGAGCGACCGACAGATGCCAACATTGTCTTTTCCAAGGATGCGCATGAATATGTTTGTGAGGCAGTGATCCATCTCTCTACTGGTTTGCTCACCCAAGCGCGCGCGCGGTCCACGGAAATATACGGTGCCTTTGATAGCTGCTGTGAAAAAATGGAAAAACAACTAAGACGTTACAAGCGTCGCTTGAAGGATCACCATAAAGATCGGGCTGAACCGGTTGAAACTTTGATCGGTTCCTCGTATATCCTCGCACAAGATGAAAATGAGGATTCGGAGCCGGAGACGCTTCAACCCCTAATCATTGCGGAAATGGAAACTAAAGTTCCAACAATCTCTGTTGGAGAAGCCGTGATGCAGATGGAGTTGGCCAGTGCACAATTTCTTGTGTTTAGAAACGAAGGCAAAAACGACATTAATGTTGTGTACAAGCGCAGTGATGGGAATATTGGTTGGATCGAACCATAATTTTCAGGGTCTAACGCACAGCTCCAAGGAAGTACTACTTTAATGGAATTGTATAATCTCTTGAAACCTGAGGCGGTTAAGGTGATTTCGACCGTCTCAAGCAAAAAGCGTTTGTTTCATGACATTGCGGATCTGGCCGAAGGTACTTTGGGTCTTGATTCACAAACAACTGTGACAGCCTTGCTCGATCGCGAAAACCTTGGCCCGACGGGTGTTGGACATGGGGTCGCCCTTCCACATGCGCGTTTGGTTGATGTTGAAAGCGTCCAAGGTGTTTTCTTGTTGTTAGAAAAACCTGTTGATTTTAATGCGGTGGATCATTTGCCCGTTGATGTGGTTTTCACACTCTTCGCGCCAGAGAACGCCGGTGTCGAACATTTGAAGGCATTGGCACTTGTGTCACGCCGTCTTCGGGACAAGACGTTCTGTGATAAACTTCGTGCAAATCCTGATGCCACGACGCTTTACGAGATTTTGACAGAAGGGCGGAGCGAAGCTGCGGCTTAAGGGCTTAGCGTCGGTTCCACTTCTTAAACCCAAACATCACATAGTCACGTTGGTACGCATCTTGGGCTAGGGATTCTAATGCGTCATCATAAATATCGCTCAGGGTGATGTCTGGGACGGGTTCGGATGACACATAATCTGGTATAGATTTTGATTTCGCCTGTGTCGCAATGGCTGGCAACATAACTGGCAAATCTTCCGCGCGCAGGACCATATCTGGGCTACAAAATTCGCCGAACCCCTGAAGGATTGCGGTTTGAGTGGCCCAATGTGCATCGACCCGAATAGTAGTTTGTCCGTTCAAATTTGCAGTTACAAATTCTAAAAAACCAGCAAAGGCAGTCCGGGTTTGATCCTTATTCAGAGGCTGGTCAGGTGATCCGAGCTTGAGGCTAAAATTTGTTTCAAGGTTTTGTCTAATGTTAGGAAAGCTATTGTCATCTGTCGATAATATTTTCGCACAAAAGGTTGCATAAGCGCGCTCTAAGGGGTGGCTTAGAACAGTAAAGCTTCTGTGCGATTTATGGCGCCGTTTCCATTGTCTCAGAGTTTTCTGCGAGAACCCAGTGATCAACTCTTCTGAGTCGATCTGAGACATCCATTGGGTCACAGAAGCTTGCGGTCCGCCAGAAATTGGCATGAATAACAAGCCTTCCTCTGCCGTCGCGATGAAGCTTGGAACAGAAGCGCTACGCCGAGGTTCGAAATTAGGTGTCCGAGTGAGGTTAAAGCCATCTAAATCCGCAAGGGCCCGTTCCATTTCGTCGTAATTTTCAACCTTGGCGCTCAGCGGTTCAGGATTTTGCGGTTTGAGGTTTTTGTTCAGCTCTTGAACTTTTTCTGAGCTCCCCAAAAATGACGCAAGACCGTTTAAAATCTCAACATCCTGTAAGTCCTCATACGCGATATAAAACCCAGTTTGCCCAGATTTTTGTAATCGGTTTAGGATTGTGATTTGAAACGACTGTAAGTCTTGCAAAAACGTGGAAAATTCAGAGGCATCAAAAACGGCCTGCGCTTTTTTACGCTTTGCGGCGTTCGTAAGCTTCCACTGACCCGTCGCCGCCGCAATTTTCCAAGATACATAGCTTTCAGCGGGGTTTCTTGTCAGAATGACCTTTGCGCATTTTGGATCATCCAGCATTCTATCAAGAACTCTTTGATCATGATCGTGGAAATAGCGAAAGCCGCCCAAGCCTTTGTCGTACCCAATGACTGCCTCTATGACAGTGTTTGGGTCCGTGTCGCGGGTCTCTTGATCAACGCCCAACAAATCAGTTTTATTCGGATAACCGATAAACACGGGGTTAAAGGCTTCACCAAAGCTATGAAGATCATTGAATGCGTTAATGTTGCTTTCTAGGAAATTCGATCCTGTCCGCATTTCCGCAAGTATAACGAAGTAGTCAAATTTGTTGTTCATCGTGTTCTACTTAATAACATAGGGTTTTTGCGCCGCAGCCGTGGTCACAATGGTCTGGTCGGGCATGGGGTAATCACCCACGGTGTAGGGATGCATCCCCTGATTTTTTAGATCCTGAATAAATTCAGAAAAGCCGTTAAGGTCCCGCATGACCGGGAGTTCAGTCAGGTGATTTGACTGAATATGCATATCTTGCATGACCGTCTGAAGCGCATTGACAGGCGCGTCCACGATATCTGCGAGGCTCCAAATGCGAACCTTCGCCTTGGTATTCGTCGCCCGTAACTTGAGAAGATGTTCGGTTTCCTGGCGCTGATAGAGAGCTGCTGTTTTGCGGATGGAATTAAAGGTCCGGCCAGAGTGAAAGAGGGACACGGCCCAAGCGCCCGAAATGACCGCAATATACGCATTGGGATCTTCGGCAAGGACTTTGCCGATTTTCTGCGTGTCTCCTGGTCCATAATGGAAAGCTTGGTGTATTCCGCGCGTGTTCCAAATGAGATTTGTTAAAAACGCTTGTGGATTGCGGTCTCGGACTTTGGCGCTGTCGGTCATTGCGCCTGCAAACATCGTTTGACCTTGTGTAAATTCTGCCCGTTCTGGGTGAAAAAGGCGTCCATGGAGTTGAATATCAGGGCGTAATTTCAGCAGTCATTGATCGAAGTTTTCGAAAATATCATTGAACCCTTCAAATACACTGTAGGGTTCTGCTGAAATAGCGTGTTGCGCATTTCCCCAAGGAAAGCGGCTCTGCATGTATAACCCTTGTCGCCCATAGACGCGGCGTTCATAGGCGCGGCTGAAAATGCGGTCTATCTTTGACGGGCTAGGATCAGCGCGTTCTTCGGGGCCGACTGTGATATTGAGGAAATAGTCGTATAGCCTGTCTGCTTTGGGCCAAATTTTGCGCGCAACAAAGCAATCAGACCGCTTCAAGAGCTGTAAATGGTCATCATAAAAGACATGCGGTTTACCTTGGAAGTCAAACTTTGATAGCGTTAGAGACCTGCTTTCCAAGGAGGTTGAGTGTTTGCGTGCAAGCGTTTGAAAATAACTTTCATCGGGGATCCAAACACCTTTGAAGTATGTGTCTAACTCGTCCCGATTGGGGTTATTCACAATCGCATCCAACGTCGATCGGCTGAGGCACCACCATTGCGACCCCATGTGCGGGGTAACGCCCTCCGGAATCGATCTTTTGATTTTCAAACGACGCTGAACTTGGATGAACCAATCGAATAATCGGCGCTGCCGTTTCCAAGAAAATGGAAAGAACCGTTCAAACCGCTCGCGATCAAATCCACCGACTGTCCAATCCACATCATTCAAAGAGGCAGATTCGATGAAATCGACGTTTGGACGTTTTGCAAGATATTCAATCAATTCATGGACTGGCCTTAGAGGTAAGCAGGAACCAGACGACAGATAAACATGTCCAATATCCGCATGCTGTTCCAGCATTTTCTCACTTGCTGCTAATGTCGCGGCGACCAAGCCCCAGCTTCCCCATTCACAGCGGAACCTTTGACAGAATGAGACCAAGGCAAGATCGCCAAGATCACGTTGCATTTGTTTGACAATGCTGTCCGAAACAGAGGAATCTACATGAATGACCACTGGACAGTCGGCATTCGCCCAGACACGCGCAATCTGTTCCGCGCGTTTGAGGGACTCATGCACCAACATAATGATGCCGATTTTAGGCTGTGCGTCCTGTGTCATGCCCAATTTCCTTTTGACATCAGCCCAAGAATTTCAAGCTGGCGCCAGTTGATATATTGTTCGGACCAACGATGCCATAAATCAACGCTGTTTTCTATTTTTTGAGCGTAGCGTTGGTACTCGGCACTATTGGCGTAGTGTTGATTGCGCGCCAACTCTTCTTTGGCTTTAACCGACAAGGTATCCAAAAATTTGGTATGAAGCAGGACACCGCTGGCCAATTCACCGCCGTTTTTTTCGTAGGCGAGGTTCAAGCCACGCGGCAACACCATATGAGTTGAGCTCTCATAGACATATCGTTTATGCCACTTGATGAGCGGTACTTTGTTCAAAGCAGGCGCTTGTTTTGGGTTGTTGTTGAAAAAAGCACGCGCCCGAGGGCCGCCTTGAATCCAAAGGTTCCCAAAGCGGTGGTTTTTTTCGTAGGTGTAATTCCCTGAGTCAAACCATTGCGTAATTTCCAAGGGGTTTTGACCCCGTTTATAGGCCTGATCATGGATAGGTCCCTTGGGATACATGTCCAGCAACATCGCGCTAAACGACCTTAGCGATGATGCATCTAGCCAATCTGTCAGTGCTTGAATGGGCCGGTTATCTGAAAACGGAAAGACAAAAAATTCGTCTGGATCAACGACCAAGCACCAATGACCATGCCCAATTTTCTTGAGTAACCAGTTTACCCAATCCATCCCAAAGCGCGAATGTTTATAGCTGCCTTGTGTTTCATAGAGGGTCACATCGGGTTGCTGACGCAAAAATTCAGGTCCGCCATCGTCGCTGTCGTTATCAATAAACACAAAATGGTTCACGCCGATATTGCGATAATATTCCAAGAAATACGGAAGCCGAATATCTTCGTTTCGGATGGTTGAAAAAACGATGACATCATTGGCGTTGATTTTTGCTGTATTGTCCGATGAACAGGTCAGCTCACGACTTTTGCGGAAGGCGCGGATGTGCCAACGACGGCGCCTCAAGCGGAGTCGATAGGATTGCCACAATTGCACGCCCAACCTCCCTTAGACATGAGCCCCAGTGCTTCAAGTTGTTTCCACCCATATAATCGCGTGGAATGCGCACACCAGAGATCAGGATTTTCCGTCAAAGCATCGTAGTATTGATCGTACAATGCGCTATTGGCGAAGTGTTCTTGTCTTTGTTTTTCTTCTTCGGACTTTTTAACAATCGACGGCAAAAATTTCGTGTGAAGCAAAATTCCACTCGTTTTTTCACCGCCTTGCATATCATAGACATGATTAAGGTTTCGGGGAAGGAGTGAGTGCGTAGAAGAAACGTAAGTGTAACTTCTATCCCACTTAACCAATGGAATTTTTCCCATAGTTGGCGCGCGTTCTGGTTCCTGGCCAAAGAAGCATCGTGCTCGAACGCCGCCTTGGATCCAGAGGTTTTGCAATTTGTGCTGACGAATTTGTGTATAGTTTCCGCGATCAAACCATTTCAACGTTTTGAACGGTGAAGGATCATCGGGCATAGTCCCGACTTTGCCCTTGGGGTACAAATCCAACATCATTGCGCCAAAAGATCGTTCTCCTGTTTGATCCAACCAATGTGTGAGCGCATCGAGTGGGCGCGTTTCCCAATTAGGGTAAATGAAAATTTCGTCGGCATCCAAGGTTAAACACCAATGTCCATGACCAAATTTAATCATCAGCCATGTCAGCCAATCCATTCCAAAGCGCGATAGCTTGTAGCTATGGGATGTGGACCAGAGCGAGACATCTGATTGAGATGTTAGGAAATCGGTGGATCCGTCATCGCTGGTGTTATCGACGATAAAGAAATGCTTCACGCCGAGCGATCTATGATGATCTAGAAAATAGGGAAGGCGGTGCAATTCGTTGCGAAGCGTCACAAACGCTAAGACATCGGATTTTTGAAATTCGCTGGCGTTTAAGGAGACTTTTGTCAATTGTCTGCGCTTGCGAAACGCCCGAAATAACAACCGTTTGCGTCGAATGCGAAGTTGGTAGGCTGTCCTAAGGTTTGACAAATAACGGATCATAACAAGATGCTAATGCGAAAGTGGCACTATTCGCTATACTTTTCTGCGTTATGCCAGCGCCATGCATCTAATATCATCTGCTTCATGGTCGAACGATGCGGGCGCCAACCGAGGTTTTGTTCCGCGCGTGTTGAGCCAGAGACCAATTTAGTGCAATCACCAGGACGCCGCTCGCCTTCTATCATTGGGACGGGTTTGTTGGTGACGTGATGCGCTTGATCAACAACTTCGCGAACTGAAAACCCGCTTCCTGTTCCAAGGTTAAAGATTTGTGATCCCTTGGCATCCAAAAGCCACTTGATCCCCAAGACATGCGCATCCACCAAATCACAAACATGGACATAGTCACGAATGCAGGTGCCATCGGGTGTGTCGTAATCTGTACCAAAGATGGTCAAAGCATCACGTTTGCCATCAATCGCATCTAAAATAAGAGGGACCAAATGTGTTTCAGGTTGGTGGTATTCGCCAACTTCAGCGTCTGGATCTGCACCCGCCACATTGAAATAGCGAAAAATGACATGCTGAAGCCCATCTGAGGCTTGGAAATCTTTGAGCATATCTTCGATTGCGCGTTTTGAAGCACCATATGCATTGATTGGAAGTTGCCGCGAATTTTCATCCAAGACAACATTGTCTTGATCACCATACGTGGCACAAGTCGAGGAAAAGACGAAATTTTTGTCCCCAGCCGCAATCGTTGCCTCAATCAAATTCAATGAGCCGGTCACGTTGTTGTGCCAATATTTTCCAGGCTGTTGCATGCTTTCGCCAACTTGGCTGAGAGCGGCGAAATGCATAACGGCTATAGGCTGATATTTTGCAAAAACTTCGTCTAATCGAGCGCGATCCAATAAGTCGCCTTGCTCAAAAGGTCCAAATTTAACTGCATCTTTCCAGCCAGTGCATAAATTATCAAATGTTACCGGAGTGTATCCCGCCGCGTTGAGCGCTTTGCAGGCGTGCAAGCCAATATAACCCGCGCCGCCAGTAACCAGAACATTTGACATTTGAAACCTCGTAAACAGCTATTGCGCCGCTTTATCCATCGCAACGACGCTGTGCATATAGTCAAACAACTCGTCACGCAAATCGTTACGAGCGAGAGCAAAGGAAATAGTGGCCTGCAAGAATCCTGCCTTGGAACCGCAGTCAAATCGCTGACCGTCAAACCGCAAACCATTGACTGGACGGCCCTCTGTGATTTCTTGGGCAATCGCGTCCGTCAATTGGATTTCGCCACCTGATCCAGCTTTGATTTTGCTGAGATTGCGCAAAACGCTTGGAGATAGGATATAACGTCCAATTACGGCGAGGTTAGAAGGTTCTGTTCCCGGTGCGGGCTTTTCGACCATGCCGCGGACTGGAAGCTTGTTGCCGAATTGTTGTTCCACATCCAGAATGCCATAAGATGACGTTTTGTTATGCGGGACTTCCATGGCGGCAACCATTGATCCGCCTGTATCTTCATAGGCTTCGACCATTTGCTTCAAGCATGGTTTTTCAGCAGCGATAACGTCGTCTGGCAAAATAACCGCAAAGGGTTCATTGCCGATCAAGCGGCGCGCGCACCAAACGGCATGCCCGAGGCCCATAGCTTTGTGTTGGCGGATATAGGCGATTGCGCCGCTATCCATGTTTGTATCTTTCAGCGTCTTAAGGAGGTCTTTCTTGCCCTTGCGACGTAGTTCAGATTCCAGCTGGGGAGAGTGGTCGAAATAGTCTTCTAGGGCGCCTTTGCCCCGAGACGTCACAAAAATAAATTCTTTGATCCCAGCTGCACGTGCTTCATCAATGGCATATTGGATCAAAGGTTTGTCTACCAAAGTCAAAAATTCTTTTGGAACTGATTTTGTTGCTGGAAGAAACCGCGTTCCTAGTCCTGCGACTGGAAAGATTGCTTTAGTGACTTTATTCTTCATGTCTTACCCCATTCTAATCATTAACATGTGCTTTGATCCTGTTTTCCTATCCAAAAGTGTTTGAATTGTGACAAATTCAGGAAACAATCGTGCCAATGAACAACACCCAAGTCACAGTTGGTGACTTGGGTGCTGAAATAAACGGGGAAATTTGTCTAAGTCATTGCAGTTAGGGGGTTTTTAGGTCCACGCCCTTTGAAAAAGCTATGAAAAATGGATTGGCATAATCTTCTTTCCCATACGTCAACGGAGTGAGGTCGTCAAAGCGGACGACAGATCCGCCTGCGCCATTTAAGACCGCATGACCAGCTGCGGTATCCCATTCCATTGTGCGTCCGACTCGAGGGTAGAGGTCAGCTTCGCCTGTCGCGACAAGGCAAAATTTCAACGAGGACCCTGCACTTGTCATGTCTTGCACGTTGTATTTCGCAATGTAGTCATCAGTCGCTTGGTCGCGATGGGACTTTGAGGCGACAACGATCAATGCGTCATTGTTTGGCGTAGACACGGAAATCTGGCGGGTTTCTCCGATTTGACCTTGGACAAAGGGGCCCGTTTCCTCGACTGTTGTTCCATCAGCCTGAGTAAAGAACATTCTGTTTTTCGCAGGAGCATAAACAACGCCGCGCGTTGGTATTCCGTTTTCAACGAGCGCGATGTTGACGGTAAAGTCGCCGCGACGGTTTATGAATTCTTTTGTGCCATCAAGTGGGTCGACAATCAAAAAGACATCGGCTTTCTCTGAATGAGACTGTG
>CBFHNR010000035.1:0-13183 GCA_965657215.1 uncultured Paracoccaceae bacterium
ATACGAACCGGTACGAGGCGAGCGGCATCCAAGTTCACAAAAGCACGCGCGGAGGCATCTTCGACACGAAGCGTTTCGCCAAGTTCCTCTTCAAATTCAGCCAACGTAAGGCCCGTCGCCTGGATTGGATCCATGTCAGGTAGGTTAACTTCGCCATTTTGATTGACGGTAACGGTCACATCCAAGCTGAGTATGCCGCGCAACGAAAGAGATAATGCATCCCCTGACGCCAACACATAATCTTGAGAAATTGTATTATAAAAAAGGACAGAAGGATCCTGTTCAAAGGAAAACAAATCCCTACCAAAGAAGTTTAAGTTTTCACCTGTCAAAACGCGGTAGTATTCTAGAATTGGTTCGGCCGTGGTCGCAACGAAGACTTTCAAATTGCTTGGAGCCAATTCCTGAACATTAGCAACACCAGCCAAATCCTGCGAATTGAGTAGCTTCGGTTTTTCAGCCATGTGCGACGTGTCAGGAGTTTGCAGCCCTTGGGACTGTGGGTTCAAAATCTGTTGCAATTCCGTTTGAGACAACCCACTTGCGCCATTTGCACCCATCAATTGCAGTTGCTCCGCGGTTTGACCGTTTACACAGATAGGAAATAAAACAAAAATGGCAGCAACAAGCGCCCTGAAAAAATTAAGCACGAGCCGTCTCCCTGTTTTTCACTGCGCTTCTTACTAAGACCACTGCCATTCCAAAAAATAAACCCAAAACAATAGAGAGCGCCAACACCAAGCTAGACTTAGGGGATGTCGGAGTTAGAGACGTCGCTGGACCCATTATAACCTCAGCAACAAAAGGACCATCGCGGCTAGCCAACATTTGCTTTTGCTCTTCGGATGCAATCATTTTGGCAAGCGCCTCACGGTGCTCTTGGGACCGAGCACGGCCGATTTTGTCTTGATAGAAGGCCAGTGCTTGGGATCCACTTTTGATGTAATCGTCTTTTAGCATGTTGTCGGTTTCTACAACCAATTTTTGCAGTAAATATGCCGCAAACTCGCTATCCACGACCTCCATACTCAAGGAAAGAAAGCCCGTATTGTTGTCTTCACTCAAACTAACATTACCAGAAATGACATTTGACAAACGTGCGGCATCTGGCGCACGGTAATCGGTAGCTTCATCACCCGTTAAAGCATATTTTACCTGAGAGACTATTTCCCCAACTTGTCCTCGCTCAGGCTGAACGAAGGCGTTTTGTGCGTCATCCCATTCGGATGCAAACACAGACCTCATTATCCGATCATCATCCGACAATTTCATAGCAAGCTCTTCAGACTTCATCAAAGCTTGAAATTTAGCAAAATCGCCAGATTCACCAGTTGGCAAACTAACCCCCGCCAAAGAGGCAAGGCCACCAAGGCCCGCCAAATTTGGTCCCGATTGTTCTTGACCGACCTGGCTCACTGTCAATTTAACCGTGAACTTTCGCTCTGCATTATGCAGATAAAAAGCCCCCAAAGCCAAGGCCAGGGTTGTGATAAAAAATATCAGGAACTTTCCGGCCCAAAGCGTGGCAAAAGCTCAACTAAATCAATTTCGTCGGACGCGTCTTGTTCAGACTGCGAGTGGTCTTGCATGTAAATGGCCTCACCGGACAGTGGTCAGAGATGTTCTAAAGGTTTTTGAGGTAAATGCCAGACTGTAGCGTCAAGTTTTGGCAAATCGTTTCGCAAGTGTCACCCCTAAAAGATACGTGAGCCAAAAGAGAACTGCAAAACAGGCCAACGCCGCAATGCCGATGAGATTATTTGTGCTATAAAGCACACCGACGATGATTGGAGCACTTGCCAATGGCAGGACAATTAATGTTGCGAGGGGGTTAGAAATATGGCGTTTACTCTTGTCCAGAAACTTCATCTCGAGTGCTCGCATGACCAATTGGTGAAAATGAAGCCGATCTGGTTGATCAATCCGCTTTCCCGTTAATCGCCGACGGGTGATTGCAAATAGCATATCAGCAACCGGCCAGAAAAACACCAAGAACAAAGCAAACGGTACCAAATCTTCGTGTCGGTTAAGCAAAACTATACCAGACCACGTCAACAAGTGCCCCAACGAATAGGCCCCTGCATCCCCTAGAAACAGTTTTCCAAACGGAAAGTTCACGACAAAAAGTCCAGCAAGAGCCGCAACAAACACACTTAAGAAGCGAAGCATATCCCAATCTTGATAAAGATAACTGATGGCAATCAGGCCAAGGCCCATCGCGATAGAAACACCCAAGGCCAATCCATTCAGACCATCGATCAAGTTCAATGAATGACTGATTCCCCCTGAAATTAGCATGGTGAAAATAGCCGCAATGGCAACATTGGTTAACAGAATATCAATTCCGCTCAACCCTATATAAGGGATCCAAACTCCAAGAGACAGGCCGGCGGCGAGAGCCGACAAGAAAGAAAGCAAAAGACGTTTTTTGGGACTGACATCAAATCCGAGATCCTCACCCAACCCGCCAATAAACACAGGAAGTGTCGACAGGAGCAATATCAAAACAAACGGGGACTGATCCAAAAAGGCAAAGCTACCAAAGGTAAGTCCAAGAGCGATTGCAACACCGCCGATACGCGGCGTGGGCAATTTGTGAGCTGATTGTACAGCGGAACCGTTATGTCCCTTAGCCGTCCTCAAAATGTGATGACGCTTTGTCGCAAGGATCAATCCACAACAGAATAACGTCAAACAAAATACGAATACTGGTTCTGAAACTAGCAACATCAAATCCACCCCATTGAAAATACACTGTAATCTACGATTTAATCATCAATGGCACAAGTAACGTATTCATGACATTTCAGGGACACATCTTGCCTTTACTTTCCGAGAATACACAACATGCTGCAACTGCATTACATCGGATCACGAATCAACCAGTTTGCGGAGATAGGCACCATAGGCCGTTTTCGAAATTTTGTCCGCGCACAGCAATACTTGATCACGTGAAATGAACCCCATCTCATAGGCGACTTCTTCGGGCGAGCCGACTTGTTGACCCTGCCGCTCTGTGAGTGTGCGCACGAAATTTCCAGCATCCAACAATGACCCATGTGTTCCTGTATCTAGCCAAGCAAAACCGCGGCCCATCTTTTCAACCCGCAACGCATCATCGTGAAGATAGCTTTCTAGAAGAGATGTGATTTCCAGCTCACCTCTAAGGGATGGTTTGATATCCTTGGCACGCTGTGGCGCAGTGCTATCCACAAAATAAAGGCCTGTTACTGCGAAATTTGACTCCGGCTTATCTGGCTTTTCAATAATTGATCGAACCTGACCTTGATCATCAAACCCGACAACACCATAGCGTTCAGGATCAGACACGTGATATCCAAACACTGTTGCGCCATCAGGATTACGATCTGCGGATACAAGCCGTTCTGGCAAAGAATGACCAAAAAACAAGTTGTCCCCAAGAACCATCGCGGACGGAGACCCATCCAAGAAGTCCTCTGCCAATATAAAGGCTTGCGCCAATCCATCAGGGCTTGGTTGGACCTCATAGCTGATGGAAATTCCCCACTGCGATCCATCACCCAAGAGCGCCTTGAATTGAGGCTGATCATGCGGCGTTGTAATGACCAATATATCTTTGATACCTGCGAGCATCAAAACTGTCAGCGGATAGTAAATCAGCGGTTTATCATAAACCGGCAACAGCTGCTTGGAAACCGCCAAGGTGAGCGGATACAGACGCGTTCCAGAGCCGCCTGCTAAGATAATTCCTTTGCGTTGTGTCATATTGATCCCGCCTTCAATTCATCCAATGTAAACTTCAAATCACTTTTCCAATTTGGCCGCTGAACATCAAAATCAGCAAGTATCGCAGAACAGTCCAGTCGTGAATTCAACGGACGCTGAGCTGCCGTCGGGAAATCCTCGCTCTTGATTGCAGTGATCGCTATATCCTTGCCAAGTTGTGCAAATATTTCTTCGGCAAACTCCGCCCAACTTACGTCTGGCGCTCCTGCAAAATGATATATCCTCTCGGATGTGCTTCGCAGTGGTGATTTCACAATCCGCATGCAGGCATAGGCTATCGCCCGCGCTGAGGTCGGGCCGCCAATTTGATCGGAAACGATATCAAGAGAGGACTTCATCTGAGCCAATCGAACCATCGTTTTGACAAAGTTCTGACCATGCGATGAGAACACCCAAGACGTCCGCAGTACAATAGCATGATTACAGGCCCCAAGCACAGCGAGCTCGCCGTCTCGTTTGCTTTGACCGTAGATGTTCAAAGGCGCCGTACTATCATCGGGCGTCCACGGCTTGGTCCCTGATCCATCAAAGACATAATCCGTTGAAATATGCACCAACGGTATATTCAGGGATTGAGCCTCTTGCGCCATCACTTTGGGCGCATGTGCATTAATTTGATGGGCAAGTTCAACATCTGCCTCAGCGGCATCGACGGCTGTGTAGGCTGCGGCATTAATGATGGCTTGAGGGGAAAATTTTCGAATGGCATCACGGATGCTCGCTTCGTTGTTCAGATCAGCCTCCTCACGACCCACACAATGCACATCTGGTAGCTGCGCCAATTCACGACCCACCTGCCCTGTTTGACCAAAGACCAAAATCATGAACCGCGCCCCAAACGTTCGCCAACGCCGCTGCGTTCCTGAAGTGGGCGCCACCATGCCTCGTTGTTGAGATACCAGTGAACCGTTTTCAATAGCCCCTCATCCAACGTCACCGAAGGACGCCAGCCTAATTCAGTTCGCATACGGCTTGGATCGATGGCATATCTCAGATCATGCCCAGGACGATCCGAAACAAAGGTTATGAGCTCTTCGTAAGGCGTGCTTTGGGGACGTAAATCATCCAAAATTGCACAAATTTTTCGAACGATATCAATGTTGCGCGCTTCATTTTCGCCGCCGATATTATAGCTCTGACCAAGCCCCCCCTTTTCGAGAACGGTTAACAAAGCATCCGCATGATCTTCAACATAGAGCCAATCGCGGACATTTTCACCCTTGCCATAGATCGGCAGTGGCTTTCCTGCCAGAGCGTTCCAAATGATAACAGGGATAAGCTTTTCGGGGAAATGAAACGGGCCATAATTGTTAGAACAATTGGTCAAAAC
Source organism: uncultured Paracoccaceae bacterium (assembly GCA_965657215.1). Taxonomy (GTDB): domain Bacteria; phylum Pseudomonadota; class Alphaproteobacteria; order Rhodobacterales; family Rhodobacteraceae; genus JAHEJA01. Next base: position 5,099 of record CBFHNR010000035.1, read on the forward strand.
CACAGGCAAACCATATGTTTCGCCCCATGCTCGGACCAAGTGATCGCTGGATGCTTTGGACGCGGAATACGGGCTTCGTGGATCATAGGGGGTGTCTTCGTGAAATTGTCCTGTTTCGCCTAGTGATCCGAACACTTCGTCCGTAGACACATGATGAAACCGAAACCGATCTGGCTTGCCCGAGCTGACCCAATAGTTGCGCGACACCTCAAGCAAATTAAAGGTTCCCACAATATTTGTCTGAATGAAATCCGCAGGACCATCAATCGAGCGGTCAACATGGCTTTCTGCGGCGAGGTGCAACACGGCCTCTGGCTGATAGGTGTCAAAAACACGCTCTAGAGCCTCTTGGTCACAAATATCAGCCTGGACAAAATGGTAATTCGGTGAATGTGCAACCGAGGCCACATTCTCAAGACATGCGGCATAGGTTAGCTTATCAAGATTGATCACTTCGTGGCCCAAGGCAACCGCCTGTCGCACCACGGCGGATCCAATAAACCCCGCGCCACCGGTTACAAGTATCTTAGTCATGCGCCGCCCCATAGACAAAAGGGCTATCAAAGCTTGCAAAATTCGGCGCGGCTGCATCTTTGGTCGAAAGCAAGGCATTTGACAAATCCAGCGGCCAATCTATCCCTAAATCGGGATCGTCAAACCGAATTGCCCCATCACAATCAGGCGCGTAAAAATCAGAGCATTTATAGATGATTTCAGTGTTTGGTTCTAACGTCACAAACCCATGCAAGAACCCCGCGGGGATATAGAGCTGTTTTCCATTGTCAAAGCTCAACTCTTCGCCGACCCAATGACCAAAGGTTAGGCTCCCTTTGCGAATATCTACAGCCACATCAAACAATCGACCTCGACCACATCGCACCAATTTGGCCTGTGCATGGGGTGGAGCCTGATAATGAAGACCGCGAACCGTTCCCACGTCTGCCGAGAGAGAGTGATTATCCTGAACAAAATCAATATCAATCCCCTGCTCCGCTAGGGTACGTTTGTTCCAAGTCTCAGCAAAAAATCCGCGATCATCTCCATGCCTCTTGGGACATAGGCTCACAACATCGCTTTCTTCTATGTCAATGCGCATATTGGCCACTCAATACCTTATGAACTTTCGATAAGCCTACACTCAAAAAACAACGGGATACTAGACCCGAAAAATCTATGCGTTCAAGTATCCAACCAAGAGGGAAATAAATGCGCCGACATGGACAACCATAATGGCCTTGTCTTTCCACATAACACCCACCGCAAACCATAAAAATATGCCGATAAAGAATGCATAAACATTCCAAGGGGTCATATTCATTCCCGTCATCCCATAGCCAATTAATTGAATGACAGTTGCAATCCATTTCGTAATATCGACAGTTTTCATTGGTCTCTCCCAAAACAAAAAACCCCGCCAGTTGACCTGACGGGGTTTTTAAAATTTATTTACGTGTACTTACCAGTCTTCGCGAACAACGACGCGTGTTTTGACGGGTAGTTTCATCGCCGCAAGACGAAGCGCTTCGCGCGCGATTTCGTCGTTTACGCCGTCGATTTCAAACATCACGCGGCCAGGTTTTACCTTAGCAGCCCAACGGTCAACGGAACCTTTACCTTTACCCATACGAACCTCGATTGGTTTCGCAGTGATCGGTGTATCTGGGAAGATACGGATCCAAACGCGACCTTGGCGTTTCATGTGACGTGTCATCGCACGACGGGCAGCTTCGATTTGACGGGCTGTTACGCGCTCAGGCTCAAGAGCCTTAAGACCGTAAGTACCGAAGTTCAGATCGGAACCACCTTTTGCAAGACCTTTAATCCGGCCTTTGTGCATTTTGCGGAATTTAGTACGCTTTGGTTGAAGCATTTCTCATCTCCTCCTTAGCGACGGTTGTTGCCGGCACCGCGGGGTGCAGGACCGTCTTGGAGTTCCTGTGCACGGCGATCACGCGCTTGTGGATCGTGTTCCATGATCTCGCCTTTGAAGATCCAGACTTTGATACCAATAATGCCGTATGCTGTTAAAGCTTCGACATTTGCGTAATCGATGTCGGCGCGAAGTGTGTGCAAAGGCACGCGGCCTTCACGGTACCATTCTGTACGTGCGATTTCAGCACCACCGAGACGGCCCGCAACGTTAACACGGATACCAAGGGCACCCATACGCATTGCGTTCTGTACGGCACGCTTCATTGCGCGACGGAAGGAAACACGACGTTCCAACTGTTGTGCGATGGACTCACCCACCAATTGAGCATCCAACTCTGGCTTGCGAACTTCAACAATGTTGAGGTGCAATTCAGACGCTGTCATCGCGGCAATTTTCTTGCGCAGAGTTTCAATGTCTGCACCTTTTTTACCAATGATAACACCAGGACGTGCTGTGTGAACTGTCACGCGGCACTTCTTGTGTGGACGTTCGATGATAACACGCGCAATACCGGCTTGCGCACATTCTTTTTTCACGAATTCGCGAATACGGATGTCTTCAAGAAGAAGATCGCCGTAATCTTTGCTTTCAGCATACCAGCGGCTATCCCAAGTACGGTTGACTTGAAGGCGCATGCCGATTGGATTGACTTTCTGACCCATTAGGCTTGCTCCTCTACTTCACGCACTTTGATAGTGAGTTCTGAGAATGGCTTCATGATTTTCCCAAAACGACCACGGGCCCGAGGGCGTCCGCGTTTCATCGTTAGGTTCTTACCAACGTAAGCTTCTGCGATGACCAAAGAATCCACATCGAGATTGTGGTTGTTTTCGGCATTGGCGATTGCGGACTGAAGACATTTCTTCACGTCAATTGCGATACGCTTTTTGCTGAAGGTTAGGTCAGTCAATGCTTTGTCAACCTTTTTACCGCGGATCATCGCTGCAACAAGGTTAAGTTTCTGCGGGCTTGTGCGAAGCATGCGCAATTTTGCCATTGCTTCGTTTTCGGCCACGCGGCGAGGATTTTTCTCTTTTGCCATGGCTTATTTCCGCTTCGCTTTCTTGTCTGCACCGTGACCATAATAGGTCCGCGTTGGTGAATACTCACCGAACTTTTGACCGATCATGTCTTCGGACACGTTGACAGGAATATGTTTCTGACCATTGTACACACCGAACGTCAAACCTACGAATTGAGGTAGGATTGTGGAACGACGTGACCAAATCTTGATAACTTCATTACGACCGCTTTCACGAGCTGCTTCTGCTTTCTTAAGCACATAAGCATCCACGAAGGGGCCTTTCCAAACAGAGCGAGACATCTATTAACGCCCTTTCTTCTTGGCGTGACGCGAGCGAATAATAAGCTTTTGCGACGCTTTGTTTTTATTACGAGTACGTTTACCCTTGGTTGGTTTACCCCAAGGTGTCACAGGGTGACGACCACCAGAGGTCCGACCTTCACCACCACCGTGAGGGTGGTCGATTGGGTTCATAACAACACCACGGACCGAAGGACGCACGCCTTTGTGACGCATACGACCAGCTTTACCGAAGTTTTGGTTGCTGTTGTCTGGGTTGGAAACTGCACCAACAGTTGCCAAACATTCCTGACGTACCAAACGAAGTTCGCCTGAGCTTAGGCGGATCTGCGCGTAACCACCGTCACGACCAACGAACTGAGCATATGTGCCCGCCGCACGAGCGATCTGACCGCCCTTGCCTGCTTTGAGTTCGATGTTGTGAACAATAGTACCGATTGGCATACCAGAGAACGGCATTGTGTTGCCTGGTTTGATGTCGGCTTTTGCAGAGGCGATAACCTTGTCACCAACAGCCAAACGCTGAGGCGCGAGGATGTAGGCTTGTTCGCCATCTTCGTATTTTACGAGAGCGATAAACGCAGTCCGGTTCGGGTCATATTCGATCCGTTCCACTGTTGCTGCGATATCAAATTTATTACGTTTGAAATCAACGATACGGTAAAGGCGTTTTGCCCCACCACCGCGGCGACGTGATGTAATCCGCCCAGTGTTGTTTCGACCGCCCGATTTTGTCAAACCCTCTGTGAGAGATTTGACAGGACGTCCTTTCCACAACTCCGAACGGTCGATCAGTACCAGCCCGCGCTGGCCCGGCGTCGTTGGTTTATACGACTTGAGTGCCATGCTTTCTGTCTTCCGTTTGTGTGTTTGGCAGGTTGCCCTGCCATCGGTAAAGCCCCCCGAAGGTGGCCAATGAATAAACATCAAGAAACCCCAGACGAATCTGGGGTTATCAGGATTGGGTTCGTATAGTTTGGAATAGAGGGGGTGTCCACCCCAAAGCCCCAAGTTTCCAAGGGCGTCAAAAGGGCATCTGTGTCACGTCGGTACTGTGTCGGTATCACGTCGGTATTTGTGAGTTGAGGCATGGCTTACTGCCTACGCCAAATTAACCCCCAAGGAGTTAAATATGAACTATCGTCTACTTTTACTTGCTAACCATTTACAACAACGATAAAATTATATCATTGTTTTGGAGACACTTTAAATGACGATCTCAAAGATTAAACTAAAATTTGGTAACATTGAAATTGAATATGAAGGCGAACAACAATATCTCATTAGCGATTTGGATGCTTTGCTTTCTAAGATCGACGGTTTTTCGCAGCATTTTTTTGACCAAGAGGTAACTATTCCTTCAAATGAGCCGCAGCGTTCAGTTGAAAAGGCTATTTCAAACCAATCTCAAAACAGGCTTGAATTCACAATTGGGACCCTTGCGGCAAAGCTTAACGTAAAGACTGGGCCAGAATTAGTCATTTGTGCCATCGGGCACCTACATTTTGTTGGACACAAAGAAACTTCCACACGAAAAGAAATAATCTCTTCTATTAAACAAGCCGCCAATTATTATAAAAAAACATATTTGAGCAACCTGTCGAGTTCACTTGAAAATCTCGTCAAACAAGGGACTCTGTTAGAGAAATCGAAGGATACTTACTCCCTTTCAGCTGAAGAGCTACAAAGGTTGGAGACGATTATTGCTCAACTTAACTGAGATGAAATCACTACTGCAGAAAGATTTGCCCCGTCTAGACAAAGTACTACTACTTCTATCCACTTCGCATCAGCCACAAACTGTGCTCGAAATAAGGAATAAGGCAAAACAACTCGGACTTCGAAAGTTACAAGATTGGAATATATCTGACATTCTTGGAAAGTCAGCAGGTAAAGCAGTACTTTTGCCTCAAGGCTGGGAACTTTCCGACGACGGAAAAGCCTTTATCTTCAAACAGGGGTATTTGCATAATTCTCCTACGTTGGAAATTGCACAGTCATTGCGTAACCACCTAGACTCAATTTCACAAAACAACACCAAGGCATTTGTAGAGGAAGCCATAAAATGTCACGAAAATGGCCTTTACCGGTCCGCGATCATTATGAGTTGGCTTAGCGCCATCGATGTACTGTATAATGTTGTAATAGAAAATCACCTCACCGAATTTAACACAGAAGCAAAGCGCGTTAATAATCGCTGGAAAAATGCGCAAAATGCTGATGATCTTGCAAAAATGAAAGAGAGTGATTTTTTAGATCGCTTGGAAGGCATTTCTGTGGTTGGCAAAAATCCCAAGCAACAACTCATTGAGGCTCTAACTTTACGTAACGCATGTGGACATCCAAACTCACTCCAGATTGGCGCCCATAAGTCGGCGGCCCATTTGGAAACGCTGCTTCAAAATGTGTTTGAGGTATTTTGTTACCAGCGCGAATAGCATCCGTAGGATGCCGCGCGACCGCCGCCCCTCTCCCAAGGGGAGGCGGTTTGGTAACCTTCCAAACCGTACATAGCTCGGCTGTGGCTTGATCCATAAAACGCGCTGACCCAAGCTCGCTCCGCCACCCCGAGGGTCGGCTATGTTGCACAACAAAAAACCCCCGACCTTTTCAGATCGGGGGTTTTTCAATTCTTCAAAAGACGTCAGCCTTAGAGACCAGTTGTCACGTCGATTGTGTTGCCTTCTTCCAAGGTCACATAAGCCTTTTTCACGTCTTTACGACGGCCCATTTGGCCTTTGAAACGCTTGACTTTACCTTTGGTGATGCTTGTGTTCACAGCCTTAACCTTAACACCAAACAAAGCTTCTACAGCTTCTTTGATCTGTGGTTTATTGCTGTCGATCGCCACTTCAAACACGACGGCGCCATTTTCAGAGGCCATTGTTGCTTTTTCAGTGATGATCGGCTTGCGGATCACATCATATAGTTCTGCTTTTACGCTCATTTCAAACGAGCCTCCAATGCTTCGACGCCCGCTTTCGTGATGACGAGTGTATCACGCTTTAGGATGTCATATACGTTGGCGCCCATCGTTGGTAGGATATCCAAACCTTCGATGTTGCGTGCAGCTTGTGCGAAGTTTTCGTCAACGGATGCACCGTCGATGATCAAAGCACGTTTCCAGCCCAAGGATTTCACTTGTTTCGCTAGAGCAGATGTTTTGCCTTCGGTTGCCGCAGTGTCAATGATGACCAACTCACCTGCTTTTGCCTTTGCAGACAGAGCAAGTTTTAGACCAAGTTGACGAACCTTCTTGGGAAGGTCGAACGCGTGGCTCCGTGGTGTTGGGCCTTTGTAGATACCACCCTTACGGAAGATCGGCGCGCGACGGGACCCGTGACGTGCGCCACCAGTCCCTTTTTGACGGTAGATCTTTTTCGTAGAGTAGCTCACTTCTGAGCGGCCCAAAGTTGAGTGTGTGCCAGCTTGCTGTTTTGCACGCTGCCAGCGAACAACACGGTGAAGAATGTCGGCGCGTGGCTCAAGACCAAAGATCTCATCACCAAGGTCAACAGAACCGGCTTTGCCGCCGTCCAGTTTGATCACGTCTAGTTTCATGCTTCACCCCCTTCTGCAGGCGCTTCGGCCGCAGGAGCTTCGTTCGAGCGTAGTGCCGCAGGGAACGGTACGTTTTCAACAAGTGGTTTTTTCACAGCGTCTTTGACTGTGACCCAACCGCCTTTTGAACCCGGAACCGCGCCTTTGATCATGATCAAGCCACGATCTGCGTCCGTTTTAACAACCTGCAAGTTTTGTGTCGTTACACGAGCGGCGCCCATGTGACCGGCCATTTTCTTGCCTTTGAAAACTTTACCCGGACCTTGACACTGACCTGTAGAGCCGTGTGAACGGTGGCTAATAGACACACCGTGTGACGCACGAAGACCACCAAAGTTGTGACGCTTCATCGCACCGGCGAACCCTTTACCGATCGATGTGCCAGACACGTCAACGAATTGACCTGTGACATAGTGATCAGCAGTGATTTCGGATCCAACTTCGATCAAGTTTTCAGGCGCAACGCGGAATTCCGCAACTTTGCGCTTGGGCTCGACTTTCGCAACAGCAAAGTGACCACGCATCGCTTTGGATGTGTTTTTCGCTTTTGCGTTGCCCGCGCCGAGTTGAACAGCTGAGTAGCCGTGCTTGTCAGCTGTGCGCTGAGCAACCACTTGCAAGTTTTCCATTTGAAGGACAGTCACAGGGATCTGCTTTCCGTCTTCCATGAAAAGTCGGGTCATGCCGACTTTTTTCGCGATAATGCCAGAGCGCATCTAGATTGCCCTCCTTAAACCGAGATTTGAACGTCAACACCAGCTGCGAGATCGAGCTTCATCAGCGCGTCAACAGTTTGTGGTGTTGGGTCAACAATGTCCAAAAGACGCTTGTGTGTGCGAATTTCGAACTGTTCCCGAGATTTCTTGTTCACGTGTGGACCACGAAGAACAGTGAATTTTTCGATTTTGTTCGGCAGTGGGATAGGACCACGAACCGACGCACCTGTGCGCTTGGCAGTGTTCACGATTTCCTGTGTGCTAGCATCTAGTACACGGTAATCGAATGCCTTGAGCCGGATACGAATGTTTTGGCTTTGCATTTCAGTAGCCTTTATTTTCGGCGTTAGAGTTGAGAGGAAGACACAGGTTCATCCTGCCCCTTCTTCGAACCCGCGGGGAAACAATGAATTGTGCCCCATGAACTACGAAGGTGCGCAATAAATGCGCACCTCATTAATGTAAAGAGTAAAAGATTACTCGATGATTTTGGAAACGACGCCTGAGCCGACTGTGCGGCCACCTTCGCGGATCGCGAAGCGGAGTTTTTC
>CBFHNR010000036.1:0-13045 GCA_965657215.1 uncultured Paracoccaceae bacterium
TGATGGGCACCGAAGGGGTTGAGGTGACATTTACAGACGACGGCATCAAAGCCTTGGCCAAGATCGCCGCAGACGTCAATCAGTCCGTGGAAAACATCGGGGCGCGTCGGCTTTATACCGTGATGGAACGCGTGTTCGAAGAGCTATCGTTTCACGCGCCTGATCGCTCTGGCGAGGCCATCACTGTTGACGCGGCTTTTGTTGAAACCAATGTTGGCAGCCTTTCCCAAAGCTCGGACCTCAGCCGATACGTTTTGTAGAACAAACTATATCTTTTGTGCCCAAGGTGATCTAAGCAAAACCGAAACAAGGTCGGAGCCTGATCAATGGGCACATTAGAATTCCTAAGAAGCAATGTACGTTGGCTCAGCGCTGGGTCGATGCTGACCTTTTTGTCCAGCTTTGGTCAGACGTTTTTCATCGCGCTTTTTGCAGGTGAAATTTCAAAAACCTTTGATCTGTCCCCGGGTCAATGGGGCGGGATTTACACCCTTGGGACAACGGCCTCAGCGATTGTGATGGTCTGGGCCGGCGGTCTGAGTGACATTTTACGCGCGCGCACCTTGGGCACCATTGTGCTAGCGGCGCTTTCTTTGTCCTGTCTCGCGATGGCCTATAATCAATCGGTCTTTTTGCTCCCGATCGTGATTTTTGCCCTGCGGTTTACGGGGCAAGGCATGGCGGTGCATTTGGCCTTTGTTGCAATGGCACGCTGGTACGTGGCGACACGGGGGCGGGCCTTGGCGGTTGCGGCCTTGGGCTTTTCCATTGGCGAAGCAATCCTTCCTTTGATCTTTGTCTCCTTGATGACCGTCTTTGCATGGCAGAACCTCTGGATCGCTGTCGCGCTCTTTACGATTGCGGTGATACCGCTTTTTCGGTGGTTGCTCACAACCGAACGCACACCCCAGTCTATGGCCCAAGAAACCCAATCCACAGGGATGCAAGACCGCCACTGGACCCGCAACGAAGCCCTGCGCCATCCCCTGTTTTGGTTCATGATCCCCGCGCTGTTGGGACCACCCACGTTTAACACGGCGTTCTTTTTTCATCAGGTCCATTACACCGAAATAAACGGGTTTTCGCATATTTATTTGGTGGCCCTCTTCCCAATTTATACATCCCTTGTCGTCCTTTCGATGATGATCTCAGGATGGGCGCTGGATAAGTTCGGGACTGAACGCATGTTACCGATATTTTTGTTACCCATGGCCGTTGGTTTTACCATTTTCGGTCTCGCCCCAAGCCTCACAATAGTGATGGTCGGATTGATCTTTGTGGGATTCACGAACGGGGCAAATTCGACCCTAATCAACGCATTTTGGGCCGAATTTTATGGCACTGCCCATATCGGATCAATCAAGGCATTGGCAACATCCATCATGGTATTTGGCTCTGCGATTGGACCCGGGATCACAGGTCTCTTTATTGATTTTGGGTTTGATTTGTGGGGACAGTATATCTTTGGCGGGGCGTATTTTGTCTTTGCAAGCCTGATGGCATGGTTCGGGTTGCGCCACGTGCGGTCAACGGCTGAGGTATCCAGCTAACGGACCAGTTTTGGCAAGCGCCTCAGCGGTCGGCATGGGCGCCGCCGCGCGATTGTGATCCACCACAATCACCTGATCCGCGATCCGCTCGGCATCTTGTGGATCATGGGTCACCATCACAACAATCGTCCCGTGATCCTGCGCGATTTGCGCCAAGAGGTCTAACATCTCGTCCTTGAGGGCTGGCCCCAAGGCCGAAAAGGGTTCATCCAGTAAAAGAACAGGTTTATTCTGTAACAAGACCCGCGCAAGGGCAGCGCGGCTTTGTTGACCGCCCGACACATCGGCAGGGCGGCGATCCTCTAGACCCGTCAATCCAACCTTGGCCAACGCCTGCATCACACGTCCCTGCTGATCGGACGAAAGCCGTGATTTCGTGCTCATCGCCAAGGCAACATTTCGAAAGAGGCTAAGGTGGGGAAACAGGTTGTTATCTTGGAACACCATCGCCGATGGCCGCTTGGCCGGCGGCAAGGCTGTGATATCCGCGCCGTTCCACAAAATGCGACGGGGTGGGACAGGTAAAAACCCACCGAGCGCCGCCAATATCGTAGACTTCCCCGCCCCCGATGGCCCCATGATCGCGGTGATCCCATGGTCCAAGACCATATCCTCAACATCGAGGGCAAAGCTGCCTTGCGCCACGATGAGATTGCGAAATTCAAGCATAGCGACGCCCAATTCTGTCAAAGACCCAAAATAGCCCCAAGCTGAGACACACCAAAAGGCAGGCCGCCGCCGCCGCTTGGTCCATGCGATAGGCCCCCATGAGCTGATACAGCTTGAGCGGCAATGTTGCATGCTCCGCCGTTCCAAACAAGGCGATCACACCGAGGTCCCCCATAGCCAAGGCCGCAACCAATCCCGCGCAAAACCCAAGCGGTCGTGCCAGACGCGGCAACAGGATCCATCGCACCCACGCCCATCCCGTGATCTCTAGTGACATCGCCAAAGGCCCATAGAGGATCCGTGTATCCTCGGCCACAGGACGCAAAATGCGCACCACAAACGGCAGGGCCATCACTGCATTCACACAGAGCGTCACATAGAGCGCATAGTCAAAGGGGTTTGCCACCTGTCGGATGATCAAAAACACGCCAACCCCCAAGACCAAAGGCGACACAGCAATCCCAAGCGTTCCCACCACTTCGCCCCATTTATGCATCAACCCCAAGGCCAAGCCGAGACACAGCACCGTCGAGGCCAGCGCCATCATCACAGACCGCGCTGCCGCCGTCCAAACCTCTGGCCCAAGCACGGCGAGCCCTAGAACCCCTTGCGACACCACCATCCCTAAGGGAAGGATCAAAAACCCAGCGGCACAGAGGATCCAACCCGTATCCAACACGCGCCGCCACATCGGATCCCCGACCGTCGCGAGGCTACGATCCAACCCACGGCCAAAATCTGTGCGTACGCCAATTACGGCCAAGGCAACAGCCGCCGAGCCCGCCACGACAAGCTGAATGATCCCAAGGCTTGCCGCTGTGCCAAGATCAAAATCAAAGCGCACCGCCTGATAAATCGCCAACTCCAACGTCGTCGCACGCGGCCCCCCACCAAGGGTCAGAGCCACCGCGAAACTCGACAAACAGATCACAAATATAATCGCCAAAGCCGAAGGAACGACGCGGCGCAACATCGGCTCTTCGATCATCCGAAAGGACGCAAGAGGGCCAAGTCCCAAACTCTGCCCAAGGCGCAGCCGCTCAGCAGGAATGCCAGACCATCCCGTCAAAATCATCCGCGTCGCAAGGGGTAAATTGAAAAACACATGCGCCAGTAATATGCCCTGAATCCCATAAATAGAGACTGTTTTGATCCCCAAAACACCCAAGAGGCTATTCAAAATCCCGTTCTGACCAAAGACCGCAATCAACCCCAGCACTGCAACAATCACAGGAAGGATAAAGGGCGCGCCCATGATCAAGATCAACCCATTCCGCCCCCAAAACTGCCGCCGAAACAGCGCGCGCGCAACGGGCACAGCCAAGCCGACGGACAACAGAGCCGACAGGCTGGCTTGATACAGGGTGAACCAAATGGCGGACCAGTCCTCGGACCTTGGTCGCACCAATCCATCAGAGGCGGACCACACCGCCCCCAATGGCAAAAGGATCGCGGCCACAACAGCCGCGCCCAAGATTACTGAGACAGCGCGCGACGCCACTGTGCAATCGCTTGATCACGCAAATCTGCCGCCTGATCTTCGTCAAAGAAAATCGCTTTGGCGGGTGCCGGCAAATTGGCAAAGACCTCAGGCCATTGATCCGCAGGCTGCGCAGACGGGTACGACCAATTCGTCTCAGGAATGAGGGATTGGAAATCATCCGACATTACGAAATCCATGAACTGATCCGCCAATTCGGGCTGATCTGTTCCCGCAACCTTGGCTGCCAATTCGAAAAACGCATAATGCCCTTCGTCGAAAATCGCCGCCTTCTTGGTCAAATCCCCTTCGGCTGCAATGTGATAGGCAGGCGATGTGTTAAACGACAATACAACATCCGCCTCGCCCGAGGTAAACAACCCATAGGCCTCTGACCACCCTTTGGTTACGGTTAGGATATTTGGCGCCAAACGGGACCAATAGGCCTCTGCCTCATCACCATAAACCGCCTTCACCCAAAGCACCAAGGCAAGCCCAGAAATCGAACTGCGTGGGTCTTGGATCACGATTTTGGACCCTTCAGGCAGGGTGAGCAAATCCTCAAAACTGCGCGGTGCCGTCGCAAGCCGTGTGTCGTCATAGACAAAGGACACATAGGACCAATTGAACGGCAAAAACACATCGTCCTGCCACGCAATCGGCAAATCAAGATCGCCGTTGTTTTGACCATGAGGCGCAAACAACCCAGTGCCACGCGCCTTTTTGGTAACGTCTGTGTTCAGGCCAATCACAACATCCGCGTTGGTCTTGTCACCTTCTAACATCAAGCGCGGTAACAAATCGCCCGCCGAAAATTGCAGATCACAGTCGCACTGCGCCTCAAACGCCGCCTCAATGGACGGACCAGGGCCCCACTCAGAGGTGAAATAATCAGGCGCATAAATGGATAAGACAGGGGTTTCCGCGATGACAGATGTCGCCGCCAAGAGGCCCGCTGCAAGGGTAAGGTGTTTCAACTCAACTCTCCTTTTGCAAGCGGAGAGTAAGCATCAGGAACCGTTCCAGACCTTCCCTCCGCCGGTTTTAACCGGTTCAGGTTCAACGGGTCCGCACATGCGTCTCAGCCAATCAAGGCACCCCGAGGTAGGATTAGATGTAACGGATTTGCACGAGATATCAATAGGGCAATTGAAACAGCACCCCATCATAGTTTGATCCCTTTCCTTTCAATCGAAGCCTACTCTTAAAAACACTATACACTGGAACTAAACTAGCGCTATTTTTATAATTTTGGAAATTTAATCAGAATGTTATAGACTAATCATCAACAGCTTCTACATCCAAACCATCGGCCGTTTTTCTTGAGGTCCGTTCTTTAATGATACGTGTCCAGTCATTCTTAGACTTTGCTTGATACCTGAAATCTGAAGATAGATACTCCTTCAGGTGATCTCTTAACATTTGCATTTTCAAATCAGTACGTAGCTCGTACAATTGTAAGTCAGTAAGGTCGCTTAGACCATCCTGTGATGTATTCGAAGCATCTGTTGCAATTATACTGATTTTAGACAAGCTCAACCTCTGTTGATTAATACGCATAATTTCAAGAATAAACGCTCGAGCTAGCTTATAAGAAGCGGCAACAATACCCATTGCTATCAATACAAAAGGGAGTCTTGTTAAGAAAATAGACATAATGTTAACCGTCTCACTTTTATCTATAACTGTTGTCAGGTCCGCCGCGTTAAATAGTAGCAATCCTGTTATGATTACCAGAATCGAAATTGGCATGAAAGCCAGCCAGAAATACATGTTAATATTTTGACCACCCTGTGAGACAAACGCAGCTATTTCAGTCGGAAACATGTTGACGTCGTCTTCCAGAGACCGCAATCGTTGCTTTAAGGACGACACTTCATTTACGAGAGCTTCTCTTTGTGTCGTCCTCTCTGCAATTTTTTCGTTTACTTGAGTTAGCCTTTCATCAAGTGAGGAGATCAAACTTTCACGCGATGTAATGTCGTCGAGAAGACCTTGACGCTGCTCAGTTAAACTAGCTATTTTGGCACCCAAATCGATAACCGTTTGGTTTTTTGCATCAATATCCTTTTTTAATTCCATGAGCTGATCTGTAGATTCAACAATCTCCAAATTGGCTTTTTCTGCAGACTGAATTGCTCTATCTGTTTCAGATATTGCATTTTGCTTGTAACGATCCAGCTCCCCAACCAACTGAACAAAGTCTTCAAGTTCATGACGTTGAAAACCAATTAACCTAACTCTTATAATTTCGGGTTTATACAGCCATTTTTTAGGGGGTCGAAAACGAACTTTTGTAACTAAGTTATTAATATTTGCTTCATAGCTATCTTCACCACTCTTCGAGAGTGTTTCATTTAACTCCCCACCCTGTAAAGGAACCCACCTAAATTCAAATTCATCAAAAGAACCATAGTTCTTTTCTTCGACCACAATCTTATTCAAGAACACGGGTTCGTTAAACTCAAACTCATACCATTTATTTGCCCCATCCATTGGAGTTGGTGAATTCGAGTTCGCAGCCAATCGAGTTGTCCTGTTGTTTCGTTTGTTCAATAACTCGAATGGTATCAATGCAATTTCGGGAGTATTAGTTTGGACTATTTTCTCTAATTCTGCCCTTGCAGCAGTCATATCAATTTTTTGCGTCATAATTATTCCACTAGCAATAATTCGATTTTTTTATTAGGTAAACAATGCCCTATACTTTGGGAGTAGTAAACCAGCGCTTTTGAAAGTTAGTTCGGCAAAGTAATTTTTTAAACCCCACCGATAAAATACCGACGGGATACCGACGTAAAACAGATCGGGATTTGAGGGGGGTCTTGCCCCTTGGCGCGCAAGGCTTTATCCAAGGGCAACTTTGGATCGGAGCACCATGATATGAGCCTCAACACCTTTGGACATTTATTCCGCGTCACCACTTGGGGCGAAAGCCACGGCCCCGCATTGGGGGCCACTGTGGACGGCTGTCCCCCCGGTGTTGAAGTGGACGCAGCGATGCTTCAGCATTGGTTGGACAAAAGGAAACCCGGTCAGAATAAATTCACCACACAGCGGCGCGAAGCGGATGAAGTGGAAATTCTTTCTGGTGTCTTTGAAGGCCAATCTACGGGCACGCCGATCCAGTTGATGATCCGAAATACTGACCAAAGATCAAAGGATTACGGGAATATTTCCGAAACCTTCCGACCCGGTCATGCGGATATCACCTACTGGCAAAAATACGGTATTCGCGATTATCGCGGGGGGGGTCGTTCCTCTGCGCGTGAAACGGCGGCACGTGTGGCCGCAGGTGGTTTGGCCCGTGCAGCGATTGCTTCCTTGGCCCCTTCAGTCGAAATCAAAGGCTACATGACCCAGATCGGCCCGCATGGCATTAACCGCGAGAATTTTGACTGGGACCAAATCGATCAAAACGAATTCTGGACACCGGATGCCCAAGCCGCCCAAGACTGGGCCACCTACCTTGATGATATCCGCAAGTCCCACAATTCCGTCGGCGCCATCATCGAAGTCGTCGCCCGCAATGTCCCCGCCGGACTAGGCGCCCCCGTCTATGGAAAACTGGACACGGACCTCGCCGCTGCAATGATGTCGATCAATGCCGTCAAAGGCGTTGAAATCGGCGAAGGCATGGCCGCTGCTGCCTTGACAGGCGAGCAAAACGCAGATGAAATTTTCATGGGAAACAATGGCTTGCCTATGTATTCGTCAAATCATGCTGGTGGTATTTTGGGAGGTATTTCAACGGGCCAAGACATCGTTGTCCGCTTTGCCGTCAAACCCACATCCTCTATCCTCACGCCTCGTCAATCCATTACCAAATCAGGCGAGCCCATCGAAGTCGTCACCAAGGGCCGCCACGACCCCTGCGTGGGTATCCGCGCGGTCCCCGTTGGCGAAGCTATGATGGCCTGCGTGATCTTAGACCACATGCTCCTCCACCGTGGTCAAGTCGGCGAAAACCGCGGCAAAATCGGATAAGTCTTCTTCATCTTTGCGGAAAATACTCTGGGGGAGTCGCCTCAGCGACGGGGGCGAAGCCCCCTTTGGATCGGATCGCACACGCGATACGAAACCCTATAGACGCTTCTGTTTCGACAATTGCACCGCCAAGATGCCCGCTGCGATCACGACAACGCCTATTACGTCCAATAATCCCAGTGCTTCGCCTAGCAAAGCCGCCGCAATCGCGACTCCGAAAAAGGGGTTCAAGAAATGAAATGTGGCTGCTTTGACAGCGCCAATCTCATTGACCAGGGTAAACCACACAAAGGTTGCCGCTAATCCCGGGACCAACGTGGTATAAATAAATGCCACCCCTAACGACCAATGCCATTCCACGTGAAACGGCTCAAACAGCATCGCGACAAAGCCCAATGTCACCGCGCCCACCAACATTTGCATGCCCACGATCATCATCACATTGCCCCCTGAACTGGCCCCTCGCACAGAAAGCGTCGCGACAGTAAGAGCAACAGCAGCAATCAGACACAGCGCTAATCCAAGGGGATCCACGCCCGCGTTCAACCGCGCGCCCATGATCAACCCAACACCCGAAACTCCTAGGACAAGGCCGAGCATTCCCAAAGGGGACAGCTTATCGCGAAAGATCACCCAGCCGGCGAAAGCCACCATCAAAGGCATCGTGGAGGCAATGATTGACGCAAGCGAGGCTTCGATCCATTGCATGGCAACAAAGTTTAAACCGAGATACAGCGCGTTCTGACAGATGCCAAAAATAATCGTGGCGCGCCACTGCGCACGCGTCAGCGAAAAACTTTGCCCCATCCACCGCGCGATGCCGATGCCGATCAATCCACTAATCAAAAATCGCAGAGACAGCGATGCAATTGGCGAGGCATAGGTCACGATAACCCGCGCTGAGGTAAAGGCCGATGACCACATGAGGGCAAACGAAAGGCCCATCAGGATTGCTTTGATATTCATGAAGACCTTTTACCTTTGACTGCAAAAACCCTGACACAGGCCCCACAAAAAGAAAAGGGCCGCGAAACGCGACCCCTCTTATTCTTACAGTCGTTCGGGATTAGCCGTTCACGCTGTCTTTCAAAGCTTTTGCGATTGTCATTTTTACAACCTTGTCAGCTTCTTTTTTGAACTGTTCGCCTGTCGCAGGGTTACGAACCATACGCTCTGGACGTTCACGGCATTGGATTTTGCCGATACCAGGAAGTGTGACCGCGCCGCCGCCTGAAACTTCGCGAGTGATCAAGTTGCAGATCGCATCAAGAGCCGCCCCAGCAGCTTTTTTGTCGGCGCCCATTTCTTCGGCAAGCGCTGCAACCAGTTGTGTTTTCGTCATTGGTTTAGACATAGTTTTCTCCTTCAACTGCCCAACTATTGGGGCCTCATGAGAAAGTTGTAACTGAATGTTGTAAGAGAACACAACAAATAGAGTGACAATTTCCCATAAAAACAGACATTTTTTGCGAAATTTTCGGTTTAGAGGAAAGCTGTTTCGGAAAAACTGCGTAATTTTCGGCTTTGAAGGCGCTCAAGTGGCATTTCACTAAGCTCTTCCATCGCCCGAATTCCAATCATCAAATGACGCGAAACTTGAGTTTTGTAGAAATCTGACGCCATTCCTGGTAACTTTAGCTCGCCATGAAGGGGCTTGTCGCTCACACATAAGAGCGTGCCATAGGGCACCCTAAAGCGATATCCGTTTGCAGCGATTGTCGCGCTTTCCATGTCCAAGGCGACAGCACGACTTTGTGACAGACGTTGAACGGGACCCGTGTGTTCGCGCAATTCCCAATTTCGGTTGTCGACCGTTGCAACAGTGCCTGTGCGCATAATTTTCTTGAGCTCAAATCCATTAAGTTTGGTGACCTCTGCCACAGCCGTTTCCAAGGCAATTTGCATTTCGGCCAAGGCTGGGACGGGAACCCAAGCGGGCAAATCATCGTCCAAAACTTTGTCTTCCCGCAAATAAGCATGCGCCAACACAAAATCGCCTAAGCTTTGCGAATTGCGCAAGCCCGCGCAGTGACCAACCATTAACCACGCATGCGGTCGTAAAACCGCGATATGATCTGTTGCTGTTTTTGCATTCGACGGTCCAACACCGATATTCACCAATGTGATCCCGTTTCCATCAGCCCGTTTGAGGTGATAGGTCGGCATTTGCGGCATTTTTTCGGGTGTGGGTATATCTGTTGTCGGATCCGTGAGCTCAAAGTTTCCAGTTGAGACAAAGCTTGTATAACCACTCTTAGGGTCCGCTATCATCTTGCGGGCATAGGCCTCGAATTCAGCGACGTAGAACTGATAGTTGGTGAATAGGACAAAGTTTTGAAAATGATGCGGATCTGTCGCCGTATAATGCGATAGCCGCGCCAAAGAATAATCAACACGCTGCGCTGTAAACGGTGCTAAGGGCTCTGCTCCGTCGGCATCGGGTTCTGCCACGCCGTTAACGATATCGTCATTGGTTGTCGCAAGATCAGGAACATCAAACACGTCACGCAGCGCAAATTCAGCAGCGCCTCCATTTGGTACAGTCGCGGCCGCATCATTCATCATGGCAAAATGAACAGGAATTGGTGTTTGTGACGGTCCTATATGTACTGCAACATCATGATTTTCGATCAATAGGGAAATTTGTTGTTCAAGGTAGTTTGCGAACAAATCAGGTTGCGTCACCGTCGCCACATAGGTACCGGGCGCCGAAACATGGCCAAAACTTAGGCGGCTATCAATGACGGCGTAGCTTTCGGTAATGAACCGAATTTCCGGATAATAGGCACGATATTTTTGACCCGTTGGTCCCTCGGACATTGTGGTATGAAAGGCAGTACGTAAAAATTCGATGGATTGCGTATAAAGTGTCTGAAGCTGAGCCACAGCGTCCTGAGCATTGAGAAAAGATTTGGATGGACCTGCATCGGGTGTCAAATACGTCATTTTATTATTTCCTTTTATTTATCTTTCATCATCCACATTTGCTTTGTGTCTATGACAAAGTCATGACAAGCTTGGGTATGATGTGTTGGGTTTTCATGCGCAAAGATGCCATGCCCAGACGAAGCATTCAAGAACAGTCGTTTTATTGGGATCGACATAATGGATTTTGAAACCGTTTCTCCTCAGGACTTTGGCGCATCTCTGCGCGGTGTTGGATTGAACCTCCTGGTGACAGATATCGCGGATGCCGTGGATTTTCTTGTGTCTGTCTTGGACATGTCCGCCCATCGAGTATCCAAGGACTTTGCGATCATGACATCAGGTGATCAGATTATTCAACTTCACCAAGACGCCACATATGCGTCGCATCCGATTTACGATTTTCTCCCTGAAAACCCGCCTAGAGGTGTGGGCGTTATGATCCACTTGTTCGACGTCGATCCCGATCAAGCGGCGGAAAACGCGGCCTCCTTTGGTGCGCATATCTTGCAAGCCCCGATGGAAAAACCACATGGGCTTCGCGAATGTTATGTTATGTGTAAGGATGGATACACTTGGGCGGCCTCGCGCCCCATTCAAAATGAAGACCCCTAATAACGTTCGGTGGAGGAGACCACGATGACGGCAAATATAGAAAACTGGCAAGAGCGCGTTGATTTAGCAGCGGCGTTTCGGTGGACTGCTCGCTTTAATATGCATGAAGCTGTGGCCAATCACTTTTCCCTCGCGATCAATGACGATGGAACCAAGTTTCTGGTGAACCCCGACAAGAAACATTTCTCGCGGATCACAGCCAGCGACCTCTTAGTTGTTGATGCAAATGATCCTGATACCCTCAGCCAACCCAACGCGCCAGATGAAACGGCTTGGGGATTACACGGAGGTTTGCACCGCCATTGTCCGCATGCGCGATGTGCGATGCATGTGCATTCTGTTTATGCCACCACATTGGCCTGTCTCGCCGACAGCCGCCTGCCCCCGATTGATCAAAACGGTACCATGTTCTTTAATCGCTATGTCATTGACGACGGCTACGGCGGCCTTGCATTTGAAGAAGAAGGCGAGCGCTGTGCGCGCCTGTTTTCTGATCCAAAGCAAAAGGTCATGATCATGGGCAACCATGGGGTTATGGTGATTGGCGATACAGTCGCGGAAACCTTTAATCGGCTGTATTATTTTGAACGCGCCGCACAAACCTACATTACTGCGCTTCAGACGGGACAGCCCCTTCGGGTCCTATCCGACGCGGTTGCGGAAAAAACAGCGCAAGAAATCGAAGATTACCCGTCCCTGGATTCCCGGTTCCTCGAAGAGCTAAAGGCCATATTGGATGAAGAAGGGTCTAACTACGCGACTTAACTGTTGGCTTTACGATACGGCCCACAAATAGCAGCAATGGCGAGGAATACACCGCTCACTGTTGCAATCATGCCTGCTGCACTCACGCTTTCTTGGTATCCCAAAAGGCGTGGGCCATAGGCCGCCATGTAAAATCCTAAAATAGTGGATAGCGTCGCAAAGAGGATGCTTAACCAAACTTGCGACCTGAGCGAATTCGTCACCAAGCGCGCAATGGCTGGGGGGCAGATAAACATAGCGATCACAATAATGGATCCCACCGCATCAAAGGCGGCCACCGCCGCCAATGCCGCCATGCCGATCAACGCCGTCGACATTAGCCCCACGCGAACCCCTTGTGTGCTTGCGAATTGTTCATCAAAGCTGATCAATTTTAGGGAGCGCCAGAAAACGAACGTGAACAGAATAATCACACAGGCGACACCAGCCATGCGCCACAGCTCGACTGGCAAGTAGGACAAATCAGCCAAGGACGTCAAAGACCCCCAACCCGAATAATCCAACCAAATCAAGCTCTCTAAATTACCATAGAGCGCGTGTTGAACATCCAAATGCACTTTGCTCGTATCCGTGCGCTCTAGTAACAAGACGCCAAAGGCAAACATAGCGGTAAATACGACACCCATCGCAGCACCTTGTTCGATCCGCCCCACGCGTTGGATGATCTGGATTAACCCAACCGCCACGAAAGAGGCGACCAAAGCGCCAATCATCATGGGCCATGTCGACACAAGCCCCGTCACCAAAAACGCAACAACGATCCCAGGCAGAACAACATGGCTAAGAGCATCGCCAATGAGGGCTTGTTTGCGCAGGATCAAAAAGTTCCCTGGCAAAGCACAGGCAACAGAGGCAAGGATACCAATGAGCAAGGGCGCAAAGCTCAGAACAAAGAAATCATACGCAATCATGACACACCTCGGTGCGCCAAGGCCTCATCAATTTCGGCGATTTGATCTTGGGTCAGGCGGACTTCGATATCAATCAGGCTATGCACCATTGAGGTATCAGGCGATAGAACGCCCCCCTCCACGCTTTGCTTCCAATAGGCCCA
>CBFHNR010000037.1:0-11045 GCA_965657215.1 uncultured Paracoccaceae bacterium
TGCACCCACGCCAATACCCACCAATGCAAGGGGATCTTTGGTGTTAATTGCACCCCCCAACAAACCAGTTAGGCCTGACCCCTTCTTAGTAGGGGTTGTAGATGAAGTGGGGGCCTTGCCTGTTTCATCACTTTTCATTTGCCGCCCCCACAAGCTTCACGACCTGACCAGCGCCACCGGTGAGGTGGTCAGCCCAGCGTTCGGTCAAAGCTAGCCGCTGCTCTAGGTAGTCAGTCCTGCGGTAAGCCCGCACGACACCGCTATCTGTTGAGTGTGAGAGCATAGCTTCTGCAACCTCGTGAGGAGCGTCCGTTGTCTCCGCAAGCCACGTTCGTAAAGACGTACGGAACCCGTGAGGCCTTGCGTCCAAGCCGCGCCGCGCCATCAGCCGTGAAAGGGTCATATCGCTTATCACGCCACCGCGTGTGTTCGGAAACAGGTAGCCATTGCGTGCATGCGGCAGCGCAAGTTCGATAATTCTCTGCGCCTCTTGGCATAGCGGTACGCGGTAAGCGGGGGCCTTGCCCTTCTGACCCTTCATGTCACCCTCAGGCACCGTCCAAACATTGCCATCAATCTGTTCAAGTCGAAGATGCCGTAAAGGCTTTGAACGCACTCCGGGGTTCAGGATCAACAGCCGCAGAGCGAGGTGCGTAAGAGTTGGCTCCTCTAAGCTGGCATAAAATTCGGGCACATCCGCCCAAGCCATTGCGGGGATATGCTTTGCTACATGGCGTGACTTGCCAAGCAACGCCTTTGCTTTCTCAGTTGCCTGCAGATCCACATCCAAGCCGAGTGCAGCAGAGTGACGTAAAACAATTGAAAGCCTGTTCATCGCTTTCCGTGCCGTATCAGCTTTGGTGTGCCAGATAGGGGACAGCGTGTCTCGAATATCGCGTTGGTCGATGTCCGTTACGGGTACTTTGCCGAGCTTAGGCAGCACGTGCAGGGTGAGGGGGGTTAGCCATCTGCCGGCCTTCCCATCATCCTTGAGTTCAGCCTTTCGCGCCTCGAATGCATCCTCAGTTATAATCGAAAGTGTGATGTCCTCGCGCCGGGCTGCACGCCTCTCAGCTTCACGCTCTTTGATTGGGTCGCGGCCTGCCGCCGCCACAGCGCGCCAGCGCTCACTTAGCTTACGCGCTTCGGCCAACCCTACTGTAGGGAAGCCGCCCAAACCCATTTCTCGTCGTCTGCCATGAACTGTGACACGCTGCATCCACTGCGCACCTCCATCTTCACGTTTGATCAACCAAAGACCGCCGCCATCCGAATGCTTGCCTTCAGGTGCAGTTCTTATGAAGCCTGCGGAGAGCTTGTTTTTTGCTCGCATTTTGTATCCACCCAATTATCCACCCTAGACTGTTAGATACGGATGGACACGTCAAGACATGGATAGACACTTTGTGTAATGTTTAAAGGGGGATGGCTTTACGGATGGACAATTAAAAACACATAAAAACAATAGGTTGGTGCCGCCCCTAGGCACCATTAAAATTAATTTTGCAGATAAAATACTAATGGGCTAAGGCCATGACGCCGTTTGTTTTCTGCCCTATCAGCCCTCTATATAAACACGTTCAGAGCGTTGTGTGCGTGTGTTGTAGGCGACCAATCCGCCTGAGCTGACGCTCTGGTTTGTGATGGCTTGGATGACCACTTGGTGGGTGACCATTAAGGTTAATTTATCCGTCGGAAGCTCGTCAAATTTACCTCTGAGCAATGCGAGTGTTTTGTCTTTGGGCGCATGGGATTGGAAAAAGGAATTTAGCCCTGGAAATGTTTGGACCTCTCCGACATTCATAAGCTCGGCTGTGTCTTGGCAGCGGCACCACTGGCTTGAATACACCGCATCGAAGACAAGCCCGCTGGCCGTTAGGGCGGCGCCGATGGCTTTTGCTTGCGCTCTGCCTTCGTCGTTGAGGTTGCGTTGTGTGTTGCAATTGGCAACGTCAAATTCTGTGGGATCCCCAAAGCCCGGAGCGAGGGCGTGACGCATAAAGAGAACGTTTGCATTGATCGCGTTCAATTGATCCGTGACGTTTGATGTGTCAGCGCGTAGATATGGCGCGCTGAGCGTGAACAGGCACATGGATGCGATAAAGTCTCTGCGGTTCATCGGGGCCTCTTTCATGCTCACCATATGGGAGAGCTAGTGCGCGGGCGTTTGTTTTCAAATTCAAACCTAGGTCTACGCCCTAAATCACCCCACCCCTGCGGATGACATAAAGATTTTACATTGAGGCGTTACACGTGATTCCAACAAGGAGTTTGGTGTCATGTTCAAGCTGTTCAAAATGTTCCTCTCGAACGATGCTTTTGATTTTAGCATCGTCAATTCAGACATCCGCTGTGTGTGCAGCACTGATACGTTCCCTAACTAAGTATCAGGACCGCGATGATGAAGGATACCATTGATTGCCTCATTTATGAGCGTGCTCCGTGGCTGCAATCGCGTACCTTCTTTTTGCGCTCCGTCGATTCCTTGCTGAAATCAGCCCTGTCCTATTGGGAAACCTTGCGGACGGCCGAAGCCCTTGAAACCGCATCTGGCTCAACCATCCTAAACCGTATGAGCGCCGAAATTGCGCAGGATATGGAAGTCACTGGACTTGAGAATATCCCGCGCTCTGGCCCCGCTTTGATTGTTGCCAATCATCCAACGGGCATTGCGGATGCGCTTTTCCTTTACAAGGCAATTGCAGGTATTCGCCCTGATCTCTATTTCTTTGCCAATAGCGATGTGTTGCGGGTGTTTCCCCAGCTTGAATCCCAAATTGCCCCTGTTGAGTGGCGCAAGGACAAGCGTAACAAAGCCAAGACCAAGCTGACGTTGGAATATACCAAACGCGCCATGCAAGAGGGCAGGCTGGGCGTTATTTTCCCATCTGGTCGCCTGGCCAAGCGGCGCTGGTTTTCCCTGATTGAACGCGCTTGGATGCCCTCTGCTGTGTCTATCGCGAAAAAGCATGGGGTGCCGATTGTCCCTGTCCATATCTCAGCGCGCAATTCGGTCCTATTTTACATCTTGGATATTATTCATCCGACCCTGCGCGACATTACGCTGTTTAATGAGACATTAAATAAAAAGAACTTTCATTTCTCGATTCAGATTGGGCGTCCAATTTATCCAGAAACGCTCGAGGCGGATCCGGTCGAGACCACAGAAACCGTCAAAAAGACGGTCCTGAATTTAAACCAAAAGGCATTTTTAACCCTTCGTAGAGTGAAGCGGTACCGCACCCTGGTCTCGGTTCTTCAGAAGTCATAGACATCTGAAGCCGATGCTGAGGGTGCGGTATTATTTCGCGCGCCAAAGAGTTATGCAGGCTTTAATTCCATCCAAGCATCGTATTGCGACAGGAAAACTTTGCCGTTCAAATCGTGCATCAGATGCGATTTTTTGAGGCGATCCATGACGGGGCCTTTGACTTCGGATAGATGAAACCCTACGCCCATATCGATTAATCGGAGGTTAATAGCCTCAAGGCTTTCCAGCGCGGAAAAATCAACGTCATTCACTGCAGAACACATCAAGACAACATGTTTGATCTCGCATCCTGTTGTGACCCGCAATTGCACGAGGTCTTCGAGGAAGCGCGCATTCACGAAATAGAGGCTTTCATCCACACGCAGGCTCAGAACGGTTGCATCTGTTTCGACATTATGACGGTTCACATTACGGAAATGTTCAGAGTCAGGAACGCGGCCCACTTCGGCGACATGGGGGCGTGAGGTTTTATAAAGATGCAAGAGGATGGAAATGATCACACCGCTTGCCACACCGATTTCAACGCCCATCCCAAGGGTGAGGAGGATGGTGGCGGCAACGGCAATAAAGTCGGCGCGCGCATATCCCCATGTCTTTGATAAGATCGAAAAATCAACAAGAGAGAGGACCGCAACGATAATGGTCGCCGCAAGGGTCGCATTGGGAAGGAAGTAGACCAAAGGTGTCAATGCGAGCGCGGCTATGGCGAGGCCAATCGCGGTATAAATCCCTGCGGCAGGTGTTTCTGCCCCTGCATCGAAATTGACGACAGAGCGTGAAAACCCACCTGTGACAGGAAAGCCGCCAGTGAAGGCTGCGCCAAGGTTCGCCGCGCCAAGCCCGATCAATTCTTGATCCGGATCAATACGTTGGCGTTTTTTGGCCGCCAAGGTTTGCGCAACAGAGATGCTTTCAACAAAGCCAATGACCGATATCAGGATCGCAGGAACGAGCAGTGAGCGTACCAGCTCAGGCGACAGGCCAGGCAGCGTAAAGGGGGGCAGGCTTTGTGGCACATCGCCGACAATTTTAACCCCTGCATTGTGCAGCCCAAACAGCCAAACCGCAAGCGTGGTGGTAACCACGGCGGCAACAGGGCCAGCCTTGGCCAAGAGATCGGTCAACACAGGTCCAGTGCCAATCCGCTTGAGCAAGGGTTTCAAATTGCCACGCACCCAAAACAAAAACGCCGTCGCCGAGACGCCAATCACAACCGTGATCCAGTTGATTTGATCCAAATGTGCAAAAATAGATCCCAGCATTTCAGGCAAAGTATGACCATGCGCGCTGACCCCTAGAATGTGTTTGAGTTGGCTTGTGGCGATCAAAATACCCGAGGCTGTGATAAATCCGGCAATCACAGGGTGGCTGAGGAAATTGGCAAGGAACCCAAGGCGAAACACCCCCAAGAGCACCAAAAACGCACCCGACAATCCCGCAAGTGTCAGGGCGGCCACAGCATATCCTGCGGTGCCTGCTTCGGCCACTTGGCCAATGGCCGAGGCTGTTAGCAAGGACACCACCGCAACTGGCCCCACGGCCAAGGCACGCGAAGTTCCAAAGATGGCATAAAGGATGATT
Source organism: uncultured Paracoccaceae bacterium (assembly GCA_965657215.1). Lineage (GTDB taxonomy): Bacteria > Pseudomonadota > Alphaproteobacteria > Rhodobacterales > Rhodobacteraceae > JAHEJA01. The sequence goes on from CBFHNR010000037.1 coordinate 4,853, forward strand.
GGGGCAATCGAGGCATAAATGCCCGCTTCGGGCGGCAAACCCGCAAGAAGCGCATAGGCCAAAGATTGTGGGATCAACATGATCGTGACGATAACCGCAGCAATCATGTCATTGGACAAAGCCGTGCGATCATAGCGCTGTCCCCAGTCGAGGATCGGCAAATAACGGGAGAAATGTGTCATAGGAGGGTCAATTCAAAAAGGGGGGAAGTCCCAACAAGAGCGGAACTTCCCAATCTATCGATAGGTGCGAGAGTGAGGCGCGTTTACGACGCCGCGTCTAATTTTTCGGGCTTGGCCATCCATTCTTTGCCTTTCAGCATGGCTTGCCAATAGATCGGCGGAAGCATCTTTTCCTTGAGGAACCAGGCCGCGCGTGTCGGTTTTGTCCCGTCTAGAACAAAGGATGGGAAGCTTGGCTTTAACACGCCGCCATAGGCAAATTCCGCCAGAACGATTTTGCCACGCTCAACTGTCAAAGGGCATGAGCCATAGCCGTCATAGGCCGCCACGGGCGAGCGGCCCTTGATGTCGGCAATGATGTTGTCTGCAACAGCTGGGGCTTGCTTGCGAACGGCTGCCATTGTTTTCGCGTTTGGCGCGTTCATCACATCCCCAAGGGACCAGATGTTGTCAAATGACTTGTGACGCAAAGTTGCCTGATCCACATCGACCCACCCTGCGGCATCTGCCAAAGGTGACACGCGAATGAAATCGGGTGCCGTTTGGGGCGGACACACATGCATCATGTCAAAATCAACTGTGATGCTCTCGGCTTCGGTGTCTGGTTTCGCCACTTTGAACGTTGCCTTTTTCGCAGATCCGTCAACAGAGGTCAGCGTGTGGAAAAAGTTCAAATCCGCATTGTATTTGTCGATGTATTTCATCAAGGCAGGAACATAGTCTTTGACGCCAAACAACACGCCGCCTGCATTCATAAACTGGATGTCGATGTTTTTCAGGGCGCCATTGCGGAACCATGCATCACCTGACAAATACATTGCCTTTTGCGGCGCGCCTGCACATTTGATCGGCATGGGCGGTTGTGTGAAAAGGGCGCGGCCCTCTTTGAGGGTGTTGACCAAGTCCCAGGTATAAGGCGCAAGGTCGTAGCGATAATTCGAGGTCACCCCATTACGGCCTAGCGTTTCCTCGAGCCCTTCAACAGCGGCCCAATCTAGCTTTAGACCCGGGCACACGACCAAGCGGTCATATTTCACAACACGGCATCCCTCAAGAATGACAGCGTTGTTTTTGGGTTCAAACGCAGCAACCGCCGCTTGGATCCATTTCACGCCACGGGGAATGAGCGATCCCATAGTTTTGGCGGTTTGTTCCGCTTGGAAAATGCCGCCTCCCACCATGGTCCAGCCTGGCTGGTAATAGTGAACATCCGCGGGATCAATGATCGCGACTGTTAGGTTCGATTTACGCGATTTGAGGCTTGCGGCAACGGCAATGCCGCCTGCACCCGCGCCGATGATAACAACGTCATATTTCGCATCACCCGTATCCGTGGGTGTGACCCCGCCATTCGCAATGCGACGCGCAACGCCATTCATATCATAGCCAGCGGCCTTGGTCGCGGCGAGGACTTCGGAAATTGGGCGCTTTTTAGCCTCGTTAAATGACCACAGAGTCGCAGAGCGTGTCCCCGTGCGGCAATAGGCCAAAACAGGACGCGGAAGATCCTTGAGCGCGGCTGCAAATGCATCGACATCCTCGTCCCGCACCATGCCAGATTGCACAGGGACATAGCGCGCCTCAATTCCGACTTTCTCAGCGGCGGCTGCGATTTCGTCGAAAGAGGGCTGATCCGCGCCTTCGCCATCTGGACGGTTGCAGATGATTGCGCGAATACCCGCCGCCTTGATCGCTTCTAAATCAGCAGGTGCGATTTGCGCGCTGACAGTTGTTTTTTCGGTGATTTTCTTGAGGTCCATTAGTGTCTTCCTATCAAAGCCCGTTTACAGGCACTTTGAGCATTGGGTTGCCGTCTTGATCTGTTGGGACTTCGCCTGCGCGCATGTTGACCTGGAGGGACGGAATAATCAGCTTTGGCATATCAAGTTGCGCATCGCGTTCGGTACGGAACTTGATGAAGTCTTCTTTCGTGTTGTCGCCACCTACATGAATGTTATGCGCCTTTTCTTCGCCAACCGTGGTTTCCCACTGAATGTCACGGCCGTTCGGGCCATAGTCGTGGCACATGAATAGACGCATATCATCTGGCAGTGCGAGCACTTTCATGATGCTCTCATAGAGCTCTTCTGCGCTGCCACCTGGGAAATCACAGCGTGCAGAGCCACCATCGGGCATGAACAATGTATCCCCAACAAAGGCCGCATTCCCAATGACATGCACCATACAAGCGGGTGTGTGACCCGGTGTGTACATCGCAAAGACGGGCATGTTGCCAATCATATAGGTATCGCCATCTTGGAACAGAGCATCAAATTGGCTGCCATCGCGCTGGAATTCGGTACCCTCATTGAACACTTTGCCAAAGACTTCTTGGACAACCGTAATCTTGTGCCCAACGCCGATTTTGCCGCCGAGTTTTTCTTGGATATAGGGTGCGGCGCTGAGGTGATCGGCATGAACATGAGTTTCAATGATCCACTCAAGCGTCAGCCCGTGCGTTTCGATGTGACGGATCAGGTTGTCGGCGTGATCGAATGTGATGCGACCAGCCGCATAATCAATATCCATAACGCTGTCGATAATCGCGCAAGAGTTGGACGTCGGGTCTTTGACGATATAGCTGATTGTATTTGTGGCTTCGTCAAAAAACGCCTGAACGTCAGGTTGGATGTCCATATTTACTGGATATGTCATAGCTATTTTCCTTTCATTGAGGGGGGTCAGTGACCGCGCCCTTGCGTCATCATCATTTCGTGGACCGCATCCATGCCGCGGTCTGCCATTGCCGTCACTTCGGCGGCATGTGTTTGTAAGGCCGTGACCAGTTCAGGGTTGCTTGAGGTTTGAACAACAACAAGCCCCTCATCTGTCACTTCGACATCAGAGTCGATTTCGTCCCCAAGGAGGAAAAAGACATCAAGCGTCGGGCTTTGGACTAGGATCTTGGGGTCATCTTTTTGGCCAACGCGGTCGATCATACCGACAGAGTGGCTCACGATCGCATCCATGACCGCTACATCAGACGAGCGCGTGACGGTGCGGATCCCATTGGGGAGGTTTTCAACCTCGCGGGTTATGGTGTCAAAGTTTTGAAACATCACGGCGATTTCCGCGCTTTCTTCTGGGCTTGCATTTTCACCGCGCAGGCCTGGCATTGTCATCATATCATGCATATGCATGCCGCCGCCACCGTGGTTCATATGACCATTGGATTGCGCATAGATAAACCCCATGCCACCAAGCACAAACAGCGCGCTTCCTGAGAGGATGTAGGCTAGTTTTTTCATTGTGGTGCTCCCTTTAGAGAGAGGCGTGCCAAAACACGGCGAAGGGCTAAGCCACCGATGACGGAAGCAACAAAAAGAACGACTTCCCAACGGCCTGTTCCAAGAGCAGGCAGTGCCGCGCCTGGACAAAATCCAGCGATCCCCCAGCCGATGCCAAAGAGGGCAGAGCCACCAACAAGGTTACGATCGATTTGTGAATTATTGGGAACTTGAAACGCGCCGCCGAATAGGGGTGCAGATCGACGCCACACGAGGCGATATCCTAATGCCGTTACGCTTAATGCGCCGCCCATGACGAAGGCAAGGCTCGGATCCCACGTGCCAAAGATGTCAAAGAAGTTAAGCACTTTGGCGGGGTTCATCATGCCTGACACGGCAATCCCAATCCCGAAAACAAGACCTGTGAGGCCAGCAAAAACCAATTTCATGTTACGCTCCAATCACGTGACGAATGATGTAAACAGTAAGCGCAGCCGTCGCCATAAAGGTGGGAACAGCAACGAGGGAGCGGACCGACAAACGCGACAACCCGCACACACCATGTCCAGATGTACAACCAGAGCCGATGCTTGCGCCCAACCCCACGATGACACCACCGATAACGATCATAGCCGGGCTCATTGGCACATCTACCGTTGGCATCGTCCCTGTGACCCAAAAGATAAGACCAGGGGCCGCGATCATCCCAAGGATCATTGCAAGCCGCCAAGAGGCTTCGTCCCGATTATCCGCGAACAAGAGGCCAGACATAATGCCCGTCGCCCCAAGAATGCGCCCGAGGCCAAGCATTAAGAGAACCGCACCAAGGCCAATGGCAAAGCCACCGCCCAAAGAAATAAAAGGTGTAAATGTTGTTTCCATGATTACACCCGACACGTCTTGAGGCCAAAGAGGCTATAGATTGGGCAGGTCCGCAAAGCCGCGACAGTGATCATCACGACACCGACCACAGCCGCACCATATTTTAGCAATCCCGCGTCAAACGCAGCAACGCCACTAAAGAAGGCCAGATACAGCAACACCATACCTAAAGCTGCGCGAAAAATTCGGTCTATAGTTCCAACATTTCGGGTCATAATAATGTCCTTGGTTGATAAGTTGATATCGAAATATAACTTTTCTGTCACAACAACAGTGACATTGTCACCCAAGTCAAAGATAGTCCCAAATTATTTTAATCGCTTTCGGCGATGATGGTTAATCCAGCCTTGTTTTTAAAGGAAATAACACCCCGTGATTGTTCAATAAGCTCGCGTTTATTGAAATCATTCAAAACACGAGAAATGACTTCGCGCGCGGTGCCAAGCTCACTGGCAAGCTCTTGGTGCGTGGTTCTGATTTCCTTTAATCCTTGGCCAAGCGTCAAAAGCCGTTCCGCTAGTCTGACGTCGATTCGTCCAAATGCAACGTCATCTACCACGCGCAGCAAATCAATCAGGCGGCGGGAATAGGCATTGAACACAAAGTCACGAAAGGCGCTTTCTTCTGCGGTTAATTGGTCAAAGGCCGGTTTGGGCAAAACCACCGCGGTCACATCGGTTTCGGCAATGCCTTCTGCGTTATAGGCCTCTTCAGCCAACATACAGGCCGTTGTCAAAACACAGCTGTCCCCTGCATCGACACGATAGAGCACGATTTCACGCCCCGCATGCGAGCTTTGCGACACACGGATGCGCCCGTCATATAAGAAAAAGAGACTGTCTGGCACATTTGAGGGGCCAAACACTTGATCGCCTTTTTTGATTTTGACGATGCGCGCGGTTTGGTTCAATCGCTTGCGCACGGCCTCTGGCAAAGCTGCTGTTCCTTGAAAGCGTAGGGTCCAATCAAATTCCATCATTTTTTCGTCCGTTTCGGTAAAGTTAGTCCGTTTTCCAAGGGGGCAATCCGCTCCATCAGATCGGTGCGGTTAGAGGATATATCCGCCAAGGTAAGGTCATCCAAGACGGCCATAAAGGCACGTGTCGCCTCGTGCAGGGCCTTGGACAATTTGCAAATGCCGATCAAAGGGCAGGTGTTATTTGTGGGGTTAAAGCATTCAACCAGATCAAGCGGACCTTCGGTTATGCGAACAACATCGCCGACAATAATGTCCTCAGCAGGGCGCGCCAGTCGAAACCCGCCACCCCGTCCGCGTTGTGTTTCAAGGTAGCCGGCCTGTCCAAGCTCATGCACGATTTTTACGATGTGCGGACGCGCAAGCCCATGTATGCGGACAACGTCGTCCACCTTGACGAGGTCAGGCGCTTTGAGGGCTGCGAGTTGCAGCGATCTCATGGCGAAATTTGTATAAGATGTGAGTTTCATGCCACCCTCCTTTTCTAAAGATATATATAAAATATAATTTAAATGCAAGTTAAGTGACTTTGTCACTGAACCGACTCTTTTTGGGCTCTAGGTCAGGCGTAGAGTTAAACAGGAGACAGCTATGACTTTGCTACTTGGGGATATCGTTCCCGATTTTACCGCTGATACGACAACTGGTCCAATTTCTTTCCATGACTGGATCGGAAATGACTGGGCGTTCTTTTTCAGCCACCCTGCCGATTTCACACCTGTGTGTACAACTGAAATGGGTCGGACGTCGCAATTGTCAGACGATTTTGCTAAGCGCGGTGTGAAACCGATTGGTCTCAGCACAGATAGCGTTGATGAGCATCTCAAGTGGATTGAAGACGTGAATGACACCCAAAACACAACGCTGCAGTTTCCCATCGTCGCGGACCCAGATTGCGCGATTGCGAAACTTTATCAAATGATCCA
>CBFHNR010000038.1:0-10576 GCA_965657215.1 uncultured Paracoccaceae bacterium
GTCCATCTTAACACGCTGGGAGCGTTTGTAGGCGTAGGTCCTCAGCAAGTTCAAACCCACTGCGCTCCGGTCCAACAGCGATCAATAGGGCTTTTTCTGAGAGCTTGCCGCCATCAAACAGATCAAACGCTTTTTCATGTGCTGATATGTTGGGAGCAGTAGTTTGATCTGTGGCCGCTGCGGCTTTCTAAAATTTTTGCCGGCAAACAGAAGAAAAATCTAACGCGAGCTTAAATTACTGTAAAATACGGCAACCACGATCACAGTATTCAATGCGGTGACTCCACTCACACATACACAGAAAGCTGTGTATCGACAGTGTATGCGAAAGTTGTAAGGTAAAAAGCGGATATGTGCTTGATTTTGTTGGAGGCGGGTACCGGAATCGAACAATATCTTGTTTTAGATAAAGATTTTAAGGGAAAATACACAATATATTGTGGAGGCGGGTACCGGAATCGAACCGGTGTACACGGATTTGCAATCCGCTGCATAACCACTCTACCAACCCGCCTCGGAGAGTGAAGTCCAATTATATCAACAATCTCAGTCAAGCAAGCCCTCTTGTGCGAAAACCTTTCAAAAAGCGGTGGGATCATTGGGGCGCAGCCTTTCAGCACGCCCCAAGCACTTGCTACACATAGTTGGGTCAGCCCAAGAGCAAGTCTTCGGTTAGGTTGCTTTCGCCGCGTATTTCGGGGCTTGGGTCGAACCATGTTCCGTCGCTGTTACGTTGAAGGGAGTATCCAGCCAATTCAAATTCGGGTTCTGAGACGCCAATATCGTAAGCGGTTAATCCCTCTGCTGTGCCATTGGATGCAGAAAACTTTCCTTCATAGGACAAAAATTCGATAACTGTCCCGTCGTATGCCAGCGCCATTCCATCCGGCGATCCATCTTGAAGTTGAATGTCGTCGATCACATAGAAATCAAACCCATCTGCACTTGAGCTGACATCATAGTTAGCGAGTGATGCCGTATGATAGACAGCGCCGTTTCCGCCATTATAAAGCTCAAGTGTCACAAGGTCGACATTTTGGCCTTGGCCGACACGTATTTCTACAAACATCACCGATGTCCGCCCCTGCATTATCGTAGTGGATTTCGTTTATGCGCACCTCTAGTTGCACATCAAAATGGTCTGTGTTTGCACTGCCCTTTGTGGCTAGCTCGGGTTGCATCATTGACCTATTGGCACCCGTCGATGGATTACCTGTCTCCGTTAGAGGTTTCTAAGTGTGATTACGTGACTTTTGCTAAAGAACGTTTCGTACCTGTCGGCAAAGCCAATCCAGATGGGTCGGCCATGTTTTCCTTTCCAGCCAAACAAAAACGGTCTGTCCCTGTTTTGTCATTTGGCTCAGCGTCTGCGCTACGCTCTGTGCTTGAATATGTGTTACGCCAACACCTTCAGCCGCCTGAATTGTTTACTGTGAACCAAAGCGCCTCTGCTGTGAGTGTAAAAGCGATGATCAAAGAAGGGTTTGGGCTGGGTTGGTTACCGATGTGCTTGTGCCAGACCGAACTAAAAACAGGTGAATTTGTTCAGGCCGCTCCTGAAACGTTTGAAACAGAATTAGAAGTGCGTCTCTATCGGTTTGCTGACAATCCCAAACGGAATTTAGCGCGGCTTTGGTCTAAGTTGATCTAAACAGCACCTCTTTTAATTTCGAGACAGCTCATGTAATTGCCTGTGATCCAATCCTTTTGGATCCACAGTATAGGAGACCCGCATATGGGCTATAAGGTTGTCATCGTCGGAGCCACAGGAAATGTGGGCCGTGAAATGCTTAATATTCTCGCAGAACGTGAATTTCCAGCGGATGAAGTGGTTGCATTGGCCAGCCGTCGTTCCTTGGGGAGCGAAGTGAGCTACGGCGAGAAAACCCTAAAGACCAAGGATCTGGATACCTTCGATTTCGTAGGTTGGGACATTGCTCTTTTTGCAATCGGATCAGAGGCAACCAAGCAATACGCACCCAAAGCCGCCGCTGCGGGCTGTGTCGTCATTGATAACAGTTCACTCTATCGCTACGATCCCGATGTGCCTTTGATCGTTCCAGAGGTGAACGCAGATGCCATCATGGGCTACACAAAAAAGAACATCATCGCGAATCCGAACTGTTCAACCGCTCAGATGGTTGTGGCGCTAAAGCCATTGCATGACCGTGCCAAAATCAAACGCGTTGTTGTCTCAACTTATCAATCCGTATCTGGTGCTGGCAAAGACGGTATGGATGAACTGTGGGAACAGACAAAATCCGTCTATAATCCCGTCAAAGATGTGCCCCCGAATAAGTTCCCGAAACAAATTGCATTCAATGTGATCCCGCATATCGACACCTTTATGGAAGACGGTACCACCAAAGAAGAATGGAAAATGGTCGCGGAAACCAAAAAGATTATGGACCCGTCAATCAAAGTCACAGCAACATGCGTCCGTGTTCCCGTCTTTGTTGGGCATTCCGAGGCGATTAATATCGAGTTCGAGGATTTCTTGGACGAAGATGAGGCCAAGGATATCCTTCGCGAAGCGCCGGGAATCATGGTTATCGATAAACGTGAAGATGGCGGCTATGTGACACCGATTGAATGTGTCGGTGACTTTGCAACGTTTATCAGCCGCATCCGTCAAGACAGCACTGTGGAAAATGGTTTGAACCTCTGGTGTGTATCTGACAATTTGCGCAAAGGGGCAGCCTTGAATGCGGTTCAAATCGCAGAAGTCTTGGGCCAGCGTGCACTGAAAAAAGGCTGAGTCGGTTGTCGCAAAACCTTAGCTAAGAATTGCAGAAAATTATCAAAGGCGTCTCAATGTGAGGCGCCTTTTGCCGTTTTGACACCTTTGGTTATAGGCCTATGCCCAAATGTGACGTGGATCGATACCAACGCTTTCGTGCATCCAATAATGGAAACGGATAGAACATCCACATCGAGATTATTCCCAATCTTGAAAGAATGCAGGATGGTGCTTTGCACCATCGCCACGCTACGGCGTGAAAGTTGAACTGGCTCGGTGCCTTGACACCGCATCCCTTACCTAAGGTGCTGGGTCAGTTCGATACTTTTAGGACAGCCAGCCATGATTAGCCCGCAGAAATTGTTTACCCTATCATCGCGTCCGAAATATCTACAAAATCAAAAAACAGCGTCTAACAATGACGACGCCATCACGCGGTCTGAGCTGGAAAAGATATTTGCCTATGAATTGCGCACGGCAAATTCGCATATGTCAAAATTGAAAATGTACTCAAAAGACGAGCGTTTCACGCAATCTCAATCGCGCTAATCCAGAGTCCTAGTGGGGTAATCCCTTAGGCTTGATTCTCAATCTGAATAGGGTCCGACCCATACCAAGCAACCTTTGAAGTTGTGTACTTTAGTCTGTTTATTCACGTCTAAAGATAAGGAACCTTTGACATGTCACTCATTCAAATCGCTCGAAATAACCGCCGCCGCGCTCTGACGGCCTTGAACTCCAAGGCACGAACAGAACGACCACTTGCACAGTCTTACACGCGCTTACGGATTAAGGCTTATAAAGCGACAAAATGATTTTGACGTGGGTCATAACACTCAAGCGTGCCTTCGCCGATGTCTGTCCACAACCCGTGCAGGCTCAGGGATCCGTCGTCCACAGCGGATTTGACAAAAGGGAACGTCATGAGGTTATCGAGGGACGTCAAAACGGCCTCTTTTTCAAGCGCGGGAACCCGTTCGTCTTCTGGGAGGTCCTTGATGCGGTCGTAACCCGGGCGCAAGATATCCATCCAGCGACCGACAAAGCTGCTTTTCTCTTCGAGCTCAGGGGCCGCGCCGCTGCACATGTCGTGACATCCTTTGACGCCTCCGCAACTGGAGTGTCCCAAAATGATCACATGGGCGACTTTGAGGGCCGTGACAGCATATTCAATCGCAGCACTCGTTCCATGTTGTTTCCCATCAGGAGAATAGGCCGGAACAAGATTGGCAATATTGCGGTGAATAAAGAACTCGCCCTGATCTGCGCCAAAAATCGACGTGACATGCACACGAGAGTCACAGCACGAAATCACCATGGCACGGGGATGCTGCCCCTCTGTCGCGAGGCGTTTGTACCACGATTTGTTCTCTTCAAAAATCGTAGCGTTCCAACCGTGATAGCGTTGAACCAAATAGGCTGGCAGCAGCTTGGCGTGTTCCATAATAAAATTCATCCTGCGGTTAGGTCCAGTCTCAGCTTAATACGGTCATTTCTCCTTAAATTCGAGGGAAAAAGAGGCCCTGCCTCAATTTTTTGCCCGATGAACTCTGCGCATAGCTCAAAACCTACCGTGTTCTTTCCATACGTTGAAAGGAGCTTTTCGAATGAAAGTTGTTGAAATTCAGGAACCGATTGAAGCGCTCGCCATAAATCATGATCGTATGCGAGACAGGGTTCAAATGCTCTCTGTTCCAGAGGCCGAGGACTTTTTCTTTGATACTGTCGAAGACATTGCACAAGCGATTGGGAGATTGGAGCAGTGTTTAAACGTTGAAAATACCACCGGTATTTACAGTGTCGCTGAGAGTGTCCACAAAATGGCGGATGCTGCTGGCTTTATGTTGTTGGCGCAGGTCGCATTGGATTTACAGGTGGCGATCCGCGCGTCTGATCATGCGGCGCTCCATGCGATTGCCGTGCGAATGATGCGCGTAGGCGAGCAAAGTTTGCTCGCCATGTGGGACAGTCGCGCATATTCTTAGACGCCACCTCTTGAACTCATGCCAAACACGCGTCAGGCTGATCTTTAATGAACAGCTAGGCGAATATGATGGCATTACTTTTTTCTGAAAACTCAAAATCAGCAATCGCAACCTATGTGTGCTCAACAGAAACGGCTGATGAGGTTTTGGCTGGGCTGCCTGAGCATGTCCAATCTTGGGCAAAAATTCAGGGATTTTCTGGTCGATACGGCCAAAACCTTGTCTGTCCAACGCCGGAAGGGTCGATCGAATGTGCCCTCTTGGGGGTTGGTGATGCAGAGGAGCGTTCGCGGGGACGCTTTCACTTGGCGGCGGCGGCATCTGGATTACCAGAGGGCGATTATGCACTGGCTAATGAACTGCCACTAGATGCCCAAGAATATCAAATCCTAGGCTGGCTATTATTGGGATATCGATTTGATCGCTATGCGAAACAGTCGTCCAAACGCGTTGGCCTTGTTGCCCCTGCATGGGTTGATCATGACCGTATCGAAACCTTGGCCAAGGCCGAAGCGTTATGCCGCGACCTCATCAACATCCCGACCTCAGATTTGGGGCCACAAGAGTTAGAAGACGCGGTCTGCGCAATGGCCGATGAATTTAATGCCTCTGTGTCCGTGATCACAGGGGACGCGCTGTTAGAGCAGAATTTCCCTATGATCCACGCCGTGGGTCGCGCGTCATCCTCGCAGCCTCGATTGATCGATATGCGATATGGCGACATTGGCCCAAAAATAACTTTGGTCGGCAAAGGCGTCTGCTTTGACACAGGTGGTTTAAACCTCAAGCCAGGTGGCGCAATGGGACTGATGAAAAAGGACATGGGCGGTTCTGCAAATACCATAGCCTTGGCGTCGATGATTATGGCTCTCAAGTTACCTGTTCAGTTGCGCCTCTTGATCCCAGCCGTTGAAAACTCAGTGAGCGGGAATGCGTTTCGCCCTGGGGATATACTGACTTCACGCTCTGGTCAGACTGTCGAGATCAACAATACCGACGCTGAGGGGCGTTTGGTTTTGGCGGACGCGCTGAGTTACGCAAGCGAAGAAGATCCTGATTTGATCGTGTCTATGGCAACCCTCACTGGGGCGGCGCGCGTCGCGCTCGGTCCCGACCTTGCGCCGTTCTATGCAGGAAGTGACGCTGTGGCCAATACCCTCGCTCAGGCGGGGATTGAGGCTCTTGATCCGTTGTGGAGGATGCCTTTCCATGATCCTTATGAAGCCATGATAGAACCCGGAATTGCCGATTTGGACAACGCACCCAGCGGTGGCATGGCAGGATCGATTACAGCGGCCTTGTTCTTGCGTCGATTTGTGACCAACAAAGAAGCCTATGTGCATTTCGACATCTACAGCTGGCAACCCGCGCCAAAGCCTGCACGCAGCAAAGGTGGGTTCATGCAGGGACCGCGCGCGATTTTAGCAGCCTTACCAAAGCTTCTGGAGATGTAATGGACAGGCGTCGGGTTCCAGCGAATGCATATGTCGCGGCAGATTGGCTGCGATCCACAGTTGAGGCGCCTCGCTATTCATCTGGCAGATCAGCCACGATAAAACCGCCTTTCGCAAACCTGCTTGATGCGCCAAACGGAAACCGAGATCGTCAATTGCTTGGTGGGGCAGGGATAACTGTCTTTGATGACCGCGAAGGCTATGCCTTTGTTCAGAGCGAAAAAGACGATTATGTGGGATATGTGTTGAGCTCCCATGTCGGTGAGGCATCCAAAACCACGCATTTTGTCACCGCGCTCTCGTCCACAATTTACAGCCAACCCGATTTCAAATCCCAAGATTTGATATGGGTTCCTCTGGGTGCAGAGCTGACTGTCACGGCCCAAGAGGGTCGCTTTGCCAAAACTGATCATGGCTGGATACCAAACGAACATATATCCTCGGTTGGATCACGACCGACAGACCCAATAACCGTCGCCGAAATGTTTTTGCATACGCCTTATCTCTGGGGTGGCAATACCGCTCAAGGAATTGACTGTTCGGGACTGGTCCAAACGGCGGCTCTTCTCTGTGGATTTGACTGTCCCGCAGATAGCGATCAACAGCTCGCTGAATTTGGCGACCACGTGCCCAAAGATGACCCATATCAACGCGGGAATCTATTGTTTTGGAAAGGTCATGTCGCGTGGGTTTATGATGACACCACAATACTGCACGCAAACGCCTATCACATGAAAACGGCTTTTGAACCTATTGAGACCGCCATCAAACGTATCCAATCCCAAGGCGATGGGCCTGTGATTGGACACAAACGCCTCTACCGAAAGGACCCAACATGAGTGATCCATTTTTCCAACCTGTCTCAGGTTTCGACTTGCCTCGGTTCGCAGGGATCCCGACCTTTATGCGGTTACCCAATGTCGGACTGGATCATCCAAGATTGAAAGAGGTCGATATCGGCTTGATCGGCGTGCCTTGGGATTCTGGCACCACCAATAGACCTGGCCCCCGCCACGGTCCAAGACAATTGCGAGACGCCTCAACGATGATCCGGGCTCAGCATCCGACGCTCGGTGTTCGCCCCTTTGAACAGGTGAATTGCGCAGATTTGGGCGATGTCGGTCCCAATCCCGCCGACATCCAAGATAGCATGGACCGCATCACTGATTTCTACAACAACGTGATGAACGCGGGTATTTTGCCCCTTACGGCAGGTGGCGATCACCTGACCTCATTGCCCGTCTTGCGCGCGGTTGCCAGAGATGGGGCCTTGGGCATGATCCATTTTGACAGCCACACGGATTTGTATCACAGCTATTTTGACGGCACGATGTACACCCATGGCACCCCATTTCGGCGCGCTGTTGAAGAGGGGCTGTTAGACCCTCACCGCGTCATTCAAATTGGTATTCGTGGAACACAGTACGATAGCGAAGACATGGATTTTGCCAAAGCTGTCGGCATTCGGATCGTCACAATAGAAGAATTCCACGACCGCGGCGTCGAAGACGTCATGGAAGAAGCCCGCGAGATCGTTGGTCAAAAACCCACCTATGTGTCCTACGATATCGATTTCGTTGATCCAACCTTTGCGCCAGGCACAGGTACACCAGAAGTCGGGGGGCCAAATAGCTTTCAAGCTCTTCAAGTCGTCAGGGAACTGAATGGCGTCGATATCGTCGGCGCAGACATGGTCGAAGTGTCCCCCCCGTTCGATCCCTCAGGCGGAACAGCATTCTTGGGCGTCTCGATCATGTTCGAACTTCTGTGTCAGATGGTAAATGGGGTTTGAAGAGGCTGTCTCCTGTGTAGACGGTGCTCTCTTTCTCTGTGACTACAAGTAAGGACTTGTATTGAGAGTGCGTATTTTCTGTTAGCGGAAAATTAGCTTCTTAGGACGACCCTAGTCACAAATAACAGTGCAGGGGTGGCATCATGATGTTCGCCGATCAAAACCTATATAAAAAGGCGGTTGAGGGAGATCTGTGCAAAGGGACATGGTCAGGCTCTGTCGAAGGGCGAATTTATGCAGATGCAACATGAAGCGGATACAAAGAATGAATGACGCCTTTCGCATCCTCTTAGCCACATTAGTCGCCATTACAATCCTATGCAGCCTTATTCTAATGGCGCTCATCTGGGTGTATTCACTGAAATTTTCTCAGTGCGTAAAACTACCGAATGGAAGCGAACTGAGCTACGAGGCATTTGTCGACTTCGGTAAAAGCTACTTAATACCAGATGTTGTGCTACGTGATCCTGATGGCGTAATCATTGGCAAAGACATTTGGCCCATACGTGTGACGAATACTGCAACCTTTGGCAGCGCTTGGCCAGAGCATAATAGTTCTAGGCCTGATTTTTCGTTTGTTTGGACCGCTGAAACTGGATTAGTTAAACGAGACGAAAATCCGTCTCTTTATGCTGAACTTTTGACCAAGGTTAGTTCTGCGTCAAACCATATCGGAGCACCAGCCGACTTGCACGTGAATACGCTCTGGATGTTCCATCGGCTTTCTAAAGACGAGCAATACGTCGGGAGATCATGCGCAACTCGTTACTTCACGATGTAAATGAATAAATTGAAAAATAAGTTGTTTGAAAAACATCCCGATTTTTGGTGATTAGTGGCTTGACCTTCTCGGGTAAAGGTCCTAAACGACACGGCACTTGGCGGTATAGCTCAGTTGGTTAGAGCAGCGGAATCATAATCCGCGTGTCCGGGGTTCAAGTCCCTGTACCGCCACCAAAAATCCATTAAAATCAGATATTTAACAGAACAGTTGCTTTGTGTTCGTTTTGGCTCAATACTTAGACACAGTTAGACACTTTTTCTAAGGTATCGATTCAGTGAATGAGTGGGTAAAAAAATATTTAGGAAAAAGTGCATATAAGCGACTGATACTTTCTCATAACAAGCACTTAAATATTGGCGATTATTTGATTGATGACCGTACCGCTAATGGCGCTGGGCAGTTCAGAGGAGAGCATATTCACTTTGGCAGTAAGAAGTTTCCCGATTGGAAAGCGGTTTTGAGTTACTTGATCTAAGAGCTAATGGTGCTGCAAGATGCAGCGCCATTAGTTTTAGCTAGCAAGCGACGAAAAAAAATCTATTGGCTGCAATTACAGCCCAAGCAGACAACAACGGAGAATTCCGCAGTGAACTGGTAAGAACTCATTCACTCGTTGTGGATATGAGCCATGGCACGTTCTTTAGGTCGCTCAAGAAGCTTATCGAGAAAAAGATCGTCTCAAAAAGTAGTGAGCATAGACGCTCCATCTACACATTAAACGCGGACTTTCCTCAGGCTTCTGAATAAAATCATAAGAGCGAATAGGCAAACGACTGTTCCTAAAGTATCACCAATCAAAAATGCCAACATTGTATTTAGGCTATTCTCTGGGAGTATGTCGCCAGCGAATATGATGTTATGTCCCAATGAGTTAAACACAGAAGAAACGAAGGCGACTAGGATAAGGTTTCGCCATGTGCTTTTGTTTATTGCGCTTTCGCTACTATACAAATTAAACCCACACACTCTGAATAGCTCAAATGAAAACCAACATACTGTACTTACCAAACACCAAGCGTAAAACGACTTTTGTGTGAAATCAGCATCTGGTGTTAAAACAAGATGCATGATTGTGTTTGCAATGAAAAGATAAGCAATTGACCACTTTCCAAAAGCCCATGCCGAAAGAACTCTCACACCGTGGAGTGGAAATATTAAAGCAGCAAATGTTGTGATTGCGGGCAAATAAGATTTTTGAAACGGAACAATTATTTCTCGAACAAAAAGCATTGAAACGATGTATGCAATTGAGACGATCACTATGTTAATAAGGTGATCATTCAGTCTTGTTCGTGTCATATTTTTACCCGCTCTTTGGAAAATTTCCATTCCATATTGGGACAATTAAGCGCAAATATTATCAGAAATTCAACTTTTAAATTCACTAGGCTGATTTATTGTTCAAGAGTTATCGCGGCTGTCAAATCTGGGAGCCCATTTGCACCTATTGATCTGTGTCAGAGGTGTAGGTGAATTAAAGTCAAATAGACCAGCCTACAAGCCTAAAATTAAACCAATTTTTGACAATAGATAGACACTAAAATAGACAAATTATTATAAGCTATTGTTTTTATTTACGGGTTGAGTAATCATAATCCGCGTGTCCGGGGTTCAAGTCCCTGTACCGCCACCATTCCTCCTTAGAAAACATCGTTGTTTTGGTTCGATTTATACGTTGAAATCCGTGATGACGGCTGTTCCTGGGGCTGTTTCGCCCTTCATTGCGCGCAATTCATCTGAGGCCATTCGCAGGTCGATTGTTCGTGTGACCAAGGGGGATAGATCGACTCGTCCTGATTCTATCATGTCTAACAGAGTCGG
>CBFHNR010000039.1:0-8387 GCA_965657215.1 uncultured Paracoccaceae bacterium
GTGAATAACTTGCAACGCGTTACCCTCTGCGGAAAATTCAGTGACCTTGGAATACCCATAATGCGCAATCCAAATATGCCCTCGTGAATCCACCACAGCCCCATCAGGACAATAATCCCCCTTGGACAAATCTAAGAATAGCTTTGGTTCACCGTCGGGCCATCCATCCTTATCCAATCTCTGACGCCAAATTTTGGCCACTGGTGTGTCGGTGAAATACGCAAAACTGCCACAAGGGGAAAAACATGTCGCATTCGGAATGGTCCACTCTGTAAACAGCGGGCGTAATTCACCCTTGTAGTAGCGATAGATAGTTCCGGCTTTGGGTTCTAAATTGATACCCATGGTTCCAATCCAAAATCCACCCCACGGATCGGCACGCCCATCATTTGGTCGCGTTATGGGGTTATCGTCCTCAAGGGCATGCAGGACTTGTTCCGCACCTGTGCCCAGATCAAACGAAATCAACGCCCCCTTTTTGGCGATCAATAGATGTGTGTCGTCCACCCAACCAGCCGCACTTACAAATGTATCAAACTGCCAAGACGTGAGATGACCTTCGTGTTTCTCAAACATCCTGTGACCGTTTATATCGAACCAAAACAGCGATTGACGTGTTGGATGCCAAAGCGGGCCTTCGCCCAAAGAACACAAAGTTGTGTCGAAAATACGCGCAGTCATGTTCATTGTCCTTTTGCCTTTGTCCAAGTTCGCACTGGGTCTTGGCCCAATACGGCACACTCGCACAATAGGGTCAATAAATAAGATCCAATCCCCCCAAAGTGGAATTCCCATTGTCAGAGGATATTTCTGAGTTAGGGTGATCCTAAATCATTGGAGGCACAAGACATGACAACGAAACCGACAATTGGATTTATTGGGGTTGGCTATATGGGGCATGGCATGTCCAAGAACATTCTCCAGAATGGATATGACCTCTGGGTCATGGGTAATCGCAACCGCACCCCAGTGGACAGCCTTGTGGGTATGGGCGCCAAAGAAGCCACCTCCCTCAAGGACATGGCGGAACACTGTGACATCATTCATCTCTGCTTGTCGAATTCCAAACAAGTTGAACAGGTTATTCGCGGAAACGCAGGTCTGTTAGAGCATGGCCGTTCAGGTCAAATCATCATTGACACAAGCACATCTGATCCCACTTCGACGCTGTCTCTTGCGGCTGATCTTGCTCAGAAAGGGATCAACTTGGTTGATGCCCCATTAGGCAGAACCCCAAAAGAAGCCGAAGCTGGCACATTGGATGCCATGGTCGGCGCGGATCAAGACGTGTTCAATACTGTGAGCCCCGTTATTGAATGTTGGGCTGGGTCCATCACTCATGTGGGCGAGGTTGGATCGGGTCATAAAATGAAATTGCTCATGAATTTCT
Source organism: uncultured Paracoccaceae bacterium (assembly GCA_965657215.1). Lineage (GTDB taxonomy): Bacteria > Pseudomonadota > Alphaproteobacteria > Rhodobacterales > Rhodobacteraceae > JAHEJA01. The sequence continues at coordinate 1,391 of CBFHNR010000039.1, forward strand.
TGGCGGCCTCCTATGCGGCCCTTTATTCCGAAGCAACTGTGTTAGGTGCCAAAGTCGGCATTTCACCGCACACGTTCCGCCAAGTTATTGGCTCAAGCCGATTAGGGAACGGGTTTTTTGATACCTTTATGCAATACGTCTGCGACAGAGACGAGAATGCCCATAAATTCACCATAGAAAATATGAGCAAAGACATTCGATATGTGAACGCTATGGCAAGTGACGCGGGCACGATGAATGTTATGGCCGCGGCCGCGCGTCACTATTACACCCACGCCCAAGCCGTCGGTGGTTCGGCCGATTTTGTCCCCATGCTGTCGGATCATGTCGGGCGTATGAATGGCCTCGATCTCGGTCAAGTGGTCGCGGACACAGACAAGAAAAACGGGGGCCAAGATACATGAAATCAATCCTCATAACAGGTGCCGGAGGCGGCATCGGCCGCGCGACCGCACGGGTGTTCTTAGATAACGGATGGCACGTTGGCCTAATTGGTCGTCAAGAAGACAAGCTCATTGAAACAGCCAAAGATCATGAAAACGCGCTGATCTTGCCCTCTGATGTCACAGATGAACTGGCTATTGATCAAAGCTTTGATAAGGCGATGGGCGAATGGGGGCGCATCGACTGTTTGTTCAACAATGCGGGTGTGTCCGTATTCGGCGCGAGGCCCGATGAAATCTCTGTCGAAGATTGGCGTCGATGCATTGATATCAATCTAACAGGATCCTTCATTTGTGGGCGCGCCGCTTTCTCATGGATGAAAGCCCAAGACCCGCAAGGGGGGCGCATCATAAACAACGGCTCTGTGTCGTCTTATGTGCCACGCTGGGGCTCTGCACCCTATACGGCGTCCAAACATGCAATAACGGGGCTGACCAAATCGTTTAGCCTTGATGGGCGGCCATTTAATATCGCTTGTGGTCAAATCGACATTGGGAATGCCCTCACCGATATGGCACAAAAGATGACTACGGGAATGCCCCAAGCGGACGGAACAATCGCCGTTGAACCCGTCATGGATGTCTATAATGTTGCCAATTCCGTGCTGCATATGGCTGGGCTGCCTTTGGATGCGAATGTTCAATTCATGACCGTCATGGCGACAAACATGCCTTATATCGGCAGAGGGTAGAGTGACCCTTGAGGGTCAACAAAGAAAGGACTTCATATGAAACTTGTGCGATTTGGTCCCATAGGTGACGAAAAACCTGGTGTCTTGGACACGGACGGCAATATGCGGGATTTGTCTGGCATCGTGCGCGATATCGACAGCAGCTTCATTGCCTCAGGTGGGTTGAGTGACATTCAAAACCTGAATATCGAGAACTTGCCTTTGGCTCCAAAAGAGGCACGCATTGGCTCTTGTCTTGCATCAGTTCCGAATTTCTTTTGCGTTGGGTTGAATTATACCAAACACGCTCATGAAACAGGCATGGCCATTCCCAAGGAACCCATATTGTTTTCCAAGGCGACGTCCTGCCTATCGGGCCCAAATGATCCCGTAATCATTCCGCGCAAATCAACCAAAACGGATTGGGAAGTCGAGCTCGGCGTTATCATTGGCAAGCCCGCGCTATACGTCGATGAAGCGGATGCTTTGGATTATGTAGCAGGATATTGCACCATAAATGACGTCTCAGAACGCGAATTCCAAGCGGAACGAGGCGGTCAATGGATCAAGGGCAAATCAGCCCCCACCTTTGGGCCTGTCGGTCCATGGTTTGTAACAGCAGACGAAATCGAAGACCCACAAAACCTTGACCTCGAACTGTCGTTGAACGGTGAGAAAGTCCAAAATTCAAATACCTCAGACATGATCTTTTCCGTGCGTGAAGTTGTGTCCTACATGAGCCAATTCATGAAGCTCATGCCTGGGGACATCATAGCGACCGGAACACCCAGCGGCGTTGGTATGGGCATGTCGCCACAACGTTTCTTGCGGGCTGGCGATGTGATGGAATTGACTGTCCAAGGGCTTGGCTCTCAGCGTCAGGTAGCCCAAGCAGCAGACTAGGTTTGCGCCCCACTTCATTCAATTTGCACTCTTGGAGATCGCAAAATTTTAGGATAGGACAAGCCGAATTTCAACGGAGGACAGAGATGGAGATCATGATACCAGCGTGGGTTGATGGTACACTCTGTCCTGTGGAAAAGCTGGATGTTCACAGGCGCGGTCTAAAACACAAGGCGGTATCCGTCTTTGTTTTTTGCGGAACGGAACTATTAATCCAACAACGCGCCTTGGGCAAATATCATTCGCCGGGGTTGTGGGCCAATACTTGTTGCACCCATCCTGACTGGGATGAAGCGCCTGCCGACTGCGCCACACGACGGCTATCAGATGAATTGGGAATGTCGGGTATTGATCTCACCTATGTCGATCAATTGGAATATCGCGCAGACGTCGGAAACGAAATGATCGAACACGAGGTTGTCGATTGCTTCATCGCGCGATGTGCGACACGGCCGACGGTCACTCCAAATCCTGATGAGGTTATGGATGTGCGCTGGGTCGAAATCGACACACTGCGAGATCAAGCGCGACGTCAGCCTGAAGAGTTCACAAAGTGGTTCCAGATTTATTTGGAGAAACATTTTGATCAATTGTTTGCCAAGTACAAAAATTCATGACATTGCGCACCCCTTCTCAATTGTTTTGAACGCGCAATCTCATTGATATTGGGCATAAAGCAATGGCGGCAATGCGGACGCAGCCGACCTTCGCTACGATTGTGCCAATGGCCGCAATGCCGCCTATTGCCATCCCGCTCATGCAATATAGTTAATAGTCAATAGTCTCACGAATCCGCTTTAGGAAGCCTATATCGACGCTTCCTGCAATATGGCTTTGTGGCTTGAAATCGGCCTGGCGTTGAAGGCATTTGCCGAAAGCACATTTGAAGTCTGTTCTGTCATAAAGCTCCAAAATCTTCTCAAGATCGGGCTTGGGGATTTCGTCGAGCCTCAGCCCGAGCAAATCCAGCGCCGCACCGTAGTGTACCAACGCGACTTCTGGCTCGCGTTTGGGGGCAAGGTGGACCGAAGAATGCAGCGCCACCGCATCGTGCACTTGGTCGCACTTGTCTGATGATAGCCCCTCGTCAGAGCAGAATTTCCGAGCATGCCTAGCACCCACCCACTCAAACGACCCAGCTTCATTGGCAAGGCTGTCCGTCAAACCCAAGTCGTGCAGTACGGATGCCACGTAGACAAGTTCTCGGTCAAATTTCATACCCTTTCGCGCCGCGAGGACTGCGGCAAAGCAATATGTCCTGTGGACATGGGCAAACAACATGGGTGACGACAGTTTATACGCCAAGGCTGCTGCGTTCGTCGCAAGTGCGCTATCAGGAATCGCCCAATCCTCGGGCAGAACTTCAAGCTGTTTTTGAACGCCGGTTGCGATTTTGAACCGCCTGACACGATCTGCGATCTTCATTTTGATCATACGGGGGATTAGCGTGGACTTCGCCGGCCGGCCGGGATCTGTTGATTTCATTTTCGTTACCAAAAAAGGCGTTTGAAGTTGGTGACCGGCTCTTCGATCCGGGGATCATCAATCGTTATGTGACCGTGGCGATGATGATCGCGCATATAGGCCGGAAAGGGCTGTCCTGCCATGTGCAGGACCAAATCCCGCAAATCCATGTAAAGGCAGGCCGCGATTGTCGCGTAGAAGAACAAAAAGAGCGGCCCGAAAACGCCCCAATTGGCATACACGGATGTAAACTCGACCGAGAAATAGACGAAGAGCGGTCCGAAGGTAACCAAGTGGCAGAGCCCAAGAGCGCGGGTGTAAGGCATGTACCGGTCCAGCAACCAGACAACGTGCATTGCAGCAAAGCGGGCTAAGAAGATCAGCATGACATCCAACACTGGCACTCCAAGCAACACCAAGACAGGGGCAAGCGTTTGCGGAAAAACCATGACTTTAGCCCATATTGATGTCAGTCGTCCGGTTGGTGATCCCGGCAGGTTCAAGATCTTGCGGTGTTCGGTAACGACTTCGAAAAATCGTGCGATGCTTGGATGTGCCATTTTGGTCAAGCCTCCATGAGTGTTGAGATAAATTTGGCAGATTGCATGGCAAAGTCTGAAAGTGTTTCGCGGCTTTCGCCAGCTCTCGCCCGGACTGCGATCGAATGCAGCACCGCGGCCCCCTGTTGAACCGCGAAATCAATATCGGCCTTCGTAGCTTGCGGCGCCAATGAGGAAAGTGTCATTCCCAGCATGTTGTTGAGCCGTTCAAGGCGCGCTGACAGCGCCTCACGAATTTCAGGATTTGAGGGCGCTTGCGTAATCGCCGTGCCGACAAGAAAACAGCCTAGTTGTTTGTCTGTGTCGCTGCTGAAATAGACCTCGATCATGCCCAGCAAGAAATTTTCAAACGCACCCTCGACAGTTTCACTTGCGGCCAAACCCGCCCTCACCTCTGAAAGGGTCCCTAGGAAGACGTCCATCGACATGAGGTACATTTCCACCTTCGAGCCGAAGGCACCATAAAGACTTGGCCGTACCATCCCGGTCGCCTTTGAAAGATCGTCAAGAGACGTCGCCGCAAACCCCTTTTCCCAGAACACGCCAAGAACCGCCTGTTTGGCGGCTCGCTCATCAAATTGTCTTGGCCTACCGCGAGTCTTTTGCATGAGTGAGTGGTCGATTTATTATTATGCGATTCGGTACATATATCAGCATAACCAAATCGCATCAAGACATTCATACTTGCCTCAACATTAAATAATTTGGGCTCATTGCAGACTTTTGAACCCTTTACAGTAATTTCTTCCAGGGGGTTCAAAAGAAATAGCTAGGTATTGTCAGTAACACCGATGCGGCAATCATGTGGAAATATGCAGCCAAGCTACCAGAGTAATCAGAGGTCAATCCAAACTGGCGACACGTCGATCTTGTCAAAGAACGCCATCAATCCCTCAGGCGTGATTTCAACCGTCCTGTCGTTCACGAGGGGATGCACATAGAGCTTGGAACAGGATTTCAGCTCACGATCCATAAACAACTGCACCCCCGACTTCACGCCGTTGATCATGGACAAGGGCGTCACGGCTCCGGGCCTGACGCCTAAGTTTTCCAGCAATCTATCAGCTGAGCCAAATGACAACCGACCTGTTCCCAATGTCGTGTGCAAGCTCTTGAGCTCAATCAGCCTGTCTTGTTCTGCAACCACCAAAATATTGCGTTTTTTGTTATCGCGGAAATAGAGGTTCTTGATATGGCCCCCGCCATCAGCTGTTGACAGAAACTGATGCTGAACCTGCTTAGCATCCTCGACGGTGCGCAAAGGAACATGATCAAAGCGCTGAAATTCAATGTCCCATGCCGTCAACTGATCTAGCAATGCATCCGACGACATCGGGAGGCTATCTTGAAATTGTGATGACGCGTCCATGACCTTGTCCCTTTCTATGTGTCTGATCTGCAACTTAACCGTGACGTCGATTGCCATCAACGCGATTTTAGACGGGTTAAGATATCGAGAACAGGAATTTGCGCGTCTAGCGATTTAAAAAACAGAACAAACCCAATGATTTTCCGCTGAGTAAACAGCAAATCCGTTGGGACATTGCTTGGCGGAAGCAAATCTCTGTAAATATTGATATTATTGACATCAATCATATCGAAAATTCGGGTCGTTCCAAAATCAAAAACGGGCGAGGCGCTGAGCTCTTGGAAAACTTGGGCAAGCAATTCATCTACGAAATGCTCCATCTCCCCCTGTACCCGATCAGGCATGAGGCCGTGACGTTTCATAACGTGCTTTACGGCTTGCGGATCAAATGTGAGACCTGCCTCTAAGAGATCATGGTATATGGCGAGGCTCGACGGGGACATCTCGCAACAGGCGCCGAAATCCAAGAGAGTTAAGGATTTATTCGCTGGATCCACCAAGTAATTTGCCAAATTCGGATCTGTTTGAACCACATTGAAATCGAAAATCTCCGCCAACAGAAGTTCGAACAAATCTTTCGCCAGAGCATTTTTGTCTTCTTGAGCCCAGTCCTTGGCTGTCTCTAGCGGTGCCCCATTTTCAAACGACATACCAAGGATTGTTTTGGTGGTGAGCGCGTCATAAACGATAGGAACAGAAAGACCCTCATGCGCGTTCAGATGACCTGCAAAACGACGCATGTAGTTGGCTTCGACGCCATAGTCCGTTTCTTGTTGTAGCTGGGCAATACACTGGGATGCGTAATACTCAAGATCAACGGATGTGGGCGCTAAATTGAGCCTCTTAATCACAGAAACGAGGGTCTTCACATCGCTTTCAATCGTTTCGCGCACATTTGGAAATTGCACTTTGATCGCAACTTTTTCACCTGTTTTCAAAACAGCTTGATGCACCTGACCGATAGAGGCCGCCGCAATGGGACGCACATCGAACGAGCGAAATTGTGTCTGCCATCCTGTGCCCCATTCACGATCTAAAACGTGTTTTAGCTGGCGCGGTGGCATGGCGTAGCCAGAGGCGCGTAGCTCAGCCAGTATTGCAGATAATTCGGGGGTCAGCACCACAGAGTCATCGATAGACATCAGCTGACCCAATTTCATCGCCGCCCCGCGCAGATGCTTGAGGGACTGAACCGTGGCCTTAAGGTTATGAGGTGTCAACACGGCCTTTTGGTAGTCAACTGACCCAGTTGTGATCAAATCCTTGATCAACGCCCCCCCTGCATTCCCGCCAATACGCATCATAAGCGCCGCAGTCCGTGCCGTTCGCTCAAACCGAGAGGACGGAACCCGTGCCGTGCCATGTTTATCTGCCTGCAGGGCCATATTATTTGTAATGCTCACGCCGCGTTCCGAAATCGGCAACTCGTTTCCGCCATGCGCGATAGGATCCTGGCTTTAACTGAGAGCGCATCAGCTGAACGACTTCTTTTTCGCGCAATCCATATTCCGCTTTGATCGTTGCAAAGGCAACATGATCAGACAATGCCATTTGAATGACATCGCTGACCTGTGCTTGCGTCAATTT
>CBFHNR010000040.1:0-7585 GCA_965657215.1 uncultured Paracoccaceae bacterium
CCCGCCTTAGCAAAGTGACCCTCAGGTCCGTCGCTGCGAATGGGTTGGCCCTTGCCTTGTTTGCGGCGCAGCACGTTGATCAACGGGCGTCCAAAGATAAATCCAAAAATCAGAGCAGTGAAAAACGCCCCGCCAGCGCGGAAGGTAATATAACGAAAGAGGTTAAAGAAATCGCCACCATCAGATAGGCTAGTGAGCCAATAAAGCATGAATTTAATCCTCTTTCTGTTCGTTATTTTGGGAGTGACCCAATTTGCGAATTGCGTCAACCACTTGAGACAAACCCATCGATAATGATGCCTTTATCAACACAGTTTCTCCGCCGCTTAACGTGGCAGGAAGGGTCTCGGCTGCGCTGGCGGCCGTATCAAAATGCGCGCCCCGTTTTGCATTAGGAAGCGCGTGATGCAGAGCCTTCATCAAAGGACCAACAGTGTGAACAAGATCGACCTGCTTCAGCGCCGCAAGGTTGGCAATATCCGCGTGGATGGCAACTTCATCCGCGCCCAATTCTTTCATATCGCCCAAAATTGCCACGCGTTTTTCCCCCTGCGATGCCGCCAAGACATCAAGTGCCGCCCCAAGTGAGGCAGGATTGGCATTGTAGCTATCATCAATTAAATCAATGTCTTGACCTGATTTAAGCTTCACGATCTCACGTGCCCCGCGCCCTGTCACAGGGGACCAGAGGCTTAGGTCTTTTGCGGCCTGTGGGATTGACGCCCCTAAACAGCCCAAGGCGCGCAGAGCTCCCAAAGCGTTCATCGCAAAGTGGCGTCCAGCGGATTGAATTGTGAGGTCATATTCGATGTGATCAATCTCACACTGGGCCCGTGTCTGGGTTGCCTGCGTTGTTACTGAGACGAGCTTTGCTTCCTCTGAGGCCAGTCCAAACCAGTGGATTGGAACATTTTGGCCCACGGCATAGGTCTCGAGCACCTTGGCGGTGTCAATGTCTGCATTGAAAACCGCAACACCACCCTCAATCAAACCATCAATAATCGCGGCTTTTTCCAAGGCGATGCCTTCTATCGATCCAAAGGCTTCAAGATGTGCGGCGGCGACAGTCGTGACCATAGACACATGTGGGCGGGCCATTTTCACGAGGGGAGAGATTTCACCGGGGTGGTTCATGCCTATTTCGATGACGGCAAATTCTGTATCCTCAGGCATACGCGCAAGGGTCAAAGGGACGCCCCAGTGATTGTTATAACTGGCAACAGAGGCATGTGTTTTGCCTTGCCCAGACAACATATCGCGCAGCATTTCCTTGGTCGACGTTTTGCCCACCGATCCAGTGACTGCCAAGACTTTGGCAGTTGTACGCGCACGGGCGGCGCGGCCCAAATCTTCTAATGCTGTTAGGACATCGTCCACGATCAAGAGCGGAGCATCCTCGGACACGTCCTTTGGGATATGTGATACCAAGGCTGCCCCTGCCCCAGCGGCCAAGGCCTGTGCCACGAACTCATGACCATCGCGGGCTGCCTTGAGCGCCACAAAGAGGTCGCCCTTTTCTAATGTCCGCGTATCAATTGACACGCCTTCAACGGACCAATTGCCAACTGCGCGTCCGTAGGTTGCAAGCGCCGCGTCTTGTGCTGTCCAAAGTGCCATTACATCATTCCATCTAGGGCCGCGACTGCGACGCTTGCTTGTTCGACATCATCAAAGGGGAGGATATCATCACCAATGACTTGACCGGTTTCATGACCTTTGCCTGTAATGATCAACCCATCCCCCGGCTCTAACATATCCACGGCGCGTAGGATTGCTTCTGCGCGATCTGCAACTTCTGAAATCGGGGCATTCTTGGGCGCGCCATCCATGACCATCGCACGAATTGAGGACGGGTCTTCGGATCGTGGATTGTCGTCTGTGACAATCACATAATCCGCCACCTTAAGAGCGGCTTGAGCCATAAGGGGTCGTTTGGTTTTATCACGGTCCCCACCAGCGCCAATAACGGCCACCAATTTGCCCATCACATGCGGGCGAAAGGCATCTACGGCGGTTTCAATAGCATCTGGTGTATGGGCATAATCCACAAACACCGATGCCCCATTTTGCCGTTTCGCAGCCAATTCCATGCGGCCACGCACGGTTTTCAAATGAGGGAGAGTATCAAAGACATGATCGGGCGGCGCACCGGCGGCAATGACCAAACCGCAGGCTAAAAGGATATTCTCGGCCTGAAATCCACCAATCAAATTCAAGTCTTTGACATAGGATTTTCCGAGCCATTCAAAGCGTATTGTTTGGCCCGTCGCGCTAAATGCCTGACGCAAAAGCCGCAAATCCGCGCCCTCACTTTGCCCAACCTTGATCGTATTTTGACCCCGTGATTTCGCGCGATCAATGAGCTCGGCGCCTTTCGGATCATCCACGTTCACAACGACCCATCCATCATCTGGGAGGACGCGGTTAAACAAGCCTGCTTTGGCCTCGAAATAGGCCTCGAATGTTTCGTGATAATCCAAATGATCCTGAGTGAAATTGGTAAACCCAGCCGCCTTGAGACGAACGCCATCCAATCGCTTTTGATCTAATCCATGACTAGAGGCTTCCATAGCGGCGTGGGTAATCCCCTCGCCCCGAGCACTCGCCAGAACATGGTGCAAAGTCAAAGGATCGGGTGTGGTATGCGCCAGAGGATAGCTCCATGCGCCTTCAACCCCAGTTGTGCCGATATTGATTGCCTCAAAATCGAGCTCGCACCAGATTTGGCGGCAAAAATTGGACACTGAGGTTTTGCCATTCGTGCCCGTCACCGCGACGATTGTGTTTGGCATCCGCCCATACCAGAGCGCAGCAACAGAAGAAAACGCCGCGCGCGGGTCTTCGGCCAAGATCACATCAACACCTGAGGTCATCAGCGCCTCTTTGGCCAGATCATAACCTGCGCGATCCGTCAAAATCGCGGCGGCCCCTTGAGAGATGACTTGATCGATATAGGCGGCTCCGTGAACCGTGCTCCCGGGGAGAGCCGCAAAGAGATAGCCATCCGCAACTTTGCGACTGTCTAATGCAATGCCCTGAATGACCGTTTGGCTGGGCGTGAGTGGTGTTAACCCTAATTCAGACAGCGTACGCGACAAAACGGCCTACTCCCCTCGTTTGAAATCACATTGGGAGCGTCTGTTCATACGGTCGCACCCCTTACTGAGATGGGCTTATAGCAGCGGTTTCTTGACTTTCAATACGTGGTCTTAATCCCAACAAGGGGGCAACTCTGCGAATTGTCTCTGCAGCAACAGGAACGGCTGTCCAGCCCGCCGTGCGGCGCGGCTCGGTCCCTGTGGTGTCTGTGGGCTCGTCCAAGGTCACAACCAACGCATATTTGGGATCATAGGCGGGAAAGACAGTGGCGAATGTTGCGATCACTTTGTCTTTGTAATAGCGCCCTCGTGGATCAGGTTTGTCTGCGGTTCCTGTTTTACCTGCAACGCCGTAGCCTTCGACTTCACCAAGAGAGGCCGTGCCTTCGGTCACGACGCGGCGGAGCATGTCAACGGATTGTCGTGCACCCTCTTCTGAAACAACGCGCGGGCCACGCACGGGCGTGTCCGTCTTGAGCAATGTCGGCGATACCTTAAATCCACCATTGGCAAGGGTTGCATACCCCGCCGCCAGATGAAGTGGTGTTGTCGACAGACCATGACCATAAGAGATTGTCATCATGGACAATTCCGACCAGTTCGGAGGCAACAGAGGTTTGCCGCCTGACGCCTCGACCATTTCAAATTTAATCGGATCAAGCATCCCAAGTTGACCCAAGAAGTCCTTTTGCCGCTCTGGTCCGATCATTTGAGCAATCCGCGCGGTGCCGATATTTGAGGATTTGATAATCACTTTTGACGTGCTCAATTCGTTTCCATAATTACGGAAATCATTGATTTTGTGTTTGCCCCAACGGATTGGCCCTTTGGTATCAATCATTGTGTCAGGGTTTACCAAACCTAGATCCAAGGCCTGCGCAACTGTGAAAATCTTGAATGTCGAACCAAGCTCATAGACCCCTTGCAACGCACGATTGAACAACGGGCTATCATCAGGATGACCCGATGTCGGCAAAGGTGGGCGGTTGTTCGGATCAAAATCAGGCAAAGACACAATAGAAATCACTTCGCCTGTATGAACATCCATCAAAATTCCAGCCGCTCCTTTGGCATTCATGAGCTTCATGCCACCATAGAGGACTTGCTCCATTGCGGCCTGCACAGAGAGGTCAATCGACAGCTCAAGCGGCTGTCCTGATTGGGTTGGATCGCGCAACGCATCATCAAATGCCTTTTCGACACCTGCCACACCGATAACTTCAGCGGCAGCAACGCCTTCTTTACCGAAGCTCGCCCCCCCCAGAACATGAGCGGCAAGTTTGCCATTTGGATAAAGCCGCATTTCGCGTGGTCCAAACCGCAAGCCGGGATCCCCAATATCATGGACCGCTTGTTTTTGCTCTGGGCTCAGCTTCTTTTTGATCCACAGGAATTTGCGTTTGCCTGTGAAATCCTTAACCAATCTCTCTTGGCTCAAATCAGGGAAAACACTTACCAATTTCTGAGCCGTTCCAAGAGGATCAACTAAATGCGGCACTTCAACATAGAGGCTGTAAGTATCCATATTCGTTGCCAAAATACGCCCATTGCGATCCACAATATTGCGGCGTTGCTCAACGATAGAAGACCCTGCTGTATAGGCACGCGGCTCGCTTGCCTCTGAGGATGACAAGGCGGCCACTCGGAAGGCGATAACGCCATAGAGGCAAACAAAAATTAGACCAACCAAGAGAATGCGGCCCTGAGCACGGGCGCGGCCGCGTTCACGGTCTTGCTCGTGGCGTTTGCGAATATTGTCTTTTTCAATTTGATCCGTGTTTTCGCCACGCGCTCGCGCAGGCAAAATGCGGCTTAGGGGGCGAAGGGGGGTGCGAAGGACGCTCTCGGTCATGGGCGTGTTCCTTGTTCCGAGACAACCATCACATCGCTTAAGCCCAAGTTAATGTTTTCCGTTGGCGGATAAGCGACGACTTCGACGGTTCCGAAATGCGTCGCTGCCAAAGGCAATAGCCCAAGACGGTCATAGCTGAGATCCGCTAAATCCTGAAGCCGTTCAGGACGGTTCAAGTAGGCCCATTCTGCATGCAAAATCGACAGCTTTGCCCGCGCTTCGCCAATGTCGTCCTGAAGCTTTTGGGTATAGGCCAAGGCGGCTTGGGTTTTGATATTTTCCTGATAGGCCCAATAGGCCACACTCACGACACCAATCACCATAGAAACAATCAGAAAACTGCGCATTATTTTCGCCCTCGTAAGGTTGGCATCCCTAATTCTTTTTCACTTACTGTTCCGCCTGTCGGCGCATCGGTCCGCCGCGCAATGCGCAATTTTGCAGAGCGCGATCGTGGATTTTCGGCCAATTCCTGGTCGTCTGGTCCAACTGCCTTTTTGGTCACGACCTCAAATTGTGCAGCACTTTGTTGAACAGCTGGAGCATATCGGCTGCCTTGGGCTTTGGCGGCGCGGGCTTGAAAGAACCGCTTGACCATCCGATCCTCGATAGAATGAAAAGTCACCACAGCCAACAAGCCGCCTGGCTTGAGCGCGCGTTCCGCCGCCAGTAAGCCTGCAAATAATTCGCCATATTCATCATTGACCGCAATCCGCAGCGCTTGAAAGCTGCGCGTTGCCGCGTGCGATTGTCCAGGTTTGGTACGAGGCAAAGTCCGTTCGATCAATCCCGCCAAATCCAAGGTTGTTTCAAACGGCACCTCTTCGCGACGCTTCACAATAGCCTTTGCAATTCGACGGCTTGCGCGTTCTTCGCCATAGTGGAACAGAATGGCGGCAATGTCTTCTTCGGATTGGGTATTCACGATATCAGCAGCGGACATGCCAGATTGGCTCATGCGCATATCAAGCGGGCCATCGCGCATAAAGGAAAACCCCCGATCCGCTAAATCAAGCTGCATCGAGGACACGCCCAAATCCAAAACGACACCATCCAAATCATCGGCATAGCTATCGAGCTTGGAAAAAACGCCTTTGCATTGAATCAAGCGATCGCCATAACCGCCAACCCAAGGAGCGGCCATTTCAAAGGCCAAGGGATCACGATCCACTGCGTAAACTTGACCTGCGCCAGCATCCAAGAGCGCACGGGTATATCCACCGGCACCAAAGGTCCCGTCCAACCAACGCTGACCAGACACAGGAGACACCCGATCCAAAATCGGGCGCAATAAAACAGGAATATGAGGTGCATTTGAAGTTTGAGAACCCTCAACCATCGATCAATGCCCTCCAGCCCCATCCAAAAATACAAGGGGATCAAAGTCTTCTGGTTGCTCTTCCAACCAAGCTTCGGTTTTCTCCAGATCCTCATCAAAGGTCTCTGGGTTCCAGATTTGGAACGTATCACCCGCAGCTATGAAATAAGCCTCTTTATCCACGCCGATCTTATCACGAAGCCGCTGGGGTAAAACCAAGCGGCCAGTTTCATCGATGGATGTCGGAAAACTCTGACCATGGAACAAACGCTCCAAGGTTTTGCGCCCCATCGAGCCTCGTGGCAAAGCATCAATCTTGCGATCCACTTCTTCGATCGCTTCAATCGTATAACACTCCAGGAATTTTTTGCGTGTATCGCCATAGACGATGACCATTTCAGGCGCGAGACCTTCGGTCCAATTGGGATCACAAGACTCGATGACACGACGAAACAGAGCTGGAATAGACACCCGCCCTTTTGCGTCAATCTTATGACGCCCTTCGCCTCTAAATCTACGTGCCACTTGATCCGCGACCTTTTTATCTACCAAAATCCCCTTTTACGAAAAAGCGGATTGGGCTGCTGCCACTGCCCAATCCGCCATCATCGTCCCTACAAGAGGGGGGCTGTCCGACTACGCGTGCACCTTGGGGGAGGTTTACTGCTCGCTCGCGCGCCGAATCTAAATATCGATGAAAACGGGGCCTGTATGAAACCTGACTTGGGGTTTGGGATCTTAGCGTCCCGTTATTCCCGACCTCATCGTAGGTATATGAATGACATGCATTCGCTATCCAATCAATAGTTTTTTTGGGATTTCATGGGAAAATTTGGTTATACCATGAATCCGATTGAGACTCTCATCGCCTCACAACACTATTTCAGTACAATATGTGGTGATACTTTTAGAAAAACACCTAAATATATGAAAAATTATCTCATCCCATAATTTCCAAAAAATATGCAACTGGGTCACATTTACTTTCAAGAAACTTGAAATCATCACCCAAAACTGACGTCAGATTATCGGAATTGAACAAAAATCATCAATTTTTTACTACGCGTACCACAAAGTACCATAAACCGTCGACATCGATCAAAACGTCACATTTCCCACTTAAATGTCACCAAATGACGGAAATCAGCTGTGACATGTCGGCTCCCCTCTTGATTTAATCGCAATCGAAAAGTATCGAAAGGATACTTCGGTTCGGGACATGTGTGCCCGATAAAAGGGAATACGGTGAGGTTTATCCAAATCCGTAGCTGCCCCCGCAACTGTAAGCGGTAAGCGAGATTGGCACATGCCACTGGA
>CBFHNR010000041.1:0-6937 GCA_965657215.1 uncultured Paracoccaceae bacterium
GGGCTGCAGCGCCTTAGGATAGGTCCTGCGATAGACCCAGGTGTTATGCCGCTTGTAGGCATACAAGAAAAGCCAAAGACGGCGACGCTTCTCCTGTCGAAACCATCCTTGGCTCGCAAGGCATCGCGGCGACAGTAGAAACGATAATGGTGATGAAGCCCGAAATCGGTAGCCAAGATGTTGGCCTGTACATCACCGGCAAAGATGTCGAGCAGCAGGAGCTAGTCCTACCATGGCAATCGCCTGGATTTGGCTGGCCACAGGACATGGTTGAAGGTCGCCTAGGTACGTTTCAACAGAAATGCCTCGAGTACATCCGTGCCCATCCTCGCTGCACTCAAGCCGCAATTGTCGAGCATCTAAACTGCGACAAGGGTCAACTCAGCGCAGCGGTTAACAAAATGATTACGAGCGGGCTAATCAGGCGTAGAGAAGGACTGCTCGCTCCCAACTGATGGGTGTCAACCCTATCAACTCTATCAACTACGACCCCTGCGAAGCTCGCCTGGTTGACACAGTTGATAGGGTTGAGAGCCGTTGGATTTTTGAAATTTACGCGCCCCATCTAAACGGAGAGACACGGACAACCCGTTATTATGGTGCCAGCCACTCGCCCACCCAATCGTTTTCACAGCTATAGCCTGCACGTCGATGCCGTTCACCAAGCTGAACAAGGTCGATCTGCACCATTTTACAGGTCAAAACAGCAAAACGTTCACGCTCACTGGGTTTTTCATAAGCATAAGCATTTGAAATGTCAGTCCCGAGCGTATGTTCAATGCCATAAGCAGCACGCGACGCTACCGGAATGCGATCCCATTGCCCATCAACAGCTGACCCCGTCTGGATGTCGACAGTGGTAAATCGGGTAATGCCAGCATCAATACCCCGTTCATCAAGCATTATCTTTCACATTACGGAGTAAAAGTGGAACACGAACCTAAAAAACATTGCAGCCAATAAAATTGATCTCAGGGCTCGTTTTGAAATAGCGAAAAGGAGAACGTTTTGTCATATGCAGAGGCTACAAACACACTCTACCCAACTCAATCAACTTAATCTGACAGTGCCGGTAAGGGCATTCAGGTGGCGGTGGTGGAACCCGGTCCGTTCCGCACAGGCTTTAACCAGCAGATGGATGATAGTCGGTTTGAATGGATGAAAAAGGGATCGCTGTTTTCCAAAGATCAGATCGCAAAGATGAAGCGTTACAGCAGCCGCACATTGCGTTGGGCGGAGGCCAAATCAACCAATTCCATCGTGCGCAAAATTGTAACCGCCGCCGAGGCACGAAAACCCCGTCTACGCTATGTGGCCCCTTGGACATTCGCGCTTTTGGTGCGGGTGATGCGGATTTTTGGGAAATAAAATAGGAGAGAAAACATGAATACAACTTGGAAAGTTTTGATGGGCCTGCCGGGGGTGGTCTTTGTTGTAATCGGGCTTATCTGGCTCGTCGCGCCGGAGTTTGCCGCATCGCAACTGGGCATGACCCTTTTGTCGGGCGTGGGGCTGAGCACTCAAATCGGCGATCTCGCGTCCTTCTTTCTGGTGATGGGCGGCTGCGTTTTAATCGCGCTTAAGACAGGTCAGCGGGTCTGGCTCTATCCGACGGTTATGCTGCTTGGATTTGCTGCGTTCGGGCGCATCGTCGCATGGGGCCTTCACGGCGCGACATTTGCCATTGATATGATCGCGGTTGAAATCATTGTCGCAGGATTGCTGATCATGGCGTCGAAAAAGCCAGCATAACAAAAGGTTGGTGCATCAAACGCCTTAGCCAGTTTCGTGTGTCGGCATATTGGACGACTACTGGGTCACATTATTCAGCATCCTACCGCTGTCACGGCACCCTCATTCTAGTTTTGGCCGGTCAAGAGATTGTCACCCACAACCACGTGCGAAGCGAAAATGTTTTGTCTCCATCGTGGTCCCGTAGCGGGCCTATGAGGGTGTCGACTTGGTCTGAGGACCAAAGATGAGCCAACCGCTGATGAGCGCGAGACCTATCTCGCTCACAAGGTAGAAAAGCAGGAGTGGATGCGGCCAACCATCCACCACGACGCTCAGGATCCGCCCGAGGGCAATTCCAGTCACGAACGCGAAGAGGCTGTACAACGCAGGCAGGCGCACGTCTGATCTCAGCGCGCCGGCTATCCACAAAGCGACGAAGGCAAGATAGAGGCCCATGACCGCGCGAAAGATGTTGCGCAAATTGGGATCTGAAGCGTCGATACCCAGCAGCCAAGGCAAGCTGACATTAGGGTTCATCCCGTAGGATAGCGCGATCGGGGCTATGCACACCGCGATGAATATGAGGAAGTAACGCCGCATGTCGTCTCGTGACATCGCAAAGCTCCTTTAGATCTATTGTGTTGATGCGGCGTGACCATGGCGACAATAGCGCAAAGATCTCTCCCCCTGTTACGCCCTTACGCTATTCAACGTTTCACCATAACACTGTCGCATAGTTGACAATTGCCGAACGGGGCCGTTTCTCGCCACCCCCATCCAGACGGACAGACACGGACATCCCCCTAAGGGGGTGTCCAGTTGTCCAGGGGGGTGGGTAACAGCAGCTCGCCTTGGGCTAGTTTCTTAAAGCTAACGCGTAGCCGATGAGATCAAACCTATCGCATCACAGCCAAGCGGATAATCTCTGGACTGATTTTGAAATAGCGAAAAGGAGAGCGTTTTGTCATATGCAGAGGCTACTAAACTGTCCTCCCCTTCTCAATTAAGTTTTGTCTGACACTGCATGGCAGTCACTTGTTGCACTTCTTTTCGCGCTAAAAAAATGGTAGATCACAAAGCCTAGCCCGGTCGAGGTAACCTCTCTGCGCGACATCAATCTTGTCCCCAACGGTCAGGTCAGCACGGACCAAACCAAATCCGATCATAGACTCAATACGAGGCGACCATGCCCCACAGGTCATGTGACCAACATGCCTGTCGCCCTGCAAAACTGCGTACCAAATCGCGTGACCGGGTCTGCGTTCAGGGTTGTCGAGCACTATGCCCAACTGCTGGCGTTTGATGCCAGCCGCCTTGATTTCCCGCAGAGCCTGAATGCCGACAACGTCGTCATCTACGTCGAGATCGACATATCTGCCAAGCCGCACCTCGAATGGGTTTGTCTGATCATCCGTGTCGCCACCATAGGAGAGTAAGCCACTTTCGATCCGTTCAATTGGGTTTGGATTGCCTGGGCCAATTCCCCATGGTTGACCGGCTTCCTTGATGATGTTCCAAAGCTCAGTGCCGCGCGTGCCATCCTGCAGATAAATCTCAAACCCGCCTTGTTTCGAATAGCCTGATCGTTGAATGATTAATGGAATTCCGTTGATTTCAGCAGGAGCAAACCAAAAATATTTAAGTGCGCGAACCCAATCACCAAAAATAGATGCAACCACGTCTTCGGCTTTGGGTCCTTGCACAGCCATCGGAGAGACATCTGGCTCGCAAATCTCTACATTTAAACACCGCTCGGCGGCAATGGCGCGTGCCCACATCAAAATATTATTATCGCCGATGGACAGCCAAAAGGTGCCGTCTTCGTGCTTTAGAACAACAGGATCGTTAATCAGTACGCCGCGGTGGTCGCACATCGGAATATACTTGCCCTTGCCAACCTCGATGTTGGACAAATCACGCACCGACAAGATCTGTACCAAGCGCGCCGCGTCTGGGCCTTTGATTTCAACTTGGCGCTCTACGCTGACATCCCACTGAGACACGCCTTTCATGAGCCGATGGTATTCGGCCTCTGGATCGCCAAAAGACACAGGCATCAGCATGTTGTTATAGGGTGAAAAGGCGGTGACGCCCTCGCCAATCGTCGCCTCGTAAAAGGGCGAAACACGCAAGCGGGTATTTGGTCCAATTTCTGCCAAGTGTTGTATCCTTTATGTATCTAGATCAGCGGCATTGAGGGCCGCTTTTTTCAGGAGGGTTGAGAGGGTCTTGCGTTCGGTTGGGCTCAGCCCCCCCAAAACCTTATCTTGTCTTTGCGCCAAGTAGGTAGAAATACGATTATGCAAATTGCGTCCTGAGGACGTTATCTTGAGACGGGATTGCCGCCCATCGGTTGGGTCCGGCGCGCGGTCAATATATCCATCATTTAGCATGCGGTGAACAGCGCGACTTATCGTGTTGCGCGGACGACGCGAGATGCGCGCCACGTCCTGTGCCGTCAGGACGTCGAAATGGGACAAGCATGCAAGGAGAATGTATTCCGCTCGTACCAAACCGAAGTCCCGTTTGATGTCCGCATAGGCTGGAAACACGATGGCATTGGCCAAATAGGTAATGCGATAAGCTTCTGGGTATTCGATCGTGTCGAATATTTTTGAGAAGTTTGAAGTGTTTGGTTCGTCCATGATCGCTTGCCCATTGCCAGTTAGATCTTTATTAGCGTATATTGTTCTAAATGGAACAATAAATACGACGTTTTTATCGTCGCAAAGGACCCGAATGAGCGAACAACGCAAAAAACTCACACTCCCCGAACTCGCCCTAAAGAAGGCGTCGGGTGAGCGCCTCGTCATGGTCGCCGTTGGTGAGGTTTTGACGGCGACTTGGGCTGAACGCGCAGGGGTAGACATCGTCGGGGTAGGAGACAGCCTTGGCATGACGCTGCATGGGCATGAGAACACGCTAGCAATGACAGTCGATCAGATGATCATGCATACACAAGCCGTGCGGCGCGGTGCGCCTAATACGCTTTGCCTTGTGTCGATGCCTTATGGGTCCTATGCGACGCCGGACTTAGCCGTTACGAATGCAGTGCGTATGATGAAGGAAAGCGGTGCAGATGCCCTGAAATTGCAATTAGGCCGTGAGGGCGTGGATATTATCCGCGCGGTTGCCGATGCGGGTGTCCCTGTAATGAGCCATGTCGGTCTATTACCGCACAAGGTGCACCAAATGGGCGGCTTCAAGATGCAAGGCCGCACCGCAGAAGCTGCAATGGACATCATTGCCGATGCCCGCGCGATAGAGGCAGCTGGCGCCATTGGCCTTGAAATAGAAGCCATGCCTTATGAGGTTGGAAAAGCCGTCGATGAGGCTGTAGATATTTTTACATTTTCGATTGGTGCGGGGGCTGCAGGCACCTGTCAATTACTTAATGGTTATGACCTCTTAGGGGCGTTCGATACGTTCAAGCCCAAATTTGCCAAGCGGTACGCGAACCTCGCTCAAGATGCGACCGATGCGTTTGCCGCCTATGCGGATGATGTGCGCTCAGGGCGTTTTCCAGATGCAGAGCACTCGTACCAAATGACACCCGAGGAGAGTGCGCGGTTTGCGGCGCTTTTGAATAGTGAGGATGCACCATGAAAGATGATAACCGCACCAATGGTCAAACGATCCCCAACGGGATGCTCGAGGATAACTACCCTCGCAATATGTGGTGGGTGGCCGCTCACCGTGACGAGGTGACCACCAAGCCTATGGCGCGTTGGCTGCTGGAAACGCCCGTGGTGCTTTATCGGCTGGAGAATGGCACACCCGCCGCACTTTATGACCGCTGCCCCCACCGCTGGGCACCCCTGTCTGAGGGCCACGTGCGCGACGACAAAATCATTTGCCCTTACCACGGGATGGAGTTTAACACGGCGGGTCGCTGCACCAAAGCTCCGACCCAGCATATGAAACCAAAGACTGCCGAAATCCCGTCTTTTGCTGTACGTGAAGCGGGGGCTTACATCTGGATCTGGATGGGCGATCAGGACGCTATTGATTGTGATCCGCCAGAGGTCGGCTATCAGATTGACCCTGAGTGGACCCCTGTGAATGGGTATTATGAGGTCGCTGCAAACTGGGTATTGATCCGCGAAAACGTTCTTGACCTAACGCATATTGCGTTCTTACACAAAAATACCTTCAAGCAGGATGATTGGATCACCGCACCGGATACTTACATGGATGGCGAAACGATCTGTTACGAACAAGAGTTCGACCTAGCGCCGTTGTCACCATTGTTTTGCGCTGGCATGGGATTGCCTGAAGACAAACCCATCAAGCGCGTTCAAAAGGGGCGGATGCCCTCTCTTGCGATCTCTTTCTCAGATTGGAATGTGCATGATCCCAATCCCGACGCTGGAAAGCGGTCCGACTTTATCGTGCGGGGCTGCCATATCGTGACACCAGCACAACGGGGAAAAACTCATTACTTTTGGATGGCTGCCTTTGATGTGCCCTCGCTGACCGAAGAAGTCGCAGAAAAGACGCGCGCCAGTGTTACAGCTGCGTTTGACGAAGACAAACACTTGCTGGAAAAATTGCAAGCCAGTGTTGCAGCCGACCCACGTGGTCTCGACTTTTTGGAAGTTACGCTCGGGGCCGACGGCGCGGGAATAAAAGTACGGCAAATCCTCAATAAAAAGCTGAAGGCAGAAGGGCGACCGCTGTTGTGCTGAACAACAGCCATAACCTGAGACTAATACAGCCTCACCTAAAGTATGATTTAGTTTCTACTGCCTTTAACAGTTCGGGTGGCTGGTTGGGTACTGTCAGACTAATTCGAACTAGACTCAGATTGCTACGGAGCACAGAAACATATGCTGAAAAAAGCTGACGCCACTCAGCAAAAGCCGCGGTTCGATTGAGCTTGAATTTGTCTCGTGAGTAGAAGTGGCGTTACCAAACAAAACTCTACCCCAATGAATCTAACACTTTATGACTAAAGGCCCGAGGTTCAAGGCGCACGGTCCGCGATCCAGGGTCCCTGGTCCTTGGCCCTGTGTTCCAATGTAATTAGTTGAGCCAAGTAACCACGGTCACACACTGGTCACACACTCTTTGACTTCCAGCACAAAATTTGGATAAAATACCCGCACATCAACTAGGGTGTGACCGCTAATTTTATTGCTTTTTCTGAGATTTAGTGGTGCCCGGGGGCGCCACCATACTAATGCAAAATATCATTTAACTA
>CBFHNR010000042.1:0-6667 GCA_965657215.1 uncultured Paracoccaceae bacterium
GGGTAAGAGTGCCCACCGAGCTGGAGTTGTGATCTCCAAACATCCTCTCCGTCCGGCTGCTCAGTGCGAGTGGTCGGGCGGGGGAAATAAGATTATTTTTTTGAGATGAAGGCTGCTCGGACGGCAAACCTGCGAGAGGCAAGTCAGAACGACCCGATAGCAGACGTTTGTTGGAATCAAGACGGAGAGCAAAACAACAGGGTGCAAATTGCAAGAAACCGCGAAGAAACCATGTGCGCTCAATCAATCGCCCGGTCTTGCGTCCTGAGCATTCCCGAAACTTTCTTGGCATCCCCCTGTCCTTGAAGCATGTCGATCGTAGCGCGTGAAGCCTTCGACAGTTTACGTTCCTGGCGTCCTGTTTCTATTGAATGCAGGTCAGAGAGGATCATTTCTCCGATCAATTGGCGGCCCTGATAAACTGCGGCTGCGCGGTGGGGGGACAGGATGGCCGCTTTTTGCCGGCGGATTGTGGCATCTGCGGAGACTGGTTCAGACGGAAATACGTCGATGCAGGAGCGGATGCGCCCTGCCTCTAGTTCCGCCTCAAGCGCGTCAAAATCAACCAGATGCGCGCGGCTGAGCAGGATCAGAAGCGCGCTGTCTGATAGACGGGCCAAGCGTTCGGCATTGAGCAAATGATAATTCTCAGATGTTGGGACAGCTGTTACGAACACACAGCGCGAGGATTTCAGGACATCGTCCAGGGCAAGCAACTCGACTCCGTGGTCGCGCGCCAAGGACTCCGGCAGCCAAGGGTCATAGGCCGAAATTCGCGGTCTGAACGGCGCAAGGAGGCGGGTGAGTTCCTGAGCGATCTGGCCGAAGCCGATGAAACCGATTGGCGCCCCGAATAGGGTGAAGTCCGTGGCGGTATTGTCAGAGAGCCAGTGTTCTTGCCCTGAGCGGAAGGCTTCGTGTTCGTGGACCAGTCCACGCGCGCCCGCAAGCGCCATAGCCAGCCCCATCTCAGCGACTGATTGGCGAAATCCTGGTGCGCAACTGAGAACCTCAATACCGGCTTCGAAACAGGCGTCATAATCGATGGTGTTGGGAAAGGCGCCTGACACCTCGATGATCGTGCGTAGGTGAGGTGCCTGTTTGAGTGTGACTGCATCAACCTTTGGCGCTGCCGCGATCAGGACCTCTACCTTGGGGAAGGCCTCCTCCAGCACGTCGGCAGGAATTGGGCCATCCTTCCCCCAAACCACGTCAAAGTCGGCAAAAAGGCGCGCTTTGGTGGTTTCAGAAAACAGCTCATCCATCCGCCGCCAGTCAGGGTCGAGGATCAGGACAGGTTTGCTCATCGGGTTTCTGGAAAAACGTGGGCCTGATTTGGATCGAAATCGAAATTGGCCGCAGCACCCGGTTCCTGAATGCTGTCTTCTGCGAGCGCCGCGATGATCTTGCTGCCGTCGGCCAGTGCGATGTCTATTACCGTTTCGCTGCCCAAACGTTCCGTCAGGATCACCTTGCCGTGCAGTTTTCCTGAGCCTTCGCCTGCGGGATGCAGGTATTGCGGGCGCACGCCCAAGGTAGCGGTCTGCCCGACGGTAAAGCTCCTGCCCTTGTGAGGCACGTCGATTTGATCAAGCGAGGCGTTGCTGACCGTGACGGTATCCGCGTTTACGGCATGGACGGTGACATCGAGGAAGTTCATCGACGGTGCGCCAAGGAAACCTGCGACAAAGAGGTTCGCGGGTTCGTGATAAAGCTCCATTGGGGCCCCGGCTTGCATGACCAGACCGTCTTTCAGCACCACGATTTTATCGGCCAGTGTCATCGCTTCGACCTGATCGTGCGTAACATAGATCATGGAAGCACCAAGGTCTTGGTGCAGCTTGCCGATCTCCATGCGCATGTCCATGCGCAGCGCTGCGTCGAGGTTCGAGAGGGGTTCGTCGAACAAGAAAACCTTTGGGTCA
This sequence comes from uncultured Paracoccaceae bacterium, assembly GCA_965657215.1. Taxonomy (GTDB): domain Bacteria; phylum Pseudomonadota; class Alphaproteobacteria; order Rhodobacterales; family Rhodobacteraceae; genus JAHEJA01. The sequence goes on from CBFHNR010000042.1 coordinate 1,926, forward strand.
CGCACGATGGCACGGCCAATGGCGACGCGCTGGCGCTGACCGCCCGAAAGCTCTGAGGGGCGGCGATCCAGCAGGTGTTCCATTTGCAGAATACGGGCGGCCTCGGCCACCTTTTTGTCCTTTTCCGCCTTGCTGGCCTTGTTGATGGTCAATCCAAACGCCACGTTTTCACGCACAGTCATATGCGGAAAGATGGCGTAGGATTGGAACACCATGGCGATGCCGCGTTTGGACGGTTCCAGATCGTTCACGCGCTGCTCGTCGATTTCTAGGATGCCGTCCGTGATGTCCTCAAGCCCCGCGATCATGCGTAAGAGGGTGGATTTGCCACAGCCCGAGGGGCCGACGAAGACGACGAATTCCCCGTCGTCAATGTCGATATCAACACCTTTAATGACCTCGGCACTGCCATAGGATTTACGAATGTTGCGGAGTTTTACAGTCGCCATGATCTATTCCGCCGCATTGAGATAGGGGGTGACTTTTAACAGCCCGTCGGACGTCACCTCGACCGGTTGCGGGTCCATTACGTGGCCGATGAAATCGACACCGTCTGGGCGGTCGGCAAAGCCAAGGATCACCAGCTCATCGCCGGTATCCACGATGCGAGCGGCGTAGCGGCGGCACGGCAAATCACCGTCAAGGAAACCGGGTGCCACCCGCCATGGACCACGGGGGCTATCGCCAATCAGGTAATGATTGCCTGTCACAGGCTCTGTCTGTTCGGCCTGTTCTTCGGAGAAATGTTCAGCCGCGGTGCAAAACAGACAATACCATTGGCCGCTCGCTTCAAACACCTGCGGTACTTCAAGTTGACCAAATCCGCCGGTGAACACAGGCGGCTGAAGCGTCCAGTCGTATCCATCGGGCGAGGTCGCAAAGCCGACGTTGCCGCCCGCGTTGGGCTCTGCGATGCCGTCCGTGCGGGAGGTGAAATACATTAGCCAGCCTTCCCCCTCGGGGTCTTTCATCACCCATGGGTCACGCATGGCACGGTCGTGCCATTTGCCGGTGTGGTCGGCCTCGTAATGGTGGACGTTCGGCCCTGCAAGGTCGAGGATCAGACCGGTGTCGCCTACCCGTGTCCAGTTATGCAAGTCGGTCGAGGTCGCATGGCCGATGCGCTGCACCATGCCCTGTTCGGCCTTGCTGGTGCCGGTATAATAAAGGTGCCACAACCCATCATCCCCGCGCACCGTTGATCCTGTCCATGTGGTGTAATCGTCCCAAGCGGGGCCGGCAGCGGGTTCGAACGTGGTGCCCAGATGCGTCCAGTTGGTCAGGTCCGTGCTGGTGGCATGGCCATAACTGACGTTGAAATGGCGCAACTCGGGATCGCCGATAGAGTGCGGCGCCTTGAGGAAATATCCATGCCAGACTTTGCCATCATTGACATACCAGCTATCCCAAACAAAATGATCTTTCAAAGCGAGGACCATGGATCAGCCTTTCACACCGGTTGAGGCAATCGACGCGATGAATGCGCGTTGCAGGACAAGATAAAAGGCCAACACTGGAACCGTGATGATGGTCAGATAGGCCATGACTTCACCCCATGCGGTGTTGAGCTGGAAGAAATATTGCAGCCCGACCATGACAGGGCGGTAGGTTTCCTCTTGCACCACGATGAGTGGCCAGAGGTATTGGTTATACATCACAAGAAACTTAAGGATTGCAGCCGTCGCGATGACAGGGCCGGACAGGGGCATGACGACGCGGCGGTAGATCTGCCACCAGCTTGCGCCCTCGACGCGGGAGGCTTCAATCAAGTCGCGGGGCAGGTCTTTGAAGAACTGCACGAATAGGAAAATCGTCAGGCCGTCGGCAATCCACGGGATGATCTGGACGCGATAGGTGTTGAGCCACCCGACAGAAAACCCTTCAAATCCGATCCATGGCAGTTTTGACACCAGCAGAAGCAGCGGAATGGCGATCGTCTCAAACGGGATGATCAGGGTGGCTATGATAATGGACAGCAAGACATTACGCCCCTTCCATTCCAAAAACACAAACGAGAAGGCTGCCAGCGAACAGATCAACAACGAAAACAGCACAGTCACCCCCGTCACAAGGACCGAGTTGAAGACGAACAGGCCAATGGGCGCGCGTTCAAACGCTGCGGTGTAGTTGTTAGTGCTGATATCGCCCACGGGCAGGAACGCACGGATGCTGGATGCGTCGCGCAGAAGCTGCAGGTCGGGCTTGAAGCTCGACACAACCATGAAGACGAGCGGGAAGATGAAAATCAAGGCAATGAGCGTCAGCACCACATAGCGTGTCACAAGGCGCAAGCCGTGGTTGTCAGATGAAATGGCAGCCATCTTATTTCTCCCGCGTGAGGTAGCGTTGGATCAGGCTGATGGTCAGCACGATCAGGAACAGTATAACCGAAATGGCCGCACCGCCAGAGATATCCTGCTTGCCGTAGCCACGCTCGACAGCCTGGAAAACGACGGTTGTGGTGCTGTCCAGCGGTCCACCATTGGTCATAACGTCGATCTGCGCAAACAGGGCGAAGGCCTGCATTGTGATGACGATCAGAACAAGCACAGCCGTGTTGCGTAGCCCCGGCCACGTGACATAGCGGAAGGTTTGCCACTTGGACGCGCCTTCGATCGAGGACGCCTCGTAAAGTGTCGGCGAAATAGTTTGCAGCCCCGACAGCCAGATCACCATGTGAAAGCCGACCGCCTGCCAGATCGACATGGCCTTGATCGCGCCAAGAGCGGTGTCGGGATTGCCCAGCCAGTCGCGCCCCTCGAATATGCCAAAGCTGAGCGCGCCGAGGATCGAGTTCAGCAGGCCTTCTTCGGCATACAGGAAACGCCACAGCAACGAGACCACAACAATGGAGACAACAACCGGCATAAAATAAATCGCACGGTAGATATTGATCGCACGCAAACGTTGGTTGATCAGGAGCGCCAGACAAAGTGCTAACCCGCCCTGAACGGGTGCCACGACAAGCACAAACATCAAAGTGTTGCGCAGGGATTTCCAGAACACGACATCGGTGGCAACAACGATCTTGGCGGTATCTCCCGAATGCCATCGGAACCATTCCCGCATGCCTGCATATTGCGGATAATCGGTATTGTTGCGCGTGAACGTCCGCACACGGGGATATTCGGGATTGCCGTCTTCATCGCGCACCACCGTGCCCGCATCATCGCGTTTGGGTTCGATAGACAGCATGCTAATGCTCAACAAGTTGCGGTAATTGTCCAAGCCCACGAATTCCGTCGGATTGGGCGAAATCAGGCGCTGGTTGGTCAGTGACAGATAAAAGGCGAAAAAGAAGGGCACCACGATAAACATCGCCAACAGGCCAAAGCCTGGCAAGGCAAAGGCCCAGCCTGCGCGGTTCGATGTTGTGAGCTTGGATGCCATTGTTTTTCTCCTCTCGGGGGGCGTTCAGGGGCGGCAATATTGCCGCCCCCAAACAGGGAGTTTCTAGTGGCCGTAGCCGCTGTTGCGCTCGATGTCGGTGTTGATCTCATCGACAGCCGCATCAAGCGTGTCGGCCACGTCTGCGCCGTTGGCGATGTCGGCGAGTGCCTTTTCAAACACTTTCGCCGCAACTACGTAGCCAGGCGAAACTGGACGCACGAGGGCCTGAGCCTCAGAGAGACCGAAAAAGGGCTCCAGCGCGCCATCTGGAGCGTAGTTTGTGGTCATCGTGGCTGCTTCTGTGGTGGCCGGGATCAGACCGATGCCATCAGAGAAGGCGGCAAGGTATTCGTCCTGCAACGCGTGCTCTACGAACGCGGCCACACCTTCTGGGTTCTCGCATGTGCCAGAGGCCCCGAACTGCCATGAGCCTGCGCCGATTACTGACCCGTTGCCGAAATCAGGCGCGGGCAGGAACACCACGTCATCGACGCCGCCGTCCAGCGTGGCCACGCCAGCCCAGTTGCCGTTCCACGAGAACGCATATTTGCCGTCGATGAAGCCGGTGTCGCGGTTGGCGGGGTCTTGGCTGGTGCCCGGCGCGTAGCCTTCGGTAAACAACGATTGCCACCATTCACCGAATGCCAGTGCGGCATCGCCGTTGAGCGCGCCTTCGGCGGTTTGGTAGGTGGAACGATCCACGATGTCGCCGCCAAACGATTGTAGGAACGGGCTAAAGGCATATGGGTACCATTCGCCCGTCCACGCCATGCCGGGGTCAAAGGCGAATTCGTAGTCGCCCGAGGCCTTGGCCGCCTCAAGCGCGCTCATGAATTCGTCCATGTCCCACGGTGCATCCAGGGTCGGGGTGCGCAGGCCCAGATCATCGAGCGTGGATTGCCGCGCATAGAGTGCGACGGCGGCTTCCCAAAGGCCGACGGAATACACCTCGCCGTCCCAACGGCCAATCGTGCTGTCCAGATGGCCCTCAAGTGCAGCGTCAGAGATCGGCAGCGGCTGCATGTAGCCGGCCCATGCCCAGTTCGGCATGACGGGGCCGTCCACGTCGAGGATACACGGCAGGTTGCCCGCCAATGCTGCGGCGACAACGGAATCGTTATAGCTGCCTTGTGGGAACGCCTCGAGTGTGACGCTCCAATCGCTTTGGCTGCCGTTGAAGTCTGCGATGATCTTGTCGATGATCTCGCGCTCAACGGTGTTGCCGCCGCCGTGATACCAAAGATCAAGGTTTGTCTGCGCTACTGCCATGCCGGCAAAGCCGGTCGAGCAAAGCAGGGCCGCTGCTAGTGTTGTATTCAGTTTCATTTGGTCGTCCTCCTTATTGACGAAAG
>CBFHNR010000043.1:0-861 GCA_965657215.1 uncultured Paracoccaceae bacterium
ATCAGCATCAGTGATTGCTTGCATTTAGCGATGCGCCGCATAGCCGTTTTTGCGGTTTGTCTGATGTTCGTGACGGTCGTCGTCCAGATCATCGCACGGTATGTCTTCTCCTCGCCCCCAGTGTGGACTGAAGATGTCGCCCGATACGCGATGGTATGGACAGGACTGCTGGGTGCTACGCTGTCGTTCAAGACGCAGTCGGATGCGGTGCTGATGCAAAGTGTATTTCCTGAGCCACCTCATATTTTGGCTTTCTTCGCAAAAGCAGTTCAAAGCGCAGCAGTGCTGACCTTTATCCTACCCGTCATTTACTTCTGTTTCATCGGCCTAAAAGGTGGCTTTGCTAAGGGGTACCTAGCACGTCAGTCGGGCCTGACAGCAGATACGCTTGGAATTCCAATGGTATGGATTTCCGTGGCGGTACCTATATCGATGATCATCATCCTTATTCACCTCTTCGCGCGGTGGGCTGGCGACGATGCCGTAGAAGAAACTACCGCTCAGCTTGATTAATCAATCACTTTTGGGTTGGCAGTAACGTCAGCGCACGGCGTGCCAGCTATAGTGAAACGCGAAAGGAAGACATCGTGTATCATGGAAACTATTTGGGCGAGCATTTGCGTGCGGCCAGTCTAGACGCGGACCAAAGCCTGTTCCTGCGCAATCATCAGACGGGTGATGTGATCACATACCAGGCATTCTTTGCAAATGCCGAACGCATGGCGAAGGTCTTGGTCGAGGCTGGGGTTGAGCCGGGTGATCGAGTGGCCGTTCAGGCCCCGAAAACCGTCGCGATGCTGGAACTCTATGTCGCGACAGTCTTGGCGGGCGGCGTATTCCTGCCCCTCAATCCAGCCTATA
>CBFHNR010000043.1:871-1380 GCA_965657215.1 uncultured Paracoccaceae bacterium
CGAAGTGACGTATTTCTTGACTGATGCGGAACCACGCATTTTGGTTTGTGACACCGCCCGAGAGATTGAGCTTTCGCCAGTTTCCAAACAAGCGGGTTGTGCCGAGGTGCTGACGATTGGTGCCGATGAAAGCGGAACACTGGTGGAGAGGCGCGATGTGGCTGAGCCGGGGTTTACAGCCGTCACGCGCGGGCCAGATGATCTTGCCGCAATCCTTTATACGTCAGGCACAACGGGCCGGTCAAAAGGTGCTATGCTAACTCATAAGGCGCTGGCGTCGAATGCACAGACTCTGAAAGAAGTTTGGCGGTTCAACTCTGACGATGTCTTGATACACGCCTTACCAATTTTTCACACCCACGGTCTTTTTGTGGCGACAAATGTCACGCTGATGGCAGGATCGTCTTGTATCTTTATGTCCAAGTTCGATGAAAAAGGCATTATTCGTAACATGCCAAAAGCCACAGTGCTTATGGGGGTACCAACGTTCTATGTGCGTCTACTTGAAG
>CBFHNR010000043.1:1390-1696 GCA_965657215.1 uncultured Paracoccaceae bacterium
ATGCGCCTTTTTGTATCGGGCTCTGCCCCATTACTCGCTGAAACGCATGATCGCTGGCGCGCGGTGACCGGGTACGCGATACTTGAACGCTATGGTATGACCGAAACCAACATGAACACCTCTAACCCTTACGAAGGCGACAGGCGTGCAGGCACGGTGGGCTTTCCTTTGCCGGGTGTCGAGTTGTTGCTCACCGACCCCATAACGGGTGCGCCAATGCCAAAAGGTGAGATTGGCGTACTCGAAGTACGTGGAGCAAATGTTTTTGCGGGCTATTGGAAGATGCCCGAGAAAACAGCCGAGGAA
>CBFHNR010000043.1:1706-5727 GCA_965657215.1 uncultured Paracoccaceae bacterium
GGAGATCTTGGGCGCGTCGATGAGGACGGGTATATTCATATCGTCGGACGGCAGAAAGACCTGATCATCTCGGGTGGTTACAACATTTACCCAAAAGAAATCGAGCTTGTGATCGACGATCTGGCAGGGATCGTTGAGAGCGCAGTCATCGGTGTCCCGCATCCCGATTTTGGCGAAGCCGTCGTCGCAGTCATTGTAGCCCAAGACGGTGCTGACATTACGGCGCAGGACATCTTGAATGGTATCAAAGAAAATCTGGCCCGTTTCAAACAGCCCAGACATATCGCATTTGTCAAAAGACTGCCGCGCAACACCATGGGCAAAGTGCAAAAAAAAACATTGCGCGAGCAATACGACAAGACTTTCCAATAATACCCGACAGTGCCGCAGCCTTAAACGCGCACAGCAAGTAAAATGATCTAAAGGAAAAATGACATGACAACAGACAATACTGCGCTAGCCATTTCTGCATTGAAGACCCTGCTTGGCGACCGTCTGTCCACCGGCCAAAGCATCCGGGACATTCATGGCCGCGACGAGGCCTATTCCACGCCGGCACTACCCGATGCGGTGGCGTTTCCAGAAAGCACCCAAGAGGTGTCCGAGATCATGAAAGTCTGTTCGCAATTCAAAGTGCCTGTCGTCCCTTTCGGCATCGGGACCTCGTTGGAAGGTCACGTGATCCCCATTCATGGCGGGATCAGCGTAGATACCAGTCGCATGAACAAAGTCCTCGCGATCCACGAAAACGACCTGGACGCAGTTGTTCAGCCCGGTGTTTCTCGCACGCAACTGAACGCCGAACTGCGCGCCTCTGGATTAATGTTTACCGTCGACCCGGGTGCCGATGCCACACTTGGCGGGATGGCGGCCACACGCGCCTCGGGCACCAATACCGTGCGCTATGGCACCATGCGCGAGAATGTTATGGCACTGGAAGTCGTGTTGCCTGACGGAACAATCATTCAAACAGGGTCACGCGCTCGCAAATCCTCGGCCGGATATGATTTGACCAAGCTGTTTGTCGGGTCCGAAGGCACCCTTGGGATCATTACCGAACTGACTGTGCGTTTGTTTGGTCAGCCAGACGCAATCCTTGCCGCAACCTGTGCCTTTGAAACGGTCGATAATGCCGTCAATACGGTGATAATGGCCATTCAAATGGGCATTCCATTGGCGCGGATCGAGTTGTTGGACGAGATGCAGATGAAGGGGATGAATATTTTCAACCCCGACCTGAACCTGCCTGAAAAACCGCATTTGTTCTTGGAATTCCACGGGTCCGAAACCAGCGTGAAAGAGCAAGTTGAGCTTTTTGAGGGTGTTGGCGACGAATTTGGTGTGTCGGGCTTTGTATGGGCCACCAAAGCAGAAGATCGCAATCGCCTATGGGCGGCACGACACAACGCCTATTACGCCGGAAAATCGCTGCGCAAGGGCTGCGAAGGCGTCGTGACAGACTGCTGTGTCCCCGTTTCCGAGCTGGCAGACTGTATTTCACGCTCCAAGGAATTGATTGAAGAGTCTGGATTGATTGCTCCGATCGTTGGGCATGTCGGTGATGGGAATTTCCACTTACTGATTTTGTTCGATCCAGATGATCCAGACGAATTGCAGCGCGCCAAATCTCTCGCGTCGGATGTTAATCGCGTTGCCCTGTCGTTTGGTGGGACAGTCACTGGTGAGCATGGAGTTGGTACTGGTAAAAAAGAATACATGTTGGAAGAACATGGCAATGCTTATGCTCTTATGGCGACACTTAAGCGGGCAATGGACCCAAATAACATCATGAACCCCGGTAAAATCGTCCATATTAACTAACAATGCGTTCAGGAAAAGCAATTAGTAAAGACCGTCCTTGATAGGCTAATCTGACTTTTGTGCCTGCTTAGCAATCTTAGGCACTTGTCCGCGTACCGATGCACTCTCCAAGACACGATTAGGCACTGTCAGATTAAACTAACTTGAGGCAGGCGGTGCAGTTTAGTAGCCTCTGCATATGACAAAAGCTCTCCTTTCCGCTATTTTAACACAAGCCATCAGATCATCCGCCCGGCTGTAATGCTTTAAGTTCGATTTCCGCTTTAATCATAGAATAGCAAGCCTGCCGCTAATAACTCTTTTTCAAGTCGCTTGAGCTCTCCCAACACCCGGCGTCCGACTTCCACTGCGTGACACTGGGCCTCAGGCTTATCTTTCGTCTGCCGCCCATACTTCAGGGTAGCCTCTGAGATGCGCTGTAAGCCGTCTGGTGTCCGTGGGGCAGCAGACAGCCCTCCATGGAGCCCACAGCGGCCGTTGTGCTTGTACGCCGTTTTCTGGCATTCAGTTCCCCGACGCGTCTTAGCAAGGCATCGCTGGCCCGGCTATTTGGGGTCCTTTAAATCTCTGGCTAGACACGCTGGATATCCGAAACGGTACTTTCTCATTTACCTTTGTTAGACAATCGCAACGTTTCCTGTGACTTTACACACGGCTGTCGGCTTCTAATAAGGAAAACCACGCCGTTAGCAGTTTAGCCCTATGATCTAACAAATCAGTTCTGTAGTAGGAGTGTTCAACTTTGCTGCCAAATTTGTGTGCGAGTTGTAGTTCTGCGGCCTCTCGAGATTGTCCAGTTTCAGCAACCCAATCCCTGAATGTAGACCTTAACCCATGTGGCACAGCAGGTCTTTGATTGTCTCGATCCAGAAACCCAAGATCATCTGCCTTGTGCATGCGCTTCATGACAGCAGATAACGTCATGTCAGACACCGGAGTGTTATTTCGTGAAGGAAAGACTAACCCTGATTTGCTACCGTCATGCTGAAGTAAATTTAACATGGGCTGTATTATTGGAACGCGGTGCTCTCTTTTGGCCTTCATTCTATTTGCAGGACATGTCCAAATACCAAAGTAACCCAATTCCCGTACCTTAGAGGCATTGAAGAGTTCAATCTCATCCCAATGCATCCCTCTAATTTCACCTGATCTGCTAGCGCATAGTGTTAGCATTTTGAGGGCGAGGGCCCCATTTCCACCCCGATGTTTTAGTTCAGCCCACCACCTCTGTGCATCCTCAAGTGCAAGAGCAGGGTGATGATCAACAGTTGTGACCTTTGACTTAACAGGTAAAAGGGCAGACAAGTTACCCTTCCATGTAGCAGGGTTGGGTGGTGGCACATGCTGCTTCACAATTGCAAAGTCAAAAACCTTTTCAATCCTGCCTCGTAGCCTACTGGCTGTCTCTGTTTTAGTGTCCCATATCGGCCTCAAGAGGTCATGGATATCATTCACAGATATTTCATTTATTGGCTTGTCTCCAATTTTGGGAAACGCATAGGTTTCGATTGTCGACCGCCATTGCTCTCGATGCTTATGGTTTGTCAGGCTTTTCTGCTGAATGCGGATAACTTCGTCAGCAATCTGAGAGAACGTTGGAACTGTCACTGGTTTTGCTTTGGCAGTCTTAGGGTTAATGCCTTGGGCAGTCAGTGATTTGTTGTCTGCAGCTCGCTTGCGTGCTTCGGTCAGGGAGATGGTAGGATAGCTTCCTAGACCCAACTCTAGCTGTTTGCCATTAAACCTGATTTTTTGAGACCAAGCCTTTGAGCCTGCTTTGCTGACCTTAAAATATAACCCAGTTCCGTTGTCATCGTAATAATTGCCTGCTTCTAAGTTAGAATTCAAAAGTTGAGCTGTTAATCGTTTTTTAGGCATGTGACCCCCACAGTAACCCCCACAAAAATAGTGGAACCTAGTGGAATTGTAAAGACGCAGCTAGAATGATATCATGACTAAACATCAAGATAACAAGGGTATATAGGACATGTTTGGAACCTTGTGGAACACTAGTTAGACGGACTTCGTTTCCGCCACATCCCCAAACGTCATGAAAATTGAGATCAAGCTGTAAGTCTGGCCGACCACGCATCTGTCGCCGGTGTCTAGTCGAGGGCAGGCGTTTCAAATTCTGAACCCGAGACAAAGAAAGACTTGTCTCTGATTTATATTTCGATAATATTAGAAATATGAAAATATT
>CBFHNR010000044.1:0-4870 GCA_965657215.1 uncultured Paracoccaceae bacterium
ATCATGCGAGAAGATCGAGACATCTTGCGAAAACTGGCGAAATGACAGAGCCAATATGGATCAATTTACGCGTCATTAAGGCCTCTCACGATCGGCAAATTATTGAGCATGGCGGCCTAGCAGGGCTTCGTGATGAGGGATTACTTTTATCTGCCTTATCTAGGCCCGAGAATGCCTTTCATTACTCTGACCCAAAACCAGACGTGGCTGAACTTTCTGCTGCATACGGCTTTGGGCTTGCAAAAAATCATCCATTCAATGACGCGAATAAGCGCACAGCACTTATCGCAATGCGCCTGTTTCTAAAACTCAATGGATACGATTTAGCAGCCTCACCCGAAGACAAGTACAAAACGATCATACGCGTAGCTACGAGTGATATCAGTGAAGATGAACTCGCGCAGTGGATTAGGAAAAACCTGGAAAAGGTAAAAAGTTAAGTCCACAGAATAGTAAATTAATACAGAAACTTAGATATTCCTTTAAGCACATTTGTGGTGTTGAACACAAAACTGTCGCTCTGCTACAGCACATGGATTTACACATTTACGTACACACCGCACAATTTATGAAAATAATCAATTAATAACAGATACTTAAAAAATACATTCCATTGCGAATCCGTATACACTGCTTCGATTCCAGTACCCGTCTCCAACAAAATCAAGCACCTATCAGTTTTTTCATAACTTTCTCATACACACTCGATACACAGTTTACTGTGTATGTTTGATCGGAACCACCGTGTTGAACACAGTGAATGCACTGAAGTGTTGTCCAGAAATTTCGGCCTGTGTTGAAGTTTTCTTCTGTTCTTGAGCAAAAATTTCACCAACTCAATAACCAATGCTGCAATGTTTCGTTTTCCTTTGAGACTTTTGATCATAGAATTGGGTTATTGAGGTGACCTGCGCTCCTAACTTTCCTCCAAAATGATGTAGAGTCTGCCCAATCCAAGGACAAACTTATAAAGAAGCGATTTACGGAAGAGCAGTTAATATAAACAGGAGGGTGTTGAGCTGGCTGGGGATGTCAACTCAATAAGTAGTAACCCTCGATGGAAAACGGTAGCCGTGGCGCATCTTTGCAAAGCACATGGCGTGTTTGAGCGTCGGGCGTGCACCGTGCTGCAGGTGGATCGTTCCAGCGTTCGGTATAAATCCAAGCGGGTTGATGACGAAGAGAAACGAGAAGCGATCGAGCGTATTTCAAAAGAACGCAGGCAGTTTGGTTATCGCCACATTAACGTCATGCTGTAACGCGAAGGCGTCCACATGAGCCATAAGAAGCTGAGGCGATTTATACTGAAGAGAAGCTTCAAGTGCGCCGAGGGGGTGGCCGCACACCTGCAGTAGGTACACGACGTGCCAAGGGGCAAACCAACGCTGGTCATTAGATTTTGTGTCTGACAATTATTGCAGATGGAAGGCGGTTTCGCGTTTTGGCGGTTGTAGATGATTTCAGCTAAAAGAATGTTCTGCTTATTCCAGATACGTCAATTTCAGATTTGCGCGTAATAAAAGAAATAGAATGCACTTCTTTCTTTATATCAAAATTAGACTTGTCGATTTATCTGTCCCTAATGAGGTAAAATATGCCGACACTAAATGCAAAGAATGAACTTGAAGAATCGTTGAAATAAATCGTGTTTGAATTTGCAATGACCAAAATCAAGGGTGTCAAAGAAAAGGCTAAATATTTTTGATCCAGAGAGGATGGTGCTTTTGATAACACGTATAGTGGCAATACGATAAATGAAACTAGAGCCAAAACGAGCACAATCATTCCTCCAATGACGCCGCTTCCTAGTATATCGTTGTGAGAGTGAGAAAAACTTATATTCATTCCGTCTGGTAGGTGAGGTTGGATTGCATGAAACCGCTCAGTTAAACCATGTCCCCAAATGGGTGCATCAACAATAACTGCAAGAGAGGACATCCACATATGCATCCTTAAATAGTTCGAACTATCAATATTTTGCCCTGTGAATACTGTCTCTATCCCTGAGGTAATTCGGTCCAATATCGTTACGTTGAGCACGCCAACATATTGCGCAAAGATCAATGAGCATGCCAATAAACTCGCTACAATAATATAAGTAATAGACCATCTTTTTGACTGCGTAAGGTGTAACACAATGAACGGGCTGGACGCTGCTATTCCCAACGTAGCCCCTCTTGAACCCGCCCAAATAGTCGCTGCATAAATTCCTAAGACTGCTATACATAACGTCGTCACGCGCCCCACAAATGAGCGATCGTGCCAACCTAACAAAGTATATAAGCTAAGCCCACCAACGATCACTGAAAATGGAATCGGATTCCCAGTTAGAAGGGAAATACGTTCATTTGAGCGCAAAGCAATTTGTTTGATCTCCAACGTGTCAGGAAGAGAAAACAAAATACAAAAGACCAAATAGACACCGATTATGCCCACGCATGCAAAAGTTGAAACTTTTAGAGGCGGTATATGGAATCCAGTTTTTGAACCGAACACCACAATCAAACCTACGAATGCAATGGGAAACATAGGACCTACTGCATGCAATAGGTCATCCACTGCCGTTGTCGCAACACTTCGTAGGACCCCTACAAAAAGAACAGATGTCAGCCCCCAGTAAAGCCATAGCGCCTCTTTGTTAAGCTTCTCACTATAAATCTTGCGACTATCTAAAACCAAAAACGATACAACCAAAAGGATAGCCATTAAATGCCCGAGAGACCCAAAAAATCCGTACACGCTAATAGCTAAGCCAATGAGCGCGGTATAAAAACTTGATCTAAAATCGTTTTGTGTACTCATCATATCGCTTTCACCTACTTGTTCCCGTGTTAACATCAAGGGTGAAAATGTAAATAACCATTGAGTCAAAAACGACTACTTCGTCAAAGCAAGCCGTCTATCAATTCAAAAAAGCGTCCCCCACAAATTTTGCTATGTTTTATGACCAGCGCTGTATTTCAAATGCAGGGTGTAGATGCTTTTCTATTAGCGTAACATGTTTTAGATCCAAATGAGATTGGTATCGTCACCTTCTAACTAAATCGTTTTCGTTCTAATATTTACATAAGTGAACGAAGGACAAAAACTAGCAGTGCCGCTCTCCCTCTTGCATAGTCTATTGGCCTTGGTGTTATAACAAACTCCAAACCTTAGGAGTTCTCAAATGGGCGCGACATTAAAAGATGTGGCAGAACGTGCAGGCGTTTCGCGATCTGCTGTGTCGCGTGCGTTTACGGACGGGGCCTCTGTTTCCACGAAAATGCGGCAGCGCGTTGAAAAGGCGGCGAAGGAGTTGGGATATCATCCAAACGCCCTGGCGTCGTCACTGACCACTGGTCGCACGAAGTTGATCGGGCTTGTTTCGACTAACTTTCGCAACCCATTTTTCCTCGAAGTCTTTGATTTGTTCACACGCGGATTACAGGACGCAGATCTTCGTCCGTTGCTTGTGAATTTGTCCGATGAAATTGATCCTGAAAACTCTGTGCGGATGTTGCGGCAATATTCCGTGGATGGGGTGATTGTCGCGTCCTCCACTCTGCCCACTCAGTTTTCACTTGCGTTCAAGAATGCAGGCGTGCCGGTCGTGAATAGCTTTGGTCGCTTTGCCAGTTCACCTGAGATTCCTATTGTGGGGATTGATAACGTTGAAAACGGGCGCATGGCCGCACGGACTTTGGTGGAACGTGGGTATAAAAATATTGCGTTCTTAGGTGGTCCTAGGGATGCGACATCGACCCAAGATCGATTTGATGGATTTACCAGCGAGCTTGCCAAACATGGTGATGTCAGTTTGTCATATTCGTTTGCAGAGTTTTATTCGTTCTCGGCAGGACGCCAAGAAATGCAACGCTTGCTCGCAGATAAACCTGCTGAGGTCTATTTCTGTGGTGATGATGTTCTCTCAATCGGGGCGATGAGCGCCATCGAGGACGCTGGCCTGAATGTGCCAGAGGACATAGGGATCATAGGTTTCAACGATATGGAAATGGCAGGGTGGGAGAACATCAATCTGACCACTATTCAGCAACCAATTCAGGACATCGTTGAAGCCTCAATTGAAAAAATAGTCACTATGTTGGCGAGTGGGGAAAATAAGCCCGAGGCGCGCATTTTCCCCTGTCATTTGGTTGAACGGGGAACCCTGCGCCCCCGTCCGACCTGAGTGTTATCGAAACATCGGTGGACGTGCATCCACCCATTTACCGTCTTCTTTAGCTGAAGCAACCGCTGCATGAACGGCCGCCATAGAGCGCACACCGTCCTCGGCATTCGGCAAGCCACCACGGACTTGGCCTGAAATTGCGTCATAGAGATCACAGTAGATGTTCGCGACTGCCAATGGGAACCCTTCTGGGTGGGCAATCGCCACACGGGACAAACGCGTTGCGTCTGCGTGCAAACCACCCTCGCCCTTTTCAATGATTTGAGTGCGTCCGCCGACTGGCGTATAAATCAACTGATTTGGTTGCTCAGACTGCCAACGTAGGCCACCTGTTTCACCAAAAATCTGAATATCAAACCCATGTTGACGCCCGATGGCAACCGAGGATGTCCAAAGACGTCCGACTGTTCCGCCACTCATGCGGAAATTAATCATGGCATCGTCTTCTAATTCACGGCTTGGGATGGTTGAGGCAAAATCCGCTGAGAGGCTTTGAACCTCATCGCCACAGATAAAGCTCGCCATGTGCAGTGCATGAATTCCACAATCCGCAAACTGACCAGAGACACCTGCCATTTTGGGATCATATCTCCAACGAACGCGCGGGTTATCCGCATCCGTTGCATCCCCGTGATGACCATGGCTGAAGTTCGTGACCACGAGGCGGATATTGCCTAGCTCGCCTGCGCGCACCATTTCACG
>CBFHNR010000045.1:0-4649 GCA_965657215.1 uncultured Paracoccaceae bacterium
GCGGATTCTTTACCCGTCGAGATCACTTTTTTATCACTTAAACGCACAAGTGTGTAGGTCACCGTGCCAGTTGTTATACGTCTGTTGGCTTGGCCGTCGGTCCCGATTGCCGCCCGTGACGATGATTTGGAAATTGAATAGCTAAGGGCAAACTTAGGGTCGACTGCCGCGCCAAATCTTTCTTCTATCCGGCGATTCATGACGTAGCTGTCACGATTCTTGGGTGTGTCCAACTCAATCGTTCCCAACAAAGCGCGACTAGGCGCATTTTGTTGATAAACGGGTTGAAAACCACAGCCCCCAAGGGCCATGGCACTCATTATAAAAGTTCGGCGGTTACACCACGACATTCACGATCCGTCCGGGGACTACGATGATTTTCTTGGGGCTCGCCCCATCAAGCGCCCGCACAACAGCTTCGTCCGCGAGAGCAAGTTTTTCAACCTCTTCCTTTGGCATATCCGCTGGTACGCTGATTTCCGCGCGTCGTTTTCCGTTAACTTGGATCGGCAAGGTCACCGTATCGTCCACCAGCATGGCCTCATCTGCAACGGGCCAAGGGGCGTGGATGATCAATCCTTCGCCGCCGAGCATCGCCCAAATATCCTCTGACAAATGGGGTGTCATTGGTGACATGAGTTGAGCCAAGGCACGTGCGGCTTGGCGTTTGGCCTCAGTCCCCGCTTTGGATTTAGCGAGCGTGTTGGTAAATCCGTAGAGCCGCGCAATAGAGGCGTTAAAGCCAAAGCTTTCGACGCCTTGCGTGACATCATGGATCGCCTTGTGCATTTCTTTGAGCAATGCCTCATCTTGGTCGTTCGGGGTGATGTCTGATGCTGCGATATCGCTTGCGATCCGGTGAACACGTGAGAGGTGCTTGAATGAAGCTTCTGCACCTGATGCGGTCCATTCTACATCGCGTTCGGGCGGGCTGTCGGACAAGACAAACCAACGCGCCGTATCAGCACCGTAATTTTCTATGATGTTGACTGGGTCTACGACATTATTTTTGGACTTGGACATTTTCGCCGATGGAACAATATCTAGCTCTTTGCCATCCTCAATCCCGAAGGCTTTGCCATCGCGCAGTTCGACCTGTTCAGGATAGTAATAAACCGGCCGACCATCTTGGCCCGTTGTCTTGTAAATTGCATGCGTCACCATGCCTTGCGTGAATAGGGCGTTGAATGGTTCGGCCGCTGATTCTGGCAAGTGACCAGTGATTTGCATAGCACGCGCGAAAAAGCGGGAATAAAGCAGGTGCAAAATTGCGTGCTCAATGCCGCCAATATATTGATCCACGTTCATCCAATATTTGATATCGTCTGGATCGGTCGGTGTTTCAGCACGAGGCGATGTAAAGCGCGAATAATACCATGAGCTATCGACGAAAGTATCCATTGTATCCGTTTCACGCTTTGCGTCTTTGCCACAAGAGGGGCATGCACAATCGCGCCATGTTGGATGGCGATCGAGCGGATTACCTGGAATATCAAAGCTAACATCATCAGGAAGTTCAATCGGCAAGTTTTCCTTTTTCTCAGGAACAACGCCGCAGTCCTCACAATGCACCACAGGAATTGGGCATCCCCAATAACGCTGACGACTAAGGCCCCAATCACGGAGGCGGAATTTTGTCACGCCTTTACCCCAACCTTGCTGTTCAGCAAAATCGACGGTCACTTCAATCGCCTCGTCACCACTTGCGATATCGAGACCTGCAAAGTGATTTACCCAATTCACTTTTTCGGTTTTAGCGGGGACGAAGGCCGTTGTCCCAACTGGGGTGTCGCTATCAAGGGCAAAGAATGTGTCAATGACGGGTAGGTCGTATTTGCGGGCAAAATCGAGATCGCGTTGATCATGTGCAGGGCAGGCAAAGACCGCGCCAGTGCCATAATCCATCAAGATGAAATTTGCGACCCAAACAGGAAGCTCCCATTCAGGGTTCAAGGGATGACGCACGCGCAATCCTGTATCGAACCCTTTCTTGTCGGCCTTTTCCAAGTCTGCTTCTGAGGTCGACATCTGGCGGCACTCGGCATTAAACGCGGCGAGATCGGCGTTATCCTTTTCCAATTGACGCGCAAGGGGATGATCCGCAGAAATCCCGACAAAGGAGGCACCCATCAAGGTATCTGGACGTGTTGTATAGACTGTGATGTCCTCATGACCCTCTGGGCCATCAATCAGGTCAAAGGCAAATTCGAGACCGCGCGATTTGCCGATCCAGTTTGATTGCATCAGTTTGACCTTGGCCGGCCATTCATCCAGATTATCAATTGCATCAAGCAAATCTTCGGCATGATCCGATATTTTAAAGAACCACTGCGTGAGCTCTTTGCGTTCGACCAAGGCACCAGAACGCCAGCCGCGTCCATTTTCAACCTGTTCATTCGCCAAAACAGTCATGTCAATTGGATCCCAATTCACAACCGCGTTCTTGCGATAGACCAAACCCGCATCAAGGAAGTCCAAGAACATAGCTTGCTGTTGACCGTAATATTCGGGATCACAGGTGGCAAATTCACGCGACCAATCAATTGACAGCCCAAGAGGCTTCATCTGATTTTTCATCACTGCGATGTTATTATATGTCCACTCTTTGGGGTGACCGCCACTTGCCATCGCAGCGTTTTCTGCAGGCATACCAAAAGCGTCCCATCCCATCGGGTGCAATACATTGTGACCCGTCGACATTTTATATCGTGCGATTACATCGCCCATTGTGTAATTGCGGACATGCCCCATATGAATTCGCCCTGATGGATAGGGGAACATTTCCAGCACGTAATATTTAGGTTTGTTCTCATCTCGAACAGCTGTGAAAACTTGACCGTCGTCCCAAGCCGATTGCCATTTGGCTTCTATGTCTGCTGGTGAATACTGTGACATGCCCGTTGTCCTTTTGACCAAAGTGTTACCGCTCTGATAAGGCTTTGACGCCGATTGATAAAGTCCAATAGGTCACTTTTCCATGCCTAAACATCACTTTATCGCGAAAACTCCAGTTGTGTGAGGCTCTCCTGGGAAACTGCAATTTAGTCAAAATGCGAACACATATCGGCCAAATTTGCTGCTTAAGCGTGTAGGCAGAAAAATGGTGCCACTACGGTTATGTAAAAGTAAGGATTATCTAGCATGAAGATCAATTTTGTTTCAAACCTCAAGAGTTTCATAAATGACGAACGAGGAGCTGTAACAGTTGACTGGGTCATTCTTACGGCAGCTGCCGTCGCAATGAGTGTTACCGCAGCAGTATCGATATTCGGAAGCTCTAGTGATTACTCAGGCCTCTATGGAAAACTATTTTACATCGAATATATGACGGGAACGTATTTACCTCAAAAATTGGGCTATGAATGTGGCTACCATGCCAGTGCAATGAACAGTGATTGTTGAGCTGCTTTTAACTTAAACAGACTTATGGTCTACGAGCACACATAACATAGATAATTTGGTTTGCTCTCATGCGCGTTCTTTTGATCCATCAAAATTTTCCTGGTCAATATAAACACTTGGGCCCTGCTTTGGCCGCAAGAGGGGATGAGGTTGTTGCCTTAACGCCTAAAGTCAAAAAGCCGACGACGTGGAAGGGGATCAAAGTTGTTCCCTACCCGATCAAACGCGGCAATTCCCGTGATGCGCATCCTTGGGTGATCGATTTGGAAACCAAGGTGATCTGAGGGGAGGCGTGTTATGATGGGGCGATGCGCCTCAAACAAGCAGGATTTGAACCGGATGTCATCCTTGCCCATCAGGGTTGGGGCGAAAGCATGTTTCTTAAGGATGTTTGGCCGAACGCCCGAATCGGGCTCTATTGTGAATTCTATCACCTCCCTGAATACCCCTACATGAACTTTGATCCAGAATTTGAAACCGCTGTGAATGCCAAGGATGCGCTACGGCTTCGGGTGCGCAACCTGAACAATCATATGCATTTCGATTTTGCCGAGGCGGGAATCAGCCCGACTCATTTCCAAGCCAACACATTCCCGCAGCCATTTCGCGACAAAATCACCGTCATGCACGATGGTATCAATACTGATTTGTTGACACGCAATGATAAGGCCGAGTTGAAATTGGACAATGGGCGATCATTGACCCGGGATGATGAGGTGGTGACCTTTATAAATCGCAACCTCGAACCCTATCGTGGCTATCACATCTTTATGCGCGCACTGCCAGAGATGCTGAGACGCCGCCCGAAGGCACAGATTGTCCTATTAGGCGGTGACGAAGTCAGCTACGGCGCCCGCGCTCCCAAAGTGCAGACGTGGAAACAGATTTTCATCGACGAAGTCCGCGATCAGATTTCCGATAGCGATTGGGAGCGTGTGCATTTCTTGGGACGAGTTCCTTATGATCGCTTCTTGGCGATGGTCCAAGTTAGCCGTGTTCACGTCTACCTGACATATCCCTTTGTCCTCAGCTGGAGCCTTCTCGAATCGATGAGCGCGCAATCTGCCATCCTTGCGAGCGACACGCCCCCCTTGCATGAGGCAATTAAAGACGGCGAAACGGGAATGCTTGTCGACTTCTTCGATCATGGGGCCTTGGTCGATATGTTGGACGATATGTTAGGCGATCCTGAGCTGCTAGAACGACTCGGTCGCAATGCTCGCGATTTCGTTATTCGGACTTATGAT
>CBFHNR010000046.1:0-4458 GCA_965657215.1 uncultured Paracoccaceae bacterium
GTTGCAACAACAAGCATGTTGGCGGATTTGGTTCGCGCAATTGGTCAGGATTTAGTCGACGTAAAAGGTCTCATGGGGCCAGGGGTCGACCCGCATTCCTACCGTCACACGCCCAGCGCGATTATGTCGATGACGCAGGCTGATTTGACCATCCGCCATGGGTTAGAGCTAGAAATGCAAATGGCGAGCTTCTTTGAGAAATTGGAACGCCGCCGTCCTGTCATTGCCGCGACTAAGGGAATTGATACAGGCTCATTGCTGCCCTACGCGGTTGGATCAGACCGATTTGATCCACATGTTTGGATGGACCCCAATCTTTGGATCGAGGTTTCCCAGACTGTGGCAAGCGAGCTTATTCAGCGGCTTCCTGATCAAAGCGCCAAGCTTCAAGCATCACTTGGTGCCTATACTCAAGAGCTTGTTGCGCTGGATACCTATGCGCGCGCTTGCTTTCAAACCATCCCGACTGAGTCTCGCGTTCTGGTTACGGCGCATGATGCCTTTGGGTATCTCGGGCAGGCTTATGATATTGAGGTCATTGGCATCCAAGGTATTTCCACCAACGCCGAGGCGGGTGTGTTTCGGATCACGGAATTGGTGGATGTCTTGGTCCAGAGAAACATCCAAGCGGTCTTTGTCGAAAGCTCCGTATCCTCACGGAACTTACAGGCCTTGATCGAAGGTGCCGCTGCACAGGGTCATACCCTCGCCCTTGGGGGCGAGTTGTTCTCTGATGCGATGGGAGCTGAGGGAACCTATGAGGGAACTTACCTCGGTATGATCGATCACAACATTACCACGATCACCCGCGCCTTGGGTGGTGAAGCGCCCGAAGCGGGTCGCCTTGGAAAGCTAGGTCAATAGATGAACGCACAGGGACACATCATCAAGGATCAGGCAGGGGAAAACCCTGTCCTTGGCATTCGTGGTTTAACCGTCTCTTACGGGGCGGAGCCAGCTGTGTTTTCTGTGGATTTGGACATTTCGCCAGATACCATGACGGCCATTGTTGGTCCAAATGGTGCGGGTAAATCGACCATGCTAAAGGCCGCAATGGACATCATTCCGCGCCTCTCAGGTCAGATTTCGTGGTTTGGTGGGTCGCTCAAGAATAATCGTGATGCGGTGGCCTATGTCCCACAACGGGCCTCGATTGATTGGGATTTTCCGGCGACTGTTCAGGACGTTGTCATGATGGGGCTGTATTCCAAACTTGGTCTTCTGGGACGGATTAAACGGGATCACAAGGCACGGGTGGCCTCGGCGCTTGAGCGTGTTGGAATGGTCGATTTTGTCAACCGTCAGATCGGTCAATTATCGGGGGGCCAACAACAACGGGTGTTTTTGGCACGCGCCTTGGTGCAAGACGCAGATGTTTATCTATTGGACGAACCCTTTGCAGGTGTGGATGCGGCAACCGAAAAGGCGATCATCACTGTTTTGAAAGACCTTCGTTCTGCTGGAAAAACAGTCGTTGTCGTGCATCATGATTTGGCGACAGTGCCAGACTATTTTGACCAAGTGGTGCTCATCAATAAATCCATTGTTGCCGCAGGACCGACGGCCGATGTCTTTACAACAGATAACTTGCAAGCGGCTTATGGTGGAAAGCTCGCGACATCCCAATTGGATGTGATGGGGCTTGGCTGATGCTTTGGCAAAGTTTGACGCTTCAACTGGGATATAATGCGACGCTCGTGACAATAGGCGCGACTCTGTTGGGGTTGGCTGCGGGACTATCTGGAACCTATTTGTACCTTCGGAAAAATTCTCTGGTCAGTGACGCGATTTCACATGCGACGCTTCCGGGACTAGGTATTTCGTTCATCATCATGGCTATGTTTGGCGGCAGCGGGCGGTTCTTACCCGGGCTGTTGATCGGATCAGCGATAAGCGCCGGCCTTGGCCTGTGGTGCGTATCCCTATTGGTGCGCAAAACAAGATTATCCCAAGACGCTGCAATCGGGGCCGTGTTATCGACCTTCTTTTCGTTTGGTGTGGTGATCCTGACGTTGATCCAATCTATGCCCTTTGGAAACCAAGCTGGATTGCAGAGCTTTCTGCTCGGGTCAACGGCGGGAATGCTTTGGAATGACGCCCTCGTGATTGCCGTACTTGCCCTAGCGGTGACGGCGATCTTGATCCTTTTTCGGCGTCCTATGCGCATCGTGGCCTTTGATGAAACCTATGCCCAAGCTTTGGGGTATCGCGTCGGGCACGTGGATGCCGTTATTCTGGGTGTGACATTGACGGTCACGGTCATAGGGATGAGCGTTGTTGGCCTTATCCTCATTGTGGCCCTGCTGATTATTCCCGCTGTGGCTGCGCGGTTTTGGTCCGAGAAAAGCGATGTCATCTTGAAACTGTCGGGTCTTTTCGGAGCGGCATCTGGCTATTTCGGCGCAACGCTATCTGGGTTTGCCCCAAATTTGCCTGCTGGTCCTATTATCGTCCTCGTGGCGTTTGCTATTTTTGCGGTCTCGTTTCTATTGGCCCCAGAACGCGGTGTCTTAGCGGCAAGCTTGCGGTTTTGGTCCTTTCAATCGCGCGTTCACTTGACCCAAGGATTGCTTGCTTTGGCGCAGGATCGGCCGATTTATGAACCGCGAACACGTAGGTTGTTGATACGACGCGGCTACATCCGTGGGGATGATGTTCCAACTGAGTTGGGACGGCAAAAAGCCATGGAAACCAAACGAAATGAGGCGCGCTGGGCCTATTGGAAGCAAAGCGTGGAGGGGGGCGTTCTATCGCCTGATACCTCAATGGTGCATAGCCTGATTGATATAGAAGCCCGCCTGACCCAAGATCAAATCGCAGAAATTGACGAAGCCCTGGCGCACCGAGGTGTATCATGATCGCCTATGATTTCTTTGTTCTGAGCTTTGCGCCTTTGCTCATCGGTATCCTTGCCTCTGTTGCTTGTGCTTTGCCTGGGAACTTTTTGATCCTGCGCAAACAAGCCCTCATTGGCGATGCACTGAGCCATGTTGTTCTGCCTGGGATCGTTGTTGCGTTTTTGGTGACGGGGCTTGTTTCGACATGGCCCATGATGATTGGCGCTTTGATCGCCTCTTTCGTGGCGGTTGGCTTGATCCAGATCATCCAACGCGTGGGGCGGATCGAACAAGGTGCTGCGATGGGTGTCGTGTTTACTGTGATGTTTGCTTTTGGCGTCTTGTTACTAGAGCGCACTGATACAAGCAAAGTGCATTTAGATGTACAACACGCGCTCTATGGAAATTTAGAGAGTTTGATTTGGCTGGATTATTCGGGTTGGGGGTCTTTGGCGTCTTTAACCGATTTGTCCTATTTGCCGGTTGAGCTGTGGCGCATGGTGGGGGTCGCTTGTGTGATTATCGTGTTTACGATCGTTTTCTGGCGCTCCCTAAAATTGATCAGCTTTGATGAGCAATTCGCAAGCACACAAAGGGTGCGGGTTGGCCTTATGTCGACGGCGTTGATTGGCATGGCGGCCTTGGCGGCGGTGGCGGCCTTTGATGCGGTGGGATCCATTATTGTGATCGCCATGTTTATCTGTCCCCCAGCCATTGCGCGCTTGGTGACGAATTCGCTCAGGTCACAAGTCTGGTTAAGCATCCTCTTTGCGACGCTATCAACTATTTTAGGATTTTACATGGCGGCCTATGGCCCACGCCTTTTGGGATACCAAGAAAGCGTGAGCGCAGCAGGCATGATTGCAACAGTGAGCGGTGTATTCCTCGCCATCGCAGCTATGTGTGGGCCGTATCGTAAAGCCAACAGTTAAGTCGCGTAGTTAGACCCTTCTTCATCCAATATGGCCTTCAACTCTTCGAGGAACCGAGAATCCAGGGACGGGTAATCTTCGATTTCTTGCGCTGTTTTTTCCGCAACCGCATCGGATAGGACGCGAAGGGGCTGTCCCGTCTGAAGCGCAGTAATGTAGGTTTGTGCGGCGCGTTCGAAATAATAGAGCCGATTAAAGGTTTCTGCGACTGTATCGCCAATCACCATAACTCCATGATTACCCATGATCATGACCTTTTGCTTTGGATCAGAAAACAGGCGCGCACAGCGCTCGCCCTCTTCTTCAAATGCAAGGCCACCGTAGCCTTCGTCGATGACATAACGATTAAAGAACATTGTGCCGTTTTGATCAATCGGGGGCAGACGACTATCGGCCAAACAGGCCAAGGTAGTGGCATAGACGGAATGGACATGCATCGCACATCGCGCATGTGGGCAATGGCGGTGCAATCCGCCGTGCAATCCCCAAGCGGTTTCATCCGGCGCGTTGGGTTGGCTGAGGGTATCAGGATCATTTGCATCAACGACCAAGAGGTCGCTGGCTGTGATCCGCAAGAAATGTTTCTTGTCGGGGTTCACCAGAAACTTGGTCCCATCGTCATTGATCGCGAGGGAAAAGTGATTGGCCACAGCTTCATGCATATTAAAGCGAGCAGTCCACCGAAACGC
>CBFHNR010000047.1:0-4421 GCA_965657215.1 uncultured Paracoccaceae bacterium
GAAAACTGGGAATCCCACAATGCGTAAACTCACTCTCACTGCTCTTTGCACTTTAGCTACATCGCCTGCCATCGCCGGGGGCTGGGAAACAGGCAAGTTGGATACAAGCTTTCTTTACGAAGAAGGAAACTATGTAGAGCTATCTTTTGGGAGTTTAGATTACTCCGTTACTGGCACTACGCAAGCAGGTGTAACGCACCCTATGGCAAAAGATCAAACCCGGCTCTCAACCTCAGGAAAGTTTCAGATTGGCAGGTTAGACGTGGGCATTACAGCCTTCGGCTCTGGAGCAATACAGATGGACGGACAGAACCCTGCGACTACTGCAACTTACGTTGTTGGTAATCCTAGTTCGAATCTTACATGCGATGCCTTGGCGAGTGGCTCAGTACCAGGTACTAACGCTCTCGCTGGCACCAGACAGTGTAGCGTAAGCGTTGTTCCAGACGCTGATGTCAAATTAGACACGCAAGCTATACTGGCTCGTTACTCTTTCAGTGATAACTTTTCGGTAATTGCGGGTATTCGTGAAGCTAAACTTAAATCGTCAACAGTCGAAACTCTGGCCGCCGCCTATGCTATAAATTCGACTAGCAAAACCGGCATGGTTTATGGTTTAGCGTATGAGATCCCAGAATATGCACTGAGGGCCGAGGTGGTGCGTTCAGAAGCGATTTCTATGGGGCTTACTGGAACAGCTACCACCTCCGGCGTGTCTTTCGATTTGGATAGTACGGCCTCACTAGGTATTCCAGAAGCTACAACTCTAAAACTCCAAACAGGTATCGCTAAGGATACCCTGTTGATGGCATCGGCGCATAAGGTTAAATGGAAATCTTCACAAATTGCAGTTGATGTGGTTAACCCCGCATTAAACACTGGCAGTGACTTTGCGAACACTACAAGTTACAGTTTAGGACTAGGTCGCAAGCTGTCAGAGAATACCTCAGCCTCGCTGACATACTCCTGGGAAGACGGAAGTGGCGCATCAGCTACCAGCCCGTTCACCATGTCTAACGGTTCCAAAACCCTATCTATTGGCGTGAAGCACACTATCGATTCACTATCGATCTCGGGCGGTCTAAGTTATACTAAAGCCGGTGATGTCGAGGTGACACATATGTCATCTGGTGGAGCTAGCGGTTATACCGCTTCCTATACAGGGAATAGCGTGACTGCGTTTGGTCTAAAAGTTGGCTATAGCTTCTGATACAGATGTCTCGATAGCTAAATAAGCAGTGGCGCATCTTATCATAGATTTGATGTGCCACTGACAGCAAGGTCAAAGATCCAAAGCGAGCGTATTTAGGAAAAATTGGCGTTCAGCTCTTTATGAAGCTGACACGCATGGGCCAAACTTTTCTAGCTTCGCTTTGATAAATTATAAATCTATTTTTTTACAAAAGCTGGTTATGAACTGTGATTAGATGTGCACCTACCAAATTGTGAAATGATATGTCTTTAGGACACCGAACCACGCATTCGTTTTCATCCAACGCTTCGAGTTCCAAGTGTTCTACGCTGTAAGCGTTTTTCATCAATTCTTTTTGCGCGTAAACATATCGTTCGAGACTAATGTTATTATGAAGCTTTCGTGTTAGATCGTATTTATACAAACGGATAGACGGGCAGTTTGTTTGGGAATACGGTACATGCCGCTAAACAAAACGTGCGTTTGTTTCAGATTAACTTGGTAAGACCATGAACTGCAAACACCATAAGTCCCTAAATAAAACAAAGAGATTAGATCTTTGCCAGAGGACAAACACCATTTCAACTCGACACATGTGTCTAAACAAACGCCAAAGCCTTCAATCAGCTTCCAAAAACTCAAACCAACTTTTCAAAAGATCAGCTCTCTTGCTAAGTAAATTTGTTCGGTAGTAAGCATGCTCCGTTGTACTACCGATTTGATGTGCTAATTGCAGCTCTGCTGCCTCTCGAGAATGAGCATTTTCAGCGGCCCAGTCTCTGAATGTTGACCGCAATCCATGAGGAACGGCTGCCCGTTTGGAATGAGGGTCATAAAACCCGATAGTGTCTGATTTATGTAACCGCTTCATAACAGCGGCTAGCGTAGTATCAGCTAGCGGCGTATCTTTTGAAGATGGAAACACAAGAATAGGCCCCTCGTGCTTTCCGTTGTGAAGTAACAAATCTAACATCGGTGCTGTGATTGGTACTTCATGGCTCCGCCTAGCCTTCATGCGAGCAGCCGGACAGATCCAAACTCCATAATAACCGCTATTAGCTACTCGATCAGGGGAAAATAGTTCAATTTCGTCCCAAAGCATACCACGTACTTCTCCCGATCTACTTGCACACAACATGAGCATTCTAAGTGCAATAGCCCCCATATCCGTCTGCCGTTTTAAATCAGCCCACCAACGTTGAGCGTCTCTAATAGCAAGAGCAGGGTGACTTCGAATACTTTCAGCTTTTGACTTTGAGGGTAACAAAGCCGAAAGATTACCTTTCCACATAGCTGGATTGGGAGGATCTCGAAGCTGTTTCACAATCGCGTAATCGAGAACATCCTCTATCCGACCTCGTAAACGGCTCGCAGTATCGATTTTCTTACTCCAAATCGGCAATAAAAGTTTATGTATATCATTAACAGATATCTCATTCACTGGCATTTCCCCAATTGCAGGAAACACATATGCTTCAATAGTCGAACGCCATTGCTCGCTATGCTTCTGACTCGAAATACTTTGCTGTTTTATAGGTATATATTCGTTTGCAACCTCCGCGAAGGTAGGAACTGCAACTGGTTTTGCTCTGACATTTTTGGGATTAATGCCTTGCGCAGTCAGTGATTTGTTGTCGGCTGCTCGTTTACGTGCTTCGGTCAGGGAGATGTTTGGATAGATTCCCAGACCTAACTCTAATTGCTTACCATTGAACCGAATTCTTTGAGACCAAGCCTTTGAGCCTGCTTTACTAACTTTAAAGAATAGCCCAGTTCCACTTTGATCATAATATTTTCCAGCCGCCAAATTAGAGTTCAAAAGTTGCGATGTTAATCTTTTATTATGCATTCGACCCCCACGGTAACCCCTACAAAACTCAAGGAACCTAGTGGAATTGTAAAGACATATGAGGATAAAAATTGTGACTTAAATTCAATATAACAAGGGAGTATTGGACGTTTCAGGAATATTACGGAAGCATAGATATGCGGACTTCCATGCCGCCAGCTGATGCTGTTGTTGCGCCGAGTACAGCGAGGGCTGTACCACCTAAAAATTTCGTTAATTTTGCCATCATACGCTCCGTGAGTTTTTAGTTTGTAACAGTTTATGAACATTCTCTAAAAGATCAAGAAATCAATGCAAACCTGACCCTACGAAAACAAAAAGAGCGGCCCAATGGACCGCTCTTAATTCAATCTGACTTAGGTCAAATTAGAATGTGAAAGCTGCTGTTGCTTCCATTTCTTCTTGGTCGTTTGCTTTGAATTCCAAAGCGACGCCACCTAGGTCGTAGCCAACAACCAAAGTTGTTTCAGCTTCGTCACCATAAGCAGTCGTGTCGCTGACGCTTGAGTCATACGCAACCGCAACAGACACGTCGCCCATTGTGTAACCAACAGACATCTCGTTAGTTGCGTCACCACCGTCAGCATTGTTGTTTTCTGCTACTTCCAGACCAAGTGTCAAACCGTCAGTTGTGAACCCAACGTTTGCGATGTAGTCGTCGTTAGCATTGTCGACTTCGTATGACGCAGTGATGCCACCGTTCGCATATGAAATTTTGATGTCGCCTTCGTCATCGTCTTCGCCGTCTGCACCAGTTGATGTTAGACCACCGAACTCGTCAACACCGTATTCAACTGTGAAGCCAGCTGTTGACATTGAGATTACGCCAACTGATACGTCGCCGCTTTCGTCGATACCAGCTGATGCTGAGTATGCGATGCCTGAAGCTTCACCAGACAAAGTGAATGTTACGTCAGTTTCTGCGATGTAGTCACGGTCTCCGCCAGCAACAGTACCTGTGCCGTAGTTACCGTAGCCCAATTTAGCTGTTGCGCCCATTTCGATTTCGGCTGCTGCGAAGCCAGCTGTGAAAACCAAAGCTGTAGTCGCGAGTAGAACGTTTTTCATGTTTTTTTTCCTCGGGTTAATAAGAAATCTTAGCTTGAAACAGCCACGCCGTATCAAGAATAGGTAATCAATCGCTCTTTTCCCCCCTAGTTTGCAAGTGTTAGCTGGACCCTATCATTTTGCCGCCGGAATATGATGCAGGTTTGCCACAGTCCCCAATCCCGCTGAGGGCCATTCTCCTTGTTCTTATGGCATCGGGCGTTGGAAACATGCCGAGAGAGGGCGTTCATTCATTCCTGACGAAAGAAATGTGATGATCTCAAATCGTTAGCAAAACAGGAAAAAAAGGGTTAAAAACTGGGCGTGACCAGA
>CBFHNR010000048.1:0-4089 GCA_965657215.1 uncultured Paracoccaceae bacterium
GTGTTTCAGCCTGAGACAACGATGGATGATATCCGTAATAATATCATCAAAATGGGGGATATCTTGGGGCATCCCAAACGCGCCCAAGAGATGGTGAACAAATTTAACGCAGACCTCGACGACCTCCAAAGCGGGATCACCACACGCCCTAGAGCCGCGCTCTATTATGCGAATGGCTATACCACAGGTGATCAAACCTTGGCCGGCCAAATACTAAGCGCGGCAGGATTTGAGAATATTGCCAATGAGGTGGGCATTACATGGGGTGCCAATATGCCCTTGGAACAATTGGTCATATTGCAGCCAGATGTCGTCATAACAGGTACCGTATTTCCGGGTTCTTCACGCTCAGAAGAAATCCTAAGTCATCCTGTCTTAGAACCGATGCGCCATGTCGCGACGACAGGTGCGAAATGGGTCTGTGGCACACCGTTTGTGATCGACGCCATCAAAGAGCTACAACAACAGCACCCTGACAAAGGAGCAAAAGAATGAGACTTGCATTTGGCCTCGGGCTCCTCGTCCTTGCATTGTTTTTTATGTCCCTACTCAGTGGTGCCGCCAATGCCTCTGTGTCCGATAGCCTGCGCGCATTGCTCAGCGGCGAAGGGCCCCTCGGAACCGTCATGCAGCAAATTCGCCTCCCCCGTGCAATTCTTGGGGTGATGGTGGGTCTATCGCTCGGGCTAGCAGGAGCCGCCATGCAAGGCTATTTGCGCAACCCGCTTGCGGAACCCGGATTGATTGGGATTTCATCCTCGGCCGCCTTGGGTGCCGTGATTGCCTTGCAAACGGGATTTGCCGCTAGCTTTGCCCTTGCTTTGCCTATCTCGGCTCTCGGATCGGCCTTTGTCGCGGTCTTGATGATTATGTTCCTCGCGGGTCCACGTGGGGGCGCCTTAACTTTGATCCTTGCAGGAATTGCCATTTCGGCTTTGGCGGGGGCATTCACGTCGCTGGCGCTGAATTTATCCCCCAACCCTTACGCCACCTCAGAAACTATTTTTTGGATGATGGGATCGCTCAAGGACCGCTCGTTCAGTCATGTTGAAATTGCTTTGCCCTTTTGCGTTTTGGGGTGGATTGCTTTAATGTCTACGGGCAAGGCGTTGAATGCCCTGACCTTGGGCGAGGATGCTGCGCAAAGCCTCGGCATCAATTTGACCGCGACGCGATTGATCGTGATCTTCGGCGTTGCCGCCGTTGTTGGTGCCTCTACGGCTGTGGCTGGCGCGATTGGATTTGTCGGATTGGTCGTCCCTCATATTCTACGTCCCTTTGTCAAGGCGCGGCCTTCTGATCTTTTGTGGGCCTCTGCCTTGGGTGGAGCGGCAATGGTACTTGCGGCAGATATTGCGGTGCGGTGGATCCTACCCGATCGAGATTTGAAAATCGGGGTCTTAATGGCAATTGTCGGTGCGCCGCTCTTCTTGCATTTGATCTATAAAACACGGGCGGAGCTGTCATGAGCACTCTTTCAACATCAGAGCTGACGGTTCTTCGCGGTGGTTGCCCTGTGGTGGATCATGTGTCGCTCAATATCCAACAAGGTGAATTCGTCGGATTGATCGGGCCTAATGGTGCGGGCAAAACCACGCTAATGAGGGCAATGCTCGGATTGATCCCTGCTCAAGGGAATGCATCCCTTTTAGAGATGTCGGTCAAAGAGCGGGCGAAACGGGCCGCTTGGATGCCCCAACACCGCGAAATTGCATGGCCCATTGCTGTGGATGATCTGGTTACGCTCGGTCGCACGGCTCAAGGCAAAGCTGATCCACACGATCCTCTGGTCACTGCCGCGCTTGATCACATGGGATTAGGCAGTTTTCGCAATCGGATTGCGACCCAGTTGTCGGGCGGTGAACAAGCCCGTGTTTTGATTGCTCGCGCCCTTGCCCAAGACACACCAATTTTGATGGCTGATGAACCGATTGCAGGTCTCGATCCCGCAAATCAGCTGAGCACCATGCAGGTGTTTCAAGACATCGCGGCGGCGGGAAAAACAGTCTTCACCTCGCTCCATGATCTGGGATTGGCCGCGCGCTATTGCAGCAAACTGGCCTTGATGCATCAGGGGACATTGGTGACATATGGCACGCCCCAAGAGGTCTTGACCACAGAGCGGTTGCAGTCTGTGTTCAATATCCGCGCGCATTTTAAAACGGGACCAGAGGGCCCAATCTTTCAGCCGCTCGATGTTCTATCATGACAAGCGGCCCGATGAGACATTCGATTTCTGGGGCACCTATGGGGTTTGAGCGCATTGTCTGCTTGACCGAGGAAACCGTCGAAACACTCTACCTCTTGGGCCAAGATCACAGGATTGTCGGCGTCACAGGCTACGCCGTGCGCCCCAAACGCGTTCGCCAAGAAAAGCCGCGCGTCGGGGCGTTTACATCAGCCGATGTTCCTAAAATACTGGCGCTCAACCCTGATTTGGTTCTAACCTTTAGTGATCTACAAGCTGATATCGTTGCTGACCTAGTGCGCCACGGCATCGAGGTCCACGCATTCAATCAACGCACTGTGGATGGGATCCTAAAGATGATCTTAACCCTTGGTCGTCTGCTTGATTGCAAAGAGGATGCTCAATCTTTGGTGACAGATTTCATCCACAAAATCGAGAACCTGAAAAAGACGCCATTGCCACGCTCCCCTCGGGTCTATTTTGAAGAGTGGGATGATCCAATGATCACCTCAATTGGCTGGGTTTCAGAGTTGATAGAGATCGCTGGAGGCGTGGATTGTTTTGCCCACCTCAGACATGAGCAAGCCGCACAGGACCGTATCATTCGTCCAGATCAAGTTATTGCCGCGCAGCCCGACATTATAATAGGGTCGTGGTGTGGCAAAAAATTCCGCCCTGAAAAACTCGCCAAGCGCGCAGAGTGGGATCAAATCCCAGCCGTGCAAAACGGACATCTCTTTGAAATTAAATCTCCGCTGATCTTGCAGCCGGGACCAGCCGCTTTGGGCGATGGGCTTGATGCAATTCGCGCAATATTGGAAACTGTCACCAAAGGAGACACCCATGCTTGATTTTCTAAACAAAGGTGGCCCAGCGCTTTGGGTGATTTTTGCGCTCTCCGTGATTTTGGTGACGGTCATTCTGTGGAAGGTGTGGCATTTATCGCGGCTTGGGGTTTGGCGGCGTCGCGACGTAGAACGCGCGATAGAACATGTTCAAAAAAATGAGCTTGAGCGCGCAGAAGAGCTATTGTCAAAACGGCGTCACATCCGCGCGCGGTTTATGTCGGCGACTTTGAGCGCCCTCAAAGACCCCGATCTCAGCATGTTGGCCTGCCGAGAGGAGTGCGAACGGGTTGGCAAAGCCGCGCTCGCCTCAGGGCAAAGCGGATTACGGGTCATCGAGTTGATCGCCTCTATCGCCCCTCTGGTGGGATTGCTTGGAACCGTTTTGGGAATGATTGAGGCCTTTCAAGCCCTCCAAGACAGCGGCAATCAAGCCGATCCTTCGGCGCTTGCAGGTGGCATATGGGAAGCGCTCTTGACCACGGCCGCAGGTATGGCCGTAGCTATTCCCGCAACGATTTCCCTCAGTTGGTTTGATAGTGTCATTGCACGACTTCAGGGGGATTTCAGCGATATCGCCACGCGTCTCATGGCGAGAACGAACAAGTCCTAAGATGTTTGAGAGCGAACACCATAGCAAGCGCCGTCGCCTTGGGTTAACGCCCATGATTGACGTCGTCTTTTTGCTCTTGGTATTCTTTATGCTAGCCGCGCGCTTTGGCGGCATGACGCAGGTTCCTTTAAATGCGGCGACTTCTGGCAGCGCGGCTTATGAAGGTCCACCTCGGCTCTTATCCCTGAGCGAAGGAGGCATCCAATTGAACGGCCAAGACGTCAGCCTGAGCGAGCTATCAGAGCGCCTCCCGCCCCTTATGAAAGATCAAGATGATGTCATCCTTCTGAACGCGAAAGCGGGTGCCAATACACAGCAGTTGGTCACCGTCTTAGACACCCTAAAAGACGCAGGTCTGAGCAATGCGGTTTTGACAGGAGGGCAGCCATGAAATTTGACCTGCCCACCTCGCGTCAAAGTGGCGAAAACATTGTCCCCATGAT
>CBFHNR010000049.1:0-3962 GCA_965657215.1 uncultured Paracoccaceae bacterium
GAACGCCTCAAGGCTGTCGTGACCGAGCTTGAAGATCATCCAGACGCAGTTTTGTTCATCGACGAAATTCACACTGTCATTGGCGCTGGTGCAACATCAGGCGGCGCAATGGACGCATCCAATTTGTTGAAACCCGCTCTGCAAGGCGGCAAACTTCGCACAATGGGCTCCACAACCTACAAAGAGTTCCGTCAGCACTTTGAAAAAGATCGCGCCCTTAGCCGTCGTTTCCAGAAAATTGACGTCAATGAGCCAAGTGTCGAAGATACGATCAAAATCCTCAAAGGGATCAAAACCTATTTTGAGGATCACCACGGGATCAAATATACGGCTGACGCGATTAAAACGGCCGTCGAATTAGCCGCGCGCTATATTACCGATCGCAAATTGCCTGACAAAGCGATTGATGTAATCGACGAAGCAGGTGCAGCACAGCATCTCTTGGCCGAAAGCAAGCGGCGCAAAACAATTGGCGTCAAGGAAATCGAAGCTGTCGTTGCCAAAATTGCGCGCATTCCGCCAAAGAACGTGACAAAAGACGACGCTGTCGTTCTGAAAGACCTAGAGAAAAGCCTCAAGCGTGTGGTGTTTGGCCAGGATTCAGCGATCGAAGCCCTGTCATCTGCGATCAAATTGGCGCGTGCTGGGCTTCGTGAACCCGAAAAGCCCATTGGTAGCTATCTCTTTGCTGGCCCAACTGGTGTCGGTAAAACCGAAGTTGCCAAACAACTAGCCGATACGCTTGGCGTTGAATTGCTTCGCTTTGATATGTCTGAATACATGGAAAAGCATGCCGTGTCTCGTTTGATTGGCGCACCTCCCGGCTATGTCGGATTTGATCAAGGTGGTCAATTGACAGACGGTATCGATCAACATCCTCACTGTGTTCTTTTGTTGGATGAAATCGAAAAAGCCCACCCAGATGTCTACAACATCTTGTTGCAAGTGATGGATCACGGAACATTAACAGACCACAACGGGCGTTCGGTTGATTTCCGCAACGTGATCTTGATCATGACGTCTAACGCTGGGGCCGCTGAACAAGCTAAATCCGCTATTGGGTTTGGTCGTGACCGCCGCGAAGGTGAAGATACCGCCGCAATTGAACGGACATTTACGCCTGAATTCCGCAACCGTTTGGATGCGGTGGTCAGCTTTGGTGCGCTTCCAAAAGAAGTCATCATGCAAGTCGTAGAGAAATTCGTCCTTCAACTCGAAGCGCAGCTCATGGATCGGCATGTATCAATTGAAATCACCAGCGCCGCAACAGCATGGCTCGCGGACAAAGGATATGATGACAAAATGGGGGCACGACCACTATCCCGTGTCATCCAAGAGCACATCAAGAAACCATTGGCCGAAGAATTGCTATTTGGAAAACTCGCCAAAGGTGGCTTGGTCAAGGTTGGCGTCAAAGATGGAAAATTGCACCTAGACCTCAAGGGGCCAGACAATCCACGTCTGTCCAAGGACAAGACGCCATTGTTGACCGCGGATTGACCAAAGCATCCACATATCTCGCACTGGGCGCCCTAATCGCGCCAAGTTTGCTATTTGCCAATGATCTCTCGCTCTCAATTCCAATTGACTGTGAACTCGGCAAATCCTGTTACATCCAACAATACGTCGATCATGATCCCTCTTCAAAATGGTCTGATTATCGGTGCTCGTCCCTGAGCTATGACACACACAAGGGCACTGATTTTGCCCTACCCACCTTGTCGGACATCAATAAAGGCGTTGCAGTATTGGCCGCCGCTGATGGTATCGTTGCCGCCTTTCTCGATAATGTCGAGGACAAACTTTATAGACCAGAAAATGCGGCTGAGGTCGCTGGCAAAGAATGCGGGAACGGCGTTGTCATAAACCATGATGGAGGATGGCAAACCCAATATTGCCACCTTAAAAAGGGCTCGGTCTCTGTGGTGAAAGGGCAACAAGTCAAAACAGGCGACATGCTCGGTCATGTTGGGCTCAGCGGCAAAACGCAATTTCCGCATGTGCATTTGTCGGTCAGAAAAAACCAAATGGTAATCGATCCCTTTAGCCCCAAGGGTCGGCTGTCCTGCAACCCAGATCCAACGGAATCGTTGTGGGTAGACGAATTGGACTATGTGGCCGGTGGGTTGTTGAACGTCGGGTTTTATGACGCGGTCCCAAGCTTTGACGGCATCAAAGCAGGTACTATTAACGCGGATCATCTAACCACTTCCTCGGAGGCTTTGGTGCTCTATGCGTATAGCTTTGGAACTCAAACGGACGACATCATTCGCTTTACAATCGAAGGTCCGCGCGGCGTGATCCATGAGCAAGAAACCACAATGACCAAGAACCAAGCCATGGCTATGCGGGCCTCTGGTCGAAAATCAAAACGGCGCTATTGGAACGCAGGAGAATATCTCGGCATCGTCGAATTGGTACGAGATGGACGCGTTATCGATCAGTCTGAGACTACGATAACCTTGGAATAATCACCGTTCTGTCAGTTTCAACTCAATACGTCGATTTTGCGCGCGGGCTTCATCCGTATCATCGAAATTGACCGGTTGATGTTCCCCAAATCCATTGGCGGCCAATCGCGATGCGGGCATGCCCAATTCAGAGATCATGAATTTCACAACCGACAGCGCGCGCGCCTGTGACAATTCCCAGTTATCCTTAAAGACACCAAACCCCGACAGCGGCGTATCATCCGTATGCCCATCCACGCGAATGACCCAATCAATGCCATCGGGGATGTCATTCATCACAGTCTGCAACAGGCTACCGACTTTTGTGATCTCTTGCTCGCCTTCAAAGGAAAGCGTCGCACCTCCGGGAGGAAACAAAACCTCGGATGAAAACACAAAGCGGTCACCAACAACTTTGACCCCTTCTTTGCCGCTCAGCACTTCGCGCAAGCGACCAAAGAATTCAGATTTGTATTTAGCCAAGTCCTCAGCCGTAGACGCTAAGCGATCGCGTTCCGCCTCAAGCCTGAGCCGTTCAGCTTCTTCTAACTCTCGGCGTTTCTTTTGCTCTGATGCAGCACGCGCTAAGGCTGCGTTCAAGCGGTTACCCAAGTTTTGCAACTGGGCCTTTGAAGCAGCATCCGCCTCCTCAGAGATTTCAAGGATTGACTGCAATTCACCTAGCTGTTTGCGCAACTCCGTGACTTGTTGGTTCAACAGGGCTGTTTGCCGTTCCGCCTCAAGCAATTCTGAGCTGGTTTTGTCGGCGAGCTCGGATTTTTCCGCCAAGGCATCTTGAGCCTCTTGCAATAGCAATTGACGCTCTATGGATTCATTGAGCCGCACATCCGCCAACTGCTCGGCTGCAAGTTTTGAGGCCAAGGCTTGTTCCAATTGATTTTGCACATCCTCGACAGAATTCTCCGCAGATAACCGCGCTGCCAATGCCGTGGCCAATTGCTGTTCAAGGCTTTGCGCACCCTGTTGAAGCTCGGCCAATTCAGCAAGCTGATCTTTCAACGTCGCGGTTTGTTCTTCGGCATTGGCCTGCGCTGTGCGGGCCGCTTGTAAGTCGATCAAGGCTTGCGCCATTTCAGATTGCAAGTTCGACAATTGGGTTTCGCTCGCACGGGCCTGAGTGCCCGCTGCATTGGCTTGGTCGCGCAAGGCATTAAATTCTGCTTCTAAATTTTGGATCTTGGCCATGGCTGCAGCTAGCGCGATATTTGCCTCTGATAGTTCCGTTTGCACGCTATCGCGTTGCTCTGAAACTGAATTCAGTTCTGCTTGTTGATTCGCGACACTTAATTGGCTGGCCTCTAAGGCCAAGAGGGTTTGCGTTAGGCTTTCATCCAACAGCTGTTGCGCAGCCTCGGCCGCAGCTAACAAGGTCAATGTGTCCTCTGCTTGCTGACGCTGTTCCTCAAGCGCAAGGGTCATTGCCGTCAACTCGGCATCCGCATTTTCCAAACGCTTTCGCAATTCCTCTGCGGCGGCGGCCTCGACCAGTCG
>CBFHNR010000050.1:0-3946 GCA_965657215.1 uncultured Paracoccaceae bacterium
ACGCAGCTGGAATGATATCATGACTAAACATCAAGATAACAAGGGTATATGGGACATGTTTGGAACGTTGTGGAATACTAGTTAGACGGACACCTCCTCCGCCAGTATGATCCCCTCACATGGCTACATTTTTTGTAGAAAACGGATTATAAACAATGCTGTAAGGATTTGTTAATCATTTCTGCATATTGGTTTTTGCATAAAATCCCGCATGAAATCCCGCATGCTTGCGGGCTTTTAGGAGGAGTTTGCCTTAGATCGTGGGCGCTATTATTTTGTTTTGAATGTGCCCAGAGAGCTTTAAGGAAAAATTTTGGGACCGAATGGTGCACCTGTTCGTCAAATCAGAACTGCGCTGAAAACGTCGGATAAAACCATGGTAAAACGTAAAGTATTCGAGTTTACGGAAATCGGTCGCTTAACATTTACGGCTGCTATGGGTGTGCGCAATGGCGTAGATCAAATTTCAAAGAGCATTTACGGTGCGGCGTCGGGGCGATCTTCTTGCATGAATTCGATCAAGCGGCGGGTCAGTTTCTTTTGTCGTCCGATGTCTGGCCAGACGGCATAGACGCCAAGTAATGGCGGTGACCACTGTGGCAGGACCTCAATCAAGCGACCATTTGCGATCTCTTCATCTGTTTCGCTATTGGGCAAGTGCATGATGCCGAGGCCTTCTAAGATGGCTAGTTTCGCAGATGACAGGGAGTGCGTCTCAAGTCGTATATGTTCTGGCTCAAACGTGAACTGTTCGCCATTATTGACCAGAGTGATTGCATTCGGCAGCATCGCTAGAGAAATAAACTCGCAGGCTTGTAGATCGCTGAGCGTTGTTATCTCAGCTCGGCGAGATAAATAGGCGGGGCTGGCAACAAGCTTTCGTTGAAAGCTACCGATACGTTTGCTTTTTAGCGCACTGTCGGTCAGTTGGCCAAGCCTAATCGCCAAATCAAATCCTTCTTTGATCAGATCGACGGGGTATTCGCTGGTGTGTATCGACATTGCGACCTGCGGATAGGTTTGGACAAATCGCATCAAAGTGCGGTGAAGCGGGCTACGTTCGCCAAAAGCGGGTAGGGTGATTCGCAAAGCACCCGCAGGCTCATCGCTGGTCTCGCTTAGTACATCAAGGGCTGCATTGCCCGCCTCGACCATTGCCTGTGCTGAGGGCAAAATTGCCTTGCCTTCTGGTGTCAGCGACAGTGATCGTGTTGAGCGAAAGAACAGTGCAGCGCCTAGCCTTGTTTCAAGTTTGGACACATGGTGGCTAACCACGGATGTTGATAACTTCAGCCGTCTTCCCGCGCCACTGAAACTGCCTGCCTCATGGACAGCGACAAAGACAGCCAAGGATCGATAGTCGTCCATGTCTTGCACCTATCTTTCTATATCATGAAACAATGTGTTTAATATTGATAGGATAATCAAACGTACTGTCTCTGTCTATATCTGGTTTCCACAGTAAGGAGATGGATATGACCCAAAGTAAATTGCACCTCGCAACAGAGCACGGCTCAAAATATCTGCAACAGCTTAGCAAACATTTCGGCCACAAGGTGCCGGTGACCTTCACCCCAACCCAAGGCGAAGTCACCCTGCCATTTGGAACATGCGAAATGACCGCGACAGACGCAAACCTTGCAATCACGGTGCAGGGCGCGGCCCAAGATATCGGGCGGCTTGAGCAGTTTATAGCAGACCATTTAGCCCGCTTTGCCTTTCGAGAAAACCCACCACTGAAATGGCAGCGCGCTGCTTAATCTTAATTGAACCCTAATCTATACATAACGAGGAAAATACAATGACACAGACAAACCTTTCCCGCCGCAACCTGATCAAAGGTGCCGCTCTGACGGTTGGTGCCGCTGCACTGTTGCAGCAAACCCTACGCCCGGCGCCAGCGATGGCTCAAAGTGGGGGCCTGCCTGCGGGCACACCGCACAGTTTTTCCACTGGGGGTATCGGCTTCCACACCTATGTGTCGCCACCACAGGCCGTGAGCGTAACCGCGCATATCGTTGAATTCGATGACCAGCTGTTGTTGGTGGATTCAACGTTCATGCCGCCCACTGCAATGGAAGTTGCTGG
Source organism: uncultured Paracoccaceae bacterium (assembly GCA_965657215.1). GTDB lineage: Bacteria > Pseudomonadota > Alphaproteobacteria > Rhodobacterales > Rhodobacteraceae > JAHEJA01. Next base: position 2,089 of record CBFHNR010000050.1, read on the forward strand.
CGCGATCGCCAGCACAGGCAAACCTGTGGGGATGGCGGTCTTAAGCCATGAACATCCAGATCACTGGAGTGCGGCCGATGTCTATGAGGGTATCCAATTCGCAACCTTGCCTGCTATCCGCGACGCGGTTGTTGCAGAGGCCAGCGCAAATGGTGGTGCGCCCGCCAACATCGCAAATGGCCCCGATATTACCATCGGAACCACACAGATGTAAGGTGTTCCAGTCGAGTTCCGTCACTCCGAAAACGCAGAGGCGCCGCATCATATTGTTGTTGTTCTGCCAGATCAAAAAGTGGCCATCGTGCAGGATCTTGTTTACAACGGTGTGTTCTTTGCACCGGGGGTAGATCGGGCAAACTGGATCAAAATTCTAGAAGAGCTGCGCGATGATCCTGCGTGCGAAACCCTGCTTGTTGGGCACGGCCTTCCCACCACGCGCGGCGATCTTGATACCGCGATTTCCTATATCAAAGTGATGGACACTGCGATGACCACCGCAGGCACGCCGGATGAGGCCACCGCGATGATCAAAGCTGCATTCCCCGGCTATGGCGGTGACTTCTTGCTTAGCCTGATCCCTGAATACTGGGGTAAGTAAAGCCTAGGTCGGTGGCCCGCAACATGGGCCATCGACTTTGCCGCGGGCGTCACGCCAGAGACCATTGATCTCATGCACGCAAGCATGGCTCGTTGATGTGCCAGTTGCCTAACTGCCGCTTTCAAAGGAATTGGATGAAAATATATCCTTGGTACTAATCAAGCATTATTATAAATCAGATCGACCAAAACATTTTTGGAAATTGCCGCGCAGCAGGACGGTTGATCCTTTTTTTGAACGGTTTTCATCTAAAATCCTCCTATTTAATTTATTTCCGCTCAATTGTTATTGCATATCTACTGGCTGATATTTCAGACCAAATACTCTCATTTCCTTTTTCCAATAATAGAGAAACCCATCCAAATTTCTCATTTTCTGGGATGTAATCCGTACGCATCAAAGTAACTAACGCCTCATCAAAGTTTAAGTTCAAGGTTGTTACTCGCTTGTAAGGATACTGTTTAGCAAGCGGGTCGGGAGAAAACGCTTCAACAACCGTCTTTATAACTTTTCCCTCTAATAATTCGGACGACCCGCAAAAATTGCTGGTACTATAAGAGGCGTGAATTTGATGTTCGTTGTTAACCACCGACCTAAGATCAAATTTGCACTTTGATATTAAATCACAACTTTTATTCGTACGTAGGTCAACAGATGGAAACCCAGGAAAAGTCACTAACAATTCCTTTTTGAAACGAGTTGCCTTAATCGCGGATCGGTCACAAGCATTCTGAGCGGCACCGATGTTCGCAGAAGACAGAAATACTCCGGTTATAAGAGCTAGTCCATAAACTGCTTTAAAGGCTTTATTTAACTTCAACGCCATAATTACCTTCCTAAAATCGTTACGATAGCTTTTCCAAAAAAATATATCAACATTGGAACATTTTTCCTGATGTGATACTATGTAGGACTTTATTTGCCTCACTATTGCGAGGTCAATTTTCGCCTCTCCGTAAGAGGCGCAGTGCAATTTTACCAACCAGCACTCCAAAATCGGCGAGTTGGTGAAAGCGCCGTGCAATGGCTCGGCGCATGAAGCGTACCGAGCGCGACAACCGGGTGATCTAAAGGCTGTGGCTACCGTTGAAGAATGAATGTGTTCATTTAAACGCCTTAGAGACGGGTACTGAAATTCTGGATTGGATTTGCAAACGGTCGACCTTTTGCAATGTTGAATGTTACCATTAGACTCATAACATATTGATCCATATTCAAGCCTATGTCGGCACATAATAATCGATGAGGTTTGAAGTTTAG
>CBFHNR010000051.1:0-3904 GCA_965657215.1 uncultured Paracoccaceae bacterium
GAAGTTGAAGGCTGTGGCATAGAATTTGTACCACGTGTCCATGTTCCCCTGCATCACGTTGTGGGTTAGGTGGTCGATGTAGTAAAAGCCAGCGCCCTCGGGGCGCGGATCATGTTCGCCCAACCAATCAAAGTCGGCGTCATAGGCGTTTTTGCCATTGTCGTAGTCTTCAACGAAATAGAGCAGCGAGCCGCCAATACCGATCGCAGCAGGCACGTCGAGCGATTTACCGTTCCCTGTGTATTCCTCGGCACCGTAGTCCAGCGCACACTTCAACGCGTGCTGGGCATCCACAACACGCCACGCCATCGCGGGCGCACACGGGCCGTGATCTTTCACGAACTGCGCCGCATGGCTGTTCGGCTCACGGTTCAAGATATAATTCACGCCGCCCTGACGATAGAGCGAGATATCCTTCGTCTTGTGACGCGCGACCTCTGTATAGCCCATCTTGGCAAACAAGGCTTCCAAGACGGCAGGATCAGGATGGGCGAATTCAACGAATTCGAAACCGTCCGTTCCGGCAATGTTCATTTCATCGATTTTAGCTTTGGGTGCACCATGCGGAAAAGGGCCCATAAGACTCTCCTACTGTAAGTCGCGTGGCTTTCGTGCCCTCCACGCGTCAATCGCATACCCCGGCCCGCGGGATCGTCGGGCCAAACAGGAATCACCGACTCTAATAAGGATAGCACATAATGTTGCGTTGACAACATTATTATTGATTCAATCTGATCTCTACCATGCCCCACCTATCCACAATTGGTCCTTGCAAATGACACCATGTATCTCAAAATCTCTTCACCGGCTGTCGCCGATCCGGCCATGGTTCCACGACCTCGTTAACATTTAAGCTCTGTGCAGCATTGGTCACAGTGGACTCAAACCGGACTTTCGCTGCACTTTGCACCAATGTCATCTATACGATTGGCGTATGTGGCAGCATCACCAGCTCCAAAACAAATAGAAAGCCCTCTGTTCGTCCAGATTCGTATTATTAGGGGTAACGGGTCTCTTGACCAATTTAGGGGGGGGTAGGCACAAATTGGGCCCGGTCCTGCCTTAAGGAACATCCCAACGTAGCAACGAACGCGGCAATTTCTGTTGGCGTTAAAACGCGAGGAGCGCCCGTTGGGGCGCTAGTACATTGTAATCGCTAAGTTCTTATTGGTTGCGGGAGTAGGATTTGAACCTACGACCTTCAGGTTGTGAGTGAAAAGGATATTAAACAAAACTCTCCCCCAATGAATCTACCACTCAATGACTAAAGGCCCGTGGTCCAAGGCGTACGGTCCGCGATCCGGGGTCCTTAGCTCTGGGCTAGTATGGCCTTTTTGATTGTATGACTGACGTCCTGTGGCACTGCTTAGAAAACATGCTTTGATACTTCTCTAAATGTTAAAGTTTAACACCCTAATATAATATGCGTTGTGGGTAGGCTTGTGGGTTCAGCGCAAGGCACAATACAAAAACCGTTTAAAATCATATATTAGTGGGAATTTAATGGCGGTGATGCCAGACCAATGCCCTAGAACATCCGCAAACCTTTCGAACTTCCCCCTTTTTTGCATCCAAATTTTGTGGTATGTTAATGATGGTTAAGGCATTATGCCTATCCCCCTCGTAGTTTCGAGCGGATTACATAGCTTCAAGAGTGAAGCCCCATATCAACGAATGGAGGTGACCATGAAAATGGCCCTGAAAACGTTGAGTGTTGGGGAGCTTCGCTTGCCAAACTCAACAGCAAGACAACATAACACACGGCAACGTAAGAAAGCGCGCGCGCTCTTCTCAGAGCATGGAATTGTTGTGCCCCTCATTGTGGATGAGTACATGCGCATCATAGACGGCATCTTGCGATTTGAAATCGCCAAAGAACTCGGATTACAGGAACTCAACGCAGTTGTTGTTTCTGATGCTAACGAAGAAGAGCTGTTGCAACTCGAACTTTCACTGAACCGATTGGCCGAAGACGGTGCTTGGGATACTGAACGGCTCAAATCAAAGTTTGAACAATTGATCGAATACAATGTTGATTTGACCTTCACAGGTTTTGAAACAGCCGAAATTGATAACATCTTGTCGTTTGAGGTGATCGAACCTGAGGATCAGAATTGGACCGCTACCAATCCCGTCACTCAATTTGGTGACATCTGGCAGGTTGGGGATCACATTATAGCCTGTGGGAATGCACTGTCGCCTGATGAGGTGTTGGGTAACGTTTTAGATGGCTTGGAGCTAGCCAAAGCCTGCATAACCGATCCGCCCTATAATGTACCTACCGCGGGTCATATCCGGACCACACAAAAACATGCAGAATTTTCGATGGCGGCGGGTGAGTTAGATGATCAGGGTTTTACAGAGTTTCTATCTCGTTCAATTACTGCCTCCCTGCCCTACATGGATGCGACAGCGCTGTATTACCTATTTATGGACTGGCGTCACATTGGTAACTTGAATGCTGCTGCACAGTACAATGGGCTGAACCAGCAGAACCTGTGCGTCTGGTCTAAGACCAATGCCGGCATGGGATCATTTTACCGATCACAGCATGAGCTCGTCGGTGTCTATAGTCGCAGTGATCGTTTCCAGAACAATATCCAGCTTGGGAGTACAGGGCGCTATCGCACCAATGTGTGGGTCTATGACGGTGTAAACAGTTTTAGCGCGACACGTGCAGATGATCTCAATGATCACCCCACAATCAAGCCAACACAAATGATCGCGGATATTATCCTTGATTGCACATCCATCGGAGACTGGATCTATGATCCATTCTTGGGCAGTGGCACCACATGCCAGGCGGCAGAACAAACCCGCAGGCGATGTTTGGGCATCGAATATGAACCACGCTATGTGGACGTGACCCTAAAGCGCCTCCAAGACCGCTGCGGGTTAGAGGCGGTTCACCTGGCATCCGATCTGTCCTACGCAGAAATCGCTGCTGAACGGCAGTCAAAGAGCGGAGCCCGAGCATGACGAAACGTGGCTATAAAAATCCGCCAAAGGAACATCAATTCAAAAAAGGGAAATCCGGGAATCCCAAAGGTAGGCCCAGAAAGAAGAAACAACCATCTTCTGATCTAAGTTTAGATATAATGGCATCTCTTCATCGTGAACTCGGCAAAACGATCAGTGTTCAAGAGAATGGGCAACACAATGAAATCACAAAACTTGAGGCATTCTCTGCTCAGCTTGTTGCCCAATCAGTGAATGGAAAACCCAGTCAGCAAAAAATGCTGCTTGGCTTACTCATGCTCGACACATACGAAGAGACCGAGACACAGACCTTGAAACAATTGCAGTCTCACGATGAAGATCTACTGAGCGAGCTTTACCATCAGCTGGACTCCATGGACGACGATGCACCTGATGACGGTGACAGTTTGGCGGGGGATGCTGATGACTAAAATCACACCCGCACACATCCGCGCCTGGGCACGTTCCTCTGTCGGACACTTCTTTGAATATCTCTATCCCTTACTGAACCCAAAGCGTCCGATTAACATTGACTGGTATATCCATGCCATGAGCGAAGCAATTATGTCGCTATCGCGGGGTGAGTCGAACCGACTTATAATTAATGCCCCTCCCCGCTCTTCAAAAACCAATCTCTGCACCATCTTCAATATCGGTTTTATCCTAGGAAAAGATCCAAGTGCAGAAATCATGCTACTCACTTACGGAGAAGAGCTCACGCGGGACATTGCAAGCAAAGTGCATGACCTGATACGCCATGCCGCCTACATGCATCTGTTTCCACATACGCGCTGTGTTGGTGCAGCCTCGCAAGTTCAGGCCCTGCGTACGAGTGCCGGTGGCAAAGTTCACTTTACATCTGTGCAGGGCACAATGACCGGTCTTGGCGCCGATTGGATTATCCTGGATGATGCGCTGCAAGCGG
>CBFHNR010000052.1:0-3894 GCA_965657215.1 uncultured Paracoccaceae bacterium
CTCAATGAGCAAAGCAGAGCTGACGCGCGCGACAAACCTTAGTGCGCAATCTGCGACAGTAATCGTAAACCGTCTTGTCGATGAAGGCCTGTTAAAAGCGGGCAAGGCTATAAAAGGCAAAATCGGGCAACCTTCGATACCTTATTCGCTTAATCCTGATGGCGCATTTTCAATTGGGATAAAGGTGGGGCGGCGTTCGCTCGAAGTTGCAAGCATGTCATTTGACTATAAAATTTCCCAACGCCTCGTGCGGCGTTATCCTTTTCCTCGTCTTGATGCGACGCGCAAAGAAATGAAGGCATGCGTCGGCGAAATATTTGACAAGATGACAGTGGATCAGAGGAAAAAGGTTGTTGGAATTGGAATTACGGTTCCAGATGATTTAAGTGCTTGGGAAACGACTGTCGGCGCACCTCCAGGAGCGATGGCAGATTGGGCGAGTGCAGATCTTGCCGCGGAAATGAACGAAGCCTTCAACCTACCAACGAGCACACTAAACGACGCATCCGCTGCCTGTCTTGCTGAAATTGCGCAAGGGAATAGCCACCAAAGTCAAAACTTTTTATATTTTTATGTTGGCACCTTTATTGGCGGCGGCATTTCCTTAGGAGGTCAACTCTATACTGGTCAAAATAATTTAGCTGGTGCGATCGCGTCTCTGCCGACGGCTTCGGTTTCTTCCGGTGTGGCACGACAACTTCTTGAAGGGGCCTCGCTTCATTATCTCGAGGAAGCCGTGCAAGCAGAAGGATTTGGACAAGATTGCTATTATGAAAACGGTCAATTGGACAGTTCGACAAGAGCCGTCTTTGATAACTGGTTGAAAATTGCGGCGCCTCAAATTGCATTCGCGGCCGTCGCAGGACAGGCATTTTTAGATACTGCAGTGATCATTATAGATAGCAGCCTGTCACTAGAGTTGACAAAGGACCTGGTGGAAGCCGTGAAAGAGTGTGTCGCACATAACTATGACAACCGCGGGCTCGCTACGATTAGAATCGAAGTTGGTGAACTCGGTATATCTGCCCGCTCGGTTGGCAGTGGTATCCTTCCATTTCTATCTGAATTCGGATTGGAACGAGCCTAGCACCGCCAATACTGTTCTGTGCTTTAGCAGGTGGCCGTAATTACCGATCCTCCGTTTCCTAAACATAGACATGGACCAGTAACAATGGGAATGCTCATTGCTTAAATAGATAGAAATGATCGCCCTCACCAACATACCTGTACCCGGGTAATAATTTACAAAACCGTTCGTACAGGTATTGCAGTCGATTATCGGATATATTGAAATAGTAATAGCCAAGTGAAGCTGTGTGGATGAGCGTGGCACAGGCACCTGCAAGAGTTTGCATCAAGCCATAGATGTTCTTCACGTCTTTTGTTGGGAGAGTTGAATAATGATCGCTTGCTTCGCCAAATTTATCAAATGGATCGTAGTTGTGAGTAATTCTATAAAACAGTAATTCGTTGCCGCACAATTCGATACGATACTGCTTGCCTTCATAGTTAAAGTCTAATTCTGTCATGTAGTTCCTTTTTATTGTTAACAATTGATGTTTAGACACAAGAGTGACGTTAGTGCGCATAGGGAAAAGCCTGCTCAAACTTAAGTATTATTTAAGTTTATCCGGCAACGTGATCATAATAATGATACCGATGTGGATCGTTCTGTTTGGCTGCTCGTATTACTCAGGGGACAACCTTGGACAGATTTTAAGTAAAGCTTCCAACTGGATTATAAATATTAAAATAGGATATGTCCTTAAGCGGATACTGTTGCACCCGCCAACAGACATACATTTAATACTTCCACATTTGTCTAACGACTATGCCAGCCTGCTATGATGTGCTCAGGCTGTAGAAGCCACGAATGGGGCCAGCTTTTTCTATTTTGTTTTCCGTTTCTAAAGCCGTAAGTGCTCGAAAGACGGTTGGTCTTGAAAACCCATCGATCAATTTATGGTTCATTATATCGGCTGTCGCAACTCGTTCGCTATCATCGTTCAAGTCCGCGATTGCAAGTAACACACGTTTTTCTATCGTGGAGTTGTCGCTAATACCAATGTCTTCTTCCATCTCGGTTAGGAGTGTTTGAAGCTGAGCGATTTTTCTTAATATTGATGACATTGATTATACACTCCCGACCTTGCATATTTTATGCCGTTTGTCCTTTGAATGCAATCCATTTGACATTGCTGCTTTAAGTAATATTGTGAGACTATATTTAAAGTTATTTTCGTGAGCGGGGCTGGTCTGGCGGAAGCTGGATCAGCCTTCTCAAATTAATTGAAGCAGTTCGAGATTTTAACAGTGCGTTTTAACTATTGGCGTAAACAAAATCGCTGTGCATATAAAGGTTGAGCGGCCCTGATAACCTCAATATGCTTGTTAACTTGTTATAAGTTAATCGCGATAAAAGCAGATTTTGGCATTTTCATGAATGATTTGGCTCTTGAGGAACGTTAAATTCCCATAAGACGTTGGGCAGTTTTGCTCGGGTACAACTGTGTAGTTTAGCAATCGTTTTTCTAGTGGATTGCTGGAGCTTGGCGTTTCAGACACTGTTGGTGCAGTTTGGCTGCACGATGACATAACGATTGTCAGGCCAAATAAAGTAGTTGAGGCGAGTAGAAGTTTCATGGTGACCACTTAATATCTTTATGATATCTGATACCCGATCCTTTAGCTGATAGAAAATCCCTATTGTGGATAGTATAAACAGGCTAAAGTTTATATAGGGAATTTTTCTGCTAATGAACGTCACTTCAGCTTCCCCATATGGTATACGGTCAACATTTGATGAACGCGTGGTAGGGGTTTAGTTCTCTCGATACAGCCTTGAAAATCTGAAAATGTAGCTCAATATCACCAAACTAGTCATGAGACCCGCTACATCACCAATTACATAACCAAGTGTGTGCCATGAAAAATCAGCCTCATGCTGTGAAACTGTTAACCCAATACCATTAAAGATTGAACCTAACAAACCTGCGATGAGTAAGAACTTCCATGCCGTTAAATCCAAAGTTTGAGGTCTTATGGAAAACAATATCTCCACTAACTTCACACCCGCGTAGCACGCAACCAAACTTATAATGGGCTGATAAAAACTTAAATCCAAACCATCTGAATAGACTGATAGAAACCACATCAGGTAACTTGATGGTAATAGAAACAGAATTGCCTGCCATCCAAAAAAATAGATGCTTAGTATACGAATGCCGTGAGGAAGAAATAACAGACCTGTCTTATCCGAAACATTCGGTAAAAGTGTCGACTGTAGTGGATAAACAAAACCAGATGTGAGCGCATAAGAAATGATGTATGCGAAAGACAAAATTATGAAGGTTTGAATCCTATCTTGCATTTGAGTTCCTTATATCACGAGCCATATTGGTATGTTTGTACATCTACGACTAGTTTGTGGAATTTTTTCGATTTTGCCAATGCATTAAAGACTGATGGTAGGGATATCAGACTATCTGCTTATCGGGAAGTATTTCTGCTGGTCTGAATATTTCTTATTCAAGCACGGCTGTCGGCTTCTAAAAAGGAAAACCACCCCGTTAGCAGTTTAGCCCTATGATCTAACAAATCAGTTCTGTAGTAGGAGTGCTCAACGTTGCTGCCAAATTTGTGTGCGAGTTGTAGTTCTGCAGCCTCTCGAGATTGTCCAGTTTCAGCAACCCAATCCCTGAATGTAGACCTTAACCCATGTGGCACAGCAGGTCTTCGATTGTCTCGATCCAGAAACCCAAGATCATCTGCCTTGTGCATGCGCTTCATGACAGCAGATAACGTCATGTCAGACACCGGAGTGTTATTTCGTGAAGGAAAGACTAACCCTGATTTGCTACCGTCATGCTGAAGTAAATTTAACATGGGCTGTAT
>CBFHNR010000053.1:0-3876 GCA_965657215.1 uncultured Paracoccaceae bacterium
TGCATTTCATTACCAAGGTACTGAGAAAGGAGGCTCACTTCACCGAACATTGCAGAGCGCAGTAAGTACATTAATCTCAATATCAACGTTTCTACAGGTCAGTCATGATATGGCTGACCTTCTCTTTTTAGTTAACTCATGACTTGATGAATATTGCCTAGGGAATGGAGCCTCTTGTCTGCCAATTTGTAGTAGTAGTGCCTCAAAAAAAGCTCAATTGTGCGAAGAACTGTCATGGGTATGCTTATGCGAGGTCGGTGGTGCGATACAGTGCAAGTTAACCTGGGGATATTCTTTGGATAAAGCTTGGCTAGCACAATACAACCACATCAGATGGCTTCTTGACACAAGTGTATGAATACGTAAGGTAATTTTTTGAGTTAGATCGATCAAGAACCAGAATCTATCGGCTCTTATTTGACGTTTACAGGTAGGTAGATAGAATGATAATTAGGTCTGGTCTATTGGTAGCAGCTGCGTTTTCACTTTCTGCTTGTCTTGAAAGTTCCCCGTACCAACAGTGTCAGTACAATATCAAACGAGGGACATATAACAGCCAAAGTTCGTTCTATCGGAGTCAAATTAGTAAGTTAGAAACGGATTTGCGTAGGGGTTACTCGGTAATTGAGACAAAGCAAATAACGAAATCGCGCGTGATTTCCGACCCGAAAGATTTAGGTAAACGCGGTGATAGTGATGATTACCTTGTTACTGAAACAATTGTCGAAACCCAGGTTCCAATAAATCGTAAAGCTGTTGAAACTGAGCTTTCAAGCTACCAGAATAGTTTGGTGACGCTTGAGCAAAAGACACAAAAACTAATCAATACAAGTTGTGCTGGACTATCTCATGTTGTTCCGGATTAATGCGCAAAACCTACCGCCTTTCTTAAAACTGTACAATTTCGAACGTTTTACTCGATACTTCAATTTCAGGAAACCTCTCAGAAAAATACGGGCTGAATATACCACGTTATAAAGTACACGCTGCTTGAGCAGTTCAATCATCTGAGAGTGCGCACCCAGCCGTTCCCACTTTTGAACCATCAATGTTAAATGACCAAAGGAACGAGACGTCTGCCATTGTGGATGTACCCTGACCATCCAAAGCTAAGCTTATGTTTCGTACGGTATCACGATCTTTAAAATAAACCTTATAATCGGTGTTGTTTGAAATGATTTCCAATATTTGGAAACTTTGCCCAGATTGACCTGGGGTATTTTTGATAATTACGCCTGCACCAAATGTGTAGCTCACGAAGGGTTCTTCCCAAAAACAGCGAAGACCTATGGGAATTTCAGTTTCTCCAAAGGTTGTTACTCTCGTAGAGCGCAAGTAACGCATGCTTGTCCAGCCCATTTGCTCGCCCACTCTAACCTTGCCCCAAGAGTTAGAAAAATTCTTAGAGACGACTTCAACGATCTCCGAATTATAAGCCAAACTACCGACTTTAGGCGATGAACCGCGAGGTTCTTCACGTATATTCAAAACATCATCAGGCGCAACGTTGAAAACTGTGTAATATCCTTGCACATACCGCTCATCCGGTAGCCTCCAATCAGCGTGTACCGCACCACCTACTGATGCAAACAGAACAAAGATACGTATCGACATAATTTGGGTCTCAGAATTGGTCAAGTTTCTACTTTCTATTTACTTAAAACATGAGGGTATGTTACCACAATGCAAATGTGCCATCTCAGTCAAAGAATTGTGTGAACTTTACGGAAGTTACCCTAGGTCGTTTGGCTTCTTCTTTGGAGTTTCAGTTGAATATGGTCATGATGTCTAGCATTAGTTCTTATTTGCATTTTTGGCGAGATTTATCGGATGAATTGGAGCGGGCGGCGATTGCTAAACCAATTGACCCATTCATTGGTCTTCCATTCGATTGAGTCAGCGGATACTTTGGAGGCAGCCGAAATGTGTCTTGTAATTTGAACACGGCAACCATCACCTTGGCCGATGCATGATTTGAAGTGTCGCAACCGGTTCCCACAACTATTACCTAGCCAGAGTGTGCTAACCTTTCTGATCATTTGATCAAAAGGTATTGGCTGCTCTGATCGTGGTGTTGGATTGAAAACCCTGATGGTTGTAGCTCATAAAAGCGCCTGTTTTAAGGCCTTTAAGGCAAACTGTGCTTTAAGTAATCATAATGGATTTTGGCCTACGACCTTGTTGGCCTACATGTCGATAGCAAATACCATATACACCAACCTTTGCCATCGCGAGACGTAGTTAAATTCTGCCTCTCAAGGTTGGTTGGGCATCGCCCTTTAGAACTGTGGGCTTACGCTATCCAAAGGTCGCAACAGGTTGTATCTGGCCAAGTTGTTTTAAACTTTTTACCCACCGATCACCGTTAATATCCATGTTACGCATTAATTATTTTACAGAGAAGCGTCCAAATTTTACCTTCCTCGTATCATCTTACACAACCGTTTATATTTAGTATAAACATAAAGACTTTTCAGATAACCGCCTTATTGCAAGGCGCAACTCAGCGTCAATCTGGACCCTATCGCTTGTTTCTGCCTGATTATTCTCAACGGCAAAGAGTGGATAGAGAATGGAAAGAGCAATCTGCAACAGATAACCAATCTTCGCGACTTCACATATTGCCCGGTTTTATTTGAAAAAACTGCTCATAGCAGAAGCAGGCCATAGAGCGTTGGTCAGGTAATATACTCGAAATATTTATTCAGAAATGGGGCCGTCCAAAATAACACAATTATGGGCTATCAAAGGGACTATGAGAAATTGCCGTTTTAGCCAATCAAAGCAAGACCGCTTGATTTGACACTTTATAGCAGGAACCATGGTGCGAACGGAGGCCAGACTCGTCGGCGTGCGGAGCAATTGAGCAGCCTTCTACTCCCATCGTCTGCGCCACGTTATCGCGTACGAGCTAGAGGCTGAGAGCGAAGCCATGTTCGGTGGCAAGATTGAGATTGACGATGGCTACTTTGGGGGTCGCCATATAGGCAAGGGCGGATGCGGCGCTGCTGGAAAAAACCAATATCTACTCAAGCGTGGTTGAAAAGTTTACACACCCGTGATCCCAAATGCGACGGGGAAGACGTCGGTGCCCACCATTGAACGTAAAGTGACGCCCGACAGCATCGTTTATTCAGTCAGCTGGCGGGGCTGCAACGCGCTTGATGTCAGCTCGTTCAAGCACTGCCGTATCAATCATTCTGAGCTTTTGCAGAGGGTCGAAATCACGTCAATGGCATTGAGAATTTTTGGAAATAAGCCAAGTTCTCATGCGCAAATACAACGGTGTCCCGAGAGAGCATTTTGCGCTATATTTGAAAGTATGCGAGTGGCGTTTCAATACACCTGACCCAAAGCGCCAGTTAATGATCCTAAGACAATGGGTTAGGAAGAATACGGGCTAGTTATCTAGGACAGCCCCTAAGAATATTATTGGCCAACCCGCGTTAACGATTTTTGTATTATAATACTTTACCCTTGTTACACTCGGGTGTCTGTTTCTAAGTGAAGTCTTCAGCCTTGCGCTTCAACTCTTTTAAAAAACGGCTTGAAACACGCTTTTACTAGGAGTTTTGATCTTATAAATCAGCCTCTTCACAATGCAGATCGTGATTTCATCAATGATGGATAATTGGGTTTCTGAAGCCTGACTGTTTTGGCGTGTCAGTATTCTGACTTTAGCATGTGAAACGTCTTTCCAATAAAGACAAAATTTTTGTTTTTATTGACTTTATTAGGTCTCCTTGGTTTTTTGGGAATTGTCATTTTTGTCGTATGATGACATAGTGTATATTGTTACTTGGAATCATCTCGGGGGAGACACTGATGCCGGCATATATTGACAGATTTGAGACGGATGCGTTGTCATATTCGACA
>CBFHNR010000054.1:0-3148 GCA_965657215.1 uncultured Paracoccaceae bacterium
AGTTCTAATTCCTATGTTGAGATCAATTGATTTTGTAAGGGTTTAATCATGAAAATCACAGTGAACGACATAGTACACGAGGTCGATGTCGAAGCAGACATGCCTCTGCTTTGGGTATTGCGCGATGAATTGGGTATGACAGGGACAAAATATGGCTGTGGCGTTGCCGCTTGTGGCGCATGTACTGTTCATGTCGATGGCGAAGCGGTTCGGTCCTGTCAGACGCCGATTGGCGATGTAGACGGTGCAACGATTACAACGATTGAGGGGCTTGGCACACCAAGTGCGCTTCATGTTGTACAACAGGCATGGGTGGACCACCAAGTTGCGCAATGCGGATACTGTCAATCTGGTCAAATCATGCAGGCCAGCGCCCTGTTACAGGAAAATTCAAGCCCAAGCGATGATGACATTGATGAATGGATGAACGGGAACCTCTGCCGCTGTGGCACCTACCCTCGCATTCGTGCCGCGATTAAATCCGCCGCCACCAAGATGAAGGATGCCTAAGATGAGCAAGCTCGGAAAATATACGCGTCGTACGTTCTTGGTCGGGGCTGCTGCCATAACGGGCGGCATTGCCTTTGGCGTCTACAAAGCAAAAACACCCTTTGATAACCCACTTGAACGCGATCTCGCGGAGGGGGCTGTGACCTTTAACCCTTGGGTTTTGATTGATGACACGGCCGTCACGCTCGTTTTGCCCCATGCCGACAAAGGGCAGGGTATTTATTCGATGCAAGCCGCCTTGATCGCTGAAGAATTGGATATCGAACTTGATCAAGTCGAAACGACTTTTGGGATGCCTGATAAAGCCTACTACAATGGCGGTATGTCCGGTGAGATGGTGCCAATCATGCCCACTAACCAAAGCGGTTCCGCCGAATTTGCGCGAAGCGTTGCAGGCGGCGCGATGAAGCTTTTCATGCCAATGATGATGACAGGTGGATCGTCAAGCGTTCCTGATACCTACGAAAAACTCCGCGAGGCGGGGGCAATGGCGCGTGAAACTTTGAAACGTGCAGCGGCTCAAGAGACGGGTATCGACGTTGCAAAGCTAACAACCAAAGATGGCGCTGTGCATTTGCCCGATGGACAAAGCATTGCTTACACAGATTTGGCGAAAACCGCGGCCACTATGGACCCTGTGACATCAGTGGACCTGCGCCCTTCGGATCAATGGCGTATTTTGGGCAAAGATTTTGACCGTTTGGACATTGTGGCAAAATCCACAGGCACCTTAGAATACAGCATCGATTATGCGGCTGAGGACATGGTTTATGCTTCTGTTCGCGCGAACCCAGCCAAAGGCAGCGGCCTCAATTCCTTTGACGCAACCGAGGCAAAAACGATGCGTGGTGTGTCGCAGGTGCTAGAAGTGACGAATGGTGTTGCTGTTATTGCCGACAATACATGGCGCGCAATTCAGGCGGTAAATGCGATTGAATTTGACTGGAAACCGTCATCTTATCCCGCCGAACAGGCGGATCATTGGGCCGCCTTAGAGGGGTCGTTCATTGAGGATAAAATCAATGCAACACCGCGTGATGTCGGCTCTGTTGATGAAGCCGAGGGTGACCTCATCCAAGCAGAATACAGATCACCCTATGTTGCCCATGCTCCGCTTGAACCGCTAAGCGCGACGATATTGGTCCAAGACGATCGCGTCGATATTTGGACAGGTCACCAAATCCAATTGGCTGTGGGCGAACAGATCGCGGCCATCACAGGCCACGCGGTTGAGGATGTGCATCTTCATAATATGTTTATGGGCGGGAGTTTCGGACACCGCTTAGAATTTTTGAACATTCATCAAGCTGCGGAAATCGGCAATCAAATGCGCGGTACGCCCGTCAAATTGACGTTTTCGAGAGAAGAAGACTTTGCCCAAGATTTCCCACGTCACATCACAATGGGCCGTGGTCAAGGGCGTGTCGCGGATAGCAAAGTAGTGTCCCTTGACCTTCAACTTGCGGCACCTTCGGTCATTGCCTCTCAAATGGGTCGGATGGGAATTTCGCTGCCGGGTCCAGATGCGATGATCCACGCGGGTGCTTGGGAAAACCCATATCATAATTTGGAAAACCTACGTATCCGATCCTACAAGGCCGATCCTTTGTCGCCTGTATCCTCTTGGCGCTCTGTTGGGGCGGCTCCGAATGGGTTTGCCTTTGATACCTTGCTCGATGAATTGATCCATGCGGCAGGTGCGGACCCCCTAGAAGAGCGCATCCGTTTGATGGGGCATGAGCCATCCGTCAAGGTTCTAGAAGCTGTTGGAGACATGTCCAACTGGGGAACCCCACTTGGTCCGAACAAAGGCCGAGGCGTTGCCTTTGTCCTCAGTTTTGGCGTACCAACCGCCGAAGTCGTCGAAGTGACCAATACGCCAGACGGGATCAAAATTGACAAAGTCTTTGTTGCCGCTGACGTAGGCAAAGTGTTGGATCCGTCCAATTTTGAAAACCTTGTGCAGGGTGGCGTTGTCTATGGCCTTGGTCATGCGATCAATAGCGAAATCACCTATTCAAACGGTGCAGCCGAGCAAGCGAACTATTGGGACGCCGAAGGGATGCGCATGGCGCAATGCCCTGAAATTCAGGTGCGCGGTTTGGAAAATGGCACAAAAGTGCGCGGGATCGGTGAACCGCCGGTTCCGCCTGCGGCCCCTGCTTTGGGGAATGCTATTTTTGCCGCAACGGGTCAGCGTATTCGTGAAATGCCGTTCAACAAATTTATAGACTTTGTGTGAAAAACACCTGCCCTGAACGGAATGACCGTTTGGGGCAGGGCTTTGCGTATAGGGTTACAGTAGGCCTTCTGCCTCAAGCACTTTGCGTGCTGCGCGGAAACATTCCAAAGCTTGTGGCACACCGCAATAGATGCCGATAACGTGGATGATTGCGCGAATTTCTTCTTTGGTGACGCCGTTGTTGATCGCGCCACGACAGTGCAATTCCCATTCATGCATTTTACCCAAGGCACCGATCATTGAGAGGTTCATCATAGATCGGGTTTTGGCATCGATAACATCATCGCCCCAACCAAACCCCCAGCACCACGCTGTCATGGCATGTTGAAATGGACGGGTAAAGTCATCTGCTGCGGCGAGGTTCTTTTCAACGTATTCCGCGCCCAATGTTGATTT
>CBFHNR010000055.1:0-3124 GCA_965657215.1 uncultured Paracoccaceae bacterium
ATGTCAGATACGCGAACGCAGCCATGTGAGACCAGACGATCATTCCCATCAAACACACTATGATCAGGGGTGTCGTGAAGGTAATATCCATCGGTTCCTGAGATTTCAAATTTCAACTGACCCATCGGTCCAGTGTTACTTGGTGGAATATAAAATGCAGCTCGCTGACCTGTTATGTCAGCGGTAGAAAACTGGCGTTCTTCACCGGTGTCCGATCCTGTTTCGTCTTGCTTCACAGCAATGAACAAATCCTCAACACGGCGATCTGGTCGCCAAATGCTTCCGTCTGATAAGTCTTTTACAACGGCGCTCCCTTGAGTGACGCGAAAATCAATGCGTTCCAATGCGATTGAGGGCGATGCCGTCCAATCTGGGAAATACTTAATAGATGTGACTTTACCCTTGGTTATAGGTGTGGGGGTTTCAGCTTTGCCTATTCCGATTTTTATGGCCTCAGCAACGCTGCCATCTGCTTCAAGAGCATAGAGCATTTGATTGGGCAAGTTGACGACGATAACGCGCTCGCCTTTGGGCAAGGCTGCGCGGGCTTGTGCAGCAGTTTTAGCAAAAAGTGGTGTCTGTTCAGCACCGTTCAATAGCTTGGAAAACTTTTCCTCTTGGGCCTGCTGATAGTCTTCAACCGCCGCAGGAAGCGGGACATCTTGGGCAAGCGTCATATGCGCACAAAATGTTGCTACCGTAAAAAAAACCAAACCTAAGCATACCGCTCCCTCACCCAAACTATACCTTTGGGTACAAGAACAGCCAAAAGGCGTGTCGTCAATCAAAATTCTTGTTCTCGGGGAAAAGAACTAGGCCTTTGCCAACACAGCTCCGATGCGCTCAAGAGCCTGCTTAATATTGTCCGCGCTATTTGCGTAAGAGAACCGAACATAGCCTTCGCCCATCGCGCCAAAGCTGGTTCCTGCAACGGTGGCAACACCTGCTTTTTCCAAAAACAAATCTTGCGCTTGTGTTGCGGTTAATCCGGTCCCTGAAATATTGGGAAAGGCATAAAAGGCGCCTGCCGAGTCCGTGCATGTGACTCCAGGCAATGCGTTCAAACCTTCGACAATGACTTTGCGACGGTGATCAAATTGAACCATCATCTCATCAACGGCATCCTGAGGTCCATCAAGCGCGGCAATCCCCGCAAATTGCGTTGGTGCGTTGACACAGGAATGGTCATTAATGCAAAGCCGTGTGACATGCTCAACAGCGCTATCCGGCCAAACCGCATAGCCAAGGCGCCAACCCGTCATTGCGTAGGTTTTTGACCACCCGTCTAACATAATCAGCCGATCCCGAATTTCAGGATATTGCAACAGGCTCACATGTTCGCGACCATCATAAAGCATGCGAGAATAGATTTCATCCGATAGAATTGCAACATGTGGATGAGCCTCAAGCCCCGCAACAAATTTATCTATTTCTTCTTTTGGGGTGACCCCGCCCGTCGGGTTCGCTGGACTATTTATGATGATCAATCGCGTTTTCGGAGTGATCTGCGACAGCACCTCTTCTGCATTGAACGCAAATCCATTCTCCTCACGTAATTTGATCGGCACGGGGGTCGCGCCGGAATAGCGGATGACGGATTCATAAATTGGAAACCCTGGATTTGGATACATGATCTCTGCACCCGGCTCACCAAAGAGCGTGATTGCAAAGAACATCGTTGGCTTTCCACCCGGGACGGCGACAACGTTATCAGGGTTCACCTCGACGCTATGGCGTCTATTGAGGTCACGAGCCACGGCCTCGCGTAACTGCGGAAGCCCATTCGCGGGCGTGTATCCATGATGCCCATCGCGAAGCGCCTTTATCCCAGCCTCCACAATATGTTCAGGTGTTGAAAAATCAGGTTGGCCGATGCCTAAATTGATAATGTCATGTCCTTGCGCCGCCAGTTTTTGAGCACGCGCCAACACCACAAAAGCGGATTCAGTTCCTAGTCGGGATACACTTTGTGCAAATTGTAGCTTGGACATGCTATTTCCTCTCTCACGTGAGATTTGATGATTGCAAAATTTGTTGCGGGATTACAAGGATACTCTTTGAGGGAAACGTAGGATTGCTAATCTTGGATACGGCGAATGAGCAGTGATAGCGCCTTGAAATTTTCGGCAAACTTGGGATTTCTGTGGACAGAACTTTCCCTAGTTGACGCGATTCATGCTGCTCATCGTGCTGGATTTGATGCTGTGGAATGCCACTGGCCGTATGATACCCCAGCCCCTGATGTCGCGCAGGCTTTAACCGAAACTGGCCTTCGCCTACTGAGCTTAAATACCACCCGAGGGGATACAGCCAATGGGGAAATGGGCCTTTGTACGCTTCCCAATCGTCAAAGTGATGTGCGTCGCTCAATTGATCAAGCGGTTGACTATGCCGCTCAAGTCAACGCGCCCTTCGTGCATGTCATGGCTGGGATTACAACGTCGTCAGATGCGCGTTCTACCTTTATTGCCAACCTACGCTATGCTTGTGAACAAGCCGTGAAAGCCAATCTCTCAATCCTGATTGAACCCCTGAATACCTACGACACGCCCAATTATTTTTTGACAACCACAACACAAGCAGTCAGCATCATTGACGCCGTTGGTGCGGATAATTTGCGATTGATGTTTGATTGCTATCATGTTGCCCGTATGGAAGGGGATATCTTATCGGCGTTCAAAAATGTACAGCCCTATATCGGCCACGTCCAATTCGCTGATCCCCCTAACCGCACAGCGCCCTCGACGGAGGGATTAGATTTCAAACCGATATTTGACACAATGGTTGCACTCGGTTGGCACCAACCTTTTGGTGCGGAATATAAACCAAATGGTCCGACGGAACACAGCCTAGAATGGATGCGCCGCTTTCGTTAGGGGTCATAAGATCACTTGGTGTTCTTGTTGACCGCGCACATCCAGCGAAACTTCGATCACCTGTCCATCTGCATCCGCAGGCGCATCAAGTTGCTGCCGCGCACTTGTGACATAGAGCGTGGATAAGTCTACACCGCCAAAAGCAGGACAGGTCGTTTGTGACGCAGGTGTGTGAATAACTTGCAACGCGTTACCCTCTGCGGAAAATTCAGTGACCTTGGAATACCCATAATGCGCAATCCAAATAT
>CBFHNR010000056.1:0-3123 GCA_965657215.1 uncultured Paracoccaceae bacterium
ATGTCAGATACGCGAACGCAGCCATGTGAGACCAGACGATCATTCCCATCAAACACACTATGATCAGGGGTGTCGTGCAGGTAATATCCATCGGTTCCTGAGATTTCGAATTTCAACTGTCCCATCGGTCCAGTGTTGCTTGGTGGAATATAAAATGCAGCTCGCTGACCTGTTATGTCAGCGATAGAAAACTAGCGTTCTTCACCCATGTCTGATCCTGTTTCGTCTTGCTTGACAGCAATGAACAAATCCTCAACACGGCGATCTGGTCGCCAAATGCTTCCGTCTGATAAGTCTTTTACAACGGCACTCCCTTGGGTGACGCGAAAATCAATCCTTTCCAATGCGATTGAGGGCGATGCCGTCCAATCTGGAAAATACTTAATCGAGGTGACTTTACCCTTGGTGATTGGGGTGGGGGTTTCAACTTTGCCTATTCCGATTTTTATGGCCTCAGCAAGGCTGCCGTCTGCTTCAAGAGCATAGAGCATTTGATTGGGCAAGTTGACAACGATAACGCGCTCGCCTTTGGGCAAGGCTGCGCGGGCTTGTGCGGCAGTTTTGGCAAAAAGTGGTGTCTGTTCAGCACCTTTCAATAGCTTGGAAAATTTTTCCTCTTGGGCCTGCTGATAGTCTTCAACAGCCGCAGGAAGCGGGACATCTTGGGCAAGCGCTATATGCGCACAAAATGTTGCTACCGTAAAAAAACCAAACCTAAGCATACCGCTCCCTCACCCAAACTATACCTTTGGGTACAAGAACATCCAAAAGGCGTGTCGTCAATCAAAATTCTTGTTCTCAGGGAAAAGAACTAGGCCTTTGCCAACACAGCTCCGATGCGCTCAAGAGCCTGCTTGATATTGTCCGCGCTATTTGCGAAAGAGAACCGAATATAGCCCTCGCCCATCGCGCCAAAGCTGGTTCCTGCAACGGTGGCAACGCCTGCTTTTTCCAAAAACAAATCCTGAGCCTGTGTTGCGGTTAATCCTGTCCCTGAAATATTGGGAAAGGCATAAAAGGCGCCTGCCGAGTCCGTGCATGTGACTCCAGGCAATGCGTTCAAACCTTCGACAATGATTTTGCGGCGGTGATCGAATTGTACCATCATCTCATCAACGGCATCCTGAGGTCCATCAAGCGCGGCAATCCCCGCAAACTGCGTTGGCGCGTTGACACAGGAATGGTCATTAATGCAAAGCCGTGTGACATGCTCAACCGCGCTATCTGGCCAAACCGCATAACCAAGCCGCCAACCGGTCATTGCGTAGGTTTTTGACCACCCGTCTAGCATGATCAGCCGATCCCGAATTTCAGGATATTGCAATAGGCTCACATGTTCGCGACCATCATAAAGCATGCGAGAATAGATTTCGTCCGACAGAATTGCGACATTTGGATGAGCCTCAAGCCCCGCAACAAATTTATCAATTTCTTCTTTTGGAGTGACGCCGCCCGTCGGATTTGCAGGACTATTTATGATGATCAACCGCGTTTTCGGAGTGATCTGCGACAGCACTTCTTCTGCGTTAAACGCAAATCCATTCTCCTCACGCAATTTGATCGGCACAGGGGTCGCGCCGGAATAGCGGATGACGGATTCATAAATTGGAAACCCTGGATTTGGATACATGATCTCTGCACCTGGTTCACCAAAGAGCGTGATTGCAAAGAACATCGTTGGCTTTCCACCCGGGACGGCGACAACATTATCAGGGTTCACCTCGACATTATGGCGTCTGTTGAGGTCACGAGCAACGGCCTCGCGCAGCTGGGGAAGGCCATTTGCGGGCGTGTATCCATGATGCCCATCGCGAAGCGCCTTTATCCCAGCCTCCACAATATGTTCAGGTGTTGAAAAATCAGGTTGGCCAATACCCAAATTGATGATGTCTTGTCCTTGCGCCGCCAGTTTTTGAGCACGCGCCAACACCACAAAAGCGGATTCAGTTCCTAGTCGGGATACACTTTGTGCAAATTGTAGCTTGGACATGCCATTTCCTCTCTCACGTGAGATTTGATGATTGCAAAATTTGTTGCAGGATTACAAGGATACTCTTTATGTGAAACGTAGGATTGCTAATCTTGGATACGGCGAATGAGCAGTGATAGCGCCTTAAAATTTTCGGCGAATTTGGGATTTCTATGGACAGAACTTTCCCTAGTTGACGCCATTCATGCCGCTCATCGCGCTGGGCTTGATGCTGTGGAATGCCACTGGCCGTATGATACGCCAGCCCCTGATGTCGCGCAGGCATTAAGCGACACTGGCCTTCGTCTACTGAGCTTGAATACACTGCGAGGGAATACAGCCAATGGGGAAATGGGCCTTTGTGCGCTTCCCAATCGCCAAAGAGACGCGCGTCGCTCAATTGATCAAGCGGTTGACTATGCCGCTCAAGTCGACGCCTCTTTTGTCCATGTCATGGCTGGGATTACAAAGTCAGCAGATGCGCGTTCTACCTTTATTGACAACCTGCGCTATGCTTGTGAACAAGCCGTGAAAGCCAATCTCTCAATCCTGATTGAACCCCTGAATACCTATGACACACCCGATTATTTTCTGACAACCACATCACAAGCAGTCAGCATCATTGACGCCGTTGGTGCGGATAATTTGCGGTTGATGTTTGATTGCTATCATGTCGCCCGTATGGAGGGGGATATCTTATCGGCGTTCAAAAAAGTACAGCCCTATATCGGCCACATCCAATTCGCTGATCCCCCTAACCGCACCGCACCCTCGACGGAGGGATTAGATTTCAAACCAGTCTTTGACACAATGGTTGCACTGGGTTGGAACCAACCTTTTGGTGCGGAATATAGACCAAATGGTCCGACGGAACACAGCCTAGAATGGATGCGCCGCTTTCGTCAGAAGTTATAAGATCACTTGGTGTTCTGGTTGACCACGCACATCCAGCGAAACTTCGATCACTTGTCCATCTGCATCCGCAGGCGCATCAAGTTGCTGTCGTGCACTTGTGACATAGAGAGTTGATAAATCTGCCCCACCAAACGCGGGACAAGTTGTTTGTGACGCAGGTGCGTGAATAACTTGCAACGCGTTACCCTCTGCGGAAAATTCAGTGACCTTGGAATACCCATAATGCGCAATCCAAATAT
>CBFHNR010000057.1:0-3120 GCA_965657215.1 uncultured Paracoccaceae bacterium
TCTGGTGACTACATAGAAGTCTATGAGCTGATCGAGAGCCAATTGATCATGAAAAAGATCGTCTTTGGCAACTTGGGATCGACCTCTTTTTCGCTATCAGAGAGGCTCTATGACCACATCGATGGGTCCGTCATCGTCAAGGGAAATCGTGTTTGGGAGCTTCGTGGCCAAGATTTGGTGTCGCTAGACTGTTCAACGCGCAACGGCTTTTTTGAGCGTGTTTCAGCAGGCATTTCTCGGTTTAAGCGTGGAAAATCAGGCGCTTTGACAATGGAGCACAGTGATCTGTATCGTCTTTTGCTGACGGATCCTGATAAATTATTATCGATTAGGGAAAATGTTATTGTCCAGACCGATGTTGTTCGTGACAAAGATTTTCAGCAGATTGTTGAACAAAAAAGATTAGAGAATTCCAAGTTTGAAAACCGGATAGATGTGCAGCATCAATCCTTGGGTGTACAACGGGTGGGTGTGAGCCTTCCGGCGACTGAGCTGGATACAGCCAAGTCAATGCAGGATACGTCCGCATTGTTTTACCTAAGTGATTTTCACAGGCTGTCGGATGAGGTTACGTCGTCCCCCTTTGTTCGTTTCCAGTTTGGAACAGAGCTAGGAGATGACCGTTCGGCGATAACGGGCTCAGTCTATGCGTCCTTTGGGCAAGGCCCCTTTATTCAATCCGCCCTACGATTGGATGCGGATAGTCTGGAAATAGACCAAGCATTAGCCGGATTTGAGCTTCAGCGGAACTCAGATGGATTTGCCAAGTTTCGCTTTGGGCAATTTGACGATGAAAATACAGGCTTCTTGGCGAGTGCGTATAAACCCGATGAGGTGAGTGATAAGCTTTATTCTCTCCAAGCTTATTTTGGCGCTGATCAGACATGTGACAGCTGTTTGCAAACATCGATCAGCTTGGGTGTTCAGGAATATCGCGCAAATTACGGTGGATATTGGGGCACTGCTTTGAATTTGGAAAAGACCGGACAAGGTGTTTCTAAGAGTAGTCAGTTTACCTTTGAGAAACCTTTGACGCGCGGAGGCCGATTACAGATCACAGGCGTGCTTGACCTAGGTGATGCAAATAATCACGGGCTATCGATTTCCGCTGAATTTCCGCTGTCCTATAACAAAACGAAATATGGCCCTGCCTATATAGACGGCCGCGTTCAGGCGTCTACAGGGCGCCGTTCGCCGTTATCGACTTGGACACAGATGGATCGCGACATCTTTTTCTCTAATACAAAATCGACGCTCCAACGTAATTGGAAGTCTTATATGAGCCTAGATCAATAGATCTTTTAGCGTTCGTCCAGAATTGAGCTGATCCACAACCCAAGCAGGTTTGCGTCCGCGCCCAGTCCATGTTCGAGAGCTATCATTTGGATCGCGATATTTCGCGGCCACTTTTTTTTGGCTTGGCTTGCGTTAGTTGATCCAAAGTATACTCAAGGCTTTTGGCATGCTCTTCCAATTCCAAACGCGCGTTTTCCAATGCGCGCTCTTCAAAGGTGTCGATGGCTTTGTCTATCTGTTTTTTCAAATGTTTCAGGTCTTGTAATGAATAACTATTTAAATCCATATGTCCTTCATCCTTTTGTTCCTGTGTGATTTTATAGGCGCAAAATAGATAAAGTCCAAGGTTTTGGTTGGCATAATGCTCGTCGAACGTGTTCTGATATGGGGGAATTCATTACTATGGTGTCACAAAAATGTGTGACATCTTTGAGAATAGATATTGAGGAGAGCCATTTTGCACGTTGCAATTATTATGGACGGGAATGGTCGTTGGGCAACAAATAAGGGGCTTCCCCGCGTTATGGGGCACCGTCGAGGTGTTAAAACGGTCGAAGATATTGTGCGTCATGCTCCGGACGTTGGAATTACTGCACTCACGCTTTATGCTTTTTCGACCGAAAACTGGAAACGCCCTCCTAAAGAAGTGGACACCTTGTTTCGGCTTTTCAAATTTTTCTTTGTTCAAAAGGCGCAAGAACTCAAAAAAGAAAACGTTCGGGTTTGCTTTATTGGGTCGCGACAAGGTCTTGCTAAGTCGGTTGTGAAAACAATGGATTATGTGAGTGAGCTTACCAAAGATTGTACGAGATTAACGCTGAATATTGCCATTAACTATGGGGGTCAGGCGGAAATTTTAGAAGCGACGAAAGCATTGGCACGCCAAGTTGCAGCGGGTAATATTGACGCCGACGACATTAACGAGCAGATGTTCACGAATGCAACACATTTGGCGCATTGTGATGCCCCCGATGTGATTGTACGCACGGGTGGGGATATGCGGATATCCAATTTCTTGTTGTGGCACGCTGCGTATAGTGAATTATTCTTTACAGATGTGCTTTGGCCCGATTTTAAACCAGAAAATTTGGACGATATTCTCGCATCCTTTGAGCTGAAAGAACGCCGTTTTGGCGGTTTGGTTCAAAAAGCGGTGTAAACCGAGCGCCATTTATCAAGTATCAAAAGCTATTTCATGTATACCTTAGGGGTGGTGCACGTAGCCCTGTGTCGACTATCATGGGGCACTTGGACCAACAGTTAAAAGTTTCCTTTCAATCGCCGTTAGCAGACTCGAAGCGTTTCATACGACCAGCTTGGCCTCAATCTTGCTGTGTCTCTGTGAACCGCCTAGTCATTCGAAAGGTAAGCTGTCATGCTGAACAAAATAACCATCGCAAAAAAGTTGCCCGCGCTCTTTGCGATTATGACGACACTCTCTGTCGTTATCGTCGGGCTATTATCATATCTTGAAACATCTCGAGCCATTCAGCGTGATGTCTTTGCGAAACTAAAATCTGTTGAGCAAACCATTGGTAAATCAATGGACACTAGTTTTGCACGCATTGAAGCCGATCTGAACGTTATTGCTGGTACCAGCATGACCGAGGATGCCTTTACGCGTTTGGGTGCAGGCTTTGAAAATATTCGTCGCGAAGGAAAAGATCCAAAAGAATTCTTGCAGAATTCCTATATTCGCAACAACCCCTATCCTGAATCAGAGCGCCATATGGCAGACTCGATTGACGACGGAAGCTATTATTCAAAATTCCATGGCAAGTACCACGATTGGTTCAAAACCATGCTTATTGAATATGGCTATCA
>CBFHNR010000058.1:0-3046 GCA_965657215.1 uncultured Paracoccaceae bacterium
ATTCGCCGTTTTCAACCGCGGCATAGCTTTCTGCGATATTCGCCGAATTTGTGCGCAGGGATTTGACCTCGGATCCAGAGAGAATAATGCCGCATTCAAGGTCATCATCAATCGCATAGTCAAACCGCGCGCGGCGGTTTTCTGCGATAACTTTATAATTCGGATCTGTCTTTGGTTTAGCCATAATGGTCACAACTATACCCAAGCTCAAGCACTGTCTAGTGATAGGATGTCACCGATTTCGCTGGACAATGGCCCTTAAATTTATAAAATTTGATCAAATTTATTTGCCTCAAAGGAGTGTGGCATGAAAGATGACAATTTTATTCGTGAAAACAATGCGCGACACATATGGCATCCTATGGGCCACCCAGGGGATGCGATGGCGAATCCCCCGAAGGTTATAAAATCTGCAGAGGGTGTGAGCATTACGGATATCGACGATCATACAGTCGTCGATGCCGTTGGTGGACTTTGGTGTGTGAACCTTGGCTATTCTAATGATGCCGTCAAAGACGCGATTTCCAAACAACTCTATGAGCTACCTTATTATTCCGCCTTTGCAGGAATGTCTAATCCGACTGCGATTGAGGCATCCTATATGGTGCGCGAGATGTTTGCCGAAGATGGAATGGCGCGTGTCTTTTTCACCTCAGGTGGGTCTGATTCCGTCGAAACGGCGCTTCGCTTGGCGCGTCAATATCATCGGTTACGGGGCGAGCCGACCAGAACCAAGTATATCTCTTTGAAAAAGGGGTATCACGGGACGCATTTTGGCGGGGCATCTGTGAATGGCAACAATCGGTTTCGCATAAACTATGAACCGCTCTTGCCGGGGTGTTATCATTTGCCCAGCCCCTACACCTATCGCAATCCGTTCAATGAAACGGATCCAGCGGTATTGGCTCAAAACATTGCCTCGGCGTTTGAGGATGAAATCATGTTCCAAGGCGCCAATACGATCGCGGCCTTCATCATGGAGCCGATCCAAGGAGCAGGGGGTGTCATTGTTCCAGATCCCTCGTTCATGGGATTGATGCGCGAAATTTGTGACCGCCATGGCATTTTGATGATCTCAGACGAAGTGATCACAGGATTTGGCCGCACAGGAAGCTGGTCTGGTGCGCGTCATTACGGCGTGAAACCCGATATGATGACTATGGCAAAGGGCATCACCTCAGGGTATTTCCCTGTTGGCGCGACATTAGTAAATGACAAAGTGGCTGACGTCTTTGAAAAGGATACAACAGGCGAAGGGGCTATTTTCCACGGATATACTTATTCCGCCCACCCTGTTGGATCTGCCGCCGTTGTTGCTTGTATGAATGAAACGATACGGCTTGATACCAAAACCAACGCGGCCGCGCGGGGAACACAGCTATATGAAGGTGTCAAACAGCTTGCTGAGAAATATGACATTATCGGGGATGTGCGTGGTGGTCAGGGTCTCATGACAGGTATCGAATTGGTGAGTGATGCCGCCAATAAAACAGCCATGGATGTCGCCACTATGAAACATATCCATCAGGTTGCCTATGAAAATGGGGCGATGGTGCGGCTTGGGGGGAACAACATTTTGATGTCACCTCCGCTTACGATTTCCGAGGCAGAGATTGCGACCATCCTTACGGCCTTAGACGCAGGATTTGCAGCAGCTTGATGAGGGATCGCCCCTCCCTGAGGGGCGGTTCTCATGCAAGTTTGCGATAGGATCCGACATCCATCCCATCAAGTGTCCATTGCCCGATTTGATAACGGATCAATCGCAAGGTGGGCAAACCCACAGCGGCGGTCATGCGGCGCACCTGTCGATTGCGACCTTCGGTAATCGTGACTTCGATCCAACGATCTGGAACTGATTTGCGTTCACGGATTGGGGGATCACGATCCCATAACTGGTCTGGGGGATCCATCAAACGCACCTGAGCAGGCCGCGTCATGCCATCCTTGAGCGCAACGCCTCGGCGGAGCGGATCAAAGTCCGCATCATTTGGATCACCTTCGATTTGAACCCAGTAAGTCTTTTCCATTTCGTGTTTGGGATTAGAAATCAACGCTTGTTGCCGTCCATTGTCCGTCAAGATCAACAATCCCTCACTGTCCCGATCCAACCGCCCAGCGGGATAGACCTTGGGAATGGGGATAAATTCCGACAGCGTTTTGCGGTCCGATCCCTGAGTGCCCTTGTCCGTGAATTGCGACAGCACGTTAAACGGCTTGTTGAACAAAACGATCATAGGACCAACTCGGCCGCTGGTTTGATCATACCCGTTTCAATACCACGCCAGTTTTTGATCGGCGCATTCATTCGTTTTAGGGTTGCAGGATGCTGGGCATCCAACACACCCAAGGCAACCAAAAGAGCGGCAATCGCGGCCTCGCTGGCCCGTGTGGCGCCGTCATATGCCTTTAGCGCGATCCCGATGCGTTTTTCTGGAATGATGGCAACGAACACACCTTCGGCTCCGGTTTTGATTGCGACCTTGTTGTCCATAGCACGCATCAATTCGGTACAAGCGCGCCCTTCGCCTGCGACCAACTCTGGAAACTGAGCCATGGCGTGTGTCAGTTGGGCGGCCGCTGTTGAGGCTAGGTCACTGCGATCCTGCGCCGATGCGAACCACGCCATTGCGCGCGCCAACCCATGGACAGTTGTGGCATGATTAGGGGCGGAGCATCCATCAATGCCATACCCCAAACTCGGCCCATCTGTCACCATTTCAAAGGCCTCAAGGCAGGCCTGTTGAACGGGATGATCCGCTTCGATATATTCGCTATTCCCGCCTAAATGCTGATTGAGCGTCAAGAACCCTGTGTGTTTACCTGAGCAATTATTGTGCATCTGACAGGGAGACGCATCTGATTTGATCAGCTCAACCTTGGCCTCTGGATCATTCGGCCTCTGCGCCCCGCATCGAAAATCGTCATCGGCCAACCCCAAATCTGAGAGCCACGCACTTACCCGATCAGTGTGTATTTTCGCCCCTTGGTGAGAGGCGCAGGACAAGGCCAATTGTTCGGTCGTGAGCCCATATTTTTGCGCGGC
>CBFHNR010000059.1:0-3024 GCA_965657215.1 uncultured Paracoccaceae bacterium
ATGGGGTTATAGATACGGATGGTGTTGATCCCTGTGGTGCCTGATTGCATCTGAACTTGGCTCCAATGAATGCCTGGCTCATAATCCGTAAAATATCTTGCCAACACCTGTCCCGTTGCTCGCCAATCCAGCCAGAGATGGTAGCTGGCAACTGCCATCACCATGGCGCGCATTCTAAAGTTGAGCCATCCTGTTGCACGCAAGCTGCGCATACAGGCATCCACAAAAGGGAGCCCAGTTTCCCCGTTTTCCCATGCTTGTAACCTGATCACATCCGGGTCGAAAGGGCGCAATCCATCATAAGCTGGGTGCATGTTTTCAAATTCCAGCCTTGGTTCGTCTTCTAGTTTTTGCATGAAGTGACAGTGCCAATGGAGGCGTGCGTTGAATGCCTTTAACGCCCCGCGCCATTGCGGTGTCCGAGGCTCAGTTTGTGCCCGCCATGTTGCCTGTGCTACCTCGCGCATCGACATTGTGCCCCATGTCAAATGTGGGGACAGTCGTGAACATGCCGCTTGACCCAAGAGAGGCGAAGACATCGCGCTTCGATATGTCCGTCCACGTCGATTGAGGAAGGAATGAAGGATCTCCGCCCCTTGTTGGCGCCCCCCTGGTTGCCGATCTCGGCAGCCATCGTTGGTGAGGCGCAGACGGCTTGAGAAATCGGGCAACTCATAAGTGGTGTTGATAGGCGTTAGGCTTGGAGCGGATGTAACAGGCTGCGCAATGAAATGATCCCACTGTTCAGCCCAGCCGTTGCGCGAGCTGAGGCGGCGAACGACGCCCGTGTTTTGGATCTCATGCCATGCGATCCCATTGTCTTTGCACCACTGAGCCACGTGTTTGTCACGATCAAAGGACCACATGTTGCCAGTTTCTTCATGAGACCAAATATCAGTCACATGATAGGTCGCGGTGAGCTCGCTCAAACATTGCACAGCATCCCCGAACATAGCGACAAGGGGTTGGCCAAGCCGCGCCAAATCTGCGTGTAATTCGCGCAAGCTGTCCTGAACAAATTGCCACTGTCTCAGGGACGCATCTTTTTGCGCCCATAATTCAGGTTCCACAATATAAACAGGCAACACAGGCCCACGCGCCGCTGCTTTCGCCAGCGCGGCATGATCCTCAACCCGTAGATCCCGCTTGAACCAAACGATGTGCAAAACTCAGCCCACTCTTTGTTAGAGGGCATAGCTAGTGCCGCGGGTTCGGAATTCAATTTAAGCGCGTTGTGAAAAATTGACGGAGTAGGGAATTCATTAATTGGTTTCCCTTTAGATTGATTTAAGATCACCCTAAAGTAGTATTTAATTAATTTGGGAGGTACAGCAGATGGTCGGAATGACGATCGCAGTCGTAGCAATTTTAACAATTTGGATTTGTGTCCAAATATTGCCTGACAATTTTGAAAAATATAAAAACTTTTCACTCATTGGATATGTGTTGGCTATTGGTTACTTTGCTGTCTCCGCGTTCAACGGCATGTTTTTCTACGCTGAACCAGGTTTTAAATATCACGTGCGGACCATTACCGGTCAGGAAAAAATGATTTCTGATACAGGTTACAATCTATATTTATTTGGGAATGTGAATGCTTGGAAAAATGCGATGTCGGTTCAATCCTTGGAATCGGGTGTTGGCGCCAACAATCAAGTGTCCTCAGAAACAGAAAGCAGCTTGATGAGCGCCAGCCTCCCTGCCCAATCTCTCGTATTCTTGGATCAAGTGGATGCAGCCGTGACAGCGACGGCGCGGTATGAATTGCCATCAGATCAAGATGGTTTCTTGAAAATGGCGCGTCTTTATCGGTCGCCTGAGAATTTGCTGAGAACCGAATTGATCCCAGCATTTCAGGAAACTTTGGGCGCAACGGCGGCCCTTATGTCTGCAGAAGATTACTTCCAAGGTGGGAAAACAGAATTTAATAATGAATTCCAACGTCAGATGGAAAATGGCATCTACATTGTGCGCCGTGTCGAAGAACGCGTCACAGTGGAAGCGCCCGCACAGGGCTCTGCAAATGCCTCATTAGGTACCGAGCAACAAGATTATGGGGATCAAACAAAAACTGTTTTTACAGTGCGCAAAATTGTTGATTCAAACGGTCAGCCTCAGAGAAAAGAACAAAGTTTTACAAAATTTGGGATCACTGTGACATCTGCTCGGATTACAGGCGTGGACCCGAATGAAGAATTTAAAAAGCGTATGCGTCTAAGGCAGCAAGCGGCGGCCGATCGTGCCATTGCTCGTGAACAACGCATTCAAGGAGAAGAGCAAAGACTTTTGGCAATTGCCAAAGGCGAAAGAGAAGTGGCAGAACGACAAGCCCAAGCAAAGGTGCTTCAGATTGAGCGGACAACCAATGCTGAAACTGAGAAACAGCTCGCGATTACAGAAGCGCGCAAGCTCAAAGAGCAAGCGGAAATTGATCGTGATCGCTTTAGCATTCTGTTGGAAAAGGCTGAGATTGATGCGCAGTCTGTGAAAGTGGCTGCAGATGCGGAAGCCTATGCAAAAGCAGCTGTCCTTGAAGCGGATAACGCCTTGGCGCAAAAGTTGGAGACTGAATTAGAAATCCAAAAGGTTTGGGCGGATGCCTATTCTCGTCGGAATGTCCCACAGTATGTCTTTGGCGCAAGCGGGGGGCAACTCCGACAGGAAGTGACGAAGAAGCAAGACTTTTGGAACAGCTTTTGACAATGGAATATGCAAAACGACTTGAGTATGATCGCTCCCTCGCAGACTAAACACGGAATTGACGCAGATATTTTCTGCGCCATTCAACTAGTCCCAATGAACGAAATACCTTGAGTGAAAAAGGGGGTGGTTCAGTGTGAGCTTGACTGAATCATCGATAGAGATTTTGGCCTCTGGATGAATATCTTTGATGTCCACACGCTCACCATCCTTGAGTATGTTGACACCAAGGTTAGGCGGTGGATCACCTTCGAAATTCACAATCATTGTCAGGGTTTCGACTGGCGCAGTAATGAGCTCTGCCGTAAATGAAAACCGAATATT
>CBFHNR010000060.1:0-3024 GCA_965657215.1 uncultured Paracoccaceae bacterium
GAAACGCTTCGTGTCGAAGATGCCTCCGCGCGTGCTTTTGTGAACTTGGATGCCGCTCGCCTCGTACCGGTTCGTATAACGGGATCTGTGAAAGAGCCTAAATCAATAGCCGTTCCTGCCTACACGCCGCTGAGCCGTGTTTTGGGTTATGTTGGCGAACTGGGCGGGCAAGCCTCGTTGCGAGACATCACGCTTATTTACGATTCAGGTGAACGAAAGGCTTTTGATCTCTACGATGTGTTGTTGAATGATGCGGATTTTGATGATCCGATTATAGACCAATCTGTCCGCATTCACTTTGGGTCTTCGGGCGCCACTGTTGCGGTTGCTGGATTTGGTGGACGTGCCGCGATTTACGAAATGCCCAAGGGGCGCATGTCTATTGACAATGATGACTTGTTTAAGCTGGCTAATTTGTCCTTGATTCCACCAGGTGCGACGTTGGAGTTATTGGAGTTTGATGCAGCAGGCATTGTATCATCCATAGCTGTTGAGAGAGGGGAGCCCTTTCAGCTTTCCAATGGCCAAGGGTTTAGGATCCAATTTGTCAAGACGCGGAATGTGTCGTCCATTGGTGTGAACGGTGCGACAATTGCGGATTACACTGTGTCAGCTTCTGGACCAGTTTCGGTTGCACGAGTTTTGCGGGATGGAGCAGTTTTGAGCCCAGATGCGGTCTTGGCATTTGCTCTGATTGAGCAAACCGCAGCAGGCAGCACTGGTTATAGGGCAATTGATTTAAGGCATGCTTTTTCCAACCCTGATCGTGTGCTAATAAATCCTGGTGAAAAACTGACAGTGTTTGATCAGTCAACCTTTGATGGATTGCTCTCATATGAACAACTAAAACTAACATCGCCGTCGACTTTCCGCCGTGACTTGAATGTGGAGCGCACTTTGCGATCAATCAGAATGTCAGGTGCCTCTGATGTTTTCTTGAACGATTCTCTTGTTGCTATCCTGGCACCGCTGCCTGAACAGTCAGTCGCGGACATCATTGACAGCCGCTTGAATGTGCCAGTTGATTTATCGCAAGATTTCGCAGTTATGATCGATCCAGATAATCGGGCGCAAAGCGCAAAAGCCTTTACATTGAACACTGCGCGGATTGATCCTCGAAACTATACTATTCCGCGTGGCTGGCGTTTACATCTCTTTACGGAGGGGTTCCTGTCGAACGTCGAATTGTCGGGGTTCAAATCAAGCGGAGTTGAGTTTAGCCTCGCGTCTCAAGCGATTGAGGCTGCAAACCCAGCGGAGATCACATTAGATGGTCGCAGAATTGCCCTCGTCCCTGCTGGAACCCATTTACATCGCTCAGAAATTGCAGCGACGCTTCGAAATAGCCTTGATCTCTATCCTTTGTACGCAGGTTTGCTAACTCAACAAGGCGGCACATTATTCTACAACAACACGCCGACCAGACTGGATTCCTTGATTGGCAACTCTAGCGATTTCAATGTCGCCGCAGGTCAGCGAATTGATATATTTTCGACGGCTTTTGTGAGAAGTGTGTTTGAAGAAGTTGATCAAAACGCAACGGCATTGGATGAGCTAACTGAGTCTGATGAAGCAGATCAGCTGATTGAAGATGTTGCCAATGACATAGTATTGGATACATTTGATGCGCGAGGAACTGAGCTGGTCCAAACGCGCCAAGCATCAGAAGTTCGACAAGAAGTACTAGAAAAAGAAAAAGTCAAAACAGCTCTGAACGGTTTAAAAGTGGCTGCTAAACTTGTGAGTGGCGCGGTTGAGCAACCCGGGTTCTATCCTGTTGCTGGGACTGTAACTTTGGCTGAGATGTTGAGTGTGGCTAATGGTGTTTTGCCGAATGCAGACATTCGACGGGTCAACGTGAGATCCTATTATGCAAATGCCTCAGGGGCCCTCAATCTCCGTAGCGCTAAAAAGATCGATTTGAAATCTGTGGCGGCTCAAAAAATTGTCTTGAAAGGCGATTTTGATGTACAAATTCCGGCCTTTATCAACAATGCTTCTGTCGGTCAGATTGTTTTGTCTGGTGAAGTGCAGCGCCCGGGAGAATATACATTTAGCCGAAAGGAAACTTTGCATGATGTGATTCAACGTGCTGGAGGCCTGACGGCTGTTGGTTATCCTCTTGGTGCTGTGTTTACACGCGACTCATTGCGTGATGAACAAGCAGCGGCAAATATCACGCTTGCTCGACAGCTTGAACAATCTATTTTGTCGCTGTCTCAAAGCGATCGAGCAGGCGCGGGAGAACAGATTTCAGCTGTTTTGACCTTCGCACAGCAATTAAAATCTACTCCTGTTAGTGGTCGGCAAGCAGTGAATGTCGCTCTACGATCTCAGTCTAATCCCATCTACTTGCAGGACGGAGATGAGGTTTTTATTCCTCAACGTCCGTCGCATGTGAGCGTGATTGGGAGTGTGTTTAGTCAAGTTTCCGCAGACTTCAGCCCGACCAAGACATTGTTAGAATACGTCGATGATGCGGGTGGATTTGACAGAATTGCAGATCAAAAAAATATTTTTATGGTTCTTCCCAATGGGAAAAGTAAACCAATTGGATCGGCCTCGGATGCTATGATCGTCATACCTCCTGGAGCTGTTATTGTTGTGCCTCCTAAGACTGATAAACTTACGGCTCTAGGGCTTAGTCAAATTGTTTCTCAAATTCTCAGCAATATCGCAACTTCGCTACTCACACTCAACGCTCTCAGGTAGGTTATCGGTGTATGCGGTGTGGGTAAATCAGGGTGTCTTTTCAGCGGTTGCAATCCTAATCCTCTTTGGGTTTGTCTCTATAGCGGAGGCAAGCGCATGCGAACGTAGTCTGGTAAACGACAAGGATAGACTGTTCCGCGCGCTTTCGGTCCCGAGTGCAAGCTTGTTAGAAATTCGCGCAGGTGAAATTCGAATTATTACGGCTGAAGGTAAAGCGTCAAAAATACGGGACCGATCTGGTGACTACATAGAAGTCTATGAGCTGATCGAGAGCCAATTGATCATGAAAAAGATCGTCTTTGGCAACTTGGG
>CBFHNR010000061.1:0-2985 GCA_965657215.1 uncultured Paracoccaceae bacterium
CCCAAGTTGCCAAAGACGATCTTTTTCATGATCAATTGGCTCTCGATCAGCTCATAGACTTCTATGTAGTCACCAGACCGGTCCCGTATTTTTGACGCTTTATCCTCAGCTGTAATAATTCGAATTTCACCTGCGCGAATTTCTAACAAACTTGCACTCGGGACCGAAAGCGCGCGGAACAGTCTATCCTTGTCATTTACAAGATTACGCTCGCATGCGCTTGCCTCCGCTATAGAGGCAAACCCAAAGAGGATTAGGATTGCAACCGCTGAAATGAAACCCTGATTTACCCCCACCGCATACACCGATACCCTATCTCACTGCGTTAATAGCAAGCAAGGATGTCGCAATATTTCCAAGGATTTTAGACACAATTTCGGTCAATCCCAAAGCGGTCAACTTTTCTGTCTTCGGCGGGACCACGATAACGGCGCCGGGTGGAATGACTATGGTGTCATCAGAGGCTGTCGCTATAGGTTTACTTTGACCATTGGGCAAAACCATAAAGATTTTCTTTTGGTCCGCAATTCTGTCAAACCCACCCGCATCATCGATGTAGTCGATCAAGGTTTTGTTCGGGTTAAAGTCTGTTGAAACCTGACTAAATACGCTCCCTATGACGCTCACATGAGAAGGACGTTGCGGAATGAAAATCTGATCTCCATCTTGCAAATATATCGGATTGGACTGAGACCGCAGAACAGCATTCACAGTTTGACGGCCGCTTACTGGTGTCGTTTTCAATTGTCGCGCAAAGGTTAACACCGCTGATATTTGTTCACCAGCTCCTGTTCGGTCACTTTGCGATAGTGACAAAATGGATTGCTCAACCTGACGCGCCAATGTGACATTCGCCGCCGCTTGTTCAGCACGCAATGAGTCCCGTGTGAACACCGCGCCAAGCGGATAGGCCACAGACGTCAGGCCCCCTGCACGTTGGATCACATCACGCAAAGTTTCCTTGCGACTAAAGGTATATTCTCCTGGTCGCTGAACTTCACCAGACAAAACAATCTGACCAACAGAGGCATTATTAATAAAGCTCGGGACCTGAACATCAAAATCGCCTTTTAAGACAATCTTGTGAGCCGCTACAGAATTCAAATCGATCTTTTTAGTACTGCGAAGATTGAGTGCGCCTGAGGCATTCGCATAATAGGATCTTACATTGACCCGTCGAATGTCTGCATTCGGTAAAACGCCATTAGCCACACTCAACATCTCCGCCAGCGTTACAGTCCCAGCAACAGGATAGAACCCGGGTTGCTCAACCGCACCATTCACCAGTTTAGCAGCCACCTTTAAGCCGTTCAGAGCTGTTTTAACCTTTTCTTTTTCTTGGACTTCTGAGGCCTGAGAGAGCGTATTGTCCGACAGTACCTCATTAGCAACACCCTCTATGAGCTGATCTGCATTTTCTGAAATGGTAAGATCATCTAATGCCGTTGCGTTTTGGTCAACCGCGTCAAAAACATTTCTCACAAAAGCTGTCGAAAATATATCAATACGCTGACCTGCGGCGATATTGAAATCGCTAGAGTTTCCAATCAAGGAATCCAGTCTGGTCGGCGTATTATTGTAGAATAATGTGCCGCCTTGTTGAGTTAGCAACCCCGCATAAAGTGGATAAAGGTCCAGGCTATTTCGAAGCGTCGCGGCAATCTCTGAGCGATGTAAATGGGTTCCAGCGGGGACGAGGGCAATTCTGCGACCATCTAATGTGATCTCCGCTGGGTTTGCAGCCTCAATCGCTTGAGACGCGAGGCTAAAGTTTACACCACCCAATTCGAACTCTGCAAGCTCAACACGAGACAAGAACCCCTCAGTAAAGAGATGTAAACGCCAACCACGCGGAATAGTATAGTTTCGAGGATCAATCCGTGCAGTGTTCAAAGTAAAAGCTTTTGCGCTTTGCGCCCGATTATCTGGATCAATCATAACTGCGAAATCTTGCGATAGATCAACCGGCACATTCAAGCGGCTATCAATGATGTCTGCAACTGACTGTTCAGGTAGCGGTGCTAAGATCGCAACAAGGGAATCGTTTAAGAAAACATCAGAGGCCCCCGACATTCTGATTGATCGCAAAGTGCGCTCAAGTACTAAATCACGGCTGAAAGTCGATGGCGATACTGTTCTTTGCCGTTCATAAGAGAGAAGCCGATCGAAGGCTGCCTGATCAAACACTGTTAGTTTTTCGCCAGGATTTATCAGCACACGATCAGGGTTGGAAAACGCATGCCTTAAATCAATTGCCCTAACACCAGTGCTGCCTGCTGCGGTTTGCTCAATCAGAGCAAATGCCAAGACGGCATTAGGGCTCAAAACTGCTCCATCCCGCAAAACTCGTGCAACCGAAACTGGTCCAGAAGCTGACACTGTGTAATCAGCAATTGTCGCACCGCTTACCCCAATGGACGACACATTCCGTGTCTTAACGAATTGGATCCGAAACCCTTGGCCATTGGAAAGCTGAAAGGGCTCGCCTCTCTCAACAGCTATGGATGAAGCAATGCCTGCTGCATCAAACTCCAATAACTCCAACGTCGCACCCGGTGGGATCAAGGACAAATTTGCCAGCTTAAACAAGTCATCATTATCAATAGACATGCGTCCCTTAGGCATTTCGTAAATCGCGGCACGCCCACCAAACCCAGAAACGGCAACAGTAGCGCCCAAAGACCCAAAGTGAATGCGGACAGACTGGTCTATAATAGGATCATCAAAATCCGCATCATTCAACAACACATCATAGAGGTCAAAAGCCTTTCGCTCACCTGAATCGTAAATAAGCGTAATGTCTCGCAACGAGGCTTGCCCACCCAGTTCGCCGACATAGCCCAAAACACGGCTCAGCGGCGTGTAGGCTGGTACTGCTATTGATTTGGGCTCTTTCACTGATCCGGTAATACGAACCGGTACGAGGCGAGCGGCATCCAAGTTCACAAAAGCACGCGCGGAGGCATCTTCGACACGAAGCGTTTC
>CBFHNR010000062.1:0-2931 GCA_965657215.1 uncultured Paracoccaceae bacterium
ACCGTCAGCTACGGCGACACGGTTCAACTGTCTTATGTGGATCAATCTCGTGATGATTTGATCGATGGCGAAACCGTGTGGGAAGCGATTTCGGGCGGGGCGGAAATTATCCAACTTGGGGATGCCCAAATGAACAGCCGCGCCTATTGTTCGGCGTTCAATTTCAAAGGCGGCGATCAGCAAAAACCCCTGAACCTCTTGTCAGGCGGGGAACGCAACCGTGTGCATATGGCGCGTTTGTTGAAAGAAGGGGGCAATGTGCTTCTCCTCGATGAACCGACCAACGATTTGGACGTTGAAACCCTACGCGCCCTCGAAGACGCCTTGGTCGATTTCGCAGGCTGCGCCGTGGTCATCTCGCACGACCGTTTCTTCCTCGATCGGATTTGTACGCATATCTTGGCCTTTGAGGGCGATGCGCATGTGGAATGGTTCGAAGGCGACTTTAGCACCTATGAAGAAGACAAGAAACGTCGCCTAGGACCAGATGCCCTAGAGCCTAAGCGCATGAAACATAAGAAGTTTACGCGCTAAACTGAACTGGTTGGGGCGATATCCCCAACCTTTCGTAGCTGGGCCGAGGGCAAGCGAACGCACTCTTGCTCAGTACGATTTATTTATCAAACACATCCTAGGGGTCGTCAAAGCGTGACCTATCAAATCGCTTGGCCGTGGGATCGGCCCAGCGATGCGCGGCGGCCTTTGGCCTTGTTTCCGCGCGAATATCGCGTAAGTTAAATAATTGTGAGTTTTTAAGCCGTTGTTACAGTTATAAAAATCAAGTTGCCAAGTGAATAAGTATAAAATTTTGCAATCGTTTCGTTAACTGGAAATTAACAATCAAACTCCATGATTAAGCTTGAACTCGACATTCGTCGCCCGAAATACGACATTGACATCCGATCTGTGCGAGTTCATATATGTGACATATTTCGCATAGCCCTGAAGCGGGGCCCTAATAAAGCGCTCTGGCATATATTATAAAGCCGGGGCGCAATTTGTTTAACAAGGCTAATTATCATGAATACAGCACTTTTGGTAGATGGTGGTCATCTTCGAAGCTGCTTCAAAAAAGCAAATATTGACTGCACGCCAGAAAACATTGAAGGTTTTTGCAATAGATGTTTTTTGAGAGAAGAACTTCAAGAAACTGTTTATCGAATTTTTTATTATGATGCTCCGCATTTTGAAGGTGATAGGCCACGGCCAATTAGTGGTGAAACAGTAGAATTTCGCAACAAAGACAAACTATTAAATAAACTCAGTGAACTTGAAGACTTCGCAATTAGAAAGGGTCGTCTTAAATGGGCGGGCTGGAAGCTAAAGCCAGCAGTGCTTCAAAAAATAAAAACAGGTAGGTTAACGGAAAAATTATAGGACAGACACTTTTTACCAGATTTTGTACAAAAGGGTGTCGACATGGTTTTGGGTCTAGATGTCGCAATGATCGCGAATACTGGTCGTGTCGACAAATTTATGATCGTGACAGCAGATACCGATATGGTGCCAGCTTTAAAACACGGTAGGGTTCGTGGAATGAAGGCTGTTTTAATCAAGCCCCAATATCGTGGAGCCTACGATGTGCATCATTCATTGAAGGAGCATGCAGATTCTGTGCGCGAAGTTCAAATTTCTACGAGTGCATAAACTAAAAATCCTTACAGTCTATTGCCGGATTTAGCTTTTTCCTAAAAGAATGCTACCTTTAACTCATGTCACTCCCCCTCCTGCATCCGCTCCTTTAACGCACGTTCCGTATCCAAGACGCCTTGCACTTGGAGCCTCATGTAGCTTCGCAAGAGGTGGTTGATGCGGGCTTGATAGCCTGATCCCATTGAGCGGAAGAACTTGATCACGGGTTGGTCGATGTAGAGCGTGACTTTGTCCTTTTTCGGCTGTGTTTCTATATCCCACGTGAGGCTGTGCCATTCTGGCGGCACAATGTCATGCATAAAGCTTAGGATCATTTTGTCTTGGCTCAGGCGCATCATGTCGCGCAAAAGCTGGTCTCGCTCAGATTGGGTTTTGAACTTTGCTGTACTCATGCGATGACACTGCGCTGGGCTGCGTTAAGACCCCCTTAACGCAACAGTCGTAGCGCACCGACGCGATATCGACGTGTTACCGATGCAAAACAGCGCGCCCTTTTAGCGCAAAGCCCAAGAGATTATGGCGGCGCTTTGTGTGGCCCCAGATTGGCGGTTGATCTCTTTGCCACCTTTGAATTTGACCATCGTCGGAATGCCGCGAATGCCAAATTTCTGGCCCGCTTTTTGGTGGGTCTGTGTGTTGACTTTGACCAGCCTTGCCTTGCCCGAAACGGTCTGTGCAGCCTTGGAAAATTCTGGGGCCATTGACTTGCACGGCCCACACCACGGCGCCCAGAAATCCACGATCAGGGGGATGTCATCATTGCTGGCGGCTTTGTTCAGGAGGTTGAAATCAATGTCTACTGCCTTGTCCGTCATCAGAGGCTTGCGGCAGGTGCCACAGACCGCTTGTTCCAAGGGTTTCTCATCGTTGACGCGATTGATCTGTGAACAGCGCAGGCATGTTATTTTCTTGGCACCCATAGCTTTTCCTTTCCTGATGTGGACCTCGTCTCAATAGG
Source organism: uncultured Paracoccaceae bacterium (assembly GCA_965657215.1). Lineage (GTDB taxonomy): Bacteria > Pseudomonadota > Alphaproteobacteria > Rhodobacterales > Rhodobacteraceae > JAHEJA01. The sequence goes on from CBFHNR010000062.1 coordinate 2,612, forward strand.
GAAAATCGGTCCAAAAAGAAAGGGTTAGTTCACCAATGGTTGTTTGTTGCGCTCATGCCGCTGGGCCAGATTTTTGGCGACAGGATTGGCAAGAATGGGCCGCGCAGAGGGCACAGGGTCCGTGAGGGTCATGTCGGCTAACTCTGGGAAAAGAGTGAATAATTCTTCTTTGGCCTCTGGGCTCAATGCCTTGATCGCTTGGGGGCCTGGGTAGAAGGATTCGGCCAAAGCGCCGTCCGCCAAGACCACCTCATGACGGTCAAAAATAAAGTGGTAATAGGTGACGTTGTGCATATCCGTAGCCAGTTCAAATCCCTCTA
>CBFHNR010000063.1:0-2902 GCA_965657215.1 uncultured Paracoccaceae bacterium
GCCGCTTGTCCTTTTGGTAACGGCCGTTCGCACGACAAGCCCGCAATGAAGTGAATGTCGGGTGGTGGAAATGGGCAGAGAGCTGACAAACGACTTTGCAATCTGCGGTCATTGTCTTCACTCGCGAGGTAGACGACCTCATGTCCAGCCTCAGCGACTTGCAGTGCAAAGAAAACACAAAGCCAAGATTTACCAACTTTGGGAGGCCCTGCGAGCATCGTTAAAGCGGGCTTAGGGAGCAGTTGAGGTATCAGCCAATCGATAGGAGAAAAGACTTTTGCGGACAACTCCTGAGCGGACATGATCGTGTATCCAGCTAAGGGATCATCGTAGTCTATTAGTACCTCCCCAAAGCCTTTTTGCCTTGCTCCTCTAATCATAGGCCGTAGTTCAGCAATGGTTTGGTCAACGGTATAACCGTCAAGGGTTAAGGCAGGTGCGAGAGCTACAATGATCTCATCGGAGACCCCTGTGGAGACCATCGAAGCGACGATGTCTCGAACATTATTGTGCCATTCAACCCCCGTCCGCGCCGCATGAAGGCGTTTGGCGTTTGCATCACCAGTGTCGATGAAGAATGTGCTGTCGACCTTAGGAGCGGGCTTCGATGGTTGGCTTTTTGGCAGTGGAAACGCAGCCAAAAAATCTTCAAATGACATTGGCATTAGAAGTCCTCCTTGAGCAGAGTTAATTCGGGTATGTAGCCACGGGTGCGTTTGGTTTTTGACGGGTAAGCAACAGTGCCGGCCAGCCTCATGATGCGTGATGGGTTACAGATCGCTGGGTCGCTGCCAAAATTTGCGACGAGGTGTTTTTGCATCACTTTCCAGTTATCAAGGTCGAGGATGTAGTCGACACGCCAATAGGCATGAAGCCTCTGGGTTGGCGTACTACCAGTTTGAACGCAAAAGTCTGGTGGCACATTTGAAGCTAGAAGCTGCTTTGATGCTTCTCCATCATCTGCATCAGCAAATACGAAGTATGCCCCTACAATGGCTCCATCGTTCGCGGGGCCGACGTTGGTGTTATCCATTGGGTTTACACAGATGTAGGCGTTCCATCCGGCCTGATTTAGATCACAGACTTTAGTGATAGCATCATCGAGAAAGTCTGCGTCCGCCGGATCGACATAAAGGCTTTTTGAGCGGCCTTTATCTTTTAGACACCTGATTTCGAGCAGGGCGGACAGGTCATCCTCAATCCATGGCCGTGTCAGTAATTCGATGTGGCGCTCAATAGCGCGGCGGTTGTACTCAACTGTCATTTTAAGACCTCTTTCAATTGAGGCGCACCCAAAAACATGCTACTTTTCACCCAGACAAAGCTCTCTAAAAATTTGTCGGACTGAACTAACCGCGTGCTTTTAGGAGTGCGCGGTTAGTTTATGTGGATGGGCGCTCTTTTGCGTATTCTCGGAAAGAAGCGGGCAGGGCGTCGAGGAGCTGGTCCTCCAATGTCGCTGAGAGTAAGTTTAAGCTCCCACACGTCCGCATCAGGCTGTCACGACACGTGTGATAGCTGACGCCACGCCAAGGGCCTGCATGGGAGGCCTCTTTTTTCTGGATAATCCACTGGGACACATCGCGGCTCGTGATCACGCGCCAACGATGGCAGAGTTGGAGGATGACATCGTCGTAGCTGTCGGTGCTCTCCATGCGTGAGGGAGCCTGTGGGGAGCCACCCCCGCTGTTTCGCGACGGGGTGGTGGTGGGTGTTGACACATTCATAATGACACGCCTTCACCTTGAAGCGTCCGTAAATGCGCTTCCATCTCACCTTCAGGCCAGTAGAGGCGACCCCCCAATTTCATGGGCTGCGGGAGCCTGCCGTGGGCAAGGTCGAGGTAAATGGCAGATCTCGAACGGCCGCCGAGTTTTGACCGTAGCTCGGTAAGGGTAATGTAGTTTTGCATGTTCATGCTCCAATCTGTTGCGATTGGTGCAAGGATGTCCGCTTATGAAAACTGTAATAATGGGTGTCACTTCTCGAAGTCAGCCCCCCTTAAGAAGGCCTTTATTCTTTAACTCGCCACGCAAATATTTAGAATGTTTCTTGTGATATTTTCGTACGGTGTCAGCATTCAATTTCTCGGCTTCTGCCACCTGTTCAATTGCCGTTTCTAATGAGATGGCCTCAGGTTCCTCACCTGCATTGCCTGATGCGAGATAGGCAACCTCCACGGCGTTCGTGATACGGTGTTCTTTGAGGTGCTGCTCGAGCTGCCCTTTCATTTTGCTTTTGCCCTGACCTTTGCCTTCTATATGGAAACTTTCACCAAGACTGACACTGCCATCAGCCGAGCGGTATGTATCCCAAGCATCTCTCAGTGCGATGAGAAGGGGAAGTGGGACGCTAATAGTCTCATTCCCCCAAGCCTCAGGGCACGTCGCTAAGACATCTTCCTCATTGTAACCCTCAGTGTGGGCAGTAGTCATGCGGGCCAACGCCTCCATAGAAATGAACGGCGTGTTCAGTCTCTGCTCCGCCTTCATTTCCTCAAGTAAAGAAAGGTACGCTTTTAGCTTTGGCATCTCTTCTTCTGAGCGAATTTGTGAGCTGGTTTCTTTGAGCTGATCTAAATTAAGTTTCGGAGTTCTCTTTTTGCGTGAGTGTTTCATGGTCCAGCGCTCTTACTTTGTTTATTAATTTTCATTTTCCCGCTCCCACAAGCTTCACGACCTGCCCAGCGCCACCCGTAACGTATTCAGCCCATCGTTCAGTTAGCGCCAAGCGCTGCTCGAGGTAATCTGTTCTACGATAGGCACGAACAACGCCGCTATCGGTGGCGTGTGACAGCATCGCTTCGGCAACTTCGTGAGGGGCGTCTGTAGCCTCCGCCAGCCAAGTCCGTAAGGATGTGCGGAACCCGTGGGGTCTTGCCTCCAAGCCGCGCCGGTCCATC
>CBFHNR010000064.1:0-258 GCA_965657215.1 uncultured Paracoccaceae bacterium
TTGCTCGATCGCTGTAACGCCTCGGGTTTTCAATTCATTTGCCGGTATGCTTGGCATAGCGCGCTTCCAATCGTGTTGATTATAGTACTCTCTAACATACTGAGCGCGATTGGACAATATTGTATTGGGATTTAGGACGTGGATTAGAGCTCCAACGTCAAAATAACGACTTACATGCGAAAACACCGTAACGCTCTGTAATCATGCATGTTTCAAAAACTTATCCACAGGTTCGCTAATCAAACACTGTGTTTGCAA
>CBFHNR010000064.1:268-2894 GCA_965657215.1 uncultured Paracoccaceae bacterium
AGTACTGTTTGCTCATTTTGCTCAAACTTTTGGAAGATGACTAAAAATTGAAGCAAGCTTATTTAGATCAAGATTGAACTCTACGTTACAGAGTAAGATCATGTTTACGCCTGAAAATTCTCAAAGTTCGAAATTTGTTTGCAACCACAAATATGGAGATATCACCAGCATTAGGAGCTATCGATGCTGACACCGTATTTGTGGCGCTAGTCTGACGACAATACTTTCAAAATCCAGGTGTACGATCCAGCGCTGCTCACGGCTTGCCATCAGTAAGCGAGTTAATTTGGATATCATTCCTCCACTGGCTCACCAATTTCAAATGCCTAACTGAGCTTAGGCTGGGGGCTTTGGTCGAGAAAAATTCACTTGACCACTTAGAATTTGATACTTCCAAATCACCAAATTTATATTGAATTCCCACTATAAGACCTGCGTCATCAGATGTAAGATCAGTAGCCGCGCCCAAAAAACCATGCATAGGGCCAAATTGGCGTTCGATTTGTCCACCAATTTTGATCGATCCTTCGTCGAGAGCTATTCTAGTTAGTAGGTCAGTCTCACGAAAGAAGTCAAACCAACGCATCCCGAAACTTGCTCCCAAATTTCCATCCGTAATTGAAACTCGATACAAAGTTTCGGATTTCTCATCCCAACTAAGTCGTGCTCGTGCCCAGGCCCCTTTTGTTCTCTGCGCTGAAACACTCACAGTGACTTGATCTAATTGAGTGTGCCCGGTCACGTGACGCAAACTTCCGCCTAGTGAGAGTGCAACCTCATTGCTTTCGACATCAACACCCAAGTGATAAGAGATCGCGGGTGACCAGCTTTTACTGAACGTCGCGGTCAAGCTTTGAGGACTTGTTGAAAAACTGAAGGTTCCATTTTGTTGTTTAGCGACGCCTATTCCTAAATCCTTTTTTTGAGACAGATAGAATAGCTCTGACGTGTCTTGATATTTGAGTGCGCGTTCGACACCGTCGAGCGGTATCTTCACCTCGTATCGCGTTATTCCACTGGCTTCAGGTTTCCAAACGATTTTATCAGAAGCAGTATTTGGGGACGCAGAAGTTAAGTCGTTAAGCACAATTTGTGTTTTAGGTGGGTCCGCAAGGGCCGCACTCGCAGCCCAAGCGCTTGCAGTTATTATCCATACCCTAGCGAACATTATTTATGGCAAGAACTGAGGTTGCTATATTACCGAGTACTCGCGATACTAGGTCAGTTAAGCCAAGTACGGTTAGGCGGTCGGTCTTAGGTGGGACAACAATGACTGCACCAGGGGGAATAATACTTTCTTCGTTTGCCCTGACGCTTTCCCCATTTGGGAGCAAAATATACGCACGCTTTATGTCCGCTAATCTGTTTGTGCCACCCGCGGATGCGAGATATGCGCTGAGGCGCTTAGCAGCAGAGTAGCTGGCAACTGTATCCTTTTGTACAGATCCGATTACAGAAACATGAGCGGGACGCTTAGGGATCGTTAGTACATCACCACTTTGTAGATAAACTGGCGCTGAAACATCCGCGAGCAACACATTCACAGAGAGACGACCTGTTACGTCCTGCTGTCTCAGCCGCTGGGCATATCCTAGCACGGCTTTGACTTGCTCTCCAGCGTCTGAGGTATTGGATTGTGCTACTTGCAATACCGCCTGCTCCAATTGTCCTGCAAGTAGAGCGTTACTCTCACGCTGGCTCTCTTTAAGGCTTTCACGAGTAAAGACTGCGCCAAGTGGATAAGCGACGCCGGTAAGACCACCTGCCCGCGTGATAAGGTCATGCAGCGTCTCACCACGCGCGATTAAATATTCTCCCGGGCGGCTAACTTCTCCAATGAGTGTTACAATACCGGTTTCTACTTCGTTTATTAGTGCAGGAACGTTAATGCTGTATCGATCATTCAAACGTATACCGCTCGCATCAGAGCTGATGAGGTCGACCCGTGACGGTTTATCAGCTAAAACTTTGCCATCTACTACGCGCTGTTTGATAATTTCTAGTCGCGTAATGTCTGCGTTTTCCGTCAATCCTCCAGCGGCTGAGAGCATTTGCGAAAGGGTTATATCTCCAGCGACAGGATAATACCCTGGGGTTTCGACCGCACCACTAATGTAGCGCGAAGATGATAGGATAAATTGAATATTAGGCGACAGTACCGTTATGTCGTCAGCTTTTTGGTTTGTTCTAGCTAGAAACTGTGCTTCGGCATCCTGCTCATCATTGGATCCTGGCTCCGCTTGGACATCTATCCCTGTGGCTTGCAAACCAGTCAATTGCTGAGATGCATCCGAGCCGGAGCCGGAGCCTAAAAGTTTCGATAAATAACCGTTTGTAAAGACCGTGATCCGTGCTCCGGGGCTGATTTCTGCAATAAAACTTGCAGACTTCAGCTGAGCTAAGCTAACGGCTTCTTTCTGCCAAAAGTTTTGGGTTTCATTGTAGAACTCGTAAATCGCAAAAAGTGGATAAACCGTCGTATCGAATATTCTTTGTGCGATCTCACTCCGCGATGAGAGAAGATCCGATGCGATGCCAATGTCTTTGAGTTTGTAGTCCACGAATATGTTCAGTGCACGTTCCGTTACGGCATCAAATTGGCTAGTGTTGACCTGTGACAAGAGCT
>CBFHNR010000065.1:0-2751 GCA_965657215.1 uncultured Paracoccaceae bacterium
AAGGAGTGTGGCATGAAAGATGACAATTTTATTCGTGAAAACAATGCGCGACACATATGGCATCCTATGGGCCACCCTGGGGATGCGATGGCGAATCCCCCGAAGGTTATAAAATCTGCAGAGGGTGTGAGCATTACCGATATTGATGATCACACAGTGGTCGATGCCGTTGGTGGACTTTGGTGTGTGAACCTTGGCTATTCTAATGATGCCGTCAAAGACGCGATTTCTAAACAACTCTATGAGCTCCCTTATTATTCCTCCTTTGCTGGGACATCCAATCCAACTGCGATTGAGGCGTCCTATATGGTGCGCGAGATGTTCGCTGAGGATGGAATGACGCGTGTCTTTTTCACCTCAGGTGGATCTGATTCCGTCGAAACGGCGCTTCGCTTGGCGCGTCAATATCATCGGTTACGGGGCGAGCCGACAAGAACCAAATATATCTCTTTGAAAAAGGGGTATCACGGGACGCATTTTGGCAGTGCATCTGTGAATGGCAATAATCGGTTTCGCATAAACTACGAACCGCTTTTGCCAGGATGTTTTCATTTGCCCAGCCCTTACACCTATCGCAACCCGTTCAATGAAACGGACCCAGCGGTGCTGGCTCAAAACATTGCCTCGGCGTTTGAGGATGAAATCATGTTCCAAGGCGCTAACACGATCGCGGCCTTCATCATGGAGCCAATCCAAGGGGCAGGGGGCGTCATTGTACCAGACGCCTCGTTCATGGGATTGATGCGCGAAATTTGCGACCGCCATGGCATTTTGATGATCTCAGATGAAGTGATCACAGGATTTGGCCGCACAGGAAGCTGGTCTGGTGCGCGTCATTACGGTGTGAAACCCGATATGATGACAATGGCAAAGGGCATCACCTCAGGGTATTTCCCCGTCGGCGCGACATTGGTAAATGACAAAGTGGCTGACGTCTTTGAAAAGGATACAACAGGCGAAGGGGCTATTTTCCACGGATACACCTATTCCGCCCACCCTGTTGGATCGGCTGCTGTGGTTGCCTGTATGAATGAAACGATACGGCTTGATACTAAAACCAACGCGGCCGCGCGGGGGACACAGCTATATGAAGGTGTCAAACAGCTTGCTGAGAAATATGACATCATAGGGGATGTGCGTGGTGGTCAGGGGCTCATGACGGGTATCGAATTGGTGAGTGATGCCGCCAATAAAACAGCAATGGATGTCGCCACCATGAAACATATCCATCAGGTTGCCTATGAAAATGGGGCGATGGTGCGGCTTGGCGGAAACAACATTTTGATGTCACCTCCGCTTACGATTTCCGAGGCAGAGGTTTCGACCATCCTTACGGCCCTAGACGCAGGATTTGCAGCGGCTTGATGAGGGATCGCCCCTCCCTGAGGGGCGGTTTTCATGCAAGTTTGCGATAGGATCCGACATCCATCCCATCAATCGTCCATTGCCCGATTTGGTAACGGATCAATCGCAATGTAGGCAACCCAACAGCAGCGGTCATACGGCGCACCTGTCGATTGCGACCTTCGGTGATCGTGACTTCGATCCAACGATCTGGCACGGATTTGCGTTCGCGGATTGGAGGATCACGATCCCATAATTGGTCTGGGGGATCCATCAATCGCACCTGAGCAGGCCGCGTCATCCCATCTTTGAGCTCAACGCCTCTGCGGAGCGGATCAAGGTCAGCATCACTTGGGTCACCTTCGATTTGAACCCAGTAGGTCTTTTCCATCTCGTGTTTGGGATTAGAAATCAACGCCTGTTGTCGTCCATTGTCCGTCAGGATCAACAATCCCTCACTGTCCCGATCCAAACGCCCTGCGGGATAAACTTTGGGAATGGGGATAAATTCCGACAGCGTTTTGCGGTCCGATCCCTGAGTGCCCTTGTCCGTGAATTGCGACAGCACGTTAAACGGCTTGTTGAACAAAACGATCATAGGACCAACTCGGCCGCTGGCTTGATCATGCCCGTTTCAATACCGCGCCAGTTTTTGATCGGCGCATTCATCCGTTTCAGGGTTGCAGGATGTTCGGCATCCAACACACCTAGGGCAACCAAAAGTGCGGCAATCGCGGCTTCACTAGCCCGTGTAGCACCGTCATATGCCTTTAGTGCGATCCCGATGCGTTTTTCTGGAATGATGGCAACGAACACACCTTCGGCACCTGTTTTGACGGCAACTTTGTTATCCATAGCACGCATCAATTCGGTGCAAGCACGCCCTTCGCCTGCGACCAGCTCTGGAAACTGAGCCATGGCCTGTGTCAGTTGGGCAGCTGCGGTTGAGGCTAGGTCACTGCGATACTGCGCCGATGCGAACCACGCCATTGCGCGCGCCAGCCCATAGACAGTTGTGGCATGATTAGGGGCGGAGCATCCGTCAATGCCATACCCCAAACTCGGCCCATCCGTCACCATTTCAAAGGCCTCTAGGCAGGCCTGTTGGACGGGATGATCCGCTTCGATATATTCGCTATTGCCGCCCAAATGCTGATTGAGCGTTAAGAACCCCGTATGTTTACCTGAACAATTATTGTGCATCTGACAGGGAGAGGCATCTGACTTAATCAACTCAATCTTGGCTTCTGGATCATTCGGCCTCTGCGCCCCGCATCGAAAATCATCATCGGCTAACCCCAAATCTGAGAGCCATGCACTTACCCGATCTGTGTGTATTTTCGCCCCTTGGTGAGAGGCGCAGGACAAGGCCAATTGTTCGGTCGTGAGCCCATATTTTTGCGCGGC
>CBFHNR010000066.1:0-2739 GCA_965657215.1 uncultured Paracoccaceae bacterium
GTCCCGAATCTTTGGCCCCCCCCCGGATTTTATGGTCCTGCTTGACCCGCAGAATCGCCTTTTCGACCTGAAACGGAATCTTGTTGGGGTGTCGATAAGGACTTCGAGCCCGATCTTCCAGGCCCCGAATGCCGGATTCCTTGTAGCGATTAAATATCTTATAGCCGGTCTTACGGGAAATCCCGAATTCTCGGCACACTACGGCCATCTTCTCCCCTTTGAGGAGTTTGGCCACAAACCTAAGACGCTCATCCATACGGTTACACTCTTTCCAGGGCATCTGGAGTCCTCCTCCAAATACCTCTATATCTGCCTCTGGAATTTTTGATTTTTTCCTATAGGGCCTCTCCAGCCACCCTCACAAGAGTCGCTGCACAGTTCTGCAGATTGGGAGGCTTGCCCATAGTCGACCGTAATCTTGAAACCGTAGATCACTCTGAGAGAGCTCGCTTAGGCCCAGCTCGTTATTCAGGTTCTTGGCAATTAGATGCGGGTAACGGAAGGGCCCTGAAGCATGAGAGCAGATCCTTACAGCCACTTCTAGTTAGTCAACTACTGTTTCAGTGCTACGTTCGGCTCTGGTTCGGATTTCGGTTTCCGTATTATCCTTGCAAGTCTTCAGCTTACGGCGATAATGATCGCAATTGGGTATCAGTAGGTTCGGACCTCGTTCGGATTCGGTCAGAGAGATTCACAAGACCAGAAAAAGCGTTTACGCTTCTTCGGCTTAGAGCACTCTGTTGTGCTTCTTCGTAATCCTCATAATCGATTGGTCGTAGGTTCAAGTCCTACTGGGCCCACCATTTCATTGACTCATCTATAAATGCCAAAAGCACAGGGACGCACTGCTCGAGTTTGCACCCATGTTCTCATGCCTGCAAGACCGCTTTCTGGACGACCAGTTACTCCCGACACCCCATTTAAACTTCTTATACTTGTATAGACCAAATGCGTTAATCGGCCTAGAGAGTGTGTGGCCGTCAAATTCCATCTCTCACTTGGATCATAATTTATGAGCGCATCACAGGTTCGTTGGGCGTTACTCGCGGCATTCTATGTAACATTTCATATGTGGTACGGGGGCAGTGGAAGCCCTATTACAATGGAAGAGGAAAAGAATTACGTAGAACTCGCCAAAAAACTTGATCCAGAAACCGCTCGCCTCTTAGAACTCTTCGCGTCTAGTGATGACGGGAAAGAATTTGTGATGGTAAATTTAAACCAATATCGCAGCCAGCCGAAGTATGCAGACGGGCGCGAAACCAGCGAAACGTCTGAAGAGGTGGAGGTAAAATATACGTCTATGATGCTTAGGCAATTATTCCTCCGTGCCAGTCATCCATTGGTTGTAGTTCAGCCGATTCAGAACTTACCCGGTCAGGGAGAATTTGAACGTAGGCTCTGGGATCGCGCAGCATTTATTCGCTATCGCAGCCGCCGTGATTTTTTGGAAATCGCTCTTTCGCCAGGCTTTCACGAAGATATACAGCACAAGTGGGCGGCGCTTGAAGAGACTCACACGTTTCCTTCTGCACCACTTATCTGGGGTGTGGGGATACGTTTGGTTGTATTCTTCATTCTTATGATTATTGGACTTCTACTGGACCGGATTTATTATAAGGCTTCACGAAATTAGCTGCGTGCGAGTGAGCACTCGGCATTTTTGTACAAATTTAGGCGTACGATAATAGCCCATTGGAAGCTCACGAAATGGCGCCCTCGCCAATGTTACCGAGCGTCTGAAAATGGCACATTTGCTATACTATCAATTCGCCCGACCCAACCTACCTGAGGGTGACTATGAAATCTGGGCGGGTACAGATAATGACAATGACTTCTTCATTTGCGATGACGGCGAAACCTGTGGTGCCTATCAGACTATGGACTAGCCTGTAGTGCTTGAAGTACGCCAAGATCAGACCGCCATTAACTTCTCAAGCGATTATCAGATCAGTCTACGCACCGCTTCCAATAACCTGAACGCCAGCGCGTCTACCGCTGCCCAAAACCCGCCTACAACTGGGCTTCGCAGAATACAAAGACCGCAGCAAAGAGATTAGCGTCATGATCCGACCCAGCCTCATCGTCCTTTCCTTCGCCCTAGTGTTACTGGGGTGCAATCGATCTGATGTAGCGGCGGCGAACACCGAGCCTGCTCTCGCTGCCAACAAGACCGAAAGCCAACAGCCATCAATAGAAGATACGCCCTCAAGAGCGAGCGCAATCGAAGCAGATCCGCGCCTAGCAGATCCCAGTGTCGAGGAGCAAGCACCAGATGCGCTTGCGATGACGCGTGTGTGGAAAGGTGACTTAGATGCCATGGTCGAGCGACGCATCATTCGTGTTCTCACTGTTTATGGTCCGGGCCGTTATTTTCTCGATGATGGACCCCGCGGCGTCACCGCCGAGTACGCCATTCGGCTCGAAAAAATTGTTAACGAAGCCTACAAAACCGGACACTTAAAAGTGGCGGTTGTTGTGATTCCCGTCGCGCGGGATCAACTATTTAGCACACTGAATGCCGGCCGAGGCGATATCGTGATTGCCGGCACCACCATAACCGACGCCCGCGGTCAGTCCGTGGATTTCACCATTCCCGCCAGCAAACCCCTAAAAGAAATTTTGGTCACCGGCCCAACCGCACCCGCTATCACAAACCTTGATCAACTATCGGGGGAGACGGTCTACGTTCGAGCGTCATCAAGCTATGCCAGCAGCGTCAAAAAACTGAGCGACAGG
>CBFHNR010000067.1:0-2715 GCA_965657215.1 uncultured Paracoccaceae bacterium
AGAGTGGGCAACAGCGGCGATGGTGCCCTTTCGAAATATTAAGGGAGATGCTGAAGAGGGCGGCGTCCGCGCGCCGGCGTTCATAACGGGTAAAGGAATAAAGGGGCAGCGGCTTATCGATAATCCCTTGTCCGTGCGCGACGTCATGCCAACGCTTTTAGACATTGCGCATGTTACTCACAGTGAACACGCCGAGAGCCAGGCTGTAAGTGTTAGCGGTATTAGTTTACCGACGGGTAAATCTTGGTGGCCGATTCTGGACGGGTCAGCTGATCAAGTCCGCTCGGATACCGATTCACTTGCTTGGGAATTGCATTTAAAACGAGGCGTTCGAGTAGGGCACTGGAAAGCAGTCTTTGGAAGAGACGGAGGGGGTCCGCCCGGAGCCAAAGACGCTAAGCCGCCGTCATGGAAGTTATATGATCTTTCATCTGATATTGGTGAGAACAATGACCTGAGCCAACTGAATCCGGATGTGCTTGCGCGTCTAGTGGCCGTTTGGACTGCCTACGCTGAGCAGAACGGTGTTTTTGTGCCGGGGCCTCCAAAAAAATAGGTCCCTTTTCTCTACAGCGGCAGCCCAATATAGTTTTCAGCAATACTTTTTTGGGCTGCCTGCGAACTGCCAATATAGTCCAGCTCCGCGATTTGCATTCTCCTACTGAACTCGCCGTTCTCAGGGAAGTTGTGCATGAGGTTCGTGAGGTACCAAGCGAAGCGAGATGACTTCCAAACCCTGTCTAATGCTTTCGCCTCATAGGTTTCAAGGAGCGCTGAGTCTTTGTGTTTGAAATGGGCAATTAGTCCTGGCGCTAAATAAGCTACGTCCGAGGCGGCCAGATTCAGACCCTTTGCCCCCGTCGGGGGTACTATATGTGCGGCGTCTCCAGCCAAAAAAAGATTTCCAAAGCGCATCGTTTCGCAGATAAATGAACGAAGAGGGGCAATGGATTTCTCAATCGCTTTACCTGTAGTAATCCCGCGCGCAAAGTTTGGGCCGAGGCGAACCTTGAGTTCATCCCAAATACGATCATCGGGCCAATTATCAACGTGCTCATCGGCAGGTACTTGCAGATAATATCGACTGCGCGTTGCCGATCGCATAGACGCAAGCGCAAAGCCCTTGTCATGGCTGGCATAGACCACCTCATCGGCGCAGGGTGGCACATCGGATAGAATGCCTAACCAGCCAAAAGGGTAGGTTAGTTCTAGCGCCGCCCCACCACCCTTGGGTACACTTTTCCTTGACGGCCCATGTTGTCCATCACAACCCACAATGAATTGCCCGTTAATGCGGTACTGGCGTCCACCTTTTTGATAGGTGATATAGGGTTTGGGGCTGTCAATATCATGAAGTGCAACGTCTGCGGCTTCGTAAATTGTTTGAACCCCGCGCGCGGGAGCTGCGTCCATTAGGTCTCGCATGATTTCGGTTTGACCGTATGCAATCACCTGTTTTCCCGTTAAATCTCGTACGGGGATTCTTATCAATTGGTCTCGATTAGTGAGCGACACATAGTCATGCGGCAGCCCTTCCTTTTGCAGCCGGTCATCCAAGTCCAGCTGGCACATAATGCCGATCGTGCCTTGCTCGAGGATACCTGCGCGAATACGGGACAGAATATGCTCGCTTGTTTGCCGCTCAATAATTAGAGTGTCCACCCCAGCTTGAGCCAGTAGATGCCCAAGCATCAAGCCCGCGGGGCCGGCACCAATGATTATGACATCGGTTTTCATCCGGGCTGCGTTGAAGCAATTTGCCCCTTCACTAATTGTTGGATTTTCTCCATCACTTCCATAGTTGGTAATATTTGCTCGACTGATCCATTGGGTTCGCGCGCTTCCTTGATTGCCGCAAAAAACTCCCGCTCCATAAGCTCTATGCCATTGCTAGAAACATCGACATTTGCAACGTCTATTGTGTTGCCGTGTCCATCTTTCATGTCATCGTAGTACGCAGTAAATGTGCCGTTGTCGCAAATGTAGCGGAACTCAGTGCCGAGTGGACCATTGTTGTTGAAGGAGAGCGACACATTACAAATCTTCCCGCTGTCTGTTCGAAGAACGATGCCCATATCCATGTAAATCCCTAAGTCTGGATGAACAGGTCCCGCCACCGCATAAACATCAGTAATGGCCTCGCCTGTTTGATACATGAATAAGTCAATGGAATGAGCGGCGTGGTGCCACAGCAGATGGTCAGTCCAGCTACGTGGCTCACCAAGCGCGTTTAAATTTGATCGTCGAAAAAAGAAGGTTTGAATATCCATTTGTTGAATGCTCAGCTCCCCTTTGGCAATTTGCCTTTGCACCCATTGGTGAGGAGGATTAAACCGTCGAACGTGGCCTACCATGGCGGTTAGGCCGGTTTCGCGCACTTTAGCGGCAAGCGCCCTTGAGTCCTGTATGTTGTCGGCCATCGGGATTTCAACAAAAACATGTTTACCGGCATCTAAAACCTGCAAAGCCTGAGCAGCATGCACGGGTGTGGGTGTAACCAATATTGCAGCGTCGACCCCGGGGTGGGCTAAGCACTCGCCAAGATCGAGTGACCAGTGGGGAATGCCAAAGTCCGCTGCGACAGCTTTTGTGGCATCGGCAACGCCCCCAGCCAGTGAGACCACTTCAACATCAGGAATGTTGGTCAGTGCCTCCAAGTGCTTCCGACCAAAGGCTCCTTCTCCTGCTACGACTATTTTCATTTTTCATTCTCCA
>CBFHNR010000068.1:0-2666 GCA_965657215.1 uncultured Paracoccaceae bacterium
CAAGCGTAGCTGCGTCAACAATAGGCTTGCAACGCTTTGTGGGATGCCGCAATGCTTAGGTATGACTGATTTTAATATACGTGCCCAAGCGGCCGAGCAAGAAATGCGCGGCGTGTTTTCCGAAACACCAATGCAGAAAAATGCACATCTCAGCGCGCTATTTGGTGCTGAGATCTGGCTCAAACGCGAAGACCTAAGCCCTGTACGATCTTATAAACTGCGCGGGGCCTTTAATGCCATGCGCAAGGTTCCTGAACAAAAGGCCTTTGTCTGTGCCTCTGCGGGGAACCATGCGCAAGGGGTTGCCTATATGTGCCGCCATTTTGGTGTCACAGGGACGATTTTTATGCCGGTGACGACGCCGCAGCAGAAAATCCAAAAAACCAAAGTCTTTGGTGGTGAAAACATCGAAATCCGCCTTGTTGGGGACTATTTCGATGATTGCCTTCGTGCGGCGCAAGACTTCTGCCGCGACAGTGGCGCACATTTTCTGTCGCCCTTTGACGATGATGACGTGATCGAAGGTCAAGCCTCCGTTGCCGTGGAAATTGAACGGCAATTAGGAAGCGTCCCTGATCATATCATCCTCCCGGTTGGTGGTGGTGGATTGTCCTCAGGTGTGCTGAGCTATTTTGGCAATGGTCCAAATTACACTTTGGTTGAACCCGCAGGCGGCGCGTGCCTTCGCGAGGCGATCATGCACGGTAAACCAAGCAAGCTTAGCAAAGTTGATACTTTTGCGGATGGGGCAGCAGTTGGGATGATCGGTGAAAAGACCTTTGCCCGTTTAAAAAATGTTGGGCTGGCCAATTTGCTAGCGATCCCAGAAGATCGCATTTGCACGACGATGCTTGAGATGCTCAATCTAGAAGGCATCGTATTGGAACCTGCAGGAGCCTTAGCAGTGGATGCGCTCAAAGATTTGGGTCAATCTATTCAAGGCCGCAAAGTTGTCTGTGTGACCTCTGGTGGGAATTTTGATTTTGAACGGCTCCCAGAGGTCAAAGAGCGCGCACAGCGGTTCATGGGGGTCAAAAAATATCTGATTTTGCGTATGCCGCAAAGACCGGGTGCATTGAAAGAATTTCTGAATTTCTTGGGCCCAGATGATGATATTACTCGGTTTGAGTATCTCAAAAAGTCGGCACGCAATTTTGGGTCAATATTGATCGGAATTGAAACCAAATCAGCGGACCAATTTAGTGATTTCTTTCGTCGTCTAGATGGCGCAGGTTTTACCTATACAGACATCACCAATGATGAACTGCTTGCTCAGTTTGTGATTTAGGGCGCCATGGATGTTACGGGCAAAATCGTTGTTATCACAGGGGCCGCCAGCGGCATTGGCTTTGCCCTTGCTCGCGCTCTCAAGGATCAAGGCGCGCGTGTTGCGATCTCGGATGTTAATGAGGCATCATTGACCCAAGCCGCGCTAGAGCTGTCTGTGTTAGGCGTTCCATGCGATGTGCGCGATGAAGGTCAGATCAACGCATTGATTGATCAGACTGAGACGGCTTTGGGGACCATCGATATTTTTGTGTCGAATGCAGGTATTGGGTTTTGCGACCCGTCCCATGCGGCATCAGCGAGTAATCAACAATGGCAAGATAGCTTTGCCATTCATGTTATGTCTCATGTGTTCGCCGCGCGTCGGCTTTTGCCCGCAATGATAGAGCGCGGCGATGGTTATTTGATCAATACCGCCTCGGCGGCGGGTTTGTTAAACCAGATTGGTGATGCGGCCTATTCAACAACTAAACACGCAGCGGTTGGGTTAGCTGAATCTTTGGCGATTTCCCATGGCGATGATGGTGTCAAAGTGTCGGTGGTGTGTCCTCAGTATGTAGCGACCCCGATGTTGGGCTACGATGGCGATCAAGGGGTTCCTGATCACGACGGTTTGCTAAGGCCTGAGCAGGTGGCGGACATCATTGTCCAAGGGATCAAGAATGAAAAGTTCTTGATCTTACCGCATCCTGTCGTTTCTGATTATGTTCAGGCCAAGGCGTCCGATTACGGTCGTTGGATTGGCGGCATGCGAAAATTACGCCGTAAATCGATTGCGGAAATGGGATCGACACGGGCGGACAAGATGCACCTTTTGGTTTAACGATGCGGATGCATCAAAAACGTATCGCGTGATTGGTCATAGGATGCGATCACCCCATCTACATTCACGTCTTCATCACGGTCTTCGCGCGCGAGGGTTTCGCCAATCTGACAGAGCTCAGCAAACTGTGAAAACCCGATGTTCAGCGCGCTTCCTTTTAAGAAATGCATATGGGCCTCCAAGTCGTCCAATCCGTCGCCTCCGCGCAAGAGTTCAATAACCTCGTCAACCTCTTCTAAAAATAGTTCGATGATTTCCTCAAAATCCTCTGCGCCAACCTCGTCGCGCAATTCTTCGACTCTTTTCCAATTGATCACGACGACCCTCTCACTTGTCCCAATGGAGAAAATCGCGTCGAAACATGAACAGAGGGTTACCTCTTCAATTTTAGAAAGTTGGATTTGAAGGTTTTACAAATCCTTAGGAATTGCCTTGGACACTAGAGTGTCTGTTAGGGGGATATTGTGACCAGTTGTTTAAAAGAGTTCGAGTTAAATAGCGCAACGGGAGTTGTGCAAAATATCCTTATTGTTGATGATAGCCGACTGCAGAGACG
>CBFHNR010000069.1:0-2644 GCA_965657215.1 uncultured Paracoccaceae bacterium
GAAACGCTTGAGTTCACGGCGGACCGATCCAGTGCTTTGGCACGTCTGGACAAATTCGCCTCGCGGAGCGGTCGCCACTATGCTGCACAACGCAACTATGATTTCGGGTCAACACAGCGATCAAACGTGTCTGTTCTCTCGCCTTGGATACGGCATGGCGTGATCTCTGAGCAGGATGTTCTAAGCGCTGTTCTCGCCAAGCATAGCCTTCAAGGGGCTGAAAAATTCATTCAGGAAGTGTTCTGGCGCAGCTATTTCAAGGGCTGGCTCGAACATCGCCCAACAGTCTGGTCGGACTATTGCACTCAACGGGATCATTTAATGAATCAAAGCCCCTCACGTGATCTGAACGCGGCCTTAAACGGACGCACAGGGATTGAGTGCTTTGATCATTGGGTGCGGGAATTGGTTGAAACGGGATATTTGCATAATCATGCACGCATGTGGTTTGCCTCGATCTGGATTTTTACGCTTAAATTGCCGTGGCAACTGGGCGCGGATTTCTTTTTGAAACATCTTTTGGACGGCGATCCTGCCTCGAACACGCTGAGTTGGCGCTGGGTTGGGGGTCTTCATACTAAGGGGAAAACCTATCTCGCACGTGCCGATAATATTGCAAAATACACAGGAAATCGCTTTGATCCTGCAGGACAGCTTTCCAATACGGCGCATCCTCTAGAGGACGAAAGAGAGCACCCGAAAATCGCGCTTACCTATGATTTAAAGCCAATCACTGGCGACTACATTCTATTGTTAACAGACGATAACGTGCGACTTGACCTATCAACACAAGCTAGACCTAGGGCCGCCATCGGCCTCTCTTGCGCTGCTCTAAGGTCACCTTCTGGTACAAACCCTAAAGTGGTCGCGTTCGCCAATGATGCGCTTGCGAACGCGCTGTGCGAATTTGAAAATGGCGGCGGCATTGAAACCCCCGCAACGATTGAATCCGCCATCGTAGATTTAGCAAGGGCGTATCAAACAACACATGTGGTGATGTCAGCGGCCCCCGTTGGGCCAGTTGCGGATGCGATCGCCGCTCGTGTACCTGCGCTCGCTAAACACGGGATCACTTTGCGACAAAAGCATCGTCCCTATGACAGCCTGTGTTGGCCGCAAGCAACAAAAGGGTTCTTTGCAATGAAGAAACAAATTCCCTCAATCTTGCGACAGCTCAACCTTGCTGGCTAAGGTTTTCTAAGACGGCTTTGGCGCTTTGTCGGTAGTCATGTTTCTTGTCATCCGCCATTTTGTCCCAAGTTCGAAAGGCATGTGACAAACGCGGATTGCCTCGCAGAACATCCTCATTACGGATGAGAAAATCCCAATAAAGCGGATTAAAGGGACAGGCCGTTGGCCCTGTTTTTTGTTTCACATCGTATTTACAGGACCCGCAATAATTCGACATCTTGTTTATGTAGTTCCCACTTGCCGCATAGGGTTTTGATCCCAGCAGCCCGCCATCCGCAAATTGGCTCATGCCAATGACATTGGGCGCTTCGACCCATTCATAGGCATCCGCATAAACGGATAGATACCATACATGGACTTGAAACGGATCAATACCTGCAAGCATGGCAAAGTTACCTGTCACCATGAGACGTTGAATATGATGCGCATAGGCATTATCGCGCGTTTGAGAAACCGCTTGGGACACGCAGAGCATGTCCGTTTCAGCGGTCCAATAGAAATCTGGTAAATCCCGTTTGGCGTTCAAAAAATTCTCGCCGACATAGGCTGGCATCTTGAGCCAGTAGATCCCTCGTACATATTCGCGCCACCCGATAATTTGCCTTATGTATCCCTCAACCGCGTTCAAAGGCGCAGTGCCGTCGTAATATTCTCTCTCAATTCTTTGACAAATCTCAAGCGGCGTCAGCAAGCCAATATTCAGGTAATGGGCCAAAATTGAATGATACAAATATGGCTCATCTTTTAGCATTGCATCCTGATAATCCCCGAACAATGGCAAAGTTGTTGTCGCGAAATGATCAAGAGCGTGAAGAGCATCCTCACGCGTAACCGCAAACCAAAACCCATCTAAACTGCCGAAATTGTTTGGGAAATGGTGCTCAACCAAATCAATCACGTCACGTGTTATCTGATCTGGAGCATGCTCCAAAGGTTTTGGCATAAACAGATCGCCCTTGGCTGGCTTGCGATTTTCTGCATCAAAGTTCCACTGTCCCCCTACTGGACCATCCGCAGTCATGAGCAATCCAGTTTTTCGCCGCATGTCACGATAGAAATATTCCATGCGCAACTGTTTGCGCCCCTCAGCCCAAGTTAGGAATTCCGCATGACTGGCGATGAAACGATCATCGGGCAAAATATCACAGCCTTGATCCCAAGCCTCAAACGCCGACTTAAGCCGATATTCTGATGGTTCTGTCATAACCGCTTTGGATATTCCACGAGCGGCCATAACCCTTTCCGCCTCTGACACAAGGTGCCCAGAATTGTCAGGGTCGTTTAAGGTGATGTAGACCACATCCCAACCTTGCGCGCGCAAGTCATTTGCAAAATGACGCATTGCTGAAAACACAAAGGCGAGCTTTTTCTTGTGATGCGGCACATAACTCGCCTCAGCGGAGACTTCGGCCATCACAATCACATCGCGCGATTTGTCGGCATTTTTCAAAGA
>CBFHNR010000070.1:0-2644 GCA_965657215.1 uncultured Paracoccaceae bacterium
GAAACGCTTGAGTTCACGGCGGACCGATCCAGTGCTTTGGCACGTCTGGACAAATTCGCCTCGCGGAGCGGTCGCCATTATGCTGCACAACGCAACTATGATCTCGGGTCAACACAGCGATCAAACGTGTCTGTCCTTTCACCTTGGATACGGCATGGCGTTATCTCTGAGCAGAATGTTCTAAGCGCTGTTCTCGCCAAACATAGCCTTCAAGGTGCTGAAAAATTCATTCAGGAAGTATTTTGGCGTAGCTATTTCAAGGGCTGGCTCGAACATCGCCCAACTGTCTGGTCGGACTATTGCACTCAGCGGAATCGCTTAATGGGTCAAAGTCCCTCACCTGATTTGAATGCGGCCTTAAACGGGCGCATAGGGATTGAGTGCTTTGATCATTGGGTGCGGGAATTGGTTGAAACGGGATATTTGCACAATCATGCGCGTATGTGGTTTGCATCGATCTGGATTTTTACGCTTAAGTTACCGTGGCAACTGGGCGCGGATTTCTTTTTGAAACATTTACTGGACGGCGATCCTGCCTCGAACACCCTGAGTTGGCGCTGGGTTGCGGGTCTGCATACCAAAGGGAAAACATATCTCGCGCGTGCCGACAACATCGCAAAATACACAGGAAATCGCTTTGACCCTGTAGGACAGCTTTCCAATACGGCACATCCTCTGGAGGACGAGAGAGAGCACCCGAAACTCGCGCTCACTTATGATATAAAGCCGACCCCCGACGAATACATTCTATTGTTAACAGATGATAATGTACGACCGGACCTGTCCGCACAAGCTAACCCTAGAGCCGCCATCGGCCTCTCTTGCGCCGCTCAAAGGTCACCTTCTGGCACAAGCCCTAAAGTGGTCGAGTTCGCCAATGATGCTCTGTCGAACGCGCTGTGCGAATTTGAAAATGGCGGCAGCATTGAAACCCCCGCAACGATTGAAACCGCCATCGTAGATTTAGCAAGGGCGTCTCAAACAACACATGTGGTGATGTCAGCCGCCCCCGTAGGGCCAGTTGCCGATACGATCGCCGCTCTAATACCTGCGCTCGCTAAACACGGGATCACTTTGCGACAAAAGCATCGTCCCTATGACAGCCTGTGTTGGCCGCATTCAACAAAAGGGTTCTTTGCAATGAAGAAACAAATTCCCTCAATCTTGCGACAGCTCAACCTTGCGGGCTAAGGTTTTCTAAGACGGCTTTGGCGCTTTGTCGGTAGTCATGTTTCTTGTCATCCGCCATTTTATCCCAAGTTCGAAAGGCATGTGACAAACGCGGATTGCCTCGCAGAACATCCTCATTACGGATGATAAAATCCCAATAAAGCGGATTGAAAGGACAGGCCGTTGGCCCCGTTTTTTGTTTCACATCGTATTTGCAAGACCCGCAATAATTCGACATCTTGTTTATGTAGTTCCCACTTGCCGCATAGGGTTTTGATCCCAAAAGCCCGCCGTCCGCAAATTGGCTCATGCCAATGACATTTGGCGCTTCGACCCATTCATAGGCATCCGCATAAACGGATAGATACCATTCATGGACTTGAAACGGATCAACGCCCGCAAGCATGGCAAAGTTACCTGTCACCATGAGACGTTGTATGTGATGCGCGTAGGCATTATCACGCGTTTGAGAAACCGCTTGGGACACGCAGAGCATGTCCGTGTCAGCCGTCCAATAGAAATCTGGTAGATTCCGTTTGGCGTTCAAAAAATTCTCGCCGACATAGGCTGGCATCTTGAGCCAGTAGATCCCTCGCACATATTCGCGCCACCCGATAATTTGTCTTATGTATCCCTCAACCGCGTTCAAAGGCGCAGTGCCGTCGTAATATTCTCTCTCAATTCTTTGACAAATCTCAAGCGGCGTCAGCAGGCCAATGTTCAGGTATTGCGCCAAAATTGAATGATACAAATATGGCTCATCCTGTAGCATCGCATCCTGATAATCCCCGAACAATGGCAAAGTTGTTGTGGCAAAATGATCAAGAGCGTGAAGAGCATCCTCCCGCGTAACCGCAAACCAAAACCCATCTAAACTGCCGAAATTATTTGAGAAATGGTGCTCAACCAAATCAATCACGTCACGCGTTATCTGATCTGGAGCATGCTCCAAAGGCTTTGGCATAAACAAATCGCCCTTGGCTGGCTTGCGATTTTCTGCGTCAAAGTTCCACTGCCCCCCTACGGGACCATCCGCAGTCATGAGCAATCCAGTTTTTCGCCGCATGTCGCGATAGAAGTATTCCATGCGCAACTGTTTGCGCCCCTCAGCCCAAGTTTGGAATTCTGCGTGACTGGCGATGAAGCGATCATCGGGCAAAATATCACAGCCTTGATCCCAAGCCTCAAACGCCGACTTGAGCCGATATTCTGATGGTTCTGTCACAACCGCCTTGGATATTCCACGCGCGGCCATAACCCTTTCCGCCTCTGACACAAGATGGCCAGAATTGTCAGGGTCGTCTAAGGTGATGTAGACCACATCCCAGCCTTGCGCGCGTAGGTCGTTTGCAAAATGACGCATTGCTGAAAACACAAAGGCGAGCTTTTTCTTGTGGTGCGGCACATAACTCGCCTCAGCGGAGACTTCGGCCATCACAATCACATCGCGCGATTTGTCGGCATTTTTCAAAGA
>CBFHNR010000071.1:0-2593 GCA_965657215.1 uncultured Paracoccaceae bacterium
GGACCGATAGCTCAGCTGGATAGAGTACCTGACTACGAATCAGGGGGTCGGGGGTTCGAATCCTCCTCGGTCCGCCATAAGTCTCCCTTAAGTAGTTGAAATATTGTAATATTTTGTCAGGGGTACATAGATAGCCCCCACAGTAACCCCCACAACATTTATGGCTTACTTTACTGAGCAGCCTGAGCACTTGAGTTATCGTGCAGATTTTGCCGGCGGTGACATGAGCTACTGACGATTTTTTCTAAATCCGTGCGGGAAATATAAAGGATGATCGAAGCGGTAAAGGCACATAGATGTTGACAAGTGTCACGCGTGTTTTGTTACTCTCAAACAACGACTGATACATCAAAAAAATACACGCTGATCGAGAGAATGATGAAAACGCGAGAGCAATACTCACTTGCGGTCGACAAACCTCAAGGTCTCGATCGCGATGAACTTGTGAAATGCGTCGTAAATTTCATACTACAGCGAAAAGAACTAGAAATGACGTTTTCATATGAGGAGAGTGATCCCACTGAAGAGTTGAAGGACACAGATGCGAGATTTGATCCTATTGAGTCATATCATGCCGACCCTTCGCGAATAGAAGATATCAATATGTTTGTTGAACAAGATATGCGCCTACACGAAGTAGAGCATTTAAATCGAGCATCTACTGTAACGGCATCACGCAACCTGCTTCTTTTTGGTATCGCACAAAAAATCGAAAGAGACGAAAGCCTGTCGGACGATTTGAAACAGTTTTTAGTTGATTATTTACTTACCCCCAGAGGTAACAGAAAAGACCGTGACGGCCGCCCTAATCGTACCGAACTAAACAAAGAGGTTACCCGTGACGCAATACGATTTGCTCGCAAGCACGGCCTCAAGGCCACGCGTAACGACGCATCAGTTGATGAAAATGGCAAAGGCAACAGTGCGTGTGACATAGTTTCAGACGCTGCTGCATTACTAGCAGAAGATGGATATGGTGAGTTTGAAAGAGGATATAGCTTCACGAGTGTGAAGAAAATTTGGCAGGGACGCAAAAAGAAAGCTGGTGGCTCAAAAAAGAAATAGTTTTTGAGCCATGCGTGGTTTTTGATGACCTGGTAGGCCACAGACAAAGTAACAAAGAGGCTTACCAAATGAAGTTCCTAAGAAGACCACAAGTAGAACGCTTAACAGGACTATCACGGTCCTCAATATATGCCATGGTGGCGGATGGCAGATTTCCAAGGCAAGTAAAGATTAGTCGACGTGCTGTTGCATGGCGTGAAGCTGATATCTTTGAGTGGATGAACAATAAGTCAGATATCTGATTTAGCTCATCAATGTTTTGAACATACCAAAAATAATAGAGTTAAGACCAAGTCCAATACCTATTGGATTTCCGCCAAAATCATGGGGAAGTCCTAATATATTACATGGAGATATTCACATTTTTGGCGGATTATCTTTCCATGAATCTAACTAGGATTGCGCTTCTTTCTTAAGTAGAAGGATACAATCGTTATGCGAGTTAAAGTGTATGACAACGTCTATCGTTAGAATGAAACACTCACCAAACTTAGCTGATACAAGATCAGTATTAACTGACGTGTCTCTTCAAAGGTTCTGCCAAATCACAGTACATCTATTTTTTATAAATAGATGAGGGGCTTAAGGGCGTCTCTGCGGAGATGCCTATAGCTATCAAACATTACAGAAGACCAAAACGACGCGTAAATCCGCGTCTATGGTTTTCTATTGCCAAAAGGAATTTACTGCCATGAGACTTAATACCAATCAGCAAGAAACGTTAATGTATCAATCTAGACTTCTATTTCAGCATGATGAGTACGAATTGGCTCATACTCGGTCATTGGTATTCACAATTTATACAAACAAGGTATCGGACACTGAGCATTTCAAAAGAGCTGTTTATCAGAAAGTTCATCGTGCACTTTATAAAACTTTGTCGACACCTGACCGCTTCACCTTTTCTATGATGATTGCAGCTGATGTCGAAGGCTCAAGGTCAGGAGTGGTGAGATTAGAAACAGTAAGGAATGCAGAAGAACCACATTACCATGGTGTGATGGTCTTTTCCGAGTCTGATTGGACTACTATTGAGATGGACTTGTCTCTTCACATTGCCCGTATAAAATCTGCTATTTCTGACATACGTGAAGTTAAGTCGTCCTTGATTGATAGTGATGGAGTATGTCGTTGGGACACGATTTGGATCAAGCCATTTGAAAACAACAACAGGCCAGTATTCAGGTTTTCCACACCATTCTCAAACTATATCAATTACATTTTTAAAACAGATCATCATGCACAGAGGCATGGTCTTGTTACCTATATGCCAAGTGTCTTTCCGCATGATCTTTATCCACCAAAGGATAAGCATTCATCAGCTGAGCCACTATTTGAAGATCTCTGTGCTATTGAAGAGATGTTTCAAAAGTCACGTAAAATAACGGTATTGCGATAAAAATGAGTACCCCATCATTTAGTCGACAAGGCGAGACATCTCTACTGGCGCAACTTTAGTGGCTCTCACAAGACACTAGGTTCAGTTGCAGTACCATCCATAGCCATATCTGATTTACCGGAGAATATA
>CBFHNR010000072.1:0-2586 GCA_965657215.1 uncultured Paracoccaceae bacterium
TTGGGATGCCCCAAGATATCCCCCATTTTGATGATATTATTACGGATATCATCCATCGTTGTCTCAGGCTGAAACACTTCGACAGTGATGCCAAGATCACGCAGCATCTGAACACTCGCCTGGGCGGTCCATTGACCTGCTAAGACGAGGTCAGGCTGCATGAGGTAAATTTCTTCTGCATCACTGGTATTGCGATGAAATTCCAAGGCGTGCTTGGCAATGGCCGACGAATGAGGATCATCTGCAATACTTGAGAGCGATAAAATCTGATCTCGATCCGCCAATAAATAGACAAGCTGATCGGTACACAGGTTCATAGACACCACCTTTTGCGGCGATGCCAAAGCTTCACTTGCCCCACAGAGCAGGGCAAGCGAAAGAGTTATAATCTTAGAACGACGCACGAACACCCGCAAAGATCATGCGGCCTGGTGATTGGTAGCCGCTTGCCGTTTCATAATCGATATCCATTGCGTTATCCAAGTTTAGATATGCTTCGAAAACATCATTGATTTTGTAGTTCACGTTTACGTCAAGTAGCGAGAAGTTGCTGTCCTCACTTACAATCCCTTTCACCATTGAGTAGCTTAATCCGCCGCTAAACTTATCGCTAAAGCTGTGATTTAGAGCGAGGGTGAAAGTTCTTGAGGGCGCACCAGCCACTCTGGCGCCGTCCCCGTCTACAGTATCAACCCGTGTCCAATTCGCAGTTAGCGACGTGTCGTCAGTCAATTGGGTGTCAAATGTAAATTCGACGCCAGTTGTTTGAGATTCAGACAAGTTAACCATGTAGCCAACGGAGAGAGAAGTATCCCAAATATACTGCGTTTTGTTTTTCATGTCAGTTTTAAATGCAGTTGCGGACAACCGTGTGTTTGACCCCAGTAGTGTATCAAAACCAATCTCATAAGATGTGCTATTTTCAGTTTTTAGGTCAGGGTTTCCTCTAAAATTCTGCTCAGGGTATTGGCCGTACAATTCATCCGCTGATGGTGTGCGATATCCATTGGACACGGATCCGCGTAAAATTGTCGTGTCCGTCACAAAGTGAGAAGCGGCAAGACGGAAGCTGTTATTTGTTCCAAAAGCTGAATTATCTTCTAAACGAGCATTTGCAATAACTGATGTGTCTTGGTTGATATCATAAATCGCTTCGGCGAATATAGCATTTGTGTCAATCTCAGAGGTGTCTTCGAGTAATTTATCATTTTCAGCAACTTCTTTGGTCATTGACGCCCCTATCGAAATGCTTAGATTTTCAGATACATTGCCGCTTGCGATATAATCAAGCTTTTCACGGCTTCCTTTAAACTTGGATTGATAAGTGCCAGAAGTGTTAGTTGCGGCCACTGTCGGTGACGTTGCAAATCGGTCTATCGTGTAATTCGAATAGGTTAATTTGTGATCCCAACTGCCGAGGGAGACGTCTGCATATAGGCGATATCCTAATGCGTTTCTTGTTCCATGTTCGTCATGGGTCCCATCAATTGGTCCATATGTGGGACGATTTGCATAAAATTCATCGAATTCGTATTTCCCGTCTTCTTTGAAAACATTTGCGCCGACAGTGAAACTATCTGTGAAATCATATGCAACACCTAAGGCAATTCGGTTCTTTTCAAATGAATCTTGCTCAGAATTCAGGTTTGCATTTGGGTGGTCCACATTACTTAGCGATGCTGATGATATTCCGTCAGTTTGATAACGTGCCACATTGAAGCTAGTAGATAGGGCTCCTATGCGATTGACGTAGCTATAAGAGAGTGAGGCGGTGTTTTTTGACCCAAGTTTGAAGTCAAGCAATTGTTGTGCGCCGTCTTCAGATTTTTCCAAGCCTAGAGTGTCTAAGGTCAGAACACCGCCAATTGCATTTGCTCCATAAAGTGCGGACTGAGATCCCTTTACTATTTCTAGGGAGCGAACGTTAGAATTTAATAGTCCGCCGAAGTCATCATATTGCACCCGCGTGCCGGCAGGGTCGCTTACGTCAATTCCGTCAACATAAGTTGAAATATAGCTTGACGAGAGGCCTCGGATGTACAGGTTCGAGGTCGCTCCCATGCCTCCTGTCGATGTAGCAAAAACACCGGTTTTCTTGCTCATGACATCTGTTAGGCGGCCATTCCCAATGACATTAAGATCATCTTCACTGAACAAGGTTATGGATGAACCCGTTTTTGACTGTTCTGTGGGTGATAACGTTGCACTCACAACAATATCGTCCAAAATAATTGCATCTTGGGCAAAGATGGGGGCGGCTGATAGCATGAGGGCCGCTGTTAGGCTGATGTTCTTTTTCATAGTCTTTCCTTCCCGCAAACTGCGAGAGGCCTCAAATTCATGAGGCGATTAGTCTTTAAGTCTTTGGAAAGGGATTTCCTCGGACGGCTCAATGCCACCGCGCCGGACGAACCGTCATCCTCCTCGCACCCCGCGAGCGGATAGGGTGATCACTTCGGCAGGTCTCCTGACTTGCGGGTCGATGCTTGATTGGGCCTTCCCGGAGTGATCCAGTGGCATGTGCCAATCTCGCTTACCGCTTACAGTTGCGGGGGCAGCTACGGATTTGGATAAACCTCACCGTAT
>CBFHNR010000073.1:0-2580 GCA_965657215.1 uncultured Paracoccaceae bacterium
GGTTTGCGGGATCGACGGCGGATGCCTTTACCTTGCTTGAACGTTTAGAAGCCAAGCTTGAGGCCACTCCGGGTCAATTAGCGCGGGCCTCTGTCGAATTGGCCAAGGATTGGCGAACGGATAAATACCTTCAGAAATTAGAAGCGATGTTGATTGTCACTGATGGCACAGCTCTGTTCGTCATCACAGGCGCAGGGGATGTTCTGGAACCTGAACATGATGTGGCAGCCATCGGATCAGGGGGTAATTTCGCTCTCGCCGCAGCGCGGGCTATGATGGATAGCGACAAAGACGCAGAGACCGTCGCCCGCGAAGCCATGGCGATTGCTGCCGATATCTGTGTCTATACCAACGGACGTCTGACGGTTGAAAGCCTGTCGCAATGACAGAGTTCACCACAGACGACATCCGATCCTCAGTCCAAGCAGGCATCGTGACAGAAATCCAAGCGGCCTCTTTGATGGCGCATATGCAATCGCGCCAAGGGTACCGGGACCAGATGACCCAAGACGACGAGCCGTTTGAGTTTTTCAAAGGCTTTGCCGAAATCTTTGTGACTTTGGGTCTTGGTCTGTTGTTATGGGGACTGTTTGGGGTGCTCTGGCTCCTTGGGTCTTTTGCTATTGCCTGTGTTGGGGTTAGTGTCGCTTCGATATTGGCTGCGCGATATTATACGCTGAAACGGCGCATGACTTTGCCGAGCATTGCCTTGGCGATTGCTGTGATCTTTCCTCTGTCCTCTCTCATCGTGGATCTGATGGTCGATGGCGCGTTACAGAGTTCTACCCCTGTGTTGATCTCCTCTGGTATTGCCACCCTCGCGAGCCTTGGATATTTTGTCTATTTCCGCCTACCATTTGCGATGTTTTTATTTGGCGTGAACCTACTGTTCGCGCTCTACGCTTTGGTGAGTCAAAACGTCGAAATTTACATGCTGTTCAATGGCGGCGTGCAAAACTTGTTTGACCTGCGCACAGGGTCGTCTTTGGCCTTTGTCTCACTCATCTATGGGTTTGCAATGATGGCTCTGGGGCTTTGGTTTGATATGAAAGACCCCCATCGGATTAGCCGCTACAGCGTCACGGGGTTTTGGCTTCATACCTTGGCCGCGCCCGCACTGGTGAACACAGCCGCGATGACCGCCTATAACATTGGCGGCGCGGTTGGAATTGCACTCACCGCGCTCTTGCTGGCGATTGTGACGCTCTTTGCGATTGTGATTGATCGGCGGTCCTTTTTGACCGCAGGACTGTTCTATTTCATCGCCGTTCTGACATGGGCCATGACCAATAGCTTGGGCGATATGAACGGCAGCGTCGCTATCATATTTGTCGTCGGTGCCATATTCACCGCGATTGGCACATGGTGGGTTCAAATCCGTAGCCACCTGATGATGCGCTTGCCGGACTTTCCAGGTAAATCAAAACTCCCCCCTATTAACGATCCGAGGTTTACATGACCGACCTAACCCCCCGCGAAATCGTCTCTGAATTGGACCGCTACATCATTGGTCAAAATGATGCCAAACGGGCCGTTGCTGTTGCGTTGCGCTCTCGCTGGCGGCGCAAGCAATTGAGCGAAGATTTGCGGGATGAAGTCTATCCTAAGAATATCCTCATGATTGGGCCAACGGGTGTCGGGAAAACCGAAATTAGCCGTCGTTTGGCGAAACTGGCCCGCGCGCCGTTTATCAAGGTCGAGGCTACTAAATTCACCGAAGTCGGCTATGTGGGACGCGACGTGGAACAGATCATTCGAGATCTCGTCGATAGCGCGATTAACCAAACCCGTGAACACATGCGCGACGAAGTCAAAGCCACTGCTCAAGCCGCCGCAGAAGAGCGCGTCATCGATGCGATCGCAGGCGACGGCGCACGCGATGGCACCCGCGAAATGTTCCGCAAAAAGCTACGCTCAGGCGAATTGGACCACACAGAAATCGAACTAGACGTGGCGGAGAATTCAAATCCAATGCCGATGTTCGATGTCCCTGGTCAACCTGGATCGCAGATGGGCATGATGAACCTTGGCGATATCTTTGGCAAAGCCTTTGCCGGTCGCACCGTAAAGCGCAAAATGACCGTCCTTCAAAGCTATGATGTCCTCATCGGTGAAGAAGCGGACAAGCTCTTGGATGATGAAATCGTCACGCGCACCGCCTTAGAAGCTGTAGAGCAAAATGGCATCGTGTTCTTGGATGAAATCGACAAAGTCTGTGCGCGCTCGGATGCCCGTGGCGCTGATGTGAGCCGCGAAGGGGTGCAACGTGATCTCTTGCCTTTGATTGAGGGAACCACGGTGAGCACCAAGCATGGCGCGATCAAAACGGACCATATCTTGTTCATCGCGTCAGGCGCGTTTCATGTGGCAAAGCCCTCTGATCTCTTGCCAGAATTGCAAGGTCGTTTGCCTATTCGCGTTGAACTTCGCGCATTGACCGAAGACGACTTTGTCATGATCCTAACGGAAACAGACAATGCTCTGACACGTCAATATTCCGCGCTGATGGGCACCGAAGGGGTTGAGGTGACATTTACAGACGACGGCATCAAAGCCTTGGCCAAGATCGCCGCAGACGTC
>CBFHNR010000074.1:0-2514 GCA_965657215.1 uncultured Paracoccaceae bacterium
CGGCTTTTGACAAACAACCCTGCCAAAGTTGCCATGATGGAAAAGCAAGGCATCAAGGTCAGCGAACGTGTGCCGCTCAGCGTGGGGCGTAATGCAACAAACGCAGGTTATTTGGATACCAAAGCCCGCAAATCCGGGCACGTCCTATAATGTACAGCCCTCAAGATTTGGTCCTCACCCCAAGGGGCGTTCGATTCCATGGCCGCTATTTTCCCTGTTCAATAGGTCGCGGCGGCCTAACCGCCACGAAACAAGAAGGGGACGGAGCAACCCCAATCGGACATCACCAGATTGTCGGGATGTTTTATCGCCCAGATCGGCTCATGCCTCCGAACGACTGGGCGACACCGATTGGCCCAACCGATTTGTGGTCAGACGCCCCAGATCAACCCGATTACAATACCCAAGTTCGCGCGCCCTACCCACACTCCCATGAATGCCTGCGCCGCTCAGACCCGCTATATGATCTCGTCTTGGTGACGGATTATAACTGGCCCAATGCTATTGAAAATGCCGGATCCGCCATTTTCATTCACCAATGGCGGCGCCCACATTTTCCGACGGAGGGCTGCATTGCTCTGTCATGGCATGATCTGTGGTACGTGGCCACACATATGTCCAAGGATACTCGGTTGATTATCCCAGCTCATATGCCCTTTGGCCAAAGATAGCGGACCCGACACGCACATGGGTCGCACCAAAGCTAATCGCTTTTTCAAAATCGCCTGACATGCCCATCGACAGCCCTTCCAATCCATTGCGCGCCGCGATCTTTGCAAGCAAAGCGAAATGAAGAGAAGCCTCTTCATCAACGGGCGGAATACACATCAATCCTTTTATCGGTAAATCAAGGGCACGGCACTGCACCACAAAATCATCTGCATCTTGGGGAAGAATGCCCACTTTTTGTGGCTCTTCACCTGTGTTCACCTGAACAAATAGATCAGGACAGGTGCCAAGCTCCTGTGCCAAACGCGCAAATGTCTGAGCAAGCTTGGTCCGATCCAGAGAATGAATCACATCGAAAAGCTCAAATGCCTGCCGGGCCTTATTCGTTTGAAGCGGCCCAATGAGGTGAACAGAAACGTCTGAATAGGTTTGCTTGAAATCCAGCCATTTGCCAGCAGCCTCTTGCACCCGATTTTCCCCAAACACGCGATGCCCTTGATCAAGAACCGCAGCCACCCGTTCGTTTGGTTGCACTTTGGACACAGCGATTAGCTCAACAGAGCCCGCTGCGCGACCATGTTTGATCTCAGCTTGGCGAATGTGTTCTGAAATTTCGGAAAGGGACATAGTGGCTCCTGTCATTGTTGTCTTTAAACATAACAGTTCAACCAAAAATGCAAGAGGAAGGGCGGACCAAACTAGCCCGCCCTAAATAATTTTAGAAGCTAAAGCCGACTTTCATGCCCATCGTCAAAGCAGAGTTATCTTTGAAGTTGCCTGTCGCCGCAACGGGAGTGCCTCCGTTGATCGTTACATCTTTGTCGCCCAATTCGGAATAATTCACACCAGCAGAAACAGACATATTATCACGTGTGTATTTTGCGCCAAGCGATACACCACGGACACCGTTTGTCGTGGACAACAGGCTTGTTCCTGCTTTGTCTCCACCGGCTTCGTAATTGAACGACCCAGAAATAGACCAGTTGTCATTCAACTTACGACCGACACCCAAGCTATATGTTGTGCTGTCTTCCCAACTTGACTTAGGCTCGCTGCTGCCATCAAAATAGATATGTGCATCATCCCATTTTGCATGATGGATCGAACCAAACAAGAGTGTGTTTGCAGCGATACCTGTTTGGAAATCAAGCGTGAATGATTCAGGAATTGATGCCTCTGTGTCTGCCAATGGAGTACCGGCAGCAGGGACAGATGTTGTTGTCTCATGCTTTGTCGTCGCTTTAGCTTGGTACGTTGCGGTTACGCGCAATGCGATATCTGGAATGGAATACGATACACCAACCAACGGTGACGTCGCAGATCCGCTATCCGCGTCGATATTACCAGCAGGGTCTGAAATAACGTTCCCAGTCGCTGATCCTACAGTATATTTTAGACCACCAAACACGTCCAAACGGTCAGAAGCCTTATAATTAAGTGCCACCACAGTTGAGCGCATCGTTAGATCAACAAAAGGATAAGGTAACGGTCCCCCCGCAAAGGCGGGAAAATTTGCAAAATAGTCACCTTGGTCAGTATAGTCCAGATTGATTTTAGCAGCATCAAACATACTAACACCAACTGCAAAGCGCTCGCTGATGTTTAATTTCAAAGATCCAGAGAAGTTCGTGGTCTTACCCAACATGGACCCATCAGGGGCAAAAACATTGTCCGTCACGTCTGGTGTCGTTTGTGCAATGCTCACCTCAGCGTAGTTGCCAGATTCAAACATGAATGCTGGGTTAAAACGCCCGACTTCCATACCGCCATTATTAGCACCTTAATATCTGTAAAATATAGTAAATATTTCTGCAGACCTGAATAGACCCCCACAGTAACCCCTAC
>CBFHNR010000075.1:0-2501 GCA_965657215.1 uncultured Paracoccaceae bacterium
CCTTATCTGATGACGGCCCAGTTCGATAACCGCGCTGGGGATGGGCATATTGGCTCACGCATTGGGATCCGCGAGCCCGCAGATACCTTTGCCCCTGATGAGGATCTATTTGCCAAATTGCAATCGCACCTCGAGACGACGGCCTATTCCTGCGTGTTCATTGATGAGGCGCAGTTTCTAAGCCACGATCAAGTCTGGCAATTGGCCCGTGCGGTTGATGATCTGCGAATTCCAATCATGTGCTATGGATTACGCGTTGATTTTCTGGGGGCCTTGTTTCCTGGCTCGGCGACGTTGTTGGCGCTTGCAGACGAGATGCGCGAAATTCGCACGATTTGTCATTGCGGGAAAAAGGCAACCATGGTGGTGCGCCAAGGGCCAGATGGCAAAGTGCTAACAGATGGCGATCAAGTACAAATTGGTGGCAATGAAACCTATGTGTCCCTATGCCGCCGCCATTGGCGGGATGCTGTTGAAGGCCAAAGCTAAGATCACAGCAAATTTGGCAATGGCGCACCTGTTACAAAGGCTTTGATGTTTTCAACCGCCATGAGCCCCATATCAACGCGCACCTCAAGCGAGGCTGTCCCCAAATGCGGCAGCAAAACCACGTTATCCATCGCTAAGAGTTCATCTGGAATTTGAGGCTCAAATTCATAGACATCCAAGCCCGCCCCAGCAATTTGGCCCGATTGCAGTGCGCCGATAAGATCAGCCTCATGCACAATGTCGCCGCGAGCAATGTTGATAAAATGCGCATGCGGCTGCAGTGAATCGAACACCGTTTTGTCGATCAAATGATGGGTTTCTTCATTCGCAGCCAATGCAAGGACAAGGAAATCGCAGTGTTTCGCGACTTCAACAATACTGTCGTATCGAGTGGCAGGAAACTCCAACGTTTTTGGCGAACGATTAAAATAGGTGACCTTCATGCCGAATCCGAAATGACATCGCCGCGCAATCGCTTGACCGATTTGACCCATACCAATTATGCCAACTGTTTTTCCACTCACATGCTGACCTAGTAATTGCGTTGGATGCCACCCTGTCCATTCGTTGCGGCGCACAAGGCGTTCCCCTTCGCTCAAACGGCGCGCGGACATAAGCAAAAGGCTCATACCAATGTCTGCTGTCGCATCCGTCACGGCACCTGGGGTATTCGTGACTGATATGCCGTATGATTTGGCTGCCGCCACATCGATGTGATTATAGCCAACCCCAAAATTCGCCAAGAGTTTACACCGCATCTTGGGGGCCGCAGCCTCGAACACAGAGGCGTCAAACATGTCGCGAAGTGTGGGCAAAATGATATCATAGCGCGACAATGCCGAGCACATTTCATCAGAGCTCATTGGGTCTGTGGATTGGCGGACCGTCACCTCACCAAGGTCAGAGGCCGCCCGACACACATCCTCTGGCAAAGGTCGTGAAATCAGGATCGCGTTCAATGCATCCGCCCCCCGTTTGGAACGGCTTGATCTGGAGCAATCAAAACGACGGCGCCCTCGTCATCCATCGCCCCTAGAACGAGCACTTCGGACATGAATTTACCGATTTGGCGCGGTGGGAAATTGACAACGGCCATGACCTGTTTTCCAACCAAATCCTCTGGCGTATAGTGGACCGTAATCTGAGCTGAGGATTTCTTGACCCCGATCTCATCGCCAAAATCAATGACCAGCTTAATTGCGGGCTTGCGCGCCTCAGGATACGGCGCCGCTTCGATTATAGTTCCCACGCGGATATCTACATTCAGAAAGTCATCAAACGTAATCTCAGCCATTGGCCAATTCCTTTGATCTGTTTGTCGCGGCGGCAACTGTGCGGTTTATCAGAGGGGGCAACCCAGTGTCCTCATCCATCAAAACCTCGAGCCCGGCTTGGGTGGTTCCATTCGGGCTGGTCACATTGATCCGAAGCTGTTCTGGCGTCTCGTGAGATTGCTCAGCCAACGCCCCTGCCCCTGCAACGGTGGCTTTGGCCAAGGCCATTGACAAATCTGGAGACAATCCTTGCGCTTGCCCAGCCGCCGCAAGAGTTTCAATGAGATGAAACACATAGGCTGGACCTGAGCCAGAGACACCCGTGACCGCGTCCATTTGATCCTCATGTTCTAGCCGAACAGTTTGCCCAATCGCTTTAAGCAAGTGATCCGCCACATCCATAGCCGACTCCAAAACAAATTCATTTCCAATGAGTGCAGTAATCCCCTTGCCAACCGCTGCTGGTGTATTTGGCATGGCGCGAATAATTGGGGTTTTTTGCCCCAATATCCCTTGCAACGTGGCGATAGACGTCCCTGCGGCAATCGATAGAAACACTGTGTCGCTGTTACCCATCGCCTGAAGTGCCGGCAAGGCATCTTGCATCATCTGCGGTTTAACCGCGATCAAAACGATTGCAGGGGACGCAGGCAAAGACGCATTGACATGGACCCCTTGGGACATAACCCAGTCATTTGGAAACGGATCCACAACGTAAACAGATGCGGGATCAAGCCC
>CBFHNR010000076.1:0-2501 GCA_965657215.1 uncultured Paracoccaceae bacterium
CCTTATCTGATGACGGCCCAGTTCGATAACCGCACTGGGGATGGGCATATTGGCTCACGCATTGGGATCCGCGAGCCTGCAGACACCTTTGCCCCTGATGAGGATCTATTTGCCAAACTGCAATCGCACCTCGAGACCACAACCTACTCATGTGTGTTCATTGATGAGGCCCAGTTTCTAAGCCATGATCAAGTCTGGCAATTGGCCCGTGCGGTTGATGATTTGCGAATTCCAATCATGTGCTATGGATTACGCGTTGATTTTCTGGGGGCCTTGTTTCCTGGCTCGGCGACTTTGTTGGCGCTTGCTGATGAGATGCGCGAAATTCGCACGATTTGTCATTGCGGGAAAAAGGCAACCATGGTGGTGCGCCAAGGACCAGATGGCAAAGTGCTAACAGATGGCGATCAAGTACAAATTGGCGGCAACGAAACCTATGTGTCCCTATGCCGCCGCCATTGGCGAGATGCTGTTGAAGACCAAAGCTAAGGTCACAACAAATTTGGCAGGGGCGCACCTGTTACAAAGGCTTTGATGTTTTCAACCGCCATCATCCCCATATCAACCCGCACCTCAAGCGAGGCTGTCCCCAAATGCGGCAGCAAAACCACGTTATCCATTGCTAAGAGGGCGTCTGGGATTTGAGGCTCAAATTCATAGACATCCAAGCCCGCCCCAGCAATTTGGCCCGATCGCAGTGCGCCGATGAGATCAGCTTCATTCACAATGCCACCGCGCGCAATGTTGATAATATGTGCATGCGGCTGCAGTGAGTCGAACACCGTTTTGTCGATCAAATGATGGGTTTCTTCATTCGCAGCCAATGCAAGGACAAGGAAATCGCTGTGTTTTGCGACTTCAACAATACTGTCGTATCGAGTGGCGGGAAACTCCAACGTTTTTGGCGAACGATTGAAATAGGCGACCTTCATGCCGAACCCAAAATGACAACGCCGCGCAATCGCTTGGCCGATTTGCCCCATGCCAATTATGCCGACGGTTTTTCCGCTAACGTGTTGGCCCAATAATTGAGTTGGGTGCCACCCTGTCCACTCTTTGCGGCGCACAAGGCGTTCCCCTTCGCTCAAGCGGCGCGCCGACATGAGCAAAAGGCTCATCCCAATATCTGCAGTCGCATCCGTCACGGCACCGGGGGTATTGGTGACTGATAGGCCGTGTGATTTGGCCGCCGCCACATCGATGTGATTATAGCCAACCCCGAAATTCGCCAAGAGTTTACAGCGCATCTTGGACGCTGCGGCCTCGAACACAGAGGCATCAAACATATCGCGTAGTGTCGGCAAAAT
Source organism: uncultured Paracoccaceae bacterium (assembly GCA_965657215.1). Taxonomy (GTDB): domain Bacteria; phylum Pseudomonadota; class Alphaproteobacteria; order Rhodobacterales; family Rhodobacteraceae; genus JAHEJA01. The sequence goes on from CBFHNR010000076.1 coordinate 1,308, forward strand.
GATATAATACCGCGACAATGCCGAACACATCTCATCAAAGCTCATTGGATCAGTGGATTGGCGGACTGTCACCTCACCAAGGTCAGAGGCCGCCTGACACACATCCTCTGGCAAAGGTCGAGAGATTAGTATCGTGCTCAATGCATCCGCCCCCCGTTTGGAACAACTTGATCTGGGGCAATCAAAACGACGGCGCCCTCGTCATCCATCGCCCCGAGAACTAGCACTTCGGACATGAATTTACCGATTTGGCGCGGTGGGAAATTTACGACAGCCATGACCTGTTTTCCAACCAAATCCTCTGGCGTATAGTGGACCGTAATCTGAGCTGAGGATTTCTTGACCCCGATCTCATCACCAAAATCAATGACCAGCTTAATTGCGGGCTTGCGCGCCTCAGGATACGGCGCCGCTTCGATTATAGTTCCAACGCGGATATCTACATTGAGAAAGTCATCAAATGTAATCTCAGCCATTGGCCAATTCCTTTGATCTGTTTGTCGCGGCGGCAACGGTCCGGTTAATGAGAGAGGGCAACCCAGTGTCCTCATCCATCAAAACCTCGAGCCCGGCTTGGGTGGTTCCGTTCGGGCTGGTGACGTTAATGCGAAGCTGTTCTGGCGTCTCGTGAGATTGCTCAACCAACTCCCCTGCCCCTGCAACGGTGGCTTTGGCCAAGGCCATTGCTAAATCTTCTGACAATCCTTGCGCCTGACCAGCCGCCGCAAGAGTTTCAATCAGATGAAACACATAGGCTGGACCTGAGCCAGAGACACCTGTGACCGCGTCCATTTGATCCTCATGATCTAGCCGAACCGTTTGACCAATCGCTTGAAGCAAGTGATCCGCCACATCCAAAGCCGATGTTGAAGCGAATTCATTTCCAATGAGTGCCGTAATCCCCTTGCCCACCGCTGCGGGTGTATTTGGCATGGCGCGAATGATTGGGGTGTTTTGCCCCAATATCCCTTGCAACGTGGCGATAGACGTCCCTGCGGCAATCGATAGAAACACTGTATCGCCGTTTCCCATCGCCTGAAGTGTCGGCAAGGCATCTTGCATCATCTGCGGTTTAACCGCGATCAAAACGATTGCAGGGGACGCAGGCAAAGACGCGTTGACATGGACCCCTTGGGACATAACCCAGTCATTTGGAAACGGATCCACAACGTAAACAGATGCGGGATCAAGCCC
>CBFHNR010000077.1:0-2479 GCA_965657215.1 uncultured Paracoccaceae bacterium
GGTTTTGACAGGAGGGCAGCCATGAAATTTGACCTGCCCACCTCGCGTCAAAGTGGCGAAAACATTGTCCCCATGATCAACGTCGTCTTTTTGTTGCTGATCTTTTTCCTCATGACCGCACAGATCGTGCCACCTGCGCCCATGGACGTGACGCCTCCGCTTAGTCAATCAGAAGAGACATCAGAGGCCGTGCAATCCCTCTATATAGATGCCTCTGGCAACGTTGCCTTTGACGACCTCACTGGCGAGCAAGCTATTGCTGAGGTCATCGCACGAAGTGGAGCGATATCTATCATCGCCGATCAATCCCTTGATGCCATTAAATTGATTGCCCTGCTAAAGCGCATTGATCCAACAGCTGAACGGGATGTGAGATTGCTCACTGAGGACGTATCCCCGTGAAATTTGGTGAAGGGATCATTTTTGCCTCTCTTGCCTTGGGTCTCCATCTGTCGGCCTTTTGGGCCTTTACCGGCGATCCAAGCGCAGCAGGTGCCGGCGAAGGGGGCGCATCCCTGAGCAGCCTCACTTTGGATGGCGGGTCTTATGCGGCGTTGGTTGAGGCATGGGACACCCCGCCAAGCCAAACGAGCGATGTGTCACCCTTGGCCCCCTCGCAAAACTCAGAAGCGTCCCCACAAGCCGCACCCACAGTGGATATGCGTCCCACACAAGCGCCGTTGTCTGAATTGAGCACACCAGAGGGTGAAAGCCCCCTTACACCTCCTGCCCCCGTAATCCGCGCCCCTGTCAAAATAGCAAAGACGCCTCAGCTATCACAGCCTAGTTTGAACAGCGACAGCGCCCCTACTCTTCGCTCGCAAGGGGGACTCCCCCAACTTGCGCCCCAACAACCGCCAATATTAGCGCAAGCCAAGCCACAAAATCTGGCACCAGCCTTGGACAGCACGCCACCACAGCCAGAGCGTTTTGCCCCAACATCCAGCCAACGCCCCCTAGCACGTCCACAACGAGCCTCTGCTCCGAAAGTCGTGCAAAAGGCATCTGGGCAATCCAAAAACAAAGTGACGTCAAAAACGGCGGGATCCGCCAAGACAGCGACTCAAGGAACAACAAGCAATAAGGCAAGCCAAGAGGCCCTCGCCTCTTGGAGCAGTCAGGTCAGACGCGCGATAGAGCGCAAAAAGCGATACCCCCGAGGCACGCGGGCCTCTGGAACAGCCGTGGTCAGTTTGACTGTGTCCAAGGCTGGTCAGCTGTTAGGCGCATCTTTGAAACGCGGCTCGGGAACCAAAGCCTTGGACAAGGCCGCATTGAACGCAGTCAAAACGGCAAGATACCCAGCAGCCCCCAAAGTCGTGACGCGCAAGAGCGCCACGTTTCAGGTGTCTATTACATTAAAACGCTAGACCAAGTGGTGATCAATGACCTGCTGAGCCAGTTGTTCATAGGCTTTGGCCATGGTCGAGTCCCCTGCCGCAATTGGCGTACCTTGATCCCCGCTGAGACGGGTTTCTAGATCGATCGGAAGTGTGGCCATTAAGGGAACGCCGATATCCTTGGCCTCGGTAGCAACACCGCCCTGTCCAAAGATATGCGCCTCATGCCCACAGCTAGGACAATGGTAAACGGACATATTCTCAATCATCCCCAAGATCGGCGTGTTCAAAGTGTTGAACATATCAATCGCTTTGCGCGCATCTATCAAAGCCACATCTTGCGGCGTTGATACAACAATCGCGCCGCTTACTTCGGATTTTTGACAAAGAGTGAGCTGAACATCCCCAGTTCCCGGTGGCAAATCAACGATCAAAACGTCCAATTCGCCCCACTCCACTTGGCCCAACATCTGTTGCAACGCGCCCATTAACATAGGCCCACGCCAAACAACCGCTTTTGCAGGGTCCAACATGAGGCCAATGGACATCATAGTGACGCCATGAGCCTTGAGTGGAATGATGGTTTTACCATCTGGGCTTGCTGGGCGTTTTGACACCCCCATCATGCGCGCCTGAGAGGGTCCGTAGATATCCGCATCCAAAAGACCCACCTTTTGACCGAGACGCGCCAAAGCAACAGCAAGGTTTGAGGACACTGTCGATTTACCAACCCCGCCTTTGCCAGAGCCAACTGCAATGATGTGACGCACACCCTCTGGTTTGCTTGGCTGCGCTTGGGGCTTGGGATGGCCCCCGATTTTCAATGAGGGTGGTTCAGGCGCTTTGGGGCTGGGACTATGCGCGGTTAACAAAGCTTTGACAGAGGTTACGCCGGCAACTTTTGAAACGATTGCCTCCGCTGCGCGCCTGAGGGGTTCCATTTGCGTCGCAATCTCGGCTGAGGGCGCTTCTATGATAAATTGAACGGCCCCATCGTCGCCAATCTTGAGCGCACGGATCATATCACGAGACACAAGTGTGCCCCCATCAGGAAGCTCTAATCGTGAAAGAGCGGAATTTATAGCGTCACGCATGTTGATATCCTCTGTCATTCCAAATTGGAAATGCGCCTTTGATAC
>CBFHNR010000078.1:0-2406 GCA_965657215.1 uncultured Paracoccaceae bacterium
CTTGACCCGCGCATCATGTTCGCTGGCTGGAATGCCACGTACTTTCAGCGGAAACCGAATGTTTTCATAGACATTCATGTTCGGATAAAGGGCGTAGGATTGGAAGACCATGGCGACATCACGATCCTTGGGGTCAAGGTCATTGATCCGCTTCCCATCGACAAGGATATCCCCGCTGGTCACATCCTCTAACCCCGCGATCATGCGCATGGTTGTGGTCTTACCACAGCCCGAAGGCCCGAGCAGCACAAGGAACTCCTGATCGGCAATCGTCAGATCAAATTCCTGCACACCGACAAAGCTGCCCCAGCGTTTTGACACTTTACGAAGCTGGATTTCGGCCATGGTTGGCTCCCACTATTGCATACGCATGCAAAAGACTGACGCGAATTCATTTCGCTGGCAACCCATATTTTTATATGAATTTTTCTGCAATGCGGCGTGGTAAAAAACTTGCAATACGAAACAATTCGCCGATTATTTGCAAACGTATGCAAAGTGGTTGCGATTCGCGTGGCCCTGTCGCCATATGGCTGGGTGGTCGAATGACTGCTTGGAACAAGTGCCGGATAACCGGCCCATTTTGACGAAACACTGGGAGGTTCATTCACATGAACATGTTTAAGACCACACTGCTTGGAACAGCGATTGCCGCAGTCGCAAGCACGGCCGCCATGGCAGACGGCCATGGCTGCGCCATTGATACTGGCCGCGTCAGCATCATCGGTAACGAATTCCCCGCGATCCAATCCGTTGCTGCCTTGGCGCTGGAATGTGCCGCAGGTGCCGAGACCGCATCCAACCTCACCGCCGACCACCAGACGCTGAATGTCGCTGGCATGACCGGCAATCCGGCGGAATACACATCGGCCATCGTTGCCAACTCATCCATCGTTGCCTTGATCAACGAGGATGTTATCCGGCCGCTGGATGATTTGGTCGCTGAATACGGGCAGGATATTCCCGCCCACCAATTGATCACTGTGAATGGCCAGATCATGGCTGTTGCTTTCATGGCGAACGCGCAACATCTCGTATACCGTCAGGACGTGCTGGAGCAGATTGGTCTGGACGTACCGACCTCCTATGAAGAGGTGCTGGCCGCAGCCGAGGCCATCCGCGCCGCTGGCATCATGGAGAACCCTGTCGGAGGGGCCTATGCCGCTGGCTGGAACCTCGCGCAGGAATTTACCAACATGTATATCGGTACAGGCGGCCAGTTCTTCGAGCCAGGCACAGCCAATGTCACCATCAACAATGCGCAAGGTGTCGAAGCCTTGGAAATGATGCGTGCCCTGAGCGAGTACATGAACCCAGACTATTTGACCCATGACAGCAACGCGACCTCCGCTGAATGGGAAGCAGGCAATGTTGCTCTCATGAATATGTGGGGCAGCCGGACGGGCGTTTTGATGGATGACGAGGGCTCTGCCCCCGAGGTTTATGAAAACACGGCCGTAAGTGGCCCTCTGACCGTTGGCGATAGCGGCACACCTGCGACCACGCTGTGGTGGGACGGCTGGACCGTTGCAAAGAATGTCAGTGACGAGGACGCCGCCGCGACCTTCCAAGCACTTGCTCATGCGACATCGCCTGCATTGCTGAATGACGAGACAATGTCGCAGGCCGTATGGCTTATGGACGGGTTCGAAGCGCAGCCTGTGAATGAGGGCGTTCTCGCCTCCGTTGCCGCAAGCGCAACGCCCTATCCAATGGTGCCGTTCCAAGGCTTGCTGCACACAGCACTTGGTGACAACATCGCCGATTTCTTGCAAGGCAATGAAAGCGCAGAGCAGACATTGGCAGATATCGAAGCCGCCTATGTGGCTGCTGCGACCGAGCAAGGCTACCTGCAGTAAAACTTAGCTGACGCGCGGGGCCGGCCTAGGCCCCGCGCACCCCATTTCCCAAGATCATCCATGAGGCCGGGGGCGCATACGCGATGAAACACAAGTCCTTCTTTTGGTTCGTCCTGCCATCTGTTGTCCTGATGCTCTTGTTTATTGCGTTCCCGATCGTCTCGGTGGTTACGCAGTCAATATATACCCAGCACGAACAGGTTATTGTCACCGTCGAGAATTGCGGCCCTTTCGGCTGTACCGAGGTGCAATCCGTTGACCAAGACGCAACCCGCGCCCTGCGCGAGGCGCAGCCTCTGGGGCAGTTTGTGGGCCTTGATATCTATCGGGATCGCAACCACCTTGCCGTCGCTGACGTTGCAGAGGCTTGGGAAAGTTCCGACAGCTTTCGCGGTTTCTGGAACACCTTGATGAATTTGCCCTTTTACGGGGCAATGGCCTTCACCTTGACCTACACGGCCATCGTGACCCCGATGACTATTATTCTGGGCTTTGCCGTCGCCATTGCCGTCAACTCGGTCGCGCGGTCAATGCGCGGCCCTACAAT
>CBFHNR010000079.1:0-2405 GCA_965657215.1 uncultured Paracoccaceae bacterium
TGGCTGAGCGTCGGTGAACTAGGGCGAATGGACGACGACGGTTATCTGTTTCTACATGGGCGCAAAAATAGAATGTTTACCGTTGCAGATCAAAATATCTACCCAGAGGCAATTGAGCGTGTTCTTTCCAATCATCCCACTATCACACACTCAGCAGTGATCCCCATGCCAGATGAAAAACGTGGATCGCGTGCTATTGCGTTTCATGACGGACATAGCCTCAGCGCGTCAGACCTTCGGAAATGGTGCCGCATCTCCTTGTCTGATCGTGCGGTCCCATCTGAATTCGTCTACATTACAGCAGATGACTGGCCGCTCCTGTCTTCGGGAAAAACTGATCTAAGGGCCCTTACAACGCGCTTGGACTTTCTCTCATGACTGCAACGTTTATCATAAATGCAAAACGCTCGGCCGTCGCGCCACGTATGGGGGCCTTGGCTCAGCTTGAGCTCCATGAGTTAGCAGCACCAGTTATTCAATCCCTTTTATCCGAGCTTGATATCGCGCCTGAGCAAGTGGACGAAGTCATTGTCTCTAATGCCCTCGGCGCTGGGGGAAATCCTGCGCGTGTCATTGCTCTTGCGGCGGGGCTCCCAGAAAGGATTGCTGGGCTTACGATTGATCGCCAATGTGTTGGTGGTTTAGATGCGATCGGAATTGCCAAGGCAATGGTCTCCTCAGGAGCTGCCAACATCGTTATTGCAGGCGGTGTCGAAAGCTATTCGCGCCGTCCCGTGAGACTACGGAGTGTGATTGGCTCATCGGTCCTCGAACCCTATGATCGACCCCCGTTCACCCCTTGGAATGACCGCGATCCAGACTTATCCAGCTCAGCCGCTCAGCTTGCTCAGGACTACGGAATTTCACGGCAAGCCCAAGATCAATTTGCAATAAGTAGCCATCAAAAAGCGCTAAATTGCATTAATGACCTACGGTCAGAAATAGTAGATATCGCAAATCTGACCAATGACGACTATACACGCACGCTGTCTAAACGCTTGTGTAATCGCGCCCCAATTATTGAAGATACAATCACATTTGCAAATAGTGCTGTTGCTGCGGATGGGGCTGCGTTTTGCTTGGTCGTCAGTTCGGACATCGCTAAACAGTTTCCTGATCGATGCGTTGAAGTGGCAAGCACATTGACGGTTGGGGACCGCCCAGACCAACCAGCGCTGGCCCCTGTGGCAGCAATCAACTCTATCTTTGCGCAAACGGGTCTCGGCCCCGCAGACATCGATCAATCGGAAATCATGGAGGCCTATGCCGTTCAAGCCATGCTCTGTTGTGAGCTCACTGGCCTGGATATGTCTAAGGTCAACATGAAGGGCGGCGCACTTGCACGTGGCCACCCCATTGGTGCCTCTGGCGCCATTTTGGCCGTACGCTTGTACAACGATATGCTAAGCGACAACAAAGCCAATACTTGCCTTGCAGCAATCGCCGCAGCTGGCGGATTAGGAAGCGCTATGATCCTAAGGCGTTAAGCGCGTGATAAAACGCTATTTGGACGCGCTTTGTAAATCGCAGCCGTGATCACCGCTGTTAACGCAGCTTTTATAACATCACCTGGGATAAAGGGTGCCATCAGCCCCAAAGACGCCATAGGTGATTTTTCTAGCATAACTGCCATTCCAAGAACGCCCGGAATATAAAGCACCACGATACCACCAAGCACAGCACCGATCAGCGATGCAACAAACACGCTCAACCCTGTTAGTCGCTCAACGATAAATCCTGTGACGAATGCCGCGATTGGGAAGCCGATCAAAAAGCCAACGCTTGGGGATGCAAATAATCCCAATCCACCGCGACCACCTGCCAAGAGAGGCAGACCAAGAGCAACGAGGAAAACAAACAAGAGGACCGCTAAAAATCCACGCTTTGCGCCCAACACGGTACCACACAACATGATGCCCATGCTCTGCGCAGTGATTGGAACACCTGTTGCCAAAGTGATTTTTGGGATCAAGCCGAGTGCCGCGATCAAAGCCGCAAACAAAGCGATCAAAACAAAATTGCGTTCCATATTTGTATTCCCCCTAAAGCCCGTCAATACCACCGCGCGCACGTAAAGCTTCGGCGACGTGTTCCGCATCGTCTATAGCAATAACGGCTAGGGGTAAAACAGTTTTCCAAGTGGCTCTTTTTGCACTACGCGCCCGAAACGAGTCCTGCAATTTGGCGGATTTTTCAATCAACACAGGAGCAAAGCGGAGGAATAAGGCGATCAGCATTCCAATCCGCTTGGGTTTCACTCCAAAGCGTTGCAATGGCGCCAATCCACGGACAACAATATCAATGAGATCGTCCATTTTTGTCGTGCACGTCACCAAATTTGCACAGGCCACAGCCGTTATCATGCGCAGCGAAATAACGGTTCCGCGATAAATATCAGCTGTCAC
>CBFHNR010000080.1:0-2367 GCA_965657215.1 uncultured Paracoccaceae bacterium
CAATTGGAATATCGCGCAGACGTCGGAAACGAAATGATCGAACACGAGGTTGTCGATTGCTTCATCGCGCGATGTGCAACACGTCCGACGATTAAGCCAAATCCTGATGAGGTTATGGATGTGCGTTGGGTCGAAATCGACACACTTAGAAATGAGTCCACCCAACAGCCAGAGCAGTTCACAAAGTGGTTCCAGATTTATCTAGCGAAGCACTTTGATCAATTGTTTCACATTTTGGCAGAGTGATCAAAGATCAATCCAAACTGGTAACACGTCGATCTTGTCAAAGAATGTCATCAAACCGTCAGGCGTGATTTCAAGTGTTCTGTCGTTCACGAGGGGATGCACATAGAGCTTGGAACAGGATTTCAGCTCACGATCGATGAACAGTTGCACCCCCGTTTTCACCCCATTGATCATTGACAAGGGCGTCACAGCGCCTGGCCTGACGCCTAAGTTTTCCAGCAATCTATCTCCGGAGCCAAATGACAACCGACCTGTTCCCAATGTCGTGTGCAAGCTCTTAAGCTCAATGAGACGATCCTGTTCGGCAACCACCAAAATATTGCGCTTTTTGTTATCGCGGAAATAAAGGTTTTTGATATGGCCTCCGCCATCAGCCGTTGACAGAAACTGATGCTGAACCTGTTTAGCATCCTCGACCGTGCGCAATGGGACATGATCAAAGCGTTGGAATTCGATGTCCCATGCCGTCAACTGATCCAGCAAAGCATCCGAAGACATTGGCAGGCTATCTTGAAATTGTGATGACGCGTCCATGACCTTGTCCCTTTCTATGTGTGTAATCCGTAACTTAACCGTGACGTCGGTTGCCATCAACGCGATTGTAGACGAGTTAAGATATCGAGGACAGGAATTTGCGCGTCTAGCGATTTAAAAAACAAAACAAACCCAATGATTTTCCGCTGAGTGAACATCAAATCCATTGGGACATTGCTCGGAGGAAGCAAATCTCTGTAAATGTTGATATTATTGACATCAATCATATCGAAAATGCGGGTCTTTCCGAAATCAAAAACGGGCGAGGCTTTGAGCTCTTGAAAAACTTGAGCGAGCAATTCGTCAACGAAATGCTCCATCTCCCCCTGTAACCGATCAGGCATGAGGCCGTGACGTTTCATAACGTGCTTTACGGCCTGCGGATCAAATGTGAGACCTGCCTCTAAGAGATCATGGTATATCGCGATGCTCGACGGAGACATCTCGCAACAGGCGCCAAAATCCAAGAGAGTTAAGGATTTATTCGCTGGATCCACCAAGTAATTTGCCAAATTCGGATCTGTTTGAACCAAATTGAAATCAAAAATCTCTGCCAACAGAAGCTCAAACAAGTCCAGCGCCAGTGCATTTTTGTCCTCTTGGACCCAGTCCTTGGCTGTCTCAAGCGGTGCCCCATTTTCAAACGACATACCAAGGATTGCTTTGGTGGTGAGCGCGTCATAAACAACAGGAACAGAAAGACCCTCATGCGCATTCAGATGACCTGCAAAACGACGCATGTAGTTAGCTTCGACGCCATAGTCTGTTTCTTGTTGTAGCTGGGCAATACACTGGGATGCATAATACTCTAGATCAACGGATGAGGGCGCTAAATTGAGCCTCTTAATCACAGAAACGAGGGTTTTCACATCGCTTTCAATCGTTTCGCGTACATTTGGAAATTGCACTTTGATCGCAACTTTTTCACCTGTTTTCAAAACAGCTTGATGCACTTGACCGATAGAGGCCGCCGCAATGGGACGCACATTAAACGCGCGAAATTGTGTCTGCCAACCTGTGCCCCATTCACGATCTAAAACGTGTTTTAGCTGACGCGGTGGCATGGCATAGCCAGAGGCGCGCAGCTCAGCCAGTATTGCAGATAATTCGGGGGTCAGCACCACAGAGTCATCAATAGACATCAGCTGACCCAGTTTCATCGCCGCCCCGCGCAGATGTTTGAGGGACTGAACCGTCGTCTTTAGGTTATGAGGTGTCAACACAGCCTTTTGGTAATCAACTGACCCAGTTGTGATCAAATCCTTGAACAAGGCTCCCCCTGCATTTCCTCCGATACGCATCATAAGCGCCGCAGTCCGCGCTGTGCGTTCGAACCGAGAGGACGGAACCCGTGCCGTGCCATGTTTATCTGCCTGCAGGGGCATATTATTTGTAATGCTCACGCCGCGTTCCGAAATCGGCAACTCGTTTCCGCCAAGCGCGATAGGATCCTGGCTTCAATTGAGAGCGCATCAACTGAACGACCTCTTTTTCGCGCAAACCATATTCTGCTTTGATCGTTGCAAAGGCAACATGATCAGACAATGCCATTTGAATGACATCGCTGACCTGTGCTTGCGTCAATTT
>CBFHNR010000081.1:0-2339 GCA_965657215.1 uncultured Paracoccaceae bacterium
TGACCTCAGAGTCGACCATTCGCGACACTATCGTGACCAATGATGTTATTCGTGGCACGGTCCAAGGTGAGTTGCGCGGTGCGCGGACCTTGAAAATTAATCCCAAAGACAACGACACCTTCGAAGTGATCTTGGAACTAGATGCAGGGGTTGTGTCCTATATCGTTCGCCAAGCTCGCGGTGCTCTGTAGGAGCTTGATATGTGCGGTTTTCATTTTATTAGATTTATTGTTTTAGCAGCCTCCCTCGTATTTGTGGGTGCAACATCTTTTGCGTCTGAGGGGCGGTATTGAGTCGAAGCGGTCGGTGTTGCACCGATGCAGAAAAACCAATCCCTTGCACGGCGTCACGCAATTGCAGAAGCGCTCTTATCAGCCAGCTTGTCTGGTGGCGCGTCGCTTCAGGGGTATTCGGTCGTTGATAAGGCGCGTGTTGTTGCCGATCGCTTTATGATGCGTCCGACGGGAACAATCATTCGATTTGAAATGGTCTCAGAAGGGCAGTCAGGGAATTATTGGCAGGTCAAGCTCAAGGCATTGGTTGGACCAACGCAGGTCAACGGCTGTGATGAAAGCAGACGCCTAACCGTTGCTTTGTTTCCGTCGTCTGTCACTGTATCGCCCTATGCACCAGCTTGGTCGCAGCAAATTGCATCAACTCTCACCAAAGGTGTTGCCGATCAATTGAGCGGACATGCACGCATTTCTGTTGATGTGGTCTCCCACTTGAATGAAGCGGATCTGGTGTCTCCGCAACGGGCAGCCTTTGATTATGACAGCTTAACACAGGGGCGCGTTGTTGTGTCAGCGGCGGATCAGGGTGTCAAAGTTTCCACCAAGGCGGATATGATGCGCGGTCAAAATGGGACGCGTATTTTACAGATGTCCTTGACACTAGCGAGAAGCCAGAACGGCAGCTATATTAGCCAAGACACCGTGAGCAGTCAGATGGTCCTTAAGCAGGGGTTCATGAGCGAGCGACTTAATGGGTCCAAACGTAAACAAGCGGAAACGCATTTCATCCGTGACCTTAGCCGCAAAATTGATCACATCCTCACAGGCTGGACCTGCCGTCCTCCAGTTGCGCGCTTGGCCGTCTCTGGCAGCGAAATCAACGTCCCCTTGGGATCGCGCCACGGTCTGAGCAAGACAAGCCTTGCATTTCTAGCGGATCCATCAGCCTCCCTTGATGTGTTTGAAATCGTGTCATTGGGCCGCAAATCGGCCAAACTACGCGCCATTTCACCGAGTGCGGGCCTGTCGAGTTTTCATAACAAACAAGTCCGCTTTCTGAGGACTGAATTCTAATGAAACCCCTGATCGCAGGACTGTGCTGTCTATTTTGGGCAAGCCAAGTTGTCGGCGAGGGGCCGAGTGTCATTCAATTCCAAGATGGGATCACAAAGCCTGAGTTGGAAGCCTTGATTAATGCCACTGCGAATTTGCGCTCTTCTTTGCGCATTGCCTCTGTTCGACAATATCCTGCTTGTGATCACGTTCCTGAAATTGATCTTAGGGCGCAGGCGCAGTCAGTGGTCAAAGTTGAATGCGAAGATCCGTTTTGGAAACGAACTATCCGTCTTGCGGCCGGCTATACGCCCCCGCAAAGAACGCCTACTGAAAAGGTGGAACCCGCGACTATAACGGCGGTGATTTTACGCACTAGTCTTGCGCGTGGGCATGTTTTGACGCCAGATGATCTTGAGGTGGGGCAAGTGTCCACCACCGTGAACGACATCTTTTTTGAAAAACCATCTGATATCATAGGCCGCGAAATTATTGCTAATATTAGCAAGGGTCAGCCTATCCTATCCCGTCATTTGCAAACCAATTGGATTATTCGAAAGGGCGCTCCGGTACAAATTTTCTACAAAAGAGCCGGCATAAATATTTTGGCGCCGGGAAAAGCTTTGGACAATGGGCAATTAGGTGAGGTAATACAGGTTACGAACACTGCGAGCAAAAGGCAGGTTCGTGGAAAAGTCGTCGGCGAAAATAAAATCGTCGTTCGGGCTAAACTGAATTGAAAGTGCGCCGTTTAATAGATGTGAAAAGGAGAGTGCCATGGTAAATTCCGTGTCATCATCAGATCTAAAGGCCCGCCTTCAAAAGGCAAGTCAAGATGTGGGTGGACCCAAAGTCACTGCTGAAGGAACCGCGAAAGCTGCGGCTCCGACATCTGCGACTGATGGCGTCGAACTAAGCAAGGCTGCGCAGGCGATGCCTGGCGGCATTGACGTCGGCCCGCCCTTCGATCTTGAGTTGGTAAGCAAGATCAAGAAGGAAATCGCCAAAGGGCGCTATCCGATTGATCTTGAATCCATTACCGACAGCTTGTTT
>CBFHNR010000082.1:0-2325 GCA_965657215.1 uncultured Paracoccaceae bacterium
CGAAGTTGTAAGGAATACTGGATTCTGTAGCCGGAGAAGTTTCATGTCAAAATTGGTCACAATCTATGGTGGGTCTGGGTTTGTCGGACGCTACATCGCCCGTCGTATGGCGAAAGAGGGATGGCGCGTGCGCGTTGCAGTCCGTCGCCCAAATGAGGCGCTATTTGTCAAACCTTACGGCGAGGTCGGCCAAGTTGAACCAATTTTTTGCAATATTCGTGATGATGCCTCTGTTGCAGCGGCAATGTTGGGATCAGATGCCGTTGTAAATTGTGTGGGTATCCTTGCGGAAACGAGCAAAAACAAATTTGACACGGTTCAGGCCGAAGGCGCTGGGCGTGTGGCACGGCTTGCCGCTGAGCAAGGGATCACGTGTTTGGTCCATATCTCAGCCATCGGAGCAGATGCCGCATCGCCAAGCGAATATGCTCAATCCAAAGCCGAAGGCGAGGCAATGATTTTGTCTCAGTTCCCGACTGCGGTTATTTTGCGCCCTTCTGTCATTTTTGGTGCAGAAGACGAATTCTTTAACCGATTTGCGGATATGGCGACAAAGTCACCAATCATTCCGCTTGTTGGTGCTGAAACAAAATTTCAACCTGTTTACGTTGATGATGTCGCCCAAGCCGCTGTTGCGGGGATTATGGGTCAAGCGGATGCAGGTATCTACGAATTAGGTGGACCTGAAGTCGGCACATTCAAACACTTTGTGAATAAAATGCTGACCGTTATCCAGCGCCGCAAATTGGTTTTGCCGCTTCCGTTTTTTGTCGGACGCCTTATGGGGTTCAGCTTTGATTTGTTGCAAACGATGTCGTTGGGTTTGTTCACGAATTCTGTGATTACACGGGACCAAGTCCGCAACCTAGGCAATGACAATGTCGTGTCTCAGGATGCCAAGACATTTGCGGATCTTGGGATTGCGCCTGTTTCCATTAATGCGGTTTTACCAGATTATTTGTGGTGCTTCCGTCCGTCTGGACAGTACGCAGCAATCAAAGCCTCTGCTAAAAACTTGCGTAGCTAGACCCCAAAAGGACAACACGAATGCAGTTCGGAATTGTCCTTTTATGTCTCGCCTACATCCTAAGCCAATTTTTCCGTAGCTTTCTTGCGGTGCTTGCGCCGTCATTAGCCGCGGATATTGGCATGTCCGTTGATGACCTCGCACTGGCGTCGGGGCTATGGTTCCTTGCCTTTTCTGTGATGCAAATTCCTGTTGGTGAGGCATTGGATCGTATCGGTCCCAAGATCACAGCAGTGACCTTGTTTTTCATAGGTGCAGGCGGTGGCGCGCTCTTGTTTGGGGTGGCAACAGCGCCGTGGCATGTCATCCTCGCGATGACCTTAATCGGGATTGGGTGTTCCCCAGTCTTGATGGCGTCCTATTTCATTTTTTCCCGAGAATTTCCCCCTGCGGTCTTTGCAACCTTGGCTTCAATCATGATTGGCGTTGGATCGCTTGGAAATTTGGCCGGATCAAGCCCACTGTCCATGCTCGTCCAAGCCGTGGGGTGGCGCGCCTCTATGTTGGGGCTTGCTGGGGCTGTGGTCCTTATTTCAATCGGTTTGTTATGGGTGAGAAACCCTGCAAAGGTTGAAACACAGGAGACGGGATCGTTTCTTGATCTGCTGAAATTGCGCCAACTTTGGCCAATCATCCCGCTTTTGTTTGTGAATTACGCTCCTGCTGCAGGGCTTCGCGGTCTCTGGGTCGGTCCGTATTTGGTGGATAGTTTTAACGCAGACACCGCAATGGTGGGCCAAGCGACATTTGTGATGAGCCTTGCGATGATTGTGGGAACTTTTGCTTATGGCCCGATGGACCGTATATTTGGAACCCGAAAATGGGTGATTATTGGCGGAAATGGGTTGGGATTGGTTTGTCTGATCGCTCTTTGTCTGGTTGCAAGTCCGTCTTATTGGGTGGCCGTGTCCCTCTTTTCCGCAGTGGCCTTCTTTGGGATGTCTTATCCATTGATGGTGGCACATGGTAAATCCTTTGCCCCTGTGCATCTGTCTGGGCGAGCCGTGACGTTAATGAATTTATTTGCAATCGGCGGTGTCGGGATCATGCAAGTGCTAACGGGATATATTCATCAAACGGCCCTACAATCGGGCCTCGTTGGCGCGAACCTGTATACGCCGCTCTTCGTGTTTTACGCAGTGCTGATTGCGATTGGCTTGGCAATTTACCTGAAAGCCCAAGACAATTTGAACTAAACTCCAGATTGCTCTTTCGATGTGCAGTTCTAATTCCTATGTTGAGATCAATTGATTTTGTAAGGGTTTAATCATGAAAATCACAGTGAACGACATAGTACA
>CBFHNR010000083.1:0-2306 GCA_965657215.1 uncultured Paracoccaceae bacterium
CCGTTTCCACTGAAAAAAGTGATTGTTGACGCCCCGATAGGCAAACCTTGCGAAAGATCGCCAGACAGCGATCTGAGTATATAGTCTTCGCGATCCTCCAGTGTGTTTTTTTCGACTAAAACGAGGTCTGAAAATCTCGAGAGATTATCAAACCCCAAAGCGTCTATAGCTTGGGCAATTGAGACCACTTCAGCACTTGGCAAAAATGTTCTTAATTCGTCATCGACTTTTACTCTAAGTACGCCCGCGCGTGAAAACAAAGAGGAAACATTACGCCAATCCTCATATATATTGCGCGCACTCATGTTCGTCGCATTGGTGCCGGAAAGCCCACTCGCTTCAATTGTTTCAAGTCTGGGTGCGCCAATTGCTAAGAATTGATTATCGAATAAGTGAATTTTATCTCCATCGTTCACAGCAAAATTATCTGTTTGCAGGAGTAGGCTTCTGAGGCTCAAGGCCTTAGCATTGCCTTCGCCGTCTTCAATTATAGCCAGCTCTAGGTTGGTGTCTGGTGTCAGGCGGTAGAATGGCCTTATCACTTCGTCGAAGGGGTCTGTGTTCCCAAGAGGAAGGAACGACAGGCGCTCCCCGTTCAAGAATAGTTCAGCAGCCTCTGCTTCAACGAAACCGCGCAGAATGATGCTGTCGCTTCGGTTAACATCTATTCGGGCAACTTCACGAAGATCTTCTGGCGTGAAGATGTGTAAAACCTCGCCTGGAGCGATACTAATCTCTTGATTGATAAGAGCTTGCTCAATATCGATGACTCTTGAGTTTGCACCCTCACCAATTACCAAGGCGAGGTCGCGGCTTGCATTTTCGGTTAGTGTGGCACCTCCGCGAATAATCTCACCTACGGGAATTGGTTGAGACGCCGCTATTTGATAGTCTTCCAATACCGCTCCCTTCACACGAACAACATCTGTCAAGCGTGTGGGCAAAAATCGAATTGAAAGCACCTCGCCCGCTATTAGAATATCATCTCTGGTGATTACGCGTGACTGCGAGAGCCCTTTCTCATCGAAAAACAAAGCCTCAAGTTCTAGACCAGGGGGAAGAATACGTGTTCCAGTCAAATCCAATATGTCTCTGACTGGGATTGAATCCTGTCCCTCTGGAAGTTCGTAGATACCAGGGCGCGCGACAAAGCCGATAGCCGCGATGGTATTTCCCTGATTGCCAATGAATACACGCGACGAGTCGGTCACCAGTGGATCATTGGCACCAGCAGGGCTTTGAAGGAATTCATAAAAATCGACCTGGTTTACATTCCCGTCGCGATCGCGCAGAACAATATTGCGTAGTGACCCAGTGGGTTTGATGCCGCCAGCATATGCGAGGACTCGACTGAGCGGAGTATAGGCCGGCACGGCAACCGTCCTCGGTTGACTGATAGCTCCACTCACTTGAACAGTGATCAAACGAGCCGTTTCCAGAGACATGTAGACAACGGCGGAAGCGTCGTCATACCGAAGTACGTCCAGTAGTTTCTTTTCTGCTTCTGCGATCGAGAGCCCTGAAACAGAGAATGGGGGTAAGGCCGGGAGGATGAGGTTACCATCCCGTCCAATTTTATAGCTGTTATCACTCTCCGTTATGCCGCGGAGTGTTACGCGAAGGACATCACCAGCTGCGAGTCGATAATCCTTCCCCATCGTGTTGAAAAATAACAGTTCTGTATCCTGTGACTGAGCAAATTCCGATGCACCATATATTGGAAGAAAATCACTCGTGAGGATGCGGTAATACCGCTGGATGACGCTCTCACTCGTTGCTTCTGTTGCCAAGCTTTGCGTGAGAATGTTCCGGTTACCCTTTGCATCGTCTGCGTTGAGCACCCTTGTTTGCCCAGACGTTGGTACGCCGGTTTTTGATGTTGCGCCACTCCTACTTGTGTCCCCAAATTCTTTCTGGAGCTGGGAAGCGAGCTCCGGATTTGACTGCAAGAGGAGTAATTGCTCTGCTGTCTGAGAGGAAACAGGCAGGTTAAGGCATAGAATGAGTGCCGTGGTAATGCTGGCTAGGCGAGTAATCATGACTTAAATGCTTTTCTAATTAGGACAATGGCGGCTCCTAAGAAGCCTCCCAAAACAACGCTGAGTGCGAGTACAAGTGAGGCCTTGGGCGATGTTGGCACTAGAGATACGTAGGGCTCCGTTATAGGTTCCGCTACGAAGTAACTTCCCTTAGCGGCGAGCATGAGTTTTTGGTCTTCTTGTGCGATCAATTTTGCAAGGGCTTCTCTGTGCTCGCGGGCCCGCGCTTTATTGAGCTGTTGTTGATAAAAGCTCACAGTTTGCTCT
>CBFHNR010000084.1:0-2285 GCA_965657215.1 uncultured Paracoccaceae bacterium
CAACTGCCATTCCTATGATCGATGTAGTGATCATTTGAAAACATCCAAAGACGGCGATACCAGTGTTCGTCTCTTTGGGTATGTTCGATCTTCAAAAAGGCAGCAAGCGCGCCAATTGCTTCTGTGACGGGCCACCAAAGCCGAAGTTTATTATCCCACGTCCCGTCGAGGTGAAGCGTATAAACAAAGCCTTGCTTAATCGGATCCCATGCATCCAACAAGGCTTGATCAAACAGGCGTCTGGCCTGATCCACGGCATCATTGCTTGGACATCCCGACAAAGACCAATGTTGCAGCATCAAACGAGACATTTCAAAGGAGTGCCCCGGAGTGGATCCCGCAGGTCGGAACATAGGATCCCCGCTATAGGAGGCATCAACAGCCCAATCAGCGTCATAATGTTCAGGAATACGCCAACCGTATTGCGGCGCCATCCGAGCGATAAAGAAATCCAAAATCTGACCCGCACGGTTCAAGAATTCCGTTTCCCCCGTCGCCTCAAACGCCGTCAAAAGAGCTTCGACACCATGCATGTTTGCATTCATACCCCGATAGGTGGAAAACGGTGTCCAGTCTTGGTTGAATTCATCACAAAATAACCCGTGCTCAGATTCCCAATATTTATCATCCAAGATAGCCCAAACATCCTGCATCAATCGATCCGCATCTGGATGTCCAACAATCTTGGCACTTGCGCCTGCCAACAACACAAACACATGCCCATAGGCAAGTTTGCGGGTATCATGAGGTGTGTCTCCGTCCAGTGCCCAAAGATATCCGCCATGCGTCGTGTCACGATGGTGAGACCATAGATAGGCCATACCTTGATCTATGACATCCTCTGCACCCTGAACGCCCATTTGTTTGCCCAGCGCATAGGAATGCACCATGCGCGTTGTGGTGTGCAGCTCTTGGATATGCGTCGCAAGAGGCGCGCCGTGATGATCCAGAACATGAAACCCACCAGCTGGGTTCAAACTTCCTTTAAAAAACTCAAACTGCTGAAAAGCCTGCGCACGCAGCCACGCTAAATGGTCTGCGTTTTGGAGCCACGATCCTGTGTCCATTAGATCACCAAAGTTAGATAGAGAGGTCATCACATGCTGTCTCCGTTATGCCACCTAAGCGTTTGGGCGAGTACAGCGTAAGTCCTTTCCAAAGACAATAGCCCATTTTGAAATGGCGCACATCCAACACGTTCCAAGGCACGGTTTTCCGTTCAACCCGCTAAAAAGATTTAGGACTTTTCACGATCAAACATGTCAACTAACCTCATTAAATACGAAATGACGTGACAAGCCGCGCGTCCCCAAAAATAGGTGACCCATGAAAGCAGCAGTCTTACAAAACTATAACGCCGATCTTGCTATTGAACTTGTGGCTGACCCGATTTGCCCAACGAATGGAGTCGTCTTAGATGTTTTGGCCTGTGGCGTATGCAGATCCGATTTTCACGGATGGATTGGTCATCATCCCAAAGTGACCCCCGGTGACATCATGGGACATGAATACTGTGGCATCGTCACAGAGGCGGGACCAGAGGCCACGCACAAGGTCGGTGATCGCCTCATCGCGCCGTTTATCTTGGGATGTGGAACATGCGCGTCTTGCCAAACGGGGGCATCCAATACCTGTGGCAATCAGTTGACCCCAGGTTTTGGAATGCCAGGTGCCTATGCGCAACGGATCGCCGTTCCCTTTGATCATAACCTTGTCCCTCTTCCCGATAGCATTGATCCAAAATTGGCCGCAGGACTTGGCTGCCGTGTCACAACCGCTTGGCATGCACTAACGGACCGCGCAAATGTCCGTATTGGCGAATGGGTTGCCATTCATGGAACGGGTGGCATCGGGTTATCTGCATTGCTCTTAGCGAAAATGCTTGGGGCGCGTGTCATCGTGGTCGACATTGTCGAAGACAAGCTCAACCATGCCCGGTCTCTTGGTGCGGATATCAGCATCAACGCTACCAAAGAAAACGTCGCCGAGGCGATAATGGACGCCACAAATGGCGGCGCTGATGTGTCGATCGAAGCATTGGGGATCGAACAAACAACCAATGCCTCGGTGGAGTGTTTACGCGTGTCGGGTCGTCATGTTCACCTCGGAATGCCTGCGGGCGATGGGCATATGTCAATCAACATGCGGGCCATCTACGCCAAACAACTGTCCTTTTACGGAAGCCGCGGCATGCCCTCGTGGAAATATCCGACTCTGTTAGACATGATAGAATCAGGACGAGTCGATCTATCCCCCTTGGTCACACGAACAATCGACCTGCGAAT
>CBFHNR010000085.1:0-2208 GCA_965657215.1 uncultured Paracoccaceae bacterium
TGATCATCGTTCGTGACCTCCCCGCCCTCACGTTTGTCATGAACGGTTTCCACGTCAGCCATCACTTTTTCAATCGGCCCCATAAGGGCAAGCGCTGCGTTAATGGGATGGGGCGCGAGATCGCCCATATTCCCATTCGCCACGCCATCACACCGCCAATTAAACGGCTCATCAGGGTCGGACAAGAAATCTTCTTCGTGGGTGCCTCGGAACCAAGTGACCTGACCAATTTCGCCTTGTTCAATTAAATGACGTGCAAATTGGCTCGCAGGCGTGCGGATGTAGTTGAATCCGATCATATTCACAGCACCCGAAGCATCAGCCGCCGCAACCATTTGGCGCGCCTCCTCCAGCGTTTCGGCAAGAGGTTTTTCACATAGAACTGGTTTGCCCAACGCCATGGCCGCCAGTGCAATATCACAATGCGTATCCTGCGGAGACGCGATAATAACGGCCTCTACTTTGGGATCATTCACCAATTCTTGCCAATCCTTGGCAGCGCGCGCAAATCCGAATTGTTTGCGGTATTTCTCTGCGCTTTGAGGGGAACCAGCTGCAACCATTTCCAACCGTGGACGGAGGTCTGTGTTAAAGACGGCCCCAACGGCCGACATGGCCACAGCATGCGCTTTACCCATATAACCACCACCGACAATACCTATTCCTATTTCCGTCATTTGGGCGTCCTTCCGACATTAAGAATTCGTTTGCAACCGATTGCAAAAACTGTAACTTGGGCCTCGAACTGGTGCAAGGCGCATTTGAAGATCACTTCAATATTTGACACATTCAGGAGATATGCAACGTGACCGACGCGACAATAACTTTGACAACGGCGCAAGCAATCGTACGCTGGCTTTCAGCCCAGTACATTGAGATTGATGGACAAGAGCATCGTCTGTGTGGTGGTGGCTTTGGCATCTTTGGTCATGGGAATGTCACCTGCCTTGGCGAAGCCTTGTATACGCATCAAGACGCGCTTCCTCTGTATCGCGGTCAAAACGAGCAAAGCATGGGATTTGCCGCAGCAGGATATGCGAAACAATGGCTGCGACAGCGGTTTATGTTTTGCACCGCCAGTGCAGGTCCAGGAACAGCGAACCTTTTGACCGCGGCAGGTTTGGCCCATGCCAACCGTTTGCCGATGCTTATGCTCTGTGGTGATACGTTTCTCACTCGCCTGCCTGATCCAGTGTTGCAGCAGATGGAAAACTTTAATGACCCGACATTTGGGGTCAACGACGCCTTTAAACCTGTGAGCCGCTACTGGGATCGCATCACGCATCCGGCGCAGGTCATTCAAACGATGCCCGCCGCCATTGCGACGATGCTAGATCCCGGTGATTGCGGCCCGGCGTTTCTTGGCCTTCCCCAAGATGTACAGGGCTGGACGTATGATTATCCCGAAAAATTCTTTGACAAGAAGGTCCATCGCATCCGTCGCCAAAGCCCTGATGTAGATGAAATCAATGACGCCATCGCGCTCTTGAAAACAGCCAAACGCCCGATGATCATCGCAGGTGGCGGTGTTCAATATTCTCGTGCAGTTGATGAGCTGACGTCTTTTGCCGAAACACATCAGATCCCCGTCGTCGAAACCATCGCGGGCCGCGCAAATATGCTTGCGGATCATCCTTTGAACATCGGTCCAATCGGAGTGACGGGATCGGATAGTGCGAACATCATCGCAGAACAAGCGGATGTCATTGTCGCGGTTGGAACGCGATTACAGGACTTTACCACGGGGTCATGGACAGCCTTCGCAATGGATGCAAAATTCATTTCAATCAACGCCGCGCGCCATGATGCAGGCAAACATATGTCATTACCAATCGTCGGCGATGCAAAAGTGTCGCTTGCCGCGCTTGCCTCTGCTGCAACAGGTTACAAAGCCCCATCCGATTGGACATCCTTGGCGCAAGACGAGCGCAAGAAATGGGACGTATATGTTGCGGACAATGTGTCCTTTGGCGACAATAAGCCTAATTCATATGCTCAGGCGATTGGCGTTGTGAATGACCTGTGTGACAAACGGGACCGCATTGTTGCCGCCGCTGGAGGATTGCCGGCCGAGGTCACAGCAAATTGGCGCACCTTGGATATTGGCACCGTTGATGTCGAATTTGGGTTTTCCTGTATGGGATATGAAATCGCGGGCGCTTGGGGTGCGCGTATTGCGCAAAGCGAACAAGAGCCGGACCGTGATAC
>CBFHNR010000086.1:0-2190 GCA_965657215.1 uncultured Paracoccaceae bacterium
GCGCTAGATTTGGCGCGCCTGCTCGCAAAGGAACCCGCACATGAACGTGGTTGATTTTTTGCGTCCAGATGAGTGGTTGGGCTCTAGTCGGGGGCCGCGTTATGTTCAGTTACGCCGCCGCTTGGAAGAAGGCATTGCCAAGGGCGTGTTGCCGCCGAATTCCTCTTTGCCGTCAGAGCGTGAAATCGCAGAGATCACGGATTTGTCGCGCGTTACTGTGCGCAACGCCATCCAAGAACTTGTTCAAGAAGGTTTGATAGAGCAACGCCAAGGGTCTGGTTCCTTTATCCGCGAACCTGTCGCGCGGATGGAGCAGTCACTGACGCAGTTATCCTCCTTCACCGAAGATATGGCGCAGCGTGGGTTAGAAACCACCTCGCAATGGTTAGAGCGTGGGATTTTCAAAGCGACCGCTGCCGAAATGACTGTTTTGGATTTGCCGGATGGGTCCGAAGTCTCCCGTGTCTATCGCCTGCGCGAAGCGGGTGGGCGGCCTATGGCGCTTGAAAAAGCATCGCTTCCGATTGATATCCTTCCCAATCCACTTGAGGTCGGCACGTCCCTTTATGCTGTGTTGGATCGGTTGGGCAATCGTCCTGTGCGCGCTGTTCAGAAGATTTCAGCAATCAACCTTGAACCCAGAGAAGCGGATTTGTTGGTCGTTGCCGAAGGGGCCGCTGGGTTGAGTATCGAGCGGACATCGTTTCTGACATCTGGTCGTGTCGTTGAATTAACGCGCTCCATCTATCGCGGCGATGCCTATGACTTTGTCGCCGAATTACACCTATGATTTGAAAGGGTTTTCTATGTCTATAGAGCCGACGTTGATGCGTCAGGAAATCAAAGAAATTCCAACCGCAGTTCAACGGCTATTGGATGAAGGGCACGCCTCTGTGTCACAAGCGGCCAATGATGCGCGCGCGTTCGATCCGAAGTATTTGCTCTCCGTGGCGCGGGGGTCTTCGGATCATGCGGCGACTTACTTGAAATACGCAAGTGAATTGCTACTGAGCAAGCCAATGGCCTCTGTTGGTCCCTCGGTCAGCTCAATCTATGGCGTGTCTTTGAATGCGCCTGAAGCGCTCTGTATCTCTATTTCCCAGTCCGGCCAAAGCCCAGATATCGTGCGTATGACCGAGGCCTTGGGGCAAGGGGGGACAATGACTGTCGCCCTTACGAATGATGATCAATCCCGCCTCGCACAGGTGGCAAAAACAACATTACCGATTTATGCGGGGCCAGAACTTAGCGTGGCGGCGACCAAAACCTTTGTGACGTCGTTGGTTGCGGGATTGTGGCTCTTGGCGGAAATTAAAGGGGATCAAGATCTGATTAAAGCGATCCACGCCCTGCCGTCGCATTTGGACAAGGCAACACGCTGTGATTGGTCCTCTGCGGCTGCTGCAATAGATGGGCGCTCATTGTTTACATTGGGGCGTGGCCCCTCATGGGCGATCTCAAATGAAGCTGCGTTGAAGTTCAAAGAAACATGCCTGATCCACGCGGAAAGCTATTCATCTGCAGAAGTCATGCATGGTCCAATGTCGATTGTGAGCGATGGGTTCCCGGTCATCGCGTTTGCGGCGGCGGATGAGGCTGAAATCAGTTTGGCAGAAACCGTAGATGTGCTGGCACAAAAAGGGGCCAAGGCCTTTGCAGTCACGGATCGTGTCCGCACGGCCACGTCTTTGCCACATACACGGACTGACCACTGGTTAACCGATCCAATTTCCGCCATCGTCTCATTCTATTCAATGGTTGAAACAGTTGCCCTCGCGCGCGGCATCAACCCCGATACACCCCGCCATCTGAATAAGGTGACTGAAACAGTATGACCCAAGATATGCGCATCTTTCGCAACGGGCCTATTTTTGACGGCACGCAGCTGCACCATGGCTGTGCGGCGGTTTTTGTCGATGGAATGTTTGCGCGTATGTGTTCGGATGATGATCATGGCATCGCTGGGCAAATCATTGATTTGAACGGCGACATTCTTAGCCCCGCTTATGTCGATTTGCAGGTAAATGGGGGCGATGGTGTCTTGTTCAATCACGATCCCTCGCTTGCCACGTTACGGCGCATGGCCAAGGCGCATCGACGTTTAGGGGTTGCGCGGATATTGCCGACCCTCATTACGGATACACGGGCCGCAACGCAATCTGCGATCCAAGCGGTGATTGATGCACAGGC
>CBFHNR010000087.1:0-2181 GCA_965657215.1 uncultured Paracoccaceae bacterium
GAAGGAAAGACTATGAAAAAGAACATCAGCCTAACAGCGGCCCTCATGCTATCAGCCGCCCCCATCTTTGCCCAAGACGCAATTATTTTGGACGATATTGTTGTGAGTGCGGGCATTCAGGATATTGCACTCAATCGCACAGGTGCATCCGTGGACGTCATCGAGAGCGATGCGCTCGCAGCGGCTGGCACTAATATGTCAATCGCCTTGGATGGCGTAGCTGGTATCGCGACCAATACAAGTGGCGGTTTTGGTGCCACGTCCGGTATCCGTTTGCGTGGATTGAGCCAAAACTACGTTGCTGTTCGCATTGACGGCATAGATTACTCAGACCCCACTGGCACTCAAAACGCATTTGATTTCGGCGGCATGACAACTTTGGGTTTTGACCGCGTCGAAGTGCTGAAAGGCAGCCAATCCGCGATTTACGGGTCAGAAGCCATCGGTGGTGTGATTTCATTCAAAACGAATTCAGATGCGGATCTAGGCCAAACGCTAAAGCTCGGCATGGAAATTGGATCCTACAACACGCGCACCTATGACATGAAGCTCTCAAGCGTCACTGAAACTGGGTCGACATCTTTGGCTATCATCAAAACTGCAACGGATGGGTTTTCAGCGAAGTCTGACAATGATGAAGCGGATGCACACAGCAAAACAGAAGTTCGCTTTGCTGCTGATCTAGACGTTACAGATAACATTTCTCTAGGTCTAAACGCCCTAACATCAAAGTCCGAAACTGATTATGACGCTTATGGAGTTGATGATCACGTTACAGCTAAACGCAACGGTATTGGGATTGATCTTGAGTATCGCGGCGAAGCCATTACGCATCAACTTTCACTATCGCGGGCGATTACGGACCGTTACGATGTTGAAGGTTGGAATAACAGCTTCATCAGCACGCGCACTACAGCGCGCTACACCGCGAACATGACCTTTGGTATTGCTGATTTTAGCCTTGGCGCTGTACGCACAATCGAAGAAGCTAACATTGATGGATCAATTACCATCGACAAAGAGACAGCTTACTTTGCCGAAGCATTGGTAGCAGTAAATTCTGATATTGATGTCTCCGCCGCGATCCGAGCAAGTCAATCCGATGAGTTTGGATCAGCTAATGTGTATAGATTGGCTGCGATCTATCGCCTAAATGATAGCACAACACTGCGTGCAATGATGTCTACTGGGTATCGCGCACCATCTCAGTACGAACGTTATAGCTGGACTGGGAACCCCGATTTTAAACCAGAGGAATCCACAACCTTTGAAATTGGTGCGTCTCACCAATATGCTAGTGGATCCGTTTCTGCGACATATTTCGATAACACAGTAGACAACGTTATCGACTATAATTCCACAACATTTGCTTATGAACAAATAGGTGGGTCATCAAAATCTAGAGGCTTGGAGATTAGCGGTGAGTTCAAACTTTCTGATGCCATTAGTCTAACTGGGAATTACACTTATACAGACTCCAAAAATGGTGAGGTTCGTATCGTTCGCGTTCCGACCCATGATCTTACTTTGGGCGTTGCTGCAGCGGTTGGAGGCAAAACACATCTCGCTGCCAATGTTCAAATTGCAAAAGATATCGAAGATATTGTTTGGCCTAACAACGTGCCCGTCGATGACTACACAGTCGTTAACCTCTCTGCGGCTTATGACCTAAGCGATGACGCCCAGGCCTATGTTCGTATCGAAAACGCATTTGACGAAGACTATGAAACTGTCAAAGGCTTCAACACCGGCGGCCGCATGATCTTTGCGGGTGTTCGTGCGTCGTTCTAAGATCATATCACTTTCGCTTGCCCTGCTCTGTGGGGCAAGTGGAGCTTTGGCATCGCCGCAAAAGGTGGTGTCTATGAACCTGTGTACCGATCAGCTTGTCTATTTATTGGCGGATCGGGATCAAATTTTATCACTCTCGAGTATCGCAGATGATCCTCATTCGTCGGCCATTGCCGCGCACGCCTCTGAGTTTCATCAAAACACAAGTGATGCAGAAGAAATTTACCTCATGCAGCCTGACCTCGTCTTAGCGGGTCAATGGACCGCACAGGCGAGTGTTCAGATGCTGCGTGATCTTGGCATCCCTGTCGAGGTGTTTCAGCCTGAGACAACGATGGATGATATCCGTAATAATATCATCAAAATGGGGGATATCTTGGGGCATCCCAA
>CBFHNR010000088.1:0-2157 GCA_965657215.1 uncultured Paracoccaceae bacterium
GACATTGATTGGTCTCAAATGGCTGAGCGCGCTGTCGCATTGGGCGCTCAGGAATTACATGGGCAGGTTCCAAACACGTCAGAGAACGCTTTGGATTGGGCCGCGGATTTTTATGAGTCCTGCCAACATGCGGGCGGTGAAGGCGTTGTCAAAATACCCCTGACAGACGACGGCATCAAACTGGCCAAAGCCGTGAAATCATTGGGCGGGAAAATCCTAATGACCGCCTGCTATCATTCCAAACAAATGATCCTCGCAAGCGCGTTAGAGGCGGATTACATCGCCCCCTATTTTGGACGGATGAGTGAGGCAGGCTTAGATGCGGAACAGCACCTAAACCAAATGCAGCGCATGACGGCCTCTTCAAAAACGCGTATCTTGGTGGCCTCGCTTCGGTCGGTCGATCACATTTTGACGCTGACCGAGCAAGGGCATGATTGCTTTACGATATCACCTGATCTGGCGGATGACCTTCTGACAGATCCACTTACACGACAAGCGGCAGCGGACTTTGAGCGCGCTGCGAAAGGATAAAGAATGATTGTTATTGGCGGCGAAAACCTGATTGATTTTGTTCAAACGGCAACCGAAGACGGCCTCCCTGTTTACACAGCTAAGCCAGGCGGCTCTTGCTACAACGTAGCAATGGCAGCTGCGCGCCAAGGGCAGGACGTGGTCTATGTGACCCCTATTTCAAACGACTCTCTTGGGAATGTGTTGGCGAAACGTTTGCTGGATGACGGCGTGCGCTTTGCTGCACCACGATCTAACAAGCCAACATCCCTTGCAGTTGTCTCAATCGAAAATTCGATCCCAAGTTATCAATTTTATCGTGATGGAACGGCAGAGCGCGATGTGACCTTGGATGGTTTGACCGCGATGATGCCAGCGGAGGCGAAAGCCTTTCACATCGGATCACTTGCCTTGATCGACGGACAAGACGGCGCAGCATGGGAAGCGTTTTTTGAAGCTCAAGCCAAAGCGGGCCTCTTGACCACACTAGACCCCAACGCCCGGCCTATCGTCGTTCAAGATCGCGCCCCCTATGTTGAACGATTGATGCGCATGATGACACAAGCGGTCGTGATGAAGCTCTCTGACGAAGATTTGGAATTCATATATCCAGACCTTTCTTTGATGGAGGCATTTGATGCGCTCTGCGCCCATAGCTCTGCGTCCCTCATTGTCCTTACACGAGGCTCAGAAGGCTGTATCGCACGCACAAAATCGCTTGATCTTTCTCTGACTGCATCCCTTGCTGATCCGCTTGTTGATACGGTCGGAGCTGGGGATACGTTTATGGCGACTTTGGTGTCAGAATGCTTGCGCAATGGCTTATTAACACCCAGTGACTTTGATGCCTTAACCGAAGATCGTCTCGCGGCTATATTGACCAAAGCAGGCAAAGCAGCGGCAATCAATTGTCAGCGTCAGGGCTGTAACCCCCCAACGCAAGAAGAGCTCTCCTAAGCCGCGCTTCGGCCATTTTGGATCCAGTAGAGAACGGCATCTCGTCGGGCGCGCGCCACATTAACCGCGTGCCCGTCATATAGTTTAAGCATCAACTTACCGCCAGTCTGTTGAGTGGCCTTAATGGCATGACGCGGGATCCAATATGAGCGATGCGGAGACACTGCAAAACGATCGCTAATCTGCGCCTCTAATGAGGCAATCGTCCCTTTGACGTAATAGCTCTGTCCTTTGGTTGCGACCTGTAAATAGTGCCCATCCGATTTGACATGAAGGATATCACCCAAAGCAAGGCTATGGGTGTCAATCTGAACTTTGAGCTCAAGACCATTGGAGTCGACAACTGCATCATCTTTAATTTCATCTGCAATTTTTGGATAGACAAATTGCACATAGAGTGAGGCAAAGAGCTCTAACATCAAGGCACAGGCAGCCGCAAAAAAGACTGAATATTTGAACTCATATCCCATCGGGATAGTGAACCAATTGGCGAATTGCACGCTTCCGTGATGAACCAAAAACGCCGTAATGATGGTCGAAGACACATGCAAAGAATACTTTGCCCCAATGGAGCGGTACATGGCATTAAAGACAATGATCGCGAAGGTATAAAACAAGAAAAAGAAAGACGACTGACTGACCCAAAAAATCAGCCAAATTACGTAGGGAAGCTCAGAAAATAACACG
>CBFHNR010000089.1:0-2155 GCA_965657215.1 uncultured Paracoccaceae bacterium
TCGGCGGTCTGGTAGGTGGAGCGGTCTACAATGTCGCCACCAAACGACTGCAGAAACGGGCTGAAGGCATATGGATACCACTCACCTGTCCACGCCATGCCGGGGTCAAAAGCATATTCATAATTGCCCGATGCTTTGGCCGCCTTAAGCGCGCCCATAAATTCGTCCATGTTCCATGGCGCATCCAGTGTTGGCGTGCGCAGGCCCAGATCGTCCAGTGTGGACTGTCGGGCGTAAAGTGCGACTGCGGCTTCCCAAAGGCCAACCGAGTAGACTTCACCGTCCCAACGGCCAATTGTGCTGTCCAGATGGCCTTCAAGGGCTGCATCCGAGATCGGCAGTGGCTGCATATAACCGGCCCATGCCCAGTTTGGCATCACCGGGCCGTCGACGTCTAGGATGCAAGGCAAGTTGCCCGCAAGGGCAGCGGCCACGACCGAGTCGTTATAGCTGCCCTGCGGGAAGCTTTCGACAGAGACCGTCCAGTCGGACTGCGCGGCGTTGAAGTCCGTGACAATGCTGTTCAGGATGTTGCTTTCGACTTCGTTACCACCACCGTGATACCACATGGTCAATTCGGTCTGTGCCGCTGCCATGCTGACCAAGCTGGTCGATGCAACGAGCGCACCTGCAAGTGTTGTTGTAAGTTTCATTTGGTCGTCCTCCCTATTGACGAAAGTTTGGTGATCGGAGTTGGCATGTCCTTGACGGAATTGCCGTGGGCGACGGGCCCGCTGACCTGAATAGGCGTAGCGGGTGCGTCGGTGGTGCCGTTGATCATGCCCAGCAACAGATCCGTCGCGCGGATGCCGATGGCGGCATAAGGCAATTCAGAAGATGTGAGCGTGGGGTAGAGCGTCTGGGTAATGAGTTTGTGGTTGTCGTAGCCTGCCACCGAGAGATCGTCGGGCAATGAAACACCCCGGCTGCGAAGGATTCCATAGGCGCGCAAAGCCATGCGGTCGTGGCCAAAGCAAATCACGCTGGGCGGTTCGGGCAGCGACAACACGCGGTCAATCGCGTCCCAAAGCAGCTGCACCTCGGCGTCACTGTCCGGCGTGTCCACTTCGGCGGGAATAAGAAGATCGGGATCAAAGGCGATGTCTGCGCCATCCAATGCGTCGCGATACCCTTGCGTTCGATGCTTTGTCGCTTCCAGACGGGCGCTCAGTGACAGGTAGGCAATTCGACGGTGACCCTTGGCGATCAGGCTGTTCACAAGGTCGAACTGACCGCGGTAGTCGTTTGGAATGACAGCCGGTGTGCCGACATCGTCATAGCAGTTTGCGAGCACAAGTTTTGTGGACTTTGAAACGGGCGGCAAAGACACCTTCCGGTGATGGTCCGCCACATAAATGATGCCTTCGACACGATGTTCTTCAAATGTACGGATCAGTTGCGGCACGCGGTCGGATTGGCCGCCAGTGTCGGCGATCAGCAGGGTCTTGCCGCTTGCTTCCATCGCTTTCTGAATGCCCTGCACAATGAACAGGTCTGGCAGACCGGATACGTCTGCGCGACTGTGTGACAAAGAAATCGCCCCAGTGATCAGCCCCACTAGACCTGACTTGTTGGAGCGCATCGCACGCGCCGCTGTCGAAGGAACATACCCCAGCTCAGCGATGGCCTTTTCGACGGCTTCCTTGGTGGATTCCTTGACCGCGTCGTCACGGTTTATAACGCGGCTCACCGTTTTTGGAGAGACACCCGAGACGCGCGCAACATCATAGATCGTCGCCATCCGAGCATCCTCCCAAAACTCCTAAGGCGTCACCCTAAAATCGGTTGCGCCAATAATGACACCGATGTCATGACACCGATGTTACTCATGAGTCAAGAACGAATTCGATCCCGAGTGTTCTGGTTTCTTCTCCAGAAGTTGTGATCGCAGACGGTTCGAGTATGCGCCTGGCAGTTAGACACCAGACCTATCTGCAAGCAGAAACTGGTGTGCTACCAAGAGAATTCAAACGGGTGCTCATCCCTATCCAACTTCAGGTCTCTGCGCTTTGCGGCCATATGTGCAAGGCGCAGCATCCGAGACTCTGGGCTCAAACCAGACCTTCGCCGCACCGCTGAAAAAGCGGTGCGGTTGGAGCAAGACGTCCCCCTCTACACCAGCCCCCCTATTCCGGCTCCACCCACCAGACATCGG
>CBFHNR010000090.1:0-2136 GCA_965657215.1 uncultured Paracoccaceae bacterium
GGTGCAGGCAAGTCAACTTTGGTGTCTTTGCTTCTTCGGCTGTATGATACTGAGGGCGGGGTCATTTCCATTGATGGTCAAGATATCTCACAGGTGACACAGGAATCTTTGCGTCATCACATTGGAATGGTTACGCAAGAAACCGCGATGTTCAATCGCTCGGCTTTGGACAACATCAAATATGGTCGCCCCGATGCCACGGATGAGGACGTTCATATTGCTGCTGCCAAGGCAGAAGCGCATGAATTTATCCTTGATCTCCAAGATCACAACGGTCGCACGGGGTATGACGCACATCTCGGTGAGCGGGGCGTAAAATTATCGGGTGGTCAAAGACAACGGATTGCCTTGGCCCGCGCTATTCTAAAAGACGCGCCTATCCTTATTTTGGATGAGGCCACAAGCGCGCTTGATAGCGAAGTCGAGGCCTCAATTCAAACAGCACTTGAGCGTGTGATGGAGGGTAAAACAGTTTTGGCCATCGCGCACCGTCTCTCGACCATTGCGAAAATGGATCGCATTTTGGTCTTGGATCGGGGTCAAATTGTTGAGGATGATACGCATTCCGAATTATTAGCGCTGGGCGGATTGTACGCGCGGTATTGGGCGCGCCAATCTGGTGGATTTATTGGAACAGAAGAGGTTGGTGAATAAGGCTTTATTCATAGTCGAATTCACAGTATCAGCCTCGATATGACACAGTATCGTATAGAACGCCTCGGCCATCACGGTGACGGCATAGCAGAAGGCCCGCTGTTTGCACCTTTGACCCTTCCTGGGGAAGAAGTGACTGGAACAGTAGATGGAACCCGTTTGACCAACGTGAAAATCGTGACCCCATCAGAGGATCGCGTTGCGGCACCCTGTTCCCATTTCAAGAGCTGCGGTGGATGTCAGCTTCAGCATGCTTCTGATGCGTTCGTGGCAGAGTACAAAGTCAACATTGTGAAAACCGCCCTCGCCTCGCATGGGTTAAGTGCTGAGATGCGTCCTTGCTTAACATCTCCTAGGGCGAGCCGACGAAGAGCAAGCTTTTCGGTGAAACGCACCAAAAGTGGTGCCATGAGTGGATTTCATGCACGCGCCTCAGATATTTTGATCGAGACGCCAAATTGCCTCTTGGTCGCGCCCGAAATATTGGCGGCCCGCCTAATCATCGAGGCAATCGCCTGCGTTGGCGGGAGCCGTAAAGCAGAGCTTACCGCGACTGTGACCATATCCAATGCGGGGCTTGATATCGCGTTTTCTGGGGGCAAACCTTTGGACGGTGCGTTGCGGATTTCCCTCGCACATGAAACCGAAAAACATGGGGTCGCGCGATTAGCTTGGGACGGTGAGGTCATCGCTATGCGTCATCCCCCAAGCCAAACCTTTGGCGCGGCCAAAGTGGTTCCTCCAGCAGGTAGCTTTTTACAAGCCACTGCTGAGGGTGAGCGGGATTTACTAGAAGCAGTCAAAGAAATAGTTGGACCGGCTGCGCGCGTCGTTGATTTGTTTTCTGGTTGCGGCACATTTTCCCTTCCTCTTGCGCAAACTGCCGAAGTTCACGCTGTCGAGGGTCAAGCTGAGATGGTGCAAGCCTTGGACGCAGGATGGCGTCAGGCGATTGGGTTGAAAAAGGTCACACATGAAGCCCGGGATCTGTTTCGTCGACCTCTAATGCCCGACGAGCTCAAGAAATTTGATGCAGCCGTCATTGATCCACCGCGCGCAGGGGCCGAGGCACAAATAGCCGAGCTTGCGATTAGCACGATTAAGGTCATCGCCTATGTGTCCTGTAACCCCGTGACCTTTGCCCGCGATGCCGCAACATTAGAGGCGCATGGATATAGTTTAGAGTTTGTGCAAACTGTGGATCAGTTCAGATGGTCGTCGCATACGGAGCTTGTCGCCAAATTTGTCAAAGCCTAACCCAAATGGGTTCTAGGCAATTGGCGCGTTTGGCCGTACTCTAGGCAAAAAAGAGCAGTGCTATGTCCATTTTCCGAGTTATCCTAATCGTGGCCTGTGCCATGTCTTTGGGTGCATGTTCCAAATTGCGTGGACCCGTTGTGCCAGATTCCAAATTGCGTGGACCCGTTGTGCCAGATTCCAAATTGCGTGGACCCGTTGTGCCAGATGTTACTAGTGTGGTAG
>CBFHNR010000091.1:0-2018 GCA_965657215.1 uncultured Paracoccaceae bacterium
AACAACATGAAATTCACGCTCTCATGGCTAAAAGAACACCTTGATACCAATGCCACATTGG
The DNA here is from genome assembly GCA_965657215.1 of uncultured Paracoccaceae bacterium. Lineage (GTDB taxonomy): Bacteria > Pseudomonadota > Alphaproteobacteria > Rhodobacterales > Rhodobacteraceae > JAHEJA01. The sequence continues at coordinate 62 of CBFHNR010000091.1, forward strand.
ATGAGATCGAATTCGCCCTAAGCGATCTAGGGCTAGAGGTTGAGGGCATCGAAAACCCTGCCGAACGCTTGCGTGAATTTACCATTGGCAAAGTTGTTCAGGCCGAAAAACACCCCGATGCGGATAAACTGCGCGTGTGCCAAGTCGAAACCGACGAAGGCAAGCTACAGATTATCTGTGGCGCGCCCAATGCCCGCGAAGGCATTACCGTTGTTGTTGCAAAACCTGGTGTCTATGTCCCGGGCATTGATACAACGATTGGTGTCGGCAAAATTCGCGGCATCGAGAGCTATGGCATGATGTGTTCCGAGCGCGAAATGGAGCTATCGGATGAACACAACGGCATTATCGAGCTGTCTTCTGGTGAGGTTGGCCAAAGCTTTACGGATTGGTTGGGCGCACATGACCCTGCCAAAGTGGATCCTGTGATCGAAATCGCGATTACGCCAAACCGCCCTGATGCCTTGGGTGTACGCGGCATTGCGCGCGACTTGGCGGCACGTGGATTGGGTCAGCTCATCACGAAAGAGGTTGCACCCATCAAAGGAACGCACCCGTGCCCAATTTCTGTGTCGATTGATGCGGATACATTGGATCAGGCTCCTGTGTTTTATGGACGTTTGATAAAAGGCGTGAAAAACGGTCCGAGCCCGCTGTGGCTTCAGGATCGGCTCAAGGCGATTGGCCTGCGTCCAATTTCGACATTGGTCGATATCACCAACTATTTCACATACGACAACAACCGTCCCCTACACGTGTTTGACGCGGACAAAGTCGCGGGTAACGCTTTGCGGGTGCATCGCGCAGTGGGTGGTGAAACATTCCACGCATTGGATGAAAAAGAATACACACTTGTCGAAGGCATGACCGCAATTTCAGACGCGAATGGCGTTGAGAGCCTTGCAGGGGTCATGGGCGGGATGGGGTCTGGCTGTTCAGATGAAACTGTAAACGTTTTTGTCGAAGCGGCGTTTTTCGATCCGATCCGCACCGCCTATACAGGGCGCGCACTTAAGATCAATTCGGACGCGCGCTATCGGTTTGAACGTGGCATTGATCCCGAGTGGACTCCCAGCGGACTAGATGCGGCAACCCAAATGATCATCGACCTGTGCGGGGGCGAAGCCTCTGAAGTGGTTGTTGCGGGCGCGATGCCAGATCATTCACGTTCCTATAAACTGGATACGGATCGGGTGCAGTCTTTGGTCGGAATGGATATTCCTGCACAAGAGCAACGCGACACATTGGAGCGTCTTGGATTTACCCTAAAAGGCGACATGGCCCATGTGCCAAGCTGGCGCCCTGATGTGCAAGGTGAGGCCGACTTGGTCGAAGAGGTCGCCCGTATTGCGTCATTGACAAAACTCGTTGGCAAGCCTTTGAAACGGGCTGTGGCGGGTGTGCCCAAGCAAATCCTAAGCCCGATGCAAAAGCGCGAACAAATTGCGCGGCGTACGGCTGCGTCTTTGGGATACAATGAATGTGTGAGCTATAGCTTTATTGATCAAGCTTCCGCCGAATTGTTTGGTGGGGGCAGCGATGCGACCATGCTGGCCAATCCTATTTCAAGCGAAATGAGCCATATGCGCCCTGATTTGTTGGCGGGCTTGTTGCAGGCGGCGGCGCGGAACCAAGCGCGCGGGTTTGCCGATTTAGCCCTCTTTGAGGTTGGCCCAGTGTTTCATGGTGGCGAACCTAATGAGCAAGCTTTGCAAGTGAGCGGTCTACTGGTTGGACGTACTGGTCCCAAGGACGTGCATGGGGCATCGCGCGCGGTTGACCTGTTCGATGCCAAGGCCGATGTTGAGGCAATCCTTGCCGCGCTTGGTGCCCCTGCCAAAGTGCAAGTGCTTCGCGATGGGGCCGCTTGGTGGCATCCAGGTCGTCATGGTCGGATTTGCCTTGGCCCGAAAAAGATGCTTGCCGTCTTTGGTGAAGTGCATCCCCGTGTTCTAGA
>CBFHNR010000092.1:0-2018 GCA_965657215.1 uncultured Paracoccaceae bacterium
TCTAGAACACGGGGATGCACTTCACCAAAGACGGCAAGCATCTTTTTCGGGCCAAGGCAAATCCGACCATGACGACCAGGATGCCACCAAGCGGCCCCATCGCGAAGCACTTGCACCTTGGCAGGAGCACCCAATGCACCGAGGATTGCCTCAACATCGGCCTTGGCATCGAACAGGTCAACCGCACGCGATGCCCCGTGCACGTCCTTGGGACCAGTACGTCCAACCAATAGACCGCTCACTTGCAAGGCTTGCTCATTAGGTTCGCCGCCATGGAACACGGGGCCAACCTCAAAGAGGGCCAAATCGACAAACCCGCGCGCTTGGTTCCGCGCCGCCGCCTGTAACAAGCCCGCCAACAAATCAGGGCGCATATGGCTCATTTCGCTTGAGATAGGATTGGCAAGCATCGTTGCATCCTGCCCTCCGCCGAACAATTCGGCGGAAGCTTTATCGATAAAGCTATAGCTCACACATTCATTGTAGCCCAGCGAGGCCGCCGTGCGCCGCGCAATTTGCTCGCGCTTTTGCATCGGGCTTAGAATTTGCTTGGGCACACCCGCCACAGCCCGTTTCAAAGGCTTGCCAACGAGTTTCGTCAGGGATGCAATGCGGGCGACTTCTTCGACCAAATCAGCCTCGCCTTGCACATCAGGGCGCCAGCTTGGCACATAGGCCATGTCGCCCTCTAGCGTAAATCCAAGGCGTTCCAATGTATCGCGTTGCTCTTGTGCAGGAATATCCATGCCGACCAAAGACTGCACCCGATCCGTATCCAATTTATAGGCACGTGAATGATCTGGCATCGCGCCCGCAACAACCACTTCGGAGGCTTCGCCACCGCAAAGGTCCATGATCATTTGCGTTGCAGCATCTAGTCCAGTTGGCGTCCACTCAGGATCAATGCCGCGTTCAAACCGATACCGCGCGTCAGAATTGAGCTTGAGTGCCCGTCCTGTATAGGCGGTGCGGATTGGATCAAAAAACGCCGCTTCGACAAAGACGTTTACAGTTTCATCTGAACACCCTGATGCCGTCCCCCCCATAACACCTGCAAGGCTCTCAACTCCATTCGCATCTGAAATTGCGGTCATGCCTTCGACAAGTGTGTATTCTTTTTCATCCAATGCGTGGAATGTTTCGCCACCCACTGCGCGATGCACGCGCAAAGCGTTACCAGCAACCTTGTCCGCGTCAAACACGTGTAGGGGACGGTTGTTGTCGTATGTGAAATAGTTGGTGATATCGACCAATGTTGAAATAGGACGCAGGCCAATCGCCTTGAGCCGATCCTGAAGCCATTGCGGGCTTGGGCCATTTTTCACGCCTTTAATCACACGTCCATAAAACACAGGGGCCTGATCCAATGCATCCGCATCAATCGACACGGAAATTGGGCACGGGTGCGTTCCTGTGATGGGGGCGACCTCTTTGGTGATGAGCTGACCCAATCCACGTGCTGCCAAGTCGCGCGCAATGCCGCGCACGCCCAAGGCATCAGGGCGGTTCGGGGTAATCGCGATTTCGATCACAGGATCCACTTTCGCAGGGTCATGTGCGCCCAACCAATCCGTAATGCTTTGGCCAACCTCACCAGAAGACAGCTCAATAATGCCGTTGTGTTCATCCGATAGCTCCATTTCGCGCTCAGAACACATCATGCCATAGCTTTCGATGCCGCGAATTTTGCCGACGCCAATCGTGGTATCAATGCCAGGGACATAGACACCTGGTTTTGCCACAACAACGGTAATGCCTTCGCGGGCATTAGGTGCGCCACAGATGATCTGTAACTTGCCTTCATCGGTTTCGACTTGGCACACACGCAGTTTATCCGCATCGGGGTGTTTTTCGGCCTGAACAACTTTGCCAATGGTAAATTCACGCAAGCGTTCGGCGGGGTTTTCGATGCCCTCGACCTCTAGCCCCAAATCGCTTAGCGCGAATTCGATCTCATCCAATGTGGCATTGGTATCAAGGTGTTCTTTTAGCCATGAGAGCGTGAATTTCATGTTGTT
>CBFHNR010000093.1:0-2004 GCA_965657215.1 uncultured Paracoccaceae bacterium
CTGCCAGATTCTCGCTATCACCAGATCCAATGTGCCAGATTTTAGCTGCGGCAAAAGTTCAACAAAATGGCCTTCGGAAACGGATACATTTGCTTGCGGCGTACTGCGTTTTAACAGTGCAATTGTGTTGGGCAATAAGGTGGGCGCGACCGAACTGACAACGCCCACAGATACAGAACCAGACACGCCGCTTGTCATCGCCTCAATGTCAAACGCAGCGCGATCAATTTGCCCAAGCGCTTTGCGCGCATGATCTGCAAGGCGTCTACCTATAGGCGTCAGGTACAGCCGGTTGCGATCCCGCGTGACCAAAGGTGCGCCAACGATTTTTTCCAACTCAGCAATCTGTTTTGACACCGCTGGCTGCGTCACACCTAGCGCTTTGGAGACCCGTGCGACAAGTTTCAAATCTGAGAGAGCCACCAAAGCACGCAAATGCCGAAGTGTTATGCCCTTCTGAAAGCCTTTACCAAAAATTTTTCGCTCCTCTTAACAACCCCAACTGAACGGCGTTACCGTGTCCACAAGTGGACACATCCAAAGTATATATGCGAAATTGATCAGCCATGTCGATAGACATGTAGATACGCTACTCCCACGGCAGAAACCATCCAGATCCTGCTAAGATTATAAGGTGCTGTCAGACAAATGAGAGCTCGCTTCAGGTTTCTGGCGCAGCCTGAACCTGTACCAACGGTCTTACAAATTATTACCCGGGTACAGGTATGTTTGTGAGGGCGATCACTTCTACCTCTTTAAGCAATGATTGAGCAGCCAACTTTAAGGATAAGAGCCAAATCCAAGCATCAAACATTTTTTTTCTAAAGCAAGAATACTGGATATTGTACGTGACTGTGCAGAGAACAAATAAATTGGTTCAGTCTAGGGGGCTAAACCACCCTTTATTACTTTATAACTTGACAGGTTTCGCCAAGGATTTTCGATTACCTGTACTTTCAAAAACGCTAGAACAAAGTCTGCCCGGTGCAAGATACCTTTAGTAAAGCCCTGTTTTAGCCTTCTAAAAATTGGACAAATTGCGTTTCATAGTTCTTGCGACACGCAGAAAGGCTTCAATATCTTCCGAATTACAACCGTTGATCAGTTGTTTTTCCCTTTCAACGGCGAGTTCTAGAATTTGTGCGTGCAAGGCGTAGCCTGCGTCAGTGAGCCACCAGTTTTTTTTTCTGATATCCGCGCTGACGATTTCACTTTCCACGAGCTCTAGCTCGGAAAGCTTTAAGAGCGCTCGGCTAATCTGTCCCTTGTCTGTGCAGATCACCTCGCCAATGCGCACGGCTGGGATGTTTGGCTCGATCGCGAGCATAGAGATAACTCGCCATTCTACGATGCCGACGCCGAACTGTTCTCGGTATTGTTGTGAAGCGCCTCGCGACAGAGCATTGTTTATCGTACTGAGAAAACTCGGGATATATGTCTCCAAATCAATGGCCACGCGGCCATCAACTTTCTTGACGGAGCACGATATCCGATCTTGAGGGCAAGTGAGATCCTCATCACTGAGTTGCACTGTTTCCGGTTTCATCTTGCCCTCGTGTCGTGTCGATCAATACTAATTGTCTGGGATCGACACTTTCAATCCATCTAGTTCATCTGAAAGCTTGATCTGGCAAGATAAACGGCTGCCTAACTCGCGTTCAGTTGTGGTGCAATCAAGCATGTCGTCCTCTATATCCGATGTTTCACCTGTCGCTGTCAACCAATTGGCATCAACAACAACGTGGCAGGTCGCACAGGACATGGATCCACCGCATTCTGCAACGACGCCTTGGACGTTGGCGGCGCGCAAGGCTTCCATCAATGTGAGTCCAGCTTTGGCCTCAATACTTTGTTGTGTGCCGTTGTTGTTGGTTACGTTAACTTTGACCATGATTAAGCCTCTTTTTTCGTCAATTTGATTGGGAGATGCTCAAGCGAGCGGATCGAATTTCCAGGACGCCAATGGGGCGTGCCCGCGAATTCGATTTTTTCAACTTGATCAAT
>CBFHNR010000094.1:0-1996 GCA_965657215.1 uncultured Paracoccaceae bacterium
TGCGGCACATAACTCGCCTCAGCGGAGACTTCGGCCATCACAATCACATCGCGCGATTTGTCGGCATTTTTCAAAGAGGAAATGCTTGGGGACAATTGGTCCCCAAGGATAATGATCACAGTCGCATCGTTTTGCATCAAGCTGTCCTAGGATGTTCACCCGACAGCTAAAGCACATCCACTCAAAGACAAGTTAGGTTGCTTAATAACCTAGTTTATTCGCCATGAATGAAATCGCGTCTAAGTATCCTGAAACGCTTCCACAATCGAACCGCTGTCCTGACAATGTCACCGCTTCTACGTTTCCTTGCGCCGCCTGCGTGTTGATCGCATCGGCGAGTTGAATTTCTCCACCTGCCCCTGCGGGTTGATCGCGCAGAATCGAGAAAATGTCAGGCGTCAAAACATAGCGACCAATGCTCGCTAGATTTGAGGGCGCCTCTTCAAAATTCGGCTTTTCAACCAATCCTGCCACAGAACCAGTTTCCACATTTGGATCAACAACGCCATATTTAGAGATATCCGGCCCATCCACCTGCATGACGCTCAATTGAGTTTTTTCAGAGGAGTCGTAATTCTTAACCAAATCTGCCGTTACGCCGGCACCGTCATAGGTTAGAAAATCATCAGCTAATAATACGGCAAACGGTTCATCACCCACAGCGCGTTCTGCACAAAGAACAGCATGCCCCAATCCCAATTGTTCTGGTTGACGCACAAAAATACACTCAACACCCTTTGGCAAGATATTGCGAACGCGATCCGCCTGATCGAGCTTACCCTTTGCGCGCAGCGCCATTTCCAATTCTTGATTGCTATCGAAATGATCCTCAATGGCGCGCTTGTTGCGGCCCGTCACAAAAATCAAGGTTTCAATACCTGCGGCAATCGCTTCTTCAGCCGCATATTGGATCAGAGGTTTATCGACAATCGGCAAGAGCTCTTTGGGCATTGCTTTTGTTGCAGGCAAGAAACGGGTCCCGAAACCAGCGACAGGAAAGACGGCTTTATTAATTTTAGACATGTGATCTCATTCAAAAAATTTGATTAGATATAAAACCCTAAGCTCGTAATAAAAGTCTTCTTTTGAAACAAGGCCCTTAGAACATTTGTCATAATAATAAAATATTTACTTCATTCACACCAAGGTGACTTACGCTTTTTCATATCAAAATGCATGTGATCTGTGTGTTGAGCATTGGTGTCAGGGGACAAGGATGTCGTGAAGGTCCCACATCCTGCATCTGTTATTTTGCGCAAAAATTTGTAGTCTTTTCTACGACGATCGCGCCACCCGTCCTCAACAGTTAGCACACCCTTCTTTGCAAATTCGAAACTCATTATATCAACAGCCATTCCAAGCGCATGTTGTGAGATTTTTTTACCAACCCCATCACGACGCTTGCGACATTGATATCCCGTGCCCAAACCGATGGTCACTGGAGCTTCTTTAAAAGAGGCGATTGCCTCTGGAACAATCGTTTCTTCGACTAAATCGGCCAATGCGATGGCAGCTTGGCAATCCACAAACAATGTCTGGCTCAGAGAGACCCCTGCAACTTCTGTGACTTTCACAGGATTATCAATCCCACATAGAGATTCCATTTTATCACTTGGCGATGCCGCTTCTTCACCAATCAATCGAATATCATCACAAATCATCGGCTTTTGTGTGGTATCAGCCAAGGCAACCTGACAAGAAAGGACCCCAAAAATTATACCCGTAACCAGTCTCATTATTCACCCATTAGCCCATAAACGTCACTATGCGATTGAACAGACCCTTCAAAATCCGTTTCAAGGAAGTACGCAAAATACACGTCGACAGAACGCGCCGCTTCGTATCGCATTTCTTCTATTTCAATCTTTGCGGATATATCGTTGACATCGACCCCATTGATCCAAGCGGCCAATTTAGGCATGTCAGATACGCGAACGCAGCCATGTGAGACCAGACGATCATTCCCATCAAACACACTATGATCAGGGGTGTCGTG
>CBFHNR010000095.1:0-1989 GCA_965657215.1 uncultured Paracoccaceae bacterium
ATTTTCCCTCAGACAGAATCTGACGGTGATCTAGGTTTACATAGCCACCTATCAGAAATCCAGATTTTTGATATAAATTTGGATCCGTTTCAAAAATCAAATTGCCAATTTTTAACGGTCCTTCAGGATTTCCGCCGTTTATATTCGCATCATAACTCGCAGTAGCTCCAATACCAAATTTTGTCAGAATTGGTTGATTATCAAAGCCCAAGCCAATTCCATTTTTGTAACCTTGGAGCTTAAGCTTCTGATCGATGGCAACAGCCGTCTCTCTCGAAATTGGCTGTTGTCCCAGTTCATTTATCAGACAATATGTCTGGAGCTGCTCATCATTACTGCTCACACAAGCGTTAACCGGCTGTCCACTAGTCAGTGCGAGTAAGACCAGAATGCCCCGTTGTGGCCTTCTGAGCATTTATTGTTTTGTTCCGATAATCGCTCCGTTCATGAGAGGCGCACTCGCATCATCATAATATAGTCCGGATACTCCGGATGCGCCATTGCCGTGGAAACTGCCATAAATGATTGCATTCGATGTACCGCCAGACAGAGCTGGCGCATTTAGCGTCAAGTTATCGCCTGAAAAATATCCTGTAGACGAGTCAACAGTGAAATTCCCAGTTAATGTGGAGCTGGCGGTAGTCGATGTCGCAATCAGTGAACCGGAGTCATCATCGAAGTCCACCGACATTGTGAACGTGCCTCCACCAGAAACCGAGTTATCGGTCGTAGCTATTAAATTTTGCCCCGAATAAGTGGCTATACCTATTGGTAAATTGCTTGGCGCATCGCCAGAAACGATTGTCCATTTTTTATTGTCCGAAGTGTTCAAGGCAGAAATAAGTTGTGTCGATGAATCATCTTCTAAAAACATCTTAACTTCATATGTGTCACCATTCAAAACTAAGGTGTCTGATGCGTAGACTTCTCCACTGGCCGTTGTTAAAAGAAAGTCTAACTGAGACACCTGAATGTCAAAAGGGTCCTCATCGGGAATAACTGTAGTTGGAACTCTTGCCGTGCTAACGCTGCTCACAGTGGCCGCTGATGCTAAATTGCTATTATTGTCCACACGCCTGACAACAGAGAAGCCATCTGTAAACGACGCCAAACTGACCTGCTGGGGCCCGGTAGAAACACTAGATAAGCTTCCTCCACCGCCGCAAGCCGACAGTACTGTTAATGGCATTATGATAACAAGACGTTTCATAGATATTTCCTCCTACTATTTTTTAAATAAATACTTTGTGAAACTATAGAGCTCTAAATTTCAAAATCTATATCTAAATCCAAGTTGGATTGTTGTATTCGCTGGCTCTATTAGTCCATAGCCTTTGGCATCAGGCTCTGATTTCTCGATTTGCCATGACTCACCAAACAGCGAAAGCTGCTCGTTTAATGCCCATTCCGCATCAATGCCAAAACCTTTTTTTTGTGTCATGCTCGTTTTTTGATAAGCGTTGACGTGATCGATAAAAATTTGCTGCTTCCCATTCATTAACGTTTTTAATTTAAACGTGACAAACTGATTTGCTTTAAGTCTGCGAGTAAACGACGCAAACAAGTAGCTATATAGCGACGATCGGTCATAGGTGTCCTGGTTCGTCGTAGTCTTTTTAATACCCCAATCATCGTACAGATATCTTAATCCATATCCGAACTTAACACTTAGTGGTGATATAGCGATCTGTTTAGAAATTTCGCCCTTCAATATATACAAAGGGTCTTTGTTGGTTGTTCCGGTTCCTTCATATGCTGTTTGGCCTAAATTTAGTGAGGCATTAACTGATATGGGATAATTATGTACTGATGTGTAATCTACGCCTAGACCAATAAGTGGGATACTACTTTTCTTAGTCATGACATTCGGCTCTTCGTATGCATAATAACCTGCTTGGAAATAAGTACTGATACGGCTTTCGCTCACTTGTGCGATGCCGACTGTTGGAGCGAGAGCAAATAACGCAAAATATGTTGTAAGCCTCTTTA
>CBFHNR010000096.1:0-1934 GCA_965657215.1 uncultured Paracoccaceae bacterium
ACATAGGATTTTGTTGTCTCTTGTTCCCAAAGCTGTTTTTCAGCTTGTTTTACAGCACGCATAACTGGCGTTAGTCCCGTGGCATCCTTGTAGACACCGACACCAAGATCGATTTTCTCAGATCTCGGATCAGCCTTGTAGGCTTGCATCAAAGCAAGGATTTTATCTGCGGGTTGCTCTTTTAGCGTGCTGAACATTTACGCGTCTCCAGTTGCGACGGGAACGGTTGGGAACATTCCCCATTCCGCCCAGCTTCCGTCATATAGTGAATGGTCATATTTCCCCAATCGGCTTAGGGCTAAACTTAGGATGGCTGCGGTCACGCCTGATCCACAGGTCGTGATAGCAGGCTTTGACAGATCAACGCCTGCTTTTTCAAATTCTGCGCGCAAGTCGTCAGTTGATTTCATCGTGTTGTCGTCATTGAGCACATTTTTAAAGCAGACGTTCTTAGCCCCTGGAATATGCCCAGCGCGAAGCCCCGCACGGGGTTCAGGCGCGTCCCCTCGGAACCGTGCAGGCGGGCGTGCATCAATGATTTCGTAATCACCTAATTTTGATGCCGCTGACACTTGGGTCACGTCTTTGACCATGTGGTTCTGGCGGCGCACTGTCATGTGTCGATCCCGAATGATTGGCGGCATGTCTTCTGTTTCGCGGCCCTCGGCAATCCATTTAGGAAGGCCGCCATCGAGAACAGCAACGTTTTCTTGACCCATCAGCTTGAAAAGCCACCAAACACGCGCGGCGGAAAACAAACCAGCGCCGTCATAGATGACAACTTGATGGCCATCTCCAACACCTTGGCGACGCATGCGCGACATGAATTTTTCAACAGGCGGAACCATATGCGGAAGGTCAGAGCGTTTATCGCTCACGTCATCAATGTCGAAGAAGCGTGCGTTCGGAATATGAGCGGCATCATATTCCGCTTTGGCATCGCGACCGGCGTCAGGCAAATACCAAGACGCATCAAGAATCCGCAAATCTGGGTCCTTGAGATGCAAGGCAAGCCAATCAGTCGAAACGAGCGTCTTTGGATCGTCATATGTCATGGGAACCCCCGGCTAGGATTTTGCACTGCCTACACCGTCGGGGGGGGCGTAGACAAGCCCGAGCGTCTAGGAAAGACGCCCGAGGCCCATATTTTTCAGCTTAGCCAGCCATTTTGTTGCGGATAAATCCGACAATCGCCAACACAACGCCACCACCGACGCCGCCGCCTGCAACTTGGCCCGCGATTGCGCCAAAGTCTAGTCCAGCTGCTTCGCCAGCCATACCGGCCATGTCAGGTGCGCCGATTGCGGACAAGATTGTGCCGCCTAGACCGCCGCCAACGATACCAGAGATCGAGTTGATCAATGTACCTTGGTTCAAGTTGCTTAGAAGTTTACCAGCTGCGTTACCGCCTGCTGCGCCAGACAAAAGTCCAATTAGAAGTTCCATGTTGCATCCCTCTCTTACTCAGAAACAAACCCATTTTTTGGGTTGAGCACAGTAAGTCAGAAAACCTATCCAATAGTTAGGGGAATTTGACGTTAGCTTTTCACCACTCAGGAATTTGTCACTCGCTGTGACGCAAAAGCCTCTGTTTTTGGCGGCCCCAATCGCGTTTGGCTTCTGTTGCGCGTTTGTCGTGGTTCTTTTTGCCTTTGGCGATACCGATTTTGAATTTCACGATGCCTTTGTGATTGAAATACATAACAATCGGAACAAGCGTCATGCCTTTGCGTTGGGTTTCATTCCACAGGCGCGCCATTTCTTTTTTGCTGACAAGCAACTTGCGTCGACGGCGCTCTTCGTGGCCCCATGTCTTGGCTTGTTCATAGGGGGCGATGTATGAATTGACCAACCACAATTCGCCGTTTTCAACCGCGGCATAGCTTTCTGCGATATTCGCCGAATTTGTGCGCAGGGATTTGACCTCGGATCCA
>CBFHNR010000097.1:0-1897 GCA_965657215.1 uncultured Paracoccaceae bacterium
GCTGAGATGAAGATCAATTTACTGTCGCCAGCTTTGGGCGACAGTTTAATTGCCGTTGGTCGCGTGATCAAACATGGGCGTCGTTTAACGGTTGTCGCCGCTGATGTCTTTGCGGTTCGAGGTGACACACGAAAATTGATCGCCGTTTTGCAAGGCACCATGGTTCCAGTTGAGCAGACCTAGCCGCGCAGACGTGCCCCAGTGTCATCAAAGTACAAAGCTGACTTTGCATCAAAGCCAAGGGTCAGAGTTTGACCATCCATGATTGAATGCTGACCAAACAGACGTGCTGTGATCTGATGCGCTCCGATATGCGCGATGACGTTGGTATCCCCGCCCAGCTTTTTCACATAGCTGACTGTGACCGAAAGAGGCCCACCGGATTGCACCGAGAGGTCTTCTGGTCGAACACCCATCGTGCGCGTGTCGCCATCCGTCATCAAGGACGCAGGAATGAAATTCATTGCAGGCGATCCTAAGAAGCCCGCCACGAATTGATTGGTTGGGTTGTTATAGAGCTCCATCGCTGGCATAACGACACCAGTCGGCAACCCACCTGCCATGTGGATTTTGATTTGATGCGCAGGTATTGAGAAGGTTCCACCTAGCTCCATGGCATCAGCAGCGGCCATCAATCCAGACGACCCTGCAGCGATGTAATGCAGGGTTTGACCATACTTGAGTGTAATGGCGATGGCTGAGGCACCGCTTGCAATGGCATTGAGGCAATTCATAGTAGTCGCTGCGGCTTCTGTTTGGGATTTTGAAAGAAGGGCCGCGATGTCACGCAAAGACTGAGTGTCTAGTTCTTTTGCGTTGGGGTGTAATGCCTCCTTGCGTTGCGCTGTCATCTGATTCCTCCGAATTAACTAAAATAATACCTTTTGTCTATTTGCAATTTTGAAATGATAATTTTGCACCAAAAAAGAGCGTATTAGTGCAAAAAAGGTCTTTAAAATTATCTATAGGTATTGTAATGGTATTTTATGTGTGATTCAGAAAACATGATGGTACTAGCGATAGACGGCGGCGGGACGCGGTGCCGATTGGCTGCGTCTTCTAATGGTGTTGATCATATCGTCGAGGTTGGTTCCGCCAATGTGTCGACGGACTTTGATGGATCAGTCGCCGTTATCCGTCACGGTTTGACGCCGTTGTCTCTCAAGGCTGGACGGTCCGTAGATGACCTGTTCGCCTTGCCCGCATTTATTGGATTGGCCGGTGTGACTGGTCCCGAAATGGAACAGCGTCTGCGAAATGCTTTGCCGTTTCTAAATGCAAAGATATCCGATGACCGCCCCGCCGCACTTCGTGGTGCTTTGGGTGCACGAGACGGTGTTATTGCGCATTGTGGAACGGGCTCTTTCTATGCGTCGCAGGTCAAAGATCGCATGACGTTTGCTGGCGGTTGGGGGTATGTCTTGGGTGATGAGGCCTCCGCGCAATGGATTGGTCGCCAAGCGTTGAGGTGTGCCGTAGAAACGACTGATGGACGCCAACCCAAGACGGAGTTTTCTCAGTATTTATTTGATACATACGAGGATGCCGCTGGGATCGTGCGCTTTGCGAATGTGGCGCGGCCCTCTGAATTTGGTCAAATAGCCAAAGGCGTGACATCATTTGCCGCCGATGGTGATCCCTTGGCGCAAAACATCATGAAATTGGGGGCTCAAGAAATCGTGCGTAGCCTGCCCAAGCTCGGCTGGAGCCATGGACAAGCGATCTGCCTAACTGGTGGAATTGGTCCACACTATAAGGATTATTTACCAATCGATATGCAGACAGCGGTGATTGATCCGCTTGGAACACCTCTTGACGGAGCGCTAGATTTGGCGCGCCTGCTCGCAAAGGAACCCGCACATGAACGTGGTTGATTTTTTGCGTCCAGATGAGTGGT
>CBFHNR010000098.1:0-1826 GCA_965657215.1 uncultured Paracoccaceae bacterium
GGGTTCATCGAGCAATAACACCGCGGGCTCAACCGCCAAGGCGCGGGCAATGGCCACACGCTGGCGCTGACCGCCTGAAAGTTCCGATGGCAGTTTGTCGCCCTGATCACCCAAAGCGACCAGATCCAATAGCTCTTTTGCTTTGATCTTGCGATCACGTTTAGAGACGCCGCGCGCCTCAAGTCCGAAGGCTACGTTTTCCCAAACTTTCATCAAGGGAAACAGGGCCAAGTTTTGAAAAATCAATGCCGTCGGGCGTTCTTTGGGACCGATGCCAACCACATCTTGGTCGCCAATTTGTATGGCGCCTTGGGTGGGATCAACAAAGCCAGAAATCGCGCGTAATAGCGTGGTTTTCCCACATCCAGACGGACCTAAGATTGAGAAGAACTCTCCCGCTTTGATGTGCAGATCGGTTTGTTGTACGGCCGTAAAACCATTTGGATAAGTTATGGAAACACGATCTAGTATGACGTCTTGCCCGCGCATAGTTTCCCCGTCCTCAAAAAAATTGACGGCCCCAAGATAGGGCCGCCAGAAAGTTAACGCGCAGTTACGCGTTTGTAATAATTTCTACAAATTCATTGCGGACTGGGGCAAAGAATGGCGTATCCGCCTGCCACCACCACATGTTGTTCAACACATCCGTTGTGTAAACTTCGTTGAACTGTGCTTTGAATTCAGCAGACGCGAATTCTGCAGCACCTACAACAGCCGAGTTATAACCGGTGTTGTTTGCAAACATGCCGCCAATTTCTGGCTGAAGCATGAAGTTCATGAAGGCAATCGCTTGTTCTTGGTTCTGCGCTTGCTTGAGCATACCAAAGCTATCAAGCCATGTGATGATGCCTTCTTTTGGAGCACGGTAGACGAACTCAGGGTTTTCACGGTTCAACAACAATCCTGTTGTGTCCCATGTTTGACCGATTACGCATCCTGCCTCTTTAAAGGCAGCTGTTGCTTCTGTTGCGTTGTTCCAGAATGCGCCAAAGTTGTCTTTGCGCTCAATGATCCATTTTGCAACTTCGCTCCAAACACGGCGCGCGTCATCTTCTGATTTGTAAACGTCCATCATGCGGTTTGATGGAACTTCGCCAGTGGCATCTAGGTAAAGACCTGTCCCCATGATGACAGATTTCTGACGGAACGCAGCAGCGCCTGCTGCTTCTGGGCGCCACAAATCGCCAAATGACAAATCTGCATCTGCGATTGGCAATTTAGCACGGTTCAATGTCAAACCTTCTGTGCCCCAGTCAAATGGCAACAAGATTTGTTGACCCGCATGCACACCACCAAGAGCGGCAGAATCGCGCAAGAAAGATGGGATAACATTATCAACGTTCACAGCCGCAGGAATTTCTGCGAAGTAGCTGTCGCCATTGTCATCCAAATAGCCAGCAGCATTTGTGATGGACGGGAAAACGATGTCGAACCCTTTTCCGCCATTGGCGCGGATTGTTGATTCCGCTTCGTCGTTTGATCCAAATGTGGTGAGCTCAAGCGCAATGCCTGTGTCTTTTTCGAACTTTTCAGCGATATTTGGCTGAACGTAGTCTTGCCATGCAAGAACCTTAACAGAACCGGAAGATGCCAAGGCATCTGATGCGCGCAATACCATCGGTGCTGCAAGTGCGGCTGCCGATACTTTTAATGCTGAACGACGTGTAAAAATCATGTATTCCTCCAATATGTCACAACGCGTTACCTTCACGATGTCGTTGTGGTAGGAGACTATTGAATCGTTTTTAAGACGTTTAGGTTACAGAACTGTATCAAGTGAAACCTCTTCAAATACTAATAGTGGCGCGACATGTGATCACACGGAG
>CBFHNR010000099.1:0-1769 GCA_965657215.1 uncultured Paracoccaceae bacterium
CGGATATTGCCGACCCTCATTACGGATACACGGGCCGCAACGCAATCTGCGATCCAAGCGGTGATTGATGCACAGGCAGCTGGCTTGGCCGAAATTGCAGGACTTCATCTAGAAGGACCGCATTTATCAGTTGTTCGCAAAGGTGCCCATGATGCTGCGTTGATCCGCCCTATGGATCAACAAGACGTCGATATCTTATTGGCGGCAAAGCGGAACATATCTATTCTAAAAATGACGATTGCGCCGGAAAATGTATCGCTCGATCAAGTGAGAACTCTGTCTCAAGCGGGTGTTTTGCTGTCGCTTGGCCACACGGATGCAGGTTTTGAGACCTGCCTTGAGTATTTTAATGCTGGGGCCACCTGTGTGACACATTTGTTTAATGCGATGAGCCAATTAGGAAACCGCGAACCTGGTTTGGTTGGGGCGGCGCTTCGATCTCAGAATATTTCCGCGGGTTTGATTGCTGACGCAATTCATGTGCATCCAGAAACCATCAAAGTCGCAATGGCCGCTAAACAACCCGGAACTGGGTCGATATTTTTGGTAAGCGATGCAATGGCCGTTGCCGGCAGTCATCATTCCGAGTTCGCGCTGGGTGGGCGACGGATTGAGCGTCGTGATGGACGCCTAACATTGGCGGATGGAACGCTTGCGGGGGCTGATCTGGATTTGACAACGGCGCTTCGCGTTATGACCACTCAAGCGGATGTTAGTCTGGAACACGCGCTGTCTATGGCGACGTCGGGTCCGGCCGGTTTCATTGGTCTTGAGTGGGGTTTGAGCGCATTGAGCGATACTATTCGCATTTCCCCTGATTTATCTGCCCTCATCCCGGAATAATATCTTCCTAAGATTGACTAATTTGGCACAGCATTATCTGTTGATCATACAGTCAAACAAGGGATTACCGATGCGTCATTTAATTTACACCTTACTCGCGCTTACAATTTCGCTCGGTGGGACATCGTTATCCGCACAATCTAGATTGGGATTTTCCCTCGGTGCGGCAATGATTGGTGGGCAATCTGCTTACGCAGGGCTCTCAACAACGCAGCGGATTGTACCGTCACTGTCCTATGAGATGGGGAACCTCAAAATTGGGTTGCCAGATGGGGTGAATTACACATTTTTGGAGCGCGGTGCTCTGGCCCTTTCAGCAGGAATAACGCCAAACTTGAGGCCGTTTGACGAGGCAAAATCATCAGCTTTGTCGGGGATGGAGCGGTCGTTTAGCGTCGATGCAACTCTTGGTGCGTCCTTTACAGTGGCGCGTGGTTCGACTGTTCGGATCAAATATGGCTCTGAGATCACAAATGAAAACGGCGGACAGGTTGCGACACTATCGTTTAGCCAATTCATCCCGATCGCAGGACAGCCCGTGATCTTCAGCGCAGGCGCAAAGTGGCGAGATGCCAAGCGGTCAAAATATGTCTATGGCGTCTACGCAGACGAGGTAACATCAACACGCGCGGCCTATGATCCAGGTTCGACTGTTGTGCCTTATGTTTCAGTGAATACCTTTTTCGATCTGACGGATCGCGTGAACGCCTTTGTGAATGTCTCGGCGACGTTCCTGCCAGACAACGTAACAGACAGCCCCATCGTTTCAGAAAAAACCACGCTGACGGCAATTCTGGGACTTGCGTATCGCTTTTGAGCATAGGCCGTATTTCCTTGTCACTTAGGTGACGAAGTTGTAAGGAATACTGGATTCTGTAGCCGGAGAAGTTTCATGTCAAAATTGGTCACAATCTATGGTGGGTCTG
>CBFHNR010000100.1:0-1746 GCA_965657215.1 uncultured Paracoccaceae bacterium
ATCAGGCAGTTTGATACCGCCCTTAGCAAGCACATATCGCTCGTCTTGTTTGGGCGTCATGCCAGTGTCTTGCCAGTCCGACATTTCGCTTTTAACAAGAGTGGCTTGAGCCCGTGTACGCCAGCCAAGCGGCTTTCTGATGATGTGCTTGATTTCGTAAACGTCTTCTTCTCCAGCGGGAACATCTGTGAGAAGACGCCGTGATGATCGATAAAACTTTGCTAATGTCCCCTGTGATGCTGTCGCCATTTGCTCGGCAGTCGCCGTCGTCAAGAAGCCATCCGTCGTCACGTTAAAAATGGCAACATCACGAGGGAGGGCATTCATGATCTCGCCTAGCACGCCTCGGCAAAATGCCGTTATGAAAGCCGCATAGACTGGATTGGTGATCGGGCTTTCCGCAAGAGGCTTGGTATCCTGATCTCGTAGGTCATAAATTCGCCGTTCCCGGAGACCCTGCGCCGTCTTCCCATAGGTTGAGTTAACCAGCTCTTTCCAGAACAGGTTATTCAACGTCTTTTTTGGGAATCTCTTACGCTGCTCAATACAGTATCGGGTAAACCCATCAAAAGGGCGTATTGGACGATCGATACCTTCTTTGAAGTTTCCATGTCGCCCAGACGGGATAAAACGCCCCTCAATCAACGTGATCTTTGCGCCCAGGCGATGTGCCAACAAGATCTCGCTAATGTGGGTCGTGCTGTTACCCTTACGGGGAAAAATCAGCCCGTTCTCGGTTCTGACCGGTAGCACCGGATAGGCAATATCATCCGGGAACTCAAAATCGACATTGGCAAACGCCAACTCGGCTGACCGGAAGTTCAACAATTCCTCGGTGTCACGAATTGGACGGCATTTGTCCCAATCTGGGCGACCGATCAATGCCATCGCCGATGGGTAGGCGCTGGAAAGGTCATAGTCATACCAAACGCTATCAAAGGCAGGTCCGAACCAGAATTGCTCATTGCGTCCACCGTGGTAGCACTCCGTGAAGAAGTCGAGTGACCAATGAATTTTCTTGCGATAAACGACTTTTTTCTTGGTTTGGTATCGTCCGAAACGTTTGCTCCAGTATTTCTCTTTGATCTCTTCCTTACCGACAATCTCAAGCGGGTTAACGCCTTGGTCCTTCCAGAACTGGCGGATCAGGTCGACACCAATCGAGGTCAGCGTGACAGGCATCCGGAACTTGCCCGTTCGCTCCTGATATAGACGGATCATTTTGCGGGTGTATTGGGTGCAGATCTCGGCATCTCGGATGGCGTATTTTTGAAAGTTAACCCAGTCACGCTCCATAAGTGACTTCATGTTTTGCTTAATTGACAGCTCTTCCTGCGGTGTTGAGCCAAGCTCGATCTTCTCGAAGCCAAGGATGTCGCCAATCGCTGCAAGGCTTTTTGCGCCAGCAGGGGCAAGGGTCATCGTGTCTCGGATCTTAACGCTTAGCTGGATGTTGTCGCCGTCTTTTGGGTCTACAAGCTCAAGCTTGATATCGTTGGCTACGTTCATGAACAGATTACGTATGTTATCCAGATTTAAAGTTGATCGGGTTGCTTCGTCTTTGAAATCAGCAAAGCCTGGCACATCTGCCCGAGTGAAGTGGGCTACAAGATAGATCGTGCTGGGCAGCACTAGATCAGGAAATCGTATACAGCCATCGTCCAACGCAGATGTCAGAAACTCTTCTAGCGACAGGCGGTCACTGATCTGAGGACCTTTAGGCTTTAATAGCCCTGACCACATCGG
>CBFHNR010000101.1:0-1718 GCA_965657215.1 uncultured Paracoccaceae bacterium
TGTACTATGTCGTTCACTGTGATTTTCATGATTAAACCCTTACAAAATCAATTGATCTCAACATAGGAATTAGAACTTCACATCGAAAGAGCAATCTGGAGTTTAGTTCAAATTGTCTTGGGATTTCAGGTAAATTGCCAAGCCGATCGCAATCAGCACCGCGTAAAACACAAAGAGCGGCGTATATAGATTCGCACCAACGAGGCCCGATTGTAGGGCCGTTTGATGGATATATCCTGTTACCACTTGCATGATCCCGACACCGCCAATTGCAAATAAATTCATTAACGTCACCGCACGTCCAGACAGATGCACAGGGGCAAAGGATTTACCATGAGCCACCATCAACGGATAAGACATCCCAAAGAAGGCCACTGCGGAAAAGAGGGCCACAGCCACCCAATAAGACGGGTTTGCAACCAAACAAAGAGCGATCAAGCAAACCAATCCCAACCCATTGCCGCCAATAATCACCCATTTTCGAGTTCCAAACAGACGATCCATCGGACCATAGGCAAAGGTTCCCACAATCATCGCAAGGCTCATCACAAATGTCGCTTGACCCACCATTGCCGTGTCTGCGTTAAAACTATCCACCAAATACGGGCCGACCCAGAGACCACGTAGACCTGCGGCGGGGGCGTAATTCACAAACAAAAGCGGGATGATTGGCCAAAGTTGGCGCAATTTCAGCAGATCAAGAAACGACCCCGTCTCCTGTGTTTCAATCTTTGCGGGGTTTCTCACCCAGAGCAAACCGATTGAAATAAGGACCACAGCCCCAGCAAGCCCCAACATAGAGGCGCGCCATCCCACAGCTTGAACAAGCATGGAGAGTGGGCTTGATCCCGCCAAGTTTCCAAGTGATCCAACGCCAATCATGATCGATGCTAATGTTGCAAAGACCGCAGGGGGGAACTCTCGGGAAAAAATGAAATAGGACGCCATCAAAACTGGCGAACACCCAATCCCGATTAAGGTCATCGAAAGGATGACATGCCACGGCTCTGTCGCCATCCCAAACAAGAGCGCGCCACCACCTGCGCCTATGAAAAATAGGGTCACTGCTGTGACCTTGGGTCCGATACGATCCAAGGCCTCACCGACAGGGATTTGCATCACCGAGAAGGCAAGGAACCAGAGCCCCGATGCCAGCGCGAGGTCATCAACGGACATGCCAATATCCGCGGCTAATGACGGCGCAAGAACCGCCAGAAAGCTACGGAAAAATTGGCTTAGGATGTAAGCGAAACATAAAAGGACAATTCCGAACTGCATTCGTTTTGTCCTTTTGGGGTCTAGCTACGCAAGTTTTTAGCAGAAGCTTTGATTGCTGCGTACTGTCCCGACGGACGGAAACACCACAAATAATCTGGCAAAACCGCATTAATAGACACGGGCGCAATCCCAAGATCCGCAAATGTCTTGGCATCCTGAGACACCACATTATCCCTGACTAGGTTGCGCACTTGGTCCCGTGTAATCACAGAATTCGTGAACAAACCCAACGACACTGTTTGCAACAAATCAAAGCTGAACCCCATAAGGCGTCCAACAAAAAACGGAAGCGGCAAAACCAATTTGCGACGCTGGATAACGGTCAGCATTTTATTCACAAAATGTTTGAATGTGCCAACTTCGGGTCCACCTAATTCGTAGATACCTGCATCCGCTTGACCCATAATCCCCGCAACAGCGGCTTGGGCGACATCATCAAC
>CBFHNR010000102.1:0-1712 GCA_965657215.1 uncultured Paracoccaceae bacterium
GAGATTGATGTGATCGGTGTTACAGCAGGGCCAGGTCTTATTGGTGGCGTTCTATCAGGTGTGATGTGCGCCAAAGGGTTAGCTGCTGGAACAGGCAAGCCGCTGATTGGTGTTAATCATTTAGCGGGCCACGCTTTGACCCCTCGATTAACGGATCGCTTGGTATTCCCTTACCTTATGTTGCTTGTTTCAGGCGGGCATTGCCAATTTTTGATCGTTAAGGATGCGCAAACATATCACCGCATTGGCGGAACAATAGATGATGCGCCGGGTGAAGCTTTTGACAAAACTGCGCGCCTACTTGGGTTGCCTCAGCCGGGTGGACCATCCATTGAACAGGCGGCACAAGAGGGTGATCCCAAACGGTTCAAGTTTCCACGCCCTCTTTTGAATCGCGAGGGATGCGACATGTCGTTTTCTGGCTTAAAAACGGCCCTCTTGCGGACACGAGACGCTTTAGTCGCTGAACAAGGCGGATTGTTCCAACAAGACATCAAAGATGTCTCCGCTGGGTTTCAAACAGCGATTGCAGATGTGCTTGCTGATAAATCGCGTCGCGCATTATTGGACTACCTCGATTTAGATCCCAAGGAACCAGTCATCGCAGTCGCCGGAGGGGTCGCCGCCAACACATTTATTCGCTCACGATTACAAGAAATCGCAATGAGCTTGGGCGTTCGTTTCACGGCCCCTCCGCTTGCCCTATGCACAGATAACGCCGCAATGATCGCAAATGCCGCCTATGAGCTCTACACCTGTGGTGTGCGTCATGACATGACACTCTCGGCACGGCCAAGATGGCCACTGGACACATCCCGCCCAGCGCTGTTGGGCAGCGGTAAAAAGGGAGCCAAGGCATGACACTTTCGGTCATTGGATCAGGTGCGTTTGGCACAGCTTTGGCCATTGCAATCGCCAAAGGGGGCAAGCCCGTTACACTCTGGACCCGATCCCACGCCTCAGCCGAGGCGATGCAAGACGCACGCGAAAACAAGGATCGCCTAGCCAATCATAAATTGCCTGACGCCGTCAAAGTCACCTCGAATATCACAGAGGCAACATCGAATGAAGTCCTCTTGATCGCCGTCCCAATGCAACAGTTGCGATCCGTCTGTGATCGTTTTGCGACCGATTTTCACGGCAAAACGCTCGTCGCTTGCTGTAAGGGGGTTGAGCTGAATACGGGTCTTGGCCCTTGCGAAATCCTGTCTAGGTATTCAGACAAAGTGGCCCTGTTGACGGGCCCAAGCTTTGCTCATGATATTGCAGACGGCCTGCCAACCGCGCTCGTTCTCGCCTGCGCACAGACTGAGACACAGACCTATTTACAAGCTGAAATCAGCACGCCCACGCTTCGACTTTATACCAGTGGGGATACCGTTGGTGCGGAACTCGGCGGAGCCATCAAAAACGTGATCGCAATCGCCTGTGGTGCAACCATAGGCGCGGGGCTTGGCGATAGCGCGCGCGCCGCTCTAATGACCCGTGGATTTGCAGAAATGCAACGTATGGCAATTGCTTTGGGTGGGGCCGAAACAACTTTATCAGGGTTATCAGGATTTGGGGATCTGAGCCTGACATGCATGTCCGAAGGATCACGGAATTTTAGATATGGCTTGGCCCTTGGTCGCGGAGAGGTCTTTGACACATCGATCACAGTCGAAGGCGTCGCCACCGCCAAAGCAACATTGACCAAAGCGCAATCTTTGGGC
>CBFHNR010000103.1:0-1708 GCA_965657215.1 uncultured Paracoccaceae bacterium
GTTTCTTAAGTCTGCCATTTGAGGCGTATTCATTTTATTCGCCAGTTTCTTCAAATTAAGCGCGCGGAATTCATTCCACTCGGTTAAAAAGACAACGATATCAGCGTTCTGGGCCGTTTTATAGGGATCCTCTACCCAGTTCACGCCGGGAAGTAGGGCTTCACCTTCGTGGTGCCCTTGTGGATCACAGACGCGCACTTTAGCCCCGCCTCCGACGAGGGCTGGAATGATTGTAAGGCTTGGTGCATCGCGCATATCATCTGTGTTCGGCTTGAACGTCACACCCAAGATAGCAACGGTTTTTCCGTTTACGGTGCCTTCGCAAAGGTCCATGATTTTATCTATCATGCGTCGTTTTATTTCATCATTTACTTTGATCACTGTTTCCGTAATCTGCATTGGGACAGCCTGTTCTTGTCCAATGCGCGCAAGGGCTTGGGTGTCCTTTGGGAAACAGCTGCCACCATAGCCGGGGCCAGCATGAAGGAACTTGTTCCCGATACGGTTATCCATGCCCATTCCATTTGAAACTTGTTTGATATCCGCCCCGACACGTTCGCACAGAGTTGCGATTTCGTTGATGAATGTAATCTTGGTCGCCAAGAACGCGTTTGCGGCGTATTTAATCATCTCAGCGCTTTCCAAATCGGTTGTAACGATTGGGAAGTCTCGTAGATAGAGGGGCGGTAGATGTCTTGCATGACCTCTGCCGCACGCTCGGTTTGCACACCAACTACAACACGATCTGGCTTCATAAAGTCATCAATCGCAGCGCCTTCGCGCAAAAACTCGGGGTTTGAGGCTACATCAAATTCGAGGCTTGGGTTCGCTTTGCGAATGGTTTGTTTGACCTGACGGTTGGTTCCGACGGGAACAGTCGATTTTGTGACGACAACAATGTAGTCTTTTGCGATTTCTGCAATCTCTTTTGCGGCGGCCATCACATAGCTGAGGTCTGCATGCCCATCGCCGCGCCGTGTTGGTGTTCCAACCGCAATAAACACGGCATCCGCACCTTCGATTGCGCTAGCAAGATCTAAGGTAAAGGAAAGCCGGCCCGCATTAACATTCTTGGCCATTAATGCATCTAAGCCGGGTTCGTAAATTGGAACTTCACCTGCATTGAGGCGCTCAATTTTCGAGGCATCTTTATCAACACAGACAACATCATGACCAAAATCTTAGAAACAAACACCGGACACCAATCCAACGTAGCCCGTGCCAATCATTGCAATTTTCATATCATTCTACCTAGCTATGCGTTTTAGCATCCTTCTTGTTGAAATAGGGGGCTATCGTCAACTGTAGAAATTCTTTTGATTAGGGACTGCGTCGAAAGCCCAACAGTGACATCACGAAAATCTTAATGGAATGCCATAGTCCTGCCTCAGTTTGGTAAGTCGCGATTGAGCTCGCCATTGCACAGTTTCACAAGCGGTGTTTGTGGAGATTTTGAACAGGTGGCGATCAACATAACTCAGGTGGATATTGGAGCGCAGCATCGTAATTTAGAGATGCAATTTGCTCGGGATGGAAGCATTCTTTACGTTCAGGATCCGCAACGCGATCTCATGTTCGAAATAGATGTCGGTTTTGGTCAAAATCTCGGCCTTATAAGCCCACATGATTGGCCCACTCATTCAGGGGATCGAAACGATACCGTCTTAGTAAACATAAATGGCGGTGATCTTGAAATCTATAACGGGGC
>CBFHNR010000104.1:0-1694 GCA_965657215.1 uncultured Paracoccaceae bacterium
GAATACTTTGATCCCTTGCCAGAGACCGCCGTGTCTAACCCAAATGATGCAACGACCAAAGCGCAAATTGAACTGGGCAAAACGCTCTATTTCGATCCTCGTTTATCTGCAGATTGGGACGTCTCCTGCGCGAGTTGTCATGATATTAATAATGGTGGGGATGATGGGCTTGAAGTCTCTGTTGGACATCAGGGCCTAACGGGTGAACGGAATGCGCCAACCGTATTGAACGCCGTCTTCAACATCGCCCAATTTTGGGACGGGCGCGCGGACACTCTCGCAGAGCAAGCCAAAGGACCGGTGATTGCACCCGTGGAAATGGCAAACACGCCTGAAAATGTGATCAAGACATTGAACGCTATTCCTTGGTACCGAGACCAGTTTAACGCGGCCTTCCCCAATCAAGGGGACGCATTGACCTTTGATAACATGGCGACAGCAATCGCCACTTTCGAAGAAACCCTCGTGACGCCAACAAAGTTTGATGACTTTTTGAACGGTGACGAGGGTGCTTTGACTCCTGACGAATTGTTCGGCGTATTCACCTTTATCGATACAGGCTGCATTGTCTGTCACAACGGAACCAATGTTGGCGGCGGGTTTTTCGAACGCTTGGGCATGGTCCATGCGGTTGATCCAGCTAAGTTTCCCCCCGAGGACACGGGCGTTTATGCTGTGACAAACCTCGAAGAGGATAAATATTCATTTCGTGTTGCTCCGCTTCGCAATGTGACTGTGACAGCACCCTATTTCCATTCAGGCCGCGTAGATACACTAGAGGAAGCTGTGAACATCATGGCAAAAGCACAGCTCGGCACCGTGCTCAGACCACAGGACACGGCAAGCATTATCGCCTTCCTTACATCCCTTGAAGGCGGCCCCTTAGGCATTGATGCACTAGCATTGCCCGAATTGGACCCGGAAATAGCGCACACAGTCGCTCCTCCTGCTTTGGCACATCTCTACCCAGATCCCCAAGAGGCTATTGTTAGTGACGAGATTGAAGACACTACACTGACTGGCGTCATCGTCGAGACCATAGAAGCCGTTGAGGCTGAGGCTGAGGCTGAGGCTGAGGCTGAGGCTGAGGCTGAGGCTGAGGCTCCCAATTTAGAACCTGCCAGTCAACCCGAACCTGTCGAAGTTGCACCAGCTAAACCGGCTGAACCCACTCAAAAATCAAACCCACCCAAAAGCACGTCTTCGTTCACCAGCGTCGCCGAACAGGATTAACCTCGAGCAGTCCAGCTGGATGATGCGCGCTTGCGCGTATAATACTCTCCAACAAGACCGATCATCAAAAAGGCAACGGCCACTTTGGCCGCATAATATGGATCCGAATTACGCGGAGCGTAGTTCACAAACGCAAATCCGCGGGCCTGATCAATCACATGAAATAATGGGTTCCAATCAAACAAGGCTAAGCGATCACTTGGCATGTTATTGGCAAGAAACATCTTGCCCGATGCGATCATATTCGCACGTTGATAAATCATCGAAATAATACTTACTGGACCAGGCGCCCAAGGCTTTGCTGCCAAAACAACCAACCCAATTGCACATCCCGAAAGCCAAGCAAGAAGGACCATCGCCATTGTATTAACGGGATCGTAAATGACAAAATTTGTGAAGGCGACATAGTAGACCAACAAAATCACAAACCCCGAAAACATTTGTGTATAAAGCGAACTCAA
>CBFHNR010000105.1:0-1685 GCA_965657215.1 uncultured Paracoccaceae bacterium
TCGTCCTTGAGCGCACTTATAAAACAGAAGCCGCGCACCAAGGCTATATCGAACCTCATGCCTGTCTCGGGCAGTTAGGCGAAGATGGCAAAGGCGAAATGTGGGTCTGTACCCAAGGTCACTGGTACATCCGTCAAATGTGTGCAGCGGTGCTTGGCCTTGAAGGGGCGCAGCTGCGCGTAACGCCTTCGGAGATTGGCGGCGGCTTTGGTGGCAAGACGACTATCTTTATGGAGCCCTTGTCCTTGGCGCTCAGCCGCAAAGCAGGGGGGCGTCCTGTCAAAATCGTCATGAGCCGGTCCGAAGTATTGCGGGCTACAGGTCCAACAGCTTCTGCCTCAATGGATGTGAAGCTAGGGATGACCAAGGATGGGATGATCACTGCAGGTAAGGCGACGTTCCGTATGCAAGGTGGTGCCTTCCCTGGATCGCCTGTTGATTTCGCTCTCTACTGTGGCTTTGCCAGCTATCAGATCCCAGCCCTTCAACACGAAGGCTATGATGTCATCGCCAACCGTCCTAAATGTGCGGCCTACCGCGCACCTGGTGCGCCAATGGGGGCCTTTGCAGTTGAAAGCCTTGTTGATGAAATGTCCGCTGAACTTGGCCTTGACCCAATTGAGGTCCGTTTGAAAAATGCCTCTGTTGAAGGATCAAAATCAAGCTACGGTCCAAAATTTGGCAGCATCGGTTTGGTCGAAACATTAGAGGCGGCGAAAGCGCATCCAAATTTGCAACATACACTTGGTCCGAACCAAGGGCGAGGTATTGCAACAGGGTATTGGTTTAACCACGGCGGGGACACATCTGTTTCTGCGGCATTGTCTGAGGACGGTACATTACAAGTCTCCGTTGGAACCCCCGATATTGGCGGAAGCCGCGCCTCCATCGCTTTGATGGCGGCTGAAACGATTGGCATCCCTTACGAAAGCGTTCGGGTGAATATTGTTGAAACGGGCGCTTTGGGTGTGAACGAGCCAACGCACGGAAGCCGCGCAACCTTTGCCAGCGGCAAGGCAACTGTTGAAGCGGTCCAAGCGATCATCAAAGAGATGTGCAACCGCGTGGCCGAAGAATGGGACATTGATCCCGAGGCTGTCGATTGGGTTGATGGCGCTGCGCAGCCTGCTGGTCCGAATGCGGGTAAATTCCCTCCCAAAAGCATCGCTGAGATCGCCGGCAAAATGAGCAGCACAGGCGGACCAATCGCGGGTCACTGTGAAACAGTGCCAGAAGGCGTCGGAGCAAGCTTTGGCACACATGTCGTAGACGTAGAGGTGGACCCTGAGACAGGATACACCAAAATCCTCCGTTATGTTGTTGTCCAAGATGCAGGGCGTGCGATCCACCCAGCCTACGTAGAAGGACAATATCAAGGTGGCGCAGTCCAAGGAATCGGTTGGGCTTTGAATGAGGAATATGTCTATGATGACATGGGCCGTCTGCAAAACCCAGTCTTTTTGGATTACCGCGTTCCTGTCGCCTCTGACTTGCCAATGATTGATACGGTTATTGTCGAGGTGCCCAACCCGGGCCATCCCTATGGCGTACGTGGTGTCGGGGAAACGGGCATCGCCCCGCCTTTGCCGGCAATAGCCAGCGCTGTGGCGGCTGCGACGGGCAAGCGGTTCTATAGCCTGCCAATTACGCCAGTTAAGATTATGGAAGCCCTACAAGGTGGCAAT
>CBFHNR010000106.1:0-1677 GCA_965657215.1 uncultured Paracoccaceae bacterium
AGCAATTTGGCCCCACAATCGGCATATCGCCTGCTGCGGCAACAAGCTTCTGCTGAAGCTCCGCGCCATCCTCAGTTTCATTTTGAGCCTCGAGGAAACCAGAAGCAAAACAAACTGCACCCCCCGCTCCCATGCGGGCCAGATCACGCACGACCTCAATCGTCGCGGAACGGTTCACACCGATGAACACAGCATCAGGCGCGGAAGGTAGCTCACCCACAGATCGCGTGACATCTAGCCCACAGATCTTGTCCGCTTTGGGATGCACGGGCCAGATATCACCTGAAAAGCCGATCTTGCGGCATTCCTCAATGACATTGCGCCCCCAAGCCCCACCACCAACAATGGCTATTGTTTTGGGTGAAAAAAGACGAGATAAATCGCGCATTACGCCCTCCCTGGCAAGGATTGAAACGGAGCAGTGCCTTCGGCGAGGATATTTATCAAAAGAAGAAATAGTTTGTTAATAATTGATCCGTAGGGTTGTACTTGCGGTACAGGCGGGGACGCCGATGACCGTAAAAGGAGAATCCCCTTGTGCATGTTTTCGTGCCAAGGGGTGATTTTATTGAGGATGGTGTTTCTTCTTTTCATAATATCCTCGCACGCAGTGCGAAATCATGCGCCCAGAGTGCGCAATAGATCCCGGCTAATGATGTGGCGCTGAATTTCAGAGGTTCCATCCCAAATGCGTTCCACACGTGCATCGCGCCAAAACCGCTCAATCGGGTAATCATCCATTAGCCCCATACCCCCATGAATTTGCAGAGTCGTATCAGTCACACGCGCGAGCATTTCCGTTGCATAGAGTTTCGCGCTCGCAATTTCGCGATTGGCTGGCATGTTTTCATCCAAGCGCCACGCGGCGGCCAAAGTTAGCCAATCAGCGGCATCAATTTCCGTGATCATATCCGCGATTTGGAAACTCACACCTTGGAATTTTCCAATCTGTTGTCCAAATTGTTTGCGTTCAGCAGAATAATTGAGAGCAAAATCAAAACACCGCCGTGCGCGACCGACCGACATGGCTGCAACGGTGAGGCGGGTGGCATAGAGCCATGTGTTCATGACCTCAAACCCGCCATCGACCTCGCCTAAAACCTGAGCATCAGGCAAGCGACAATCGTCAAATTCTAGCACCATATTCTTGTAACCACGGTGCGAGACAGATTTATACCCATCGCGAATTGTAAAGCCTTTGGTTCCTCGATCAACAAGAAACGCAGTTATGCGTTTTTTTGGGCCCTTGGGTGTTTGATCTTCGCCTGTTGCTATGAAAACAATAATAAAATCAGCATGTTCAGCGCCAGAGATAAAGTGTTTGGTTCCGTTTACCACCCAATCACCGCCATCACGAATTGCTGTGCATTTCATGCCGCGCACATCGGATCCCGCATCAGGTTCCGTCATGGCCAAGGCATCCATGCGCTCGCCGCGAACAGCAGGCATCAGGTATCGATCAATTTGTTCGCCTTCGCAGGCCATGAGGATATTTTGTGGCCTCCCAAAGAAATGAGTAAGCGCCATGGACCCGCGCCCCAATTCACGTTCAACCAATGAAAAATCTAGATGCCCTAACCCTGCACAGCCAACGGATTCTGGAAAGTTGCAGGCATAAAACCCGAGATCGATACATTTTTGTTTGATGTCTTGGGCAATGTCTTCGGGGACTTCGCC
>CBFHNR010000107.1:0-1650 GCA_965657215.1 uncultured Paracoccaceae bacterium
TTGAGTTCGCTTTATACACAAATGTTTTCGGGGTTTGTGATTTTGTTGGTCTACTATGTCGCCTTCACAAATTTTGTAATTTACGATCCTGTCAACACAATGGCGATGGTCCTTTTGGCTTGGCTTTCAGGATGTGCAATTGGTTTGGTTGTTCTTGCGGCAAAGCCGTGGGCGCCTGGTCCAGTAAGTATTATCTCGATGATTTATCAACGTGCGAATATGATCGCATCGGGCAAGATGTTTCTTGCCAATAACATGCCAAGTGACCGCTTAGCCTTGTTTGATTGGAACCCGTTATTCCATGTGATTGATCAGGCCCGCGGATTTGCGTTTGTGAACTACGCTCCGCGTAATTCGGATCCATATTATGCGGCAAAAGTGGCTGTTGCCTTTTTGATGATCGGTCTTGTTGGCGAATATTACACACGCAAGCGCGCATCATCGAGCTGGACTGCTAGAGGTTAATCCTGTTCGGCGACGCTGGTGAACGAAGACGTTCTTTTGCGTGGGTTTGAATTTTGAGTGGTTTCAGTCGGTTTAGCGGGTGCAACTTCGACAGGTTTGGATTGACTGGCAGGTTCTGAATTTGGAGCCTCAGCCTCAACTGCTTCTATCGTCTCGACGAGGACGCCAGTCAGTGTCGTGTCTTCAACCTCGTCATTAACAATAGCCTCTTGGGGCTCTGGATAAAGGTGCGCCAAAGGAGAAGGGGCGACTGTATGCGCCAATTCTGGATCCAATTCGGGCAATGCTGGTGCATCAATGCCCAGGGGCGCCCTCAAGGGATGTCAGAAATGCAATAATGCTTGCCGTGTCCTGTGGTCTGAGCACGGTGCCGAGCTGTGCTTTTGCCATGATATTCACAGCTTCTTCTAATGACTCTACGCGGCCTGAATGGAAATAAGGCGCTGTTACGGTCACATTGCGAAGCGGAGCAACACGAAAAGAATATTTATCCTCTTCGAGGTTTGTCACAGCGTAGACGCCCGTGTCCTCGGGGGGGAACTTAGCTGGATCAACGGCATGGACCATGCCCAAGCGTTCGAAAAAACTACCACCAACATTGGTCCCGTTGTGACAGACAATGCAGCCTGTATCGATAAAGGTGAACACGCCGAACAATTCGTCAGGAGTCAAAGCACCCTCGTCACCGTTCAAAAAGTCATCAAACTTTTTTGGCGTCACGAGGGTTTCTTCGAAAGTGGCGATTGCACTAGCCATGTTATCAAAGGTCAATGCGTCCCTTTGATTAGGGAAGGCCGCGTTAAACTGGTCTCGGTACCAAGGAATAGCGTTTAATGTCTTGATCACATTTTCAGGCGAGTTTGCCATTTCCACTGGTGCAATCACCGGTCCTTTGGCTTGCTCTGCGAGTGTGTCCGCACGCCCGTCCCAAAATTGGGCAATGTTGAAGACGGCATTTAATACGGTTGGCGCATTCCGTTCACCTGTTAAGCCTTGATGTCCCACAGAGACTTCAAGCCCATCATCCCCACCATTATTGATATCGTGACAACTCGCGCAGGAGACGTCCCAATCGGCGGATAAACGAGGATCGAAATAAAGCGTTTTACCCAGTTCAATTTGCGCTTTGGTCGTTGCATCATTTGGGTTAGACACGGCGGTCTCTGGCAAGGGATCAAAGTATTC
>CBFHNR010000108.1:0-1649 GCA_965657215.1 uncultured Paracoccaceae bacterium
CACGACGTGCCAGCCCAACTTGGCAACACGTTGCGCGATAGCTAGATACTCAGATTTAGGCGTTGGATCTACAAGACGTTTTAAGAAATTAAATCTCACTCCTCGCACACCGGCTGCATCTAACGCGGAGAGCTCCGCATCTGAAATCGTGGTATCGACAATAGCTACGCCGCGCGCCATGCCATTTGATCGCTCAAGGCAATCGATCATGGCTGTATTATCTTTTCCGTGACAGCTAGCCTGCACCAACACATTACGCGCAAAGCCTAAATGGTCCCTAAGTGAAAATAATTTCTCTGCGGGTGCATCATAAGGTGTGTACTTTCGGATCGGCGAATACGGAAAAATATCGGAGGGACCGAAAACGTGACAATGCGCATCGACAGCACCGTCGGGCGCTCGAAAATCGGGGGTCTTAGGATTCGCGTGCACGTCTCTCGCATCTTCCGAAGGCGGCTGTGCTTGTGTGTTTGAATCAGACATCAGATATATTTCAACCCCTTTTCTTTCAGCCTTTCACGCATGCCATAGACATCCAAGCCAAGTTCCCCTGCGGCAAATTTCGCGCGGTTCCTCGCCTCCTTTTCTTCTCGTGCGTGTGCGCTTGCGAGGACCGAAGATGCGGAGCCATGGGGTACCACGCAAACGCCATCATCATCTGCAACGATTACATCCCCCGGCTGAACGGGCTCACCCGCACAGACAATGGGTATGTTGATAGAGCCAAGGCTTTCCTTCACCGTGCCCGTTCCTCGGACATATTTTGACCATACGGGAAAGTCCATCGCTTGAAGTTCTGCCAGATCGCGAACGCCTCCCTCAATCACTAACCCTCGAACACCGCGGTACTTCAATGCCGTCGCGAACAGGTCACCAAAATAGCCAGCATCAGACTCCGATGTTGGTGAAATAACCAATATGTCGCCCGGCTGACATTGCTCAACCACGACATGAATCATCCAGTTGTCTGCGGGGGGAATAGACACCGTTACCGCATTGCCCGCGACTCGGGCCCCAGGGTAAATCGGGCGCATAAACTCCTGCATACAGCCTACGCGACCCTGAGCCTCTGAAACCGTAGACACTCCGCAAAGGCCAAGTGCGTCGACGACATCTAGCGCCACTCGACTAATATTTTGCACAACAACATGCTCAGACATAGGAACTCCACATTTTTCTACCTGTGGAAGTATTGTTTTGTTAGTGGATCGATACCACTCGGAAGTCGGTCCATGCCATAAGAAAATACGAATTGATCTAGCAAACGGTCCTCAATATATCCATAAAGCGGCTATGGGTTTCCGTTGGTCTCCAGCCGAGCCTGGTCGTCAACCCTATGATGCGGTTTAGTTGCTGCGGCAAGGCACACACAACTTTTAACAAACCCGCATCAAGCTCTACCGCCACTTGGTCAGGCGACAAAACGGTTAAACAATCGGTGCGCAGCAGAATTTGCCTATTCACGATTATAGAACCGCACTCGACGGAAATACGCGGCACCGCCAAATTTTCGTCCGTAAAAAGCGCCTCCCATTTTTCACGAAGTGGCGAGCCCCTATGCGGTACGCACCAAGGGAATTGGCCAAGTACTCCAAGAAGCGAGGACCATGAGCGCGACGTATCGCACAGCGGATGACCGGCGCGTGCAA
>CBFHNR010000109.1:0-1385 GCA_965657215.1 uncultured Paracoccaceae bacterium
AATATTTGTGTGTCAATCCCCAGGTCAGTGCCGAACGCTTTGCGGAAAGCTTCAACCCGAACAAAAACCTCGGTGTATTTCTTTCCGCCGCGCTGGGTGACGCCGTGCGTTCTGTTGAGGTCGTTCACCTCATTCATTGCTTCAACTAGTTTACTCATTTCATTCTCACTGTGATTGAGGGGTTTCCAATTTCAATTTCAACGCCGGGAACATTTACCCCTGCATCAAGTTGCGCTTTGATAGCGGTCAAATCTGGCCGTGTAGTGACCTTACATAGCTGCGTGGGGATTTCACCCTCTTCAACGACTTTGACCTTCTGACGGGCCTTTGTGCGGCTTACAGTGGCCAATGGGTGCTGCACCTTTGTCTCGCCAATCGCGTCAAGCAAGTGTCCAATGGTCTGTGATATCGCTTCTTGCCGGGCAACCATTCTTTTAGCGCGATCCCAGTATTGTTGCGCAATCGCTTTGTTTGCTTCCTCGAATGATTTAGCTTGCACGCGTTCCTCGATAAGCTTTCCGAGAACATCAAGCGCGTCTGTCTCTCCGTCCAGTGTATCCAGGAAAGTATCTGCATCATCGTCGCAAAGTTGGCGGATCGTGTCGGCCATTCTGCGGATCTCTTCGTAGTTAATATACAATTGTCATTTGCTCCATGTGTGCTATGTTGACCATATGCACCATGCGGTCCATGCGCACAGTGCTTGTTGGCAGGGTTTTATCTCTCCCCCTGTTCTGCCTTGATGAACTGCCCCCCGGTTTTGCGCCGGGGGTTTTTTTACTTTGCGGTCTCCAGTTCTTTTTTCCATCGCTGGACCACAGCGTTTTGATCTTTGATGTCTTCGAGTAGAAAAGCAATGTCTGCGCTCACCCAGGACGGACGCACACCGCTGTGCATGTCCATCAGGTGATCATACTTTTCTTCATAGTTCCGAAGCATACTCTGAGCCTGATTCAAAAAGCTTTCGATCTGCGCCTTTGTAAACTCGCTCATCCCATCATCCCCCATGCAACGATCAACATTAAAAACCCACCAAAGAGCGCGGCAGCTCCAAGCCAGTCAATCACGATCGACCATTTGCTTTCTTGGGGTTTTGGCAGCTCCCACCAAATCAGATTGTTCCCAACGACTTTTGACTTTGCGCCGGTGTTGGCCAGGTTTTCAAAGAAATACTGCTCAAGGTCTGCACCGTTCGCAAAGATTAGCCGGTGATACACAATTCCATCTTGCTCAAAACTTGCAATTGATTGTGGCTGCGCTTCAAGTAAATCACTCATTTCGTTCTCCTGTTTTAAGTGGTTCTGTATGAATTTCATGGCGTCTTCCTTGCGTGAGAATCGACGTTCTATTTTCATATCATCTGACACGACAACCCCGCTTTCATC
>CBFHNR010000109.1:1395-1643 GCA_965657215.1 uncultured Paracoccaceae bacterium
CGCACGACATTGCGCTGCAACGTATATCCCATGAATTCATATGTGCTGTGATCCTCAGCGACGTATATGGCTTTTGCAACTTGCATTGTTCTCTCCTCTGCTTTGTTCTGTTGAGCCAGCAATGCGCCCCGCGAAGGGCGCTAAACAAGATCAACCGTGATAGCTGACGTTAACAAAAGTGACCTGGGGCAACTGCTCGATAACGTTGCTTATCTCGTATATATCTTCCATGCCGTTAAAATGTCCGT
>CBFHNR010000110.1:0-1631 GCA_965657215.1 uncultured Paracoccaceae bacterium
ATCCATGTTTACAAACGTTTTCATGGGGCTCTGTTTACTTGGATTCCACCCACACCGCAAGCAGAGTTGTTCAGGATCCCTTAGGGCGACTTAATCAACGCATTCAGTCAAGGCGCCCTCAACGTCCTGCAAGAGTGGTGAGATAGGTTTGTCGCGGATCAAAGTTAAAAAACCAATGTCATTGCTTGGCTTAATTTCGATAGAAAAACGACTGTTTGGGGGTGGTGGCGCGATTTGGCAAAAACTAGCCTGAACAGAAAGTGTACCACTTGCTTGCGAACCCGCGCTTTGCTTCCATTGAACAATCAATTTGCGGGTGTCTTCAAGGCGCTCTGCTGTTTCGTCGTCAAACTGCCACTGCTCGAAGTCACTATTTAGCGAGGGCGTTAAAACGAACGTCTCATCCAGTGTCTCTTGCGTGATTTCGTTTGTTCCTTTTAACACTAAAATAAAGCTGTCGGGGATCACTCTTATTTCGTCTGGGTATCTAGCGATTGCCCCAACTTCATAGGGTGATAACGTTAAGGGATTTAAGGTTGCCAGCCTCATCGCGGTAACTGGATTGAAATTCGTGCATCCAGTTTGCACAAGAAGAATGCTTATTGATAAACATAAATATCTCATAGTCATTCTCCTTCAAATTCCAAAATATCCCCTGGTTGGCATTCGAGAGCGGCGCAAATTGCGTTCAACGTTTCAAACCGAACCCCTTTTACTTTGCCGCTTTTTAGCAAGCTCAGGTTTTGTTCCGTGATCCCGATTTGCGCAGCAAGGTCGCGGGATTTCATTTTGCGTGTGGCCAACATAACATCTAATCGAACAATAATCGCCATCACACGAAATCCTGATTTTCTAACTGAATTTGACGCGCCACCAGAAAGACCCAACCTAATATTGCAAAGCCACAGCCAGCGAGGAATAAAGCTATGCTTGAGGGGTCATAAAAATAGACTGGTCCGTACATTCCGTGCGGATTACGAAAGCTCAAAATGATATGTGTCAAACTAGGGACTGCATTATAAAATACAATTGCTGCCATCAGCGCCAAGCCCAAGTTACGCAAGAGCCGCGTTGTCGTCAGTGTAAAGTATTCTCCGTTACGAAATCGCAACATCAAGCCAATCGCATAGGCGAAACTGGTCAAAGTGATACATATCAGAACGATCCAAATCAAACCATAAAGCATACGTTGGATTACGTTAACAGTTGTACCAAATTCAATGACATGGACGACGTGCGGTTCATCATTGACCACTATAGGCTTCATTATTTCATAGATCTTGTCCGTAAATACATAGGGCCAGATATCCAAGATTAGGCTAGCGAGCCAATAGATCATGAATGCTACTAATAAAAGCGCGAGTGTGGTTGAGGCGAGTTTAATTCTGGATTGCATAGTCTTAATCCTCAAAATTTATTGTTTGACGATAATTTTTTATCTATAAGACATAAAAATAAAAATGCAACAGAATATGTTTGATTCCAAAATCTGACAATTCAACATTTTAACTTTAAGTTGTGTGACTCTATGCCCACCCGCATTTATGCCTCCATTTGCAATTGACTCATCCACCATTGAGAAATATGGCATCTGCTGCTATTATAAGATTATGCCTAGCGCTGGGGTTTGC
>CBFHNR010000111.1:0-1603 GCA_965657215.1 uncultured Paracoccaceae bacterium
TTACGATCTGATCCGCAACTTTGCACGCATGATCGGAGACGAATACAGCGATATCGTTTCTGGCATTGAGCTGGGCAACGAATACTCTATCAGAACAGATACGATCACCGAAAAATCCTATGGCGCACGTGCTGATTTGGCGACGCGTGCTTTGGATGATGGATTTCGGGACGCGGGATTATCCGCAAACCAACAACCTGACATCATCATACAAATGGCCGAAATATTTGGCCGCGGCAGTGCTTACAAGGGCACAGGGGATCACTATGAGGCAAATGTTGCGATTATTGAGCAATTGTCGACCCAAACAATTCAAGCCGTGGATGGTGTTGTAAACCATTACTACTATTCCAAAGATCACAACGGCGACGACAGTTTCGCCACTTCGACAGCTGACATCAATTTTGAAACCCGTCACCTTTTTGTAAAAACCGAAGCCTGGGAACAGGCTTGGCACGATCTCACCAATCGTGCGGATTTGGACCTCTCGATCACGGAATGGAACATTCAGAAAATGAATGCTGATCAGCTCGGCCTCAAGGGTGCAGGCACGATGTTGAAGCAATTTGAATACATGCTCGAAATGGGTGCGACTATGGCGCATGCATGGCCCATTCAGCACAAAACTGGGAATGCTTTGGCGGGCAATCCAGGCGAAGATGCAGATTTGTCTCCCGCAGCGGGATTATTTTCCTTGATGTCAAATAGTTTGACCTCAGAGGACCCTATGGAGCTTGTCGATCTTCGCCTGAATACGACCGTTACCGGCATTGAAACAACAGCCTTTCAATCCGACGATAAGTCCGTCATTTACATTTCATCTCGCGATGAGAAGCCTCTGAATTTCAACATTAACTTGAGCCAATACAACAAACCTATTTCAAGCACGAGTGCGGCAATTATTGGCTTGGATGCAGAGACCTCGAACGGGTTGAGCGAAATGGGAGATGTGAATAATCAAAACCGCGTCGCCAAACGCAAAATAGATTTTGAGGAATATCAAGAGCTCAAAAAGCTTGCATTCTTTGATGAAAATAACGGCGCGCATATCAGCATTTCCATCAACGCGGATGGCACCAAAGAGTACAAGACCTATTTGCCAGAACCCGACAATATTATCCCGTTGACAGATGCCCCGCGCACAATTGAGGATTACTATTTCGCAACTGAGACCGATGTCAGCTACGAAACAGAATTGCTGTCACAGTCAGACTTGGGTGGTACTAATTTTATCTCTTTCACTTTGGATGCCTATGAAGTGATCGAAATCACATTGGATCATTCGCCAACCTCTGTGCCACCAGTCGTCGCACCACCAGCTCCGCCAGTGGACAACCAGGGAACATCATTACAGCTTAACACTATTTGCCTAGACCTCTTTCGCGATACTATGGACGGTGAAAAGAGCGTTTCACTATACAGCACTCAGCCGCTGCAGTCTTCAATGGACCCAGAGGCGCAATCGATCCTTGGGTCAGATAATCCTGACATTGTCGCAACAGGGATTGGTGATGATTACATCAGAGGGAATGAATTCCGCGCGCTTAATTTGAAGAAACTGGCGAATAAAATGAATACGCCTCAAATGGCAGACTTAAGAAAC
>CBFHNR010000112.1:0-1563 GCA_965657215.1 uncultured Paracoccaceae bacterium
GATGATGTTTTTGTCGTCTTTCACGATTGGACCTTGGACTGTCAAACCAATGGGACAGGTGTGACGCATAAACAAACCTATAACGACATAGCGTCACTGGATGCAGGGTTTGGGTTTACAGATGATGGGCGGACCTATCCGCTTCGCGGGCGAGGCTCCGTTATCCCTAGAATCGAAGACATCCTAGCCGCTGACTTAGATGGACAGCTTTTGATTAATTTCAAAAGCGAGCGGTCGCGTGATGGTGAGCTGATTTTGCCATTATTAAAGGACAAGCCGATTTGGGGTGTCTATGGAGGGGCCAAGCCGACGCGCGCCGCGCATTCAATAGATCCAGACCTGCTGACTATGGACAGGCCCGCTTTGATCAAGTGTTGGGTACGATATATGGCGTTGGGCTGGACGGGATATGTTCCGCAGGCCTGCCGTGATAGGTGGGTTGGTGTCCCTATTAATTATGCTAAGCTTCTATGGGGGTGGCCTAATCGCCTAACAGATCGGATGGGGCGCCATGGGACTTAGGTCGTCATTTGGGGGCCATATGATGGGTCAGGGTTTTCTAGTGGGATAAACACAATTGGGGACGTGGAGAAGGTTCCAAGCCCAATTGCTGCCTACATATGGACGGATAAGATCGAAGTGATTGGGCTCATTATTAAGGCCGACATCCCTAGTCGATCCCAATAGCAGACCGAGTGATGCTGTCCAAAAGGGATTGGACGTCCTGCAGTGCTGTGGTGTCTGGTAACGGATTGTACCCAATGATCACGGGCGCTTCTGATCCGCTTTCTTGGAACATAAAGATGTTATAGGGGCAAAAGCGGATATTCATGGGATCCTCTAGCATTGCAGCTTGAGAAAGCGGAGCCGAGCAAAACCCCAAAACATCAGCTTCTTCATAGACAGTCACATCCGAGTTCGTTTCCCGTTTGGTCCGCTCAAGCATAGCGCCCACATGGTTGTGATTTGAAATGACGAGTCCATGATCAATTATCGCGTTCTCAAGCCCAAATAAAACGTCATCATAGGATTGATCAGTAACAGTATACGTCACGGGGCTATCAGCAGAAGCGATTCCTACTGTTGCGCCCAAAATTGTGAGTCCAAGTATAAAACGAGTCATGTGTCCTCCATAATGCGGCCAAATTGGTCACAGGGTAATTATATATGAGAATACATAAGTGAAATTGAATTTATTTTACACAGCCAAGTCTCAGTTCAGTGGGCTTTAAAGGTATACTGGCTTGGTTGACTGCGGAAATACCGCGTTAAACACCTTATTTTCAGACATTTAGAGAAAAAAACAAAAAAAGGTGTTAAAAGTTGTAATTAGGGGTTGCGGGTATTTGAAGGTGGTATTAGAAGCGCGTCTACCGGTACTGAAGAGGTGCAGGTTACTGGGAATTGGGCCGCTGCGGCGGATTGGTTTTCGGGAATTTCAGAGAGAGAGTTGAGCGGATTGCGTTTAAAGATTGAGCGCGTTCTGTTGATTTTTGTCTCTACGTTATTTGACATTGATGGAACACTGAAGAGATATGTGGGCAGTTTGGTTCATTTCGATGG
>CBFHNR010000113.1:0-1546 GCA_965657215.1 uncultured Paracoccaceae bacterium
TGATAAGAGACTTCGTTAAGCAGTCTAAAGAAGACCTTTATGAGCCTGTAGGATGGTTTTATGGCAATGGAGGTGATGATGATATGTAGCCAAAAAAAGCCGAAGACCAAACAGGAACTGATCAGGAGCATGAACAAGATCAGGATTAGCCAGATTGAAGTGATTGAGCCTTATGATCCATCGATGGCTGATAAAGTATCCAAAACCGCTAAAGCTATGGCAGCTAAGGCTGGTCAGATATCAGTCATTATCCTGAGGACGTCATGAAGAGTTTTAAGACGTTTATGAAGGAACGGCAGCAGCTTGAAGAGGGTGTCGTCAAAAAAGGCGCTGTCG
The DNA here is from genome assembly GCA_965657215.1 of uncultured Paracoccaceae bacterium. Taxonomy (GTDB): domain Bacteria; phylum Pseudomonadota; class Alphaproteobacteria; order Rhodobacterales; family Rhodobacteraceae; genus JAHEJA01. The sequence continues at coordinate 337 of CBFHNR010000113.1, forward strand.
CTGCTTATGCGCTTCAAGGACGTAAGCATGGCAATAATGCTGTGAGGTCCTACAATAGAGCCAAGCAGGCTTTGAGGGCAGTCGTAAATACAAAAAGCACCGACCAGAAGGTCGATGCGTTGGTGCTTGCGTTTATTGACTTGTTGGATGGGCTGGTTGCTCAACGGCGGCAGATTGGATCTGTGTCTGCTCAAGTGACAGCCAATGCGACATTCAAGTAATCATGATCCAAGAGTAATCATTAGAGTGTTGCCTTCTAATGCTATGTCTTCAAGATAAATTTCATTCGGATTTTCAAGCTCTGGAATGAGTTCGTCTGTAATTTTGAGGATTTCTTTCCAAGAGCAACATGAGCCATGTACTTGGGTCGAAACTTGTGAACCTTTTATCATAATTTTTTTCATGTGTGGAAACGGCACATCGTTGAAATCATTCATGTATGAATGTTTGCGATTGAAATGAACAATTTCACGTCCGTATGAAAGACGATGGAAGGTGCGTTCGATTGTTAACAACTCAGATAATTTCATTTATATTTCCTTTCATTTTGTTGATGGATTGATTGTACGAATTGAAAATTTATAATTTAGGACAAAGGAAATGAGCATTTTTGTCCGAGGATTTTAATGAGCACGCCACGAATTAAATCTAACAAGCAACTTTACAGACTCTGGTTTGAATTTCTAAAAATGGCGCATAGAGAGCCTGAATTAGCAGACAACCTGGCGACATCTGCTGACTACTATGCTGATTGGGGTGATGTTCGTGACCAGTTGTTCGATCCATGGTGGAGAGAGCACAAACATCTATTTGGCACTACATATGTGAAGGAGGTTGAGCGTGTGCAGACCGCTGAAAATGTGTTGTATGTTGCCATACCGCTCAACCAGCCTGCAACTAGGTCAGTCGCAGATATCAAAACGCTTATTGAAGATAAGCAAAGAAGCAGGCTGATGGAGCAGGGACAAGACCCCACGACAGTAAAGTCCTTGAGTGCGGCATTTGGGAAATACAGTTTTACGCAAGGTGTCGAGATACGTGGCAAAGTCTTATACGAAATTCAGCTCATGTATGGAATTTGGCAGGAACTCGGTAAGCCGGCTGTTAATACGGCATTTATCACAGAGGTGGTAAATCGATTGAGAGCAAGACCAAGATCCAAATGGACCCCTTACCTTATGCTGACTGATCCAATGCTCGATAAAAAAGG
>CBFHNR010000114.1:0-1492 GCA_965657215.1 uncultured Paracoccaceae bacterium
GTCACCCGAATATCGAGTGCCGAGAACATTGTCGCATATTCAACGCCAATCACCCCTGCGCCAATCACCGTCAGACTACGCGGCAGTTGAGTGATGTCTAGGAATTCGTCACTGTCTACGATCGTAGTTCCGTTGAAAGGAACCCAATCTGGACGAAATGTTTTTGTCCCAGTCGCGATCAAAAACTTGGCGCCCGTTATCGTTTGGGTTTCGCCTGCTTCGGTGGCAACTTCGATGGCGTTTTTGTCAATGAATTTTGCCGATCCACAAAGGGTGTCCACGTGATTGCGATTAAACTGATGTTCCAAAACATCCACTTCGTAATCTAGTGTCTTGTGAAGCCGTGAGCGTAAGTCCTCTGCGACGATTTCATCTTTTACGCGGTAAGAGCGTCCATAAAAACTACGCTCCCGCCAACCTGTCAAATTCAACACCGTCTCGCGCAATGTTTTAGAGGGGATCGTTCCGGTGTGAACAGACACACCCCCTAGCCGGTCCTTACGATCCACGACCAAGACACGGCGCTTGAGCTTGCCCGCTTGAATAGCGGCTGCCCGTCCTGAAGGGCCGCTCCCAATAATAATGAGATCATAGTCGAATGTGTCATTGGTCATGAAAGTCGTCCTAATCTGTGGTCTCTAGACAAACGGCAGGAAACTTAATCCCGATAGAGCGCATCGGCGTGGAAATTTATGTGATCTTCCATAACCGAGCTTACGAAAAAGTAACTGTGATCATAGCCTTTGTGGAAATTCAAAGAAAACTCAGCACGCTTTGATGCGGCTGCTGCGGCGAGAGCTTCGATTTGCAGAAGATCAATGAATTGATCGTCCGTCCCAACATCAACCAAAATGGGTCCATTAAACCCAACCGATTGCATTTGAAGCGTTGCATCGTGTTTGGCCCAGTCATCTTCGTTAGAGCCTAGATATGCATTCAATTGTTTGCGCCCCCAGTCCGACGCAGTTGGATGGCAAATTGGCGACAATGCCGAGACCGATCTAAATCGATCAGGTAATCCCATTGCTAAGGTCAATGCACCATGCCCACCCATAGAATGGCCTGTGATGGCTTGCCGAGACATGTCCACTTCAAAATTGGCCTCGATCAACGCGGGTAATTCAGTGGCGATATAGTCCCACATTTTGAAATGCTTGTCCCATGGGGATTGCGTTGCATTTACATAGAACCCAGCTCCCTGACCTAAATCATAGGCAGCATCATCCGCCACATCTTGGCCTCGTGGCGATGTATCAGGAAACACCAAGGCAATACCTGCCTCTTCTGCCCAAACTTGCGCGCCTGCTTTGGTCATTGCATTTTCATGCGTACAGGTCAGACCCGAGAGATACCAAAGAACAGGAACCAGCCCGACCTCTGCCGCCGACGGCATAAAGACAGCAAATGTCATGTCACAGTTTGTCACAGTTGAGCGGTGTTTATAGACCCCTTGGACACCATCAAAACATTTGTTTTCCGATACAATTTCCAT
>CBFHNR010000115.1:0-1492 GCA_965657215.1 uncultured Paracoccaceae bacterium
ATGGAAATTGTATCGGAAAACAAATGTTTTGATGGTGTCCAAGGGGTCTATAAACACCGCTCAACTGTGACAAACTGCGACATGACATTTGCGGTCTTTATGCCGTCAGCGGCAGAGGTCGGGCCAGTTCCTGTTCTTTGGTATCTATCGGGCCTGACCTGCACGCATGAAAATGCAATGACCAAAGCAGGTGCGCAAGTTTGGGCAGAAGAAGCAGGAATTGCTTTGGTGTTTCCAGATACATCGCCACGAGGCCAAGATGTTGCGGATGATGATGCCTATGATTTAGGTCAGGGTGCAGGGTTTTATGTGAATGCAACGCAATCCCCATGGGACAAGCATTTCAAAATGTGGGACTATATCGCCATCGAATTACCCGCGTTGATCGAGGCCAATTTTGAAGTCGATATGTCTCGGCAAGCCATCACAGGCCATTCTATGGGTGGGCATGGTGCATTGACTTTGGCGATGGGATTACCTGATCGATTTAGATCGGTCTCGGCATTGTCGCCAATTTGCCATCCAACTGCGTCGGATTGGGGGTGCAAACAGTTGGATGCATATCTCGGATCTAACGAAGATGACTGGGCTAAACACGATGCAACGCTTCAAATGCAATCGGCTGGGTTTAATGGACCCATTTTGGTTGATGTTGGGACGGACGATCAATTCATTGATCTTCTTCAAATCGAAGCTCTTGCCGAAGCAGCCGCTACAAAGCGTGCTGAGTTTTCTTTGAATTTCCACAAAGGTTATGACCACAGTTATTTTTTCGTGAGCTCGGTTATGGAAGATCACATAAATTTCCACGCCGATGCGCTCTATCGGGATTAAGTTTTCCGTCGTTTGTTTAGAGATCACATATTAGGACGATTTTCATGACCAATGACACCTTCGACTATGATCTCATTATTATTGGGAGCGGCCCATCGGGACGGGCAGCCGCTATTCAAGCGGGCAAGCTAAAGCGCCGTGTCTTGGTCGTGGATCGCAAAGACCGACTGGGGGGTGTGTCTGTTCATACAGGAACGATCCCCTCCAAAACGCTTCGTGAGACGGTGTTGAATTTGACAGGTTGGCGGGAACGTAGTTTTTATGGACGCTCTTACCGCGTCAAAGATGAAATCGTCGCTGAAGACTTGCGCTCACGGCTTCACAAGACGTTGGATTACGAAGTGGATGTTTTGGAACATCAGTTTAACCGCAATCACGTGGACACCCTTTGTGGATCGGCAAAATTCATTGACAAAAACGCCATCGAAGTTGCCACCGAAGCGGGCGAAACCCAAACGATAACGGGCGCCAAGTTTTTGATCGCAACAGGGACAAAAACGTTTCGTCCAGATTGGGTTCCTTTCAATGGAACTACGATCGTAGACAGTGACGAGTTCTTAGATATCACTCAACTGCCGCGCAGTCTGACGGTGATTGGCGCAGGGGTGATTGGCGTTGAATATGCGACAATGTTCTCGGCACTCGATATTCGGGTGAC
>CBFHNR010000116.1:0-1421 GCA_965657215.1 uncultured Paracoccaceae bacterium
ACGTCTGGCACGGCTATTACTTGAAGGCGCCCCGCTCAATCGGCGACCCGGAACTGCGCCATTTCAACGTCAGCTATGGCCATGCCACCAGCACCGATCTGACCAACTGGACCCATCTGGGCACCACGTTTGAACCTACGAAAGGGCCGGCGTGGGATGATTACACGACATGGACCGGATCGACTGTGCGCGGTGACGACGGGTTGTGGCACCTCTACTACACCGGCACTTGCAAGGCCGATAAGGGCATGAAGCAACGCATCGGCCACGCGACCTCAACGGATTTGCATAACTGGACGCGAGTGGGCGAGGACGGTCTGGTCCTCGACCTTGAGGGGCCGAACGCCCAACACTACGAAGCCGACCACACCGGCAAATGGCATGACCGCGCCATGCGAGACCCTTGGGTAATGAAGGATCCCGAAGGGGACGGTTGGCTAATGTATTTCACCGCCCGCTCGAGCGGCATCACGGAACCCAACGCTGGCGGCAACATCGGCTTCGCCACTTCGCCCGATGGCTATGACTGGACCCTCCAGCCCCCCGTTTTCGCAGGCGGCTTTGGCCAACTCGAAGTGCCACAGGTGTTTGAGGCAGGCGGCCAATGGTATTGTCTGTTCTGCACCGCGGCCGAACACTTCTCCAAAGAACAGGCCGAGCAAACCAAACCCGTGACCGGCAACCACTATCTGATTGGCGAAAGCCCCCGTGGCCCATGGCGCATCGCGCCCGGTTTCCTTGATGGCGATTTGCCCTGCCGCCGCTATGCCGCCCGCATCGTGGACACGGGCGACGAGCTGGTCATCCTCGGCTTTGCCGACCGACCGGACGGCGCTGATTTCATTGGCCACGTCGTGGACCCGCAACCGGTCGCGATCACCTCGGACGGGCTGCTTAAAATCTCCCCTTATCTCAAAGTGGCGGAATAAATTATGGCCACTGTAAAACTACGCGACATTCGCAAATCCTATGGCACCGTCGAGGTCATCAAAGGGGTCGACATCGATGTTGCAGACGGCGAGTTTGTGGTCTTTGTTGGGCCCTCAGGCTGCGGCAAGTCTACACTGCTGCGTATGATTGCAGGGCTTGAGGATATCACCAGCGGCACTCTCGAAATCGACGATCAGCGCGTGAACGATCTGGAGCCCTCCAAACGTGGCATCGCCATGGTGTTCCAATCCTACGCCATCTTCCCGCATATGACCGTGCGCGACAACGTGGCCTTTGGCCTGACCATCAACAAAGCCAGCAAAGCCGAGAAAGAAAAGAAAGTCGCCGAAGTCGCGCGCATCCTGCAAATGGAGCACCTGCTGGATCGGCGACCCTCCGAACTTTCGGGCGGTCAGCGCCAGCGCGTCGCCATTGGCCGTGCCATCGTGCGAGACCCAAAGGTGTTCTTGTTCGACGAACCCCTCTCGAAC
>CBFHNR010000117.1:0-1405 GCA_965657215.1 uncultured Paracoccaceae bacterium
GAATGCGATGCCAGCGCCATCCAATGCGTCGCGATATCCACGCGTTCGGTGCTTTGTCGCCTCAAGGCTGGCGCTGAGCGACAGGTAGACAATGCGGCGGTGCCCCTTTGCAATCAGGCTGTTTACCAGATCGAACTGCCCGCGATAATCGTTGGGAATAATGGCCGGTGTGCCGATGTCGTCATAGCAATTCGCCAGCACGAGTTTTGTGGATTTCGAAACCGGCGGCAGCGAGACCTTGCGGTGGTGGTCGGCCACAAAAATGATCCCCTCGACCCGGTGTTCTTCGAATGTGCGGATCAGTTGCGGCACCCGCGCGGTCTGGCCGCCGGTGTCGGCGATCAGCAGGGTCTTGCCGCTGGCCTCCATCGCTTTCTGAATGCCCTGCACGATGAACAGATCCGGCAGGCCGGAGACATCGGCCCGACTGGGCGACAACGAGATCGCACCGGTGATCAGCCCCACTAGCCCCGACTTGTTAGAGCGCATCGCGCGTGCCGCCGTCGAGGGGACATACCCCAGCTCTGCGATCGCCTTTTCGACGGCTTCCTTCGTGATTTTTTTGACCGCGCCGTCACGGTTGATCACGCGGCTCACTGTTTTCGGGGACACGCCAGAGACGCGCGCAACATCATAGATCGTCGCCATAAGAAGTCCTCCCAAACCTGTGTCTGCTCGCATGAAGAATCACGATCAACACAAATGACACCGATGTCATGACACCGATGTCATTTTTTGTCAAATCTTTTCAGTCGGGATCTCTGTTGCGCCAATGTTCACATCGATAGGGAGGAGCCGTAAATACTTAGCAACTTAAAGAGCAGCTCCCCCAACTAACCTGCTCCAGCGAAGTTGCGCACATCTATTTTTCGACCAAAAAAATATCGAGAGTGACTTTGATTGACACTCTCAAAACCGTTTCCAGACATTCGCTGCGAGACAGAAAATCGGTAAAGAGGGCTCTTTGTCGCCGTTCGCTGTGGAAACCACCAATGTCCGCTATAGGCCGCTCATGATAACTACCAGTGCCCCATCAACGCGAATTTCTGCGATCGACCTAATGGCGGCAAGGAGCCCGAAAAGTGAACGACCGCTTGGTCCCGCCTTGTGTGAGTTCGAGTAGCCTCTGGTTTCGCACTTGCGGCGAATGTCTGCAATGCAGGCTGCGACCGCAGCATCGGAAACGTCCGTTGAATGTCGGCTTTGGGCCGATAGTAGGCCTCTGGCATTAACCCGGTCAATGTCCGGCTTTGTGTGTCAGCGACAAAGTCTCCCAGATGTAACGCATAAGTAAGGACCGCTTTCAGGACCGCTTTTCCAAAATTGATCCTGTTTAAGTAATTGATATAATTGTATTTTATTGTTGCCTTTTTGCCGTGTGGGGGCACCATTTCACTCATGAAAA
>CBFHNR010000118.1:0-1404 GCA_965657215.1 uncultured Paracoccaceae bacterium
GGACTAACGCCAGTTATGCGTGCTGTAAAACAAGCTGAAAAACAGCTTTGGGAACAAGAGACAACAAAATCCTATGTGGCCTTGGCGGGTGATCCCGCGTTCGGGGACGCTATGGTATCCTTGGTCTTGGGCGATGCCGTCGCACGCTCCAATGTCGCGGCGGTCGCAACACCTGGTGGAACGGGTGCAGTGCGTCAGGCCTTTGAGCTTGCGAAAATGGCAAACCCTGATGTGCGCGTTTTTGTGTCCGACCCAACTTGGCCGAACCACTTGTCTATTTTGAAATATCTAGACATCGAAATTGTCAACTACCGCTATTTCGACAATGAGACCCGTGGCGTTGATTTTGACGCCATGATCGCAGACCTCAGCACGGCCAAACAGGGCGATGTGGTCTTGCTTCATGGGTGTTGTCATAACCCAACGGGTGCAAACCTGAATTTGACACAGTGGCAGGCGGTTATTGACGTCCTGCAAAAGACGGGCGCGACGCCAATGATCGACATCGCCTACCAAGGCTTCGGCGATGGTCTAGACGAGGATGCGGCTGCAACGCGCTTGTTGGCCTCATCTGTTCCTGAAACGATTATCGCAGCAAGTTGTTCCAAAAACTTTGGGATCTACCGTGAACGAACAGGCCTATTGATGGTCGTCTCACAAGACCAAAGCGCCCATGGTTTGAACCAAAGCACATTGGCCTTTTTGAACCGTCAGAACTTTTCCTTCCCACCAGATCACGGCGCGCGTTTGGTCACAATGATCCTTCAAAACGACGCACTTCGGACGGATTGGATGGCCGAATTGGAAGAGGTTCGTTTGGGTATGCTGGGACTTCGCACGCAATTAGCGACCGAGTTACAACGCTTGTCAGGGTCTGACAGATTTGGGTTTATCGCAGAGCATCGCGGAATGTTCTCACGCCTTGGGGCGACACCCGATCAAGTGGTTGCCATGCGTGAAAAGCACGGGATCTACATGGTTGGTGATAGCCGTCTGAACATCGCGGGCCTTAATGCACAAACTGTGCCCGTTCTGGCCGCGGCAATCATAGATAGCGGCGTATAATCTCATCTCTGACGATATTTCGGTATCGTCGGTTTTTTTGGCCTCGCAGACTAAATCATGTAACCTTAATTATTAAGCTCAAAGGTAAGAGCCCCAACCAAATGGATGTCTCATGACACAAAAAAACAGCCCCACGTCAATAATGCGTCTCTATCTAGACACGGCTGACGTCTCTCAATGGGAGCGGTTGATGCCATTGGGTGTGTTCCATGGGATCACAACGAACCCTCTTTTGGCTCAGCGGGCTGGGCTGATTTATGAGGACATTGATTGGTCTCAAATGGCTGAGCGCGCTGTCGCATTGGGCGCTCAGGAATTACATGGGCAGGTTCCAAACAC
>CBFHNR010000119.1:0-1404 GCA_965657215.1 uncultured Paracoccaceae bacterium
GGACTAACGCCAGTTATGCGTGCTGTAAAACAAGCTGAAAAACAGCTTTGGGAACAAGAGACAACAAAATCCTATGTTGCCTTGGCAGGTGATCCTGCCTTTGGGGATGCTATGGTATCCTTGGTATTAGGCGATGCCGTTGCACGCGCCAATGTCGCAGCGGTGGCAACACCAGGTGGAACGGGTGCAGTGCGTCAGGCTTTTGAACTGGCGAAAATGGCAAACCCTGATGTGCGCGTTTTCGTATCCGATCCAACTTGGCCAAACCACTTGTCTATTTTGAAATATCTAGACATGGAAATCGTCAACTATCGCTATTTCGACAATGAGACCCGCGGCGTTGATTTTGATGCCATGATCGCAGACCTCAGCACCGCCAAACAGGGCGATGTGGTTTTGCTTCATGGGTGTTGTCATAACCCCACGGGGGCGAACCTGAATTTAACTCATTGGCAGGCGGTTATAGACGTCTTGCAAAAGACGGGCGCGACGCCAATGATCGACATCGCCTACCAAGGCTTCGGCGATGGTCTGGACGAGGATGCGGCTGCAACGCGTTTGTTGGCCTCATCGGTTCCTGAAACGATTATCGCGGCAAGTTGTTCGAAAAACTTTGGGATTTACCGTGAACGCACAGGTCTGTTGATGGTCGTATCACAAGACCAAAGCGCCCATGGTTTGAACCAAAGCACATTGGCCTTTTTAAACCGTCAGAACTTTTCCTTCCCACCAGATCACGGCGCACGTTTGGTCACAATGATCCTGCAAGACGACGCACTTCGGGCGGATTGGATGGCCGAATTGGAAGAGGTTCGTTTGGGCATGCTTGGACTACGCACGCAATTAGCGACAGAATTACAACGCTTGTCAGGATCTGACAGATTTGGGTTTATCGCAGAGCATCGAGGAATGTTCTCACGCCTTGGCGCGACCCCCGATCAAGTGGTCGCCATGCGTGAAAAGCACGGGATTTATATGGTTGGTGATAGCCGCCTGAACATCGCGGGCCTTAATGCACAAACTGTACCCGTTCTGGCCGCGGCAATCATAGACAGCGGCGTATAATCTCATCTCCGACGATATTTCGGTATCGTCGGTTTTTTTGGCCTCGCAGATTAAATCATGTAACCTTATTTATTAAGCTCAAAGGTAAGAGCCCCAACCAAATGGACTTCACGTGACACAGAAAAACAGCCCCGCGTCAATAATGCGTCTCTATCTAGACACGGCTGACGTTTCCCAATGGGAGCGGTTGATGCCGCTCGGTGTGTTCCATGGGATCACAACGAACCCTCTTTTGGCTCAGCGGGCTGGGCTGATTTATGAAGACATTGATTGGTCTCAAATGGCTGAGCGCGCTGTCGCATTGGGCGCTCAGGAATTACATGGGCAGGTTCCAAACAC
>CBFHNR010000120.1:0-1372 GCA_965657215.1 uncultured Paracoccaceae bacterium
TGTTTTGGCTATCAGGATATGTTTGTGCTTCAAATCCATCACCAAGATATGCGCCCCAACGTGCAAGTGTTGCATAGGGAGCTGTCCACTGTGGGTCTGTTAGCTTTTGTTCGCCTTTGATCAATGCTTGGCGACCTTCTTCACCTTTCCAATAGTTTGGACCGATGTTGTTGTAGCCCATGGTTGCGGCTTCCCATTGATCATTGGTGCCCATTGCCATTGGAATATAGCTGCCATCTGCTTTGATTGCGTAGAGGGCTGCAAAGAATTCTGCTTCTGTTGTTGGAACGCTGAGACCCAATTCGTTGAACGCATCTTTGTTGTAGATGAATCCGTGGATCACAGAGGCCATTGGGACACAGAACGTGGCCGAGCCATCATCTGATTGCCATGCAGATTTCGCAACATCAGAGAAGTTGCCCATTGCGTCGAGGTCATCGAGATCAGCCAAGTGACACGCATCGAATAGCGCCAAAGACGCATCAAATGGGCGACACGTGATCAAATCACCCGCAGACCCCGCATCTAGTTTTGAGTTCAATACGGCATTGTACTCAGCAGGGGCAGAGGGTGTGAAATTAACCTTGATACCAGGGTTCTTTGCTTCAAATGCAGGAATGATTTCATTCTGCCAAAGCTTGAGATCATCATTGCGCCAGCTTTCGATCGTCAATGTGACGTCGCTCGCATAGGCCGTTGTTGCAACCAATGCTGTGGTTGCGAGGGCGAGTGGTAGTAAAGTACGTTTCATGTGTAACCTCCCAGTTTTAGTCATGTTACGTGAGCCGCGCGAGGGCCGCGCGGAGGTGTCCTTCTGTTTGAAGAAGAATGTCGGTTGCTTGGTCCGGGCTTAGCCCAGCTTTGGCGATTAAAATTGCTTGCTTGACCCTGCCGTCCGCTAAATCCAAGGCATGCTCTGCCCCTGTTGGATTGATGTCGGCAATCGTTGATACGATCCCAATTGCTCGGCCGCGGAGTTTGATATTGTCAGCATGTAAGTTGACCATCATGCCATCAAACACATGCCCCAATTCAACGGCCATGAGTGTGGATAGCATGTTTAGGGCGATTTTTTGTGCAGTGCCGGCGCCCATTCGAGTTGACCCAGACAGCACTTCGGCTGGGGTATCAAGGTGAATGGCGTGATCGGCTAAATCCAAAAGCGGCGTACTGGCGTTGTTCGCGATTGAAATCAGAGTAGCACCGGCGTTTTTGGCGATCTTTGCTGCGGCAACGGTATAGGGCGTTGTGCCGCTCGCTGATATTGCAATAACGGTATCATTAGAGGTCAGGTTTGAAAGCGACTGCGCCAATCCTGCAATGTCATCTTCGGTGTCCCCTGGCATAACGACACCAGTCGGCAACCCACCTG
>CBFHNR010000121.1:0-1370 GCA_965657215.1 uncultured Paracoccaceae bacterium
CTAACCCTTCGTCAAAGTGTCTATTTTGACCAATTACCCTCGGAATACTTTCAGCTGGTGCTTCATATCTTTCCAGAAAATCGAGTTTGTTTGTTAATAATTTGAACTTGTACAATTTGAGCAATGTTAAAGGTTTGTTATGTGAATCCATAGACTTACCCCATTTATTCTAACTAAATGGACCATTAATCTCTCCACCCTTATACGCATCTGCGCAATAACTTTTTCCCGCCTTGAAGTTACTGTTGCATTGCTTACCAATTCTTGACTAACATTTTTTAGCTTCCATACTCTTGTCATTAGTTGAAATTAAAATCGTAAAATTTGTCATAAGTGTCATTAAAAAAATCTCCTGCTTAGGAAAAGTCAAAATCGTCAATAATTTTACTGATTTTAAAATGTTCTTCTTGTCACTTGTGTCACAAAGTGTTATCAGCACAGCGCAAGGAGAAAAATTTTGTCAAATATTACATTGGATAATGCGACAAATGTCACAGGGCTAGTTGCTGCGGGTCCTCAGGGTACGACAGTATTTGCCGTATCCCCTCTGACAACTTTGCAAGTGGCCGACGCCTTCGCTTATAGCGTAAAAAACCTACAAACCAATGAAAACGTTGGGATAAAATCCCATGAAAAAAATGGACGTGACTTGTACATAATCACGGAAAACGGAGATGTAATAATATTACAGAATTTTTATCTCAACTCCATTCCCGGTGATTTCTCCAGCGTGGCTCAATTTGATATTGGCAGTACTAATAATCTGTCCCTTCACAATCAGATACTTTCTAATCAAAGCATTCAAACGACACATCAAAATTATAAAGATGCTAAAGCTACCCATAACGAACATATTAAACGAAATTATAATTCCCTTGGTTATAATAACTATGAAGAACAAAATGACGTCCGTGAAGATGACGGTTTTAATTGGGCGCCGTATGCTATTGGTGCTGCTGCAGGAACACTGGGTGGTGCGCTTTTAAGTACATTATTACAATCTATAGGTAATAACGCTGGTGTGAACAATATCTCGCAAAGCAACAATAACCAAAATAATGAAACTGGCGGTGAGGAACCTGGCGGTGAAGAACCTGGCGGTGAGGAACCTGGCGGTGAGGAAACTAGACTCGAAGCCGCACTTGCAACATTGACAGAAGCAGTCACTGAAGGGTTCGAAAATATTGAAGGTGGTGATAACCAAAATAATGAAACTGATGTATCAGCACTCGAAGCCGCACTCGCAACATTGACAGAAGCAGTCACTGAAGGGTTCGAAAATATTGAAGGTGGTGATAACCAAAATAATGAAACTGATGTATCAGCACTCGAAGCCGCACTTGCAACATTGACAGAAGCAGTCACTGAAG
>CBFHNR010000122.1:0-1363 GCA_965657215.1 uncultured Paracoccaceae bacterium
GTAGACGCGCTTCTAATACCACCAACAAATACCCGCAACCCCTAAAAATCACTTTTAACAATCTTTTTTACGTTTTTCTCTAAAACCATGAAAAGAAGCGTTTTATACCCATATTTTCTTGCTCACCGTTGGCTTATCTCATTCATCCAGACGCGGCTAAGTAAAATAAGTTCAATTTCCCATTTGTATTCTTATATATAATTACGTGGCAGCTTGATGGACTACGTTTTGGAGAGAAAAATGAATCGATTTATACTTGGACTCACTATTTTAGGCTCAACCGTTGGAATCGCTTTTGCCGATACACCCGTGACATATACAGTTACCGACCAATCTTATGATGACGTTTTATTTGGACTCGAGAATGCAATCATTGATCATGGGCTTGTCATTTCAAACCACAATCATGTCGGCTCAATGCTTGAGCGGACCAAACAGGAAACGAACTCGGATGTGACCGTCTATGAAGAAGCTGATGTATTAGGGTTTTGCTCGGCTCCGCTCTCTCAGGCCGCGATGTTAGAGGATCCCATGAATATCCGTTTTTGCCCCTATAACATCTTTATGTTCCAAGAGAGTGGATCAGAGGCGCCTGTGATCATTGGGTACAACCCGTTACCAGACACCACAGCACTGCAAGACGTTCAATCCCTTTTGGACAGCATCACCCGGTCTGCTATTGGGATCGACTAGGGATGTCGGCCTTAACAATGGGCCCAATCACGTCGATCTTGTCCGTCCATATGTAAGCATCAATTGGGCTTGGAACCTTATCCAAGTTCTTAATTGTGTTTATCCCACTAGAAAACCCAGACCCATCATATGGCCCCCAAATGACAACCTCAGTCCCATGGCGCCCCATCCGATCTGTTAGGCGATTAGGCCACCCCCATAGAAGGTTCGCATAATTAATAGGAACACCAACCCACCTATCACGGCAGGCTTCTGGAACATATCCCGTCCAACCCAACGCCATATATCGTACCCAACACTTGATCAAAGACGGCCTGTCCATAGTCAGCAGGTCGGGATCTATTGAATGCGCGGCGCGCGTCGGTTTGGCCCCTCCATAGACACCCCAAATCGGCTTGTCCTTTAATAATGGCAAAATCAGCTCACCATCACGCGAACGCTCGCTTTTGAAATTAATCAAAAGCTGTCCGTCTAAGTCAGCGGCTAGGATGTCTTCGATTCTAGGGATAACGGAGCCTCGCCCGCGAAGTGGATAGGTCCGTCCATCATCTGTAAATCCAAACCCTGCATCCAATAACGCTATGTCGTCATACGTTTGTTTATGCGTCACACCTGTCCCATTGGTTTGACAGTCCAAGGTCCAATCGTGAAAGACGACAAAAACATCATC
>CBFHNR010000123.1:0-1361 GCA_965657215.1 uncultured Paracoccaceae bacterium
AAAGGCTTGGAACCAAGCCGATGTTGATGCTTATAAAGCGCTACACCACAAAGACTTTACTTTCACGTTTCACTCAACTGGTCGGATCATGACGCGGGACGACATGACTGCTCAGGACATAAAAGGCATGATGATGTCTGTCAGAAATACCCATCAAAGATGTATCTATGAAAATGATGATATTCTTGTTGAGCATGCATTTAGTGAATTTCCGTCTGGTGACAAAGAAGCAGTAATGATGGTTTCTTTGAAAAAAGACGGCCTCATTTGGCGCACAGAAACTGGTGCAACGCCAGTCTGAAAACAGTCAAACATAGGAGGTATAAATGCAAATCGCCAATGAACTTTTGGAAGCATTTCGTGAAAGTTTCGTAAATCTTGATAGTGAGCCATTAGCAGCAGTTACGACGCCAAAATCTACAATCACTTTTACATCGACGGGTGAAACGCTCAATCATAGAGAAATGCTGGATTGAGCGAAAAGTGGTGCGTGTTATCAGTTGCAAGATTTTGTTATTTTGAAAGATGGTGAGGACTTTATCGCTGGTACGCATTCTGCGAAAGGAAAAGACGCAGATGGTCATTGCCATGCTAAATGTTTTTTCTTTGCAAATATACGCCATGGAAAAATTGTTGATTGGTATGTACACACACGGCCGATCGAAGAGTAATTAAAAAAATTCGGAGTTTGCAAAACCAAATTACAAAGGGGACGAGAGCAATCGTCCCCCTGCCAATGTTTAAATTTCTATGCTTATGAAGTGACGCTGTTTCCGTTTTTCACCAAATAGAATGCAGCTGCGATAATCAAAAAGATTATGGCTTGCCACATGAATAAATTACCTGCGTTCAGTTGTCCGCTAGCTGTCATCATTGCTAACATCAGCACACCCCATGTACCCCAACCAACAGCATGGTGTTGCATCATTTCAGGTCTATTACTATCAGTGGTTCCCTTACGAAGGGCATTGAATAAGTATGCAAGTACAAACAAGCCTATTCCTGTATTCTGCAATTGGTTTATTGCAACTGCATTTACGAGATCAGCAGGCATCATCATCAAACTAAAATAGCTTGCAGGAGCCAGGTAGAACCAAAGCCCATAAACTACTGACGCAAAAACAGTAAATGTCATCATATTTTCTTGCAACTTCATGTGTTTCTCCTTCTGCTGGCACACGAACCATCTGAATTTATGTTAGAGAATTATAGTACAGTTTCTGTACTAGCTGCATGTGTCTTGTTTGTTAGTATTTTTGCATTAACCAGCAAGGAGAAAATAAATGACAATCAGAGCAATTTTGATGGGTTCTTACAACTCTGAAGGAGCAAAAGGCATCATTGGCGGATCTGACCGAATG
>CBFHNR010000124.1:0-1350 GCA_965657215.1 uncultured Paracoccaceae bacterium
TCATAGGACATTTTCTTGACCACACCTTGAGCAATGGCCTCATGCGAGAGGAATTCAATAAAGAAATCACCGTGACCAATGATCGTTGGTTTCCCCAAAGTCAGAGGTTCCGAAATATTATGCGACCCCAGTTCACCAAACCCACCCCCAACAATCGCCATTTGGCACAGGTTCAGATAGAAATACATCTCGCCCAGACTATCTCCTAGTAAGAGATCGCAATCAGCGGGAAAATCACCCGAGAGCTGAGCATCTAGGATACTGCTGCGACGCGCATAGTTTATCCCTGCGTCCTTTAGTTTATCCGCAACGACATCAAACCGTTCTGGCGCGCGTGGAACAAAGATAAACAAGGGTCTATTTGGATCATCAGCCGTAAAATGGTTTAGAGTATCGCCCAGAATTTCGATCATCCGATCTTCTTCATCATACACAACGCTGGCCAACGTAATGACCGGCCGGTGTTGAGGAAGAACATTAGCAAACTTGTCCGCGGCGTCCAGTAAATTCTGCGGAATATCCTGTTCAAAGCGCATTTCGCCTGTGATTTCGATGTTTTCAACGCCACGCTGTTGAAAGCGTTCTGCATGTCCTTGGGATTTCACCATTACAGAGTGGAAACCAGACACGAACCGTCCCCGCGACAGCAATTTACCCTTGTCCCGATCAAAGGCACGTTGCGAATATTGACCGTTACACAGCAACAACGGGATCCCGCGCCATTTGGCCGTTCTAATCATCCCCGGCCAAAATTCAATTTCCATGACCAGACCATATTTGGGCTGAAAGGCTTTGAAAAAGCGCAAATAGGCCAATCCATAATCAAAGGGAACATAAACAGGACACAGGCGGCCTTGGGCGATGGCATCTGGAAAAAGTGTCTGCGCCGCGGTCCGTCCTGCAGGTGTGAAATGCGTCGTAACAATATATTCACCCTGCTCTAACAGACGGATGATCAATGGCGTGGCTGATCTCAATTCCCCCAAGGACACAGCGTGGATCCAAACGTGTTGGACCTGTCTCGGCCGATGAAGCCCAAAGCGTTCTGGTAAATGGGACCAATAGGCGGGATCCTTGCGCCCACGTTTATAAAGATACGCCAAAATCAATGGCATCCCAAAAAACCATGCCAGCCGATAAAGGATATAAACCAAATGCGTGGTAAAACTTGAATTGTTTGGCAAAGTCGTCACGCCGCGTCCTTTTCGTCTAGCAAAGCCAACAGGTCTTTGATCAACACATCGACCTTGGCCGCTTGCTTGCGCCGCAAGTCTTGGGCTGCATCAGTGGTCGCATCCCAATTTTCAGTTTGCCATGCCTGTGCTAAACCCTCTGCGGTCTCAACGCGTA
>CBFHNR010000125.1:0-1345 GCA_965657215.1 uncultured Paracoccaceae bacterium
GGCAGGCGGAGCATTATGCGCAGGTTGCGCTGCATCCACGATCTCCCATCCGTTGTCATTAAACATCTTGCGCTGATCTTCGGGCAAGCGGCGCTGTGGGTTGTTTAGGATTAACCCAGGGCGCAGGGGCGTAAAGGTCGCATCGATGTGAATAGGATAGGGATCACCTGGGAAATTCACAGTATGAACGCGATGATCTGGGAAGTGACGGCGCAGCCACTCGATCCCTTTAAGGTTCGTGGTAAAGCCATGTTGAACAACCAAATCCTTGCCAAAGCGCAGAACATCAGCGGCATCAAACAAGGGCTCTTCTTCAGTCGTGACAAAGAATTTTTCAGCCGCCCACTGCAATCGCTTTGCATCGCCAATTTTTTCCGAAAGGTAATCCGGATGATAATCCGCATCTGTGAGCCGTGGCTTGGGCGCGGCTTCGTGGCGGAAATTGGGGTCTTCGTTCCAATACTGCTGCATCAAGGGACGATAGCAGAGGTATTCAAACCAACGACACCGATACGACATTGTCGCCTCTAGGATTTCATTGCCCACAGTCAACAAAACATCGCGGGGCGGCATGCACCCAAACTGGCTTTCTGTGTGAAAATCTGGCGTTGTCACAGGCTTGGAGAAATCTGTCGGTGTCGGACGATCCACTTTAACGCCGCGTTTTGCCAACATGTCGGCAAAATTGTCCAATAGCTCATTGGCGCGATCAATCGTTTCTTGCGGACGACGTCCCCATTGGCCGCGCATATCGCTGTCTTCTGGGACTTTGGCATCCAAAGCGGGTTCTTCGGGGGGGATGTGACAATCATCGGCGCGACCGACGATCACGTGTTTCAATGGATCCCATTCATTCCAGCTGTTTACAATCGTGCTCACAGGCGACTCCTTTGATAAATTTCGGGAAATGTTGCGCAATTATGCCCCTGTGCCAATTCTAAAACCGACATAAGGGTAATGTTTACGCAACGTTAAATGGCGCAGCCGCTTAGCTGCGCGAGCCTGAAAATTTTTCTTGCCATTCATCTCGTTCGTCATCCGTGATCTTGCGGAATGTGACCTCAGGAACCGTGAATTCATGACCAACAGGCAGAGCAGTAAGCGCGGCGGTGATATCATTTGGCCAAACAGCGTTGTCGGTTTGCATAGCGGCCATCAAATCATCCGCAGCATTGGGGATGAAGGGGCGCGAGAGCACGGCATAGAACCTAATGAGGTTGAGAGCGAGACGCACTTGCGCGGCGGCTTGATCTGGATTTTCCTTAAAGGTCGACCATGGGGCCGCTGATTGAAGGTACTCATTCCCCGCAACCCAAATTGCACGCAACTCGGCCGCTGATTTGCG
>CBFHNR010000126.1:0-1340 GCA_965657215.1 uncultured Paracoccaceae bacterium
CCGTGATGATCCAGAACATGAAACCCACCAGCTGGGTTCAAACTTCCTTTAAAAAACTCAAACTGCTGAAAAGCCTGAGCACGCAACCACGTTAAATGGTCCGCGTTTTGGAGCCACGATCCTGTGTCCATTGGATCACCAAAGTTAGATTGAAGGGTCATCACATACTGTCTCCGTTAAGCCACCAAAGTGTCTGGGAAACTACATCTCAAGTCGTACACAAACACAATAGCCCTAATTTAAGATCAATTACGGCAGACGGACCTCAATACATCATTCTTTGATCAACCCAACTTAGAACTTTAGACTTCCCGCAATCGCCGGCGTCATCTAAGCTTATTGAAACCTAAATTGCTTCATCCCAAAAAGAACAGGTGACCTATGAAAGCAGCCGTCTTACAAAACTATAACGCCGATCTTGCTATTGAACTTGTGGCTGACCCGATTTGCCCGACGAATGGAGTCGTCTTAGATGTTTTGGCCTGTGGCGTATGCAGATCCGATTATCACGGATGGGTTGGTCATCATCCCAAAGTAACCCCCGGTGACATTATGGGACATGAATACTGTGGCGTTGTCACCGAAGCGGGACCAGAGGCCACGCACAAGGTCGGTGATCGCCTTATCGCGCCGTTTATCTTGGGCTGTGGAACATGCCCGTCTTGCCAAACGGGGGCATCCAATACCTGTAGCAATCAGTTGACCCCGGGTTTTGGAATGCCAGGCGCCTATGCGCAACGGATCGCCGTTCCCTTTGATCATAACCTTGTCCCTCTGCCCGACAGCATTGATCCAAAATTGGCCGCAGGACTTGGCTGCCGCGTCACAACCGCTTGGCATGCACTAACGGACCGCGCAAATGTCCGTATTGGCGAATGGGTAGCCATTCATGGAACAGGTGGCATTGGGTTATCCGCATTGCTCTTGGCGAAAATGCTTGGGGCGCGTGTCATCGTGGTCGATATTGTTGAGGACAAGCTCAACCATGCCCGGTCTCTTGGTGCGGATATGAGCATTAACGCCACCAAAGAAAACGTCGCAGAGGCCATCATGGACGCCACAAATGGCGGCGCTGATGTGTCAATCGAAGCATTGGGAATCGAACAAACAACCAATGCCTCAGTGGAGTGTTTACGCGTGTCGGGTCGTCACGTTCACCTCGGAATGCCCGCAGGCGATGGGCATATGTCAATCAACATGCGGGCCATCTACGCCAAACAACTATCCTTTTACGGAAGCCGCGGCATGCCCTCGTGGAAATACCCGACTCTGTTAGACATGATAGAATCAGGACGAGTCGATCTATCCCCCTTGGTCACACGAACAATCGACCTGCGAAT
>CBFHNR010000127.1:0-1332 GCA_965657215.1 uncultured Paracoccaceae bacterium
ACAAATATGATAGCGACGCTGCCGTTCATATCGCCCAAGCTATTGGTCATGGCCCATGTCAGAACGGCGATGAAATAAAACAGCCCTGCTGTCAAAAAGGACCGCCGATCAATCACAATCGCAAAGAGCGTCACAATCGCCAGCAAGAGCGCAGTCAACCCAATCCCAACCGCGCCGCCAATGTTATAGGCGGTCATCGCGGCTGTGTTCACCAGTGCGGGCGCGGCCAAGATATGAAGCCAAAACCCCGTGACGCTATAGCGGCTAATCCGATGGGGGTCTTTCATATCAAACCACAGCCCCAAAGCCATCATTGCAAACCCATAGATCAGCGAGACAAAGGCCAAAGACGACCCTGCGCGCAAGTCAAACAAGTTTTGCACGCCGCCATTGAACAGCATGTAAATTTCAACGTTTTGCCCAACCAAAGCGTAAAGCGCGAACAGTAGGTTCACGCCAAATAAAAACATCGCAAATGGCAGGCGGAAATAGACAAAATACCCAAGGCTCGCGAGGGCGGCAATGCCAGAAGAGATCAACACAGGGGTAGAACTTTTTAACGCGCCGTCGACCATAAGATCAACGATGAGCGAGGACAAAGTAAAGATCACAGCAATCGCCAAGGCAATGCTCGGCAAAGTCATGCGTCGTTTCAACGTATAATATCGCGCAGCCAAGATCGAAGCGACACTAACCCCAACACAGGCAACAGCAAAAGACCCAAGAAGCCAGAGCAACCCAAACAGCCCCCATAACAACAGGCCAACACCCAAAGTCACAAAGATTTCGGCAAAGCCTTTGAAAAACTCAAACGGTTCGTCGTCTTGGGTCATCTGGTCACGGTACCCTTGGCGCGATTGCATATGCGCCATCAAAGAGGCCGCTTGGGTTTCTGTCACGATGCCGGCTTGGACCGAGGATCGGATGTCGTCTATGGTGAACTCTGTCATTGCGACAGGCTTTCAACCGTCAAACGTCCGTTTGTGTAGACACAGATATCGGCAGCAATCGCCATGGATTCGCGGGCGACGGTCTCAGCGTCTTTGTCGCTGTCCATCATGGCCCGCGCTGCGGCGAGAGCGAAATTACCCCCTGATCCGATGGCTGCCACATCATGTTCAGGTTCCAAAACATCCCCTGCACCGGTAATCACGAACAGGGCCGTGCCATCGGTGACAATCAACATCGCTTCTAATTTCTGAAGGTATTTATCCGTGCGCCAATCTTTGGCCAATTCGACAGAGGCCCGCGCCAGTTGACCCGGAGTGGCCTCAAGCTTGGCTTCTAAACGTTCAAGCAAGGTAAAGGCATCCGCCGTCGATCCCGCAAACC
>CBFHNR010000128.1:0-1322 GCA_965657215.1 uncultured Paracoccaceae bacterium
TTTATGTTCAACTCATCTGGCGATCCAACATTGATGCGAGAAGGCAATGACACAAGCGCGGTCTATGTTGTTATGCCAATGCGCGTGTGATCGCAGTTTTCGTCACACTTACAAGAAGTTAGGGTCATGCTATATTTATCTGAGCTGACCCTTTCTCATTTCAGATCCCATAAACGTGCGCATCTTGAATGTGATGGTCGCCCGGTGGCGCTCTATGGGGCGAATGGCGCGGGAAAAACAAATATCTTAGAGGCGGTGTCTTTGTTCTCTCCTGGTCGCGGAATGCGTCGGTCAAGTGCAGAGGAAATGACACGACGCCCCGAAGCTTTGGGGTGGAAGGTTAGTGGCGTGCTCCGCAAATCCCAAGCGGCTTATGAAATAGAGACATGGTCCGAAAACGGATCGCCCCGTCAGCTCAAAGTCGATGACAAAACAACGACGCAGACCGCATTGGGTCAAATTAGCCGTGTTGTTTGGTTGATCCCTTCAATGGATCGCCTGTGGATCGAAGGGGCCGAAGGGCGGCGTCGGTTCTTGGATCGCCTGACGCTGAGCTTTTTTCCAGATCATGCAGAGCATTCCGTGGCATATGAGAAAGCCATGCGGGAACGCAATCGTTTGCTCAAGGATCAAGTCCGTGATGCACATTGGTACCGTGTTTTGGAAACGCAAATGGCCGAAGCCGGGATAGCGATCCATCATAATCGACAAAAGGCTGTTGCCACTTTGACCGATGCTCAAACCCTGTCTCAGACTGCGTTTCCCGTGGCCGAGCTTGAGCTATTGCAATCCGAAGGTCAAATGCCCGAAACGGAACAGGAATTCTGTGATGCTCTCTCTGAAGGACGGTTTCGGGATTTGGCCGCAGGGCGGACCTTGATTGGGCCGCATCGTACTGATTTATATGGGGTTTATGCGGCGAAAGGTGTGCCTGCAAAAGATTGCTCAACGGGCGAGCAAAAGGCTTTGCTCGTCTCTCTAATTCTGGCGAATGCCCGTGCCTTGTCGCGCGATATCGGTGTGGCGCCGTTGTTATTACTTGATGAAGTTTCCGCGCATTTGGATGCAAACCGACGCGCGGCGCTGTATGATGAAATTTGTGCATTAGGCGCGCAAGCCTGGATGACGGGAACAGGACCAGAACTGTTCCAAGATTTTGGTACGCGCGCGCAACTCTTTGAAATTACCGACAGTGATGGCCAATCTGCCACTCAATCTATTGCATAGGGATACACGATGACGGCGACTTTTCTTGACCTTGCGCTTTACGCAGGTGGCCTCTTTATTTTGTTTCTCACACCGGGGCCAGTGATGTTTGCCGT
>CBFHNR010000129.1:0-1316 GCA_965657215.1 uncultured Paracoccaceae bacterium
AGAAGGCTCCACCTAGCTCCATGGCATCAGCAGCGGCCATCAATCCAGACGACCCTGCAGCGATGTAATGCAGGGTTCCACCAGACTTGAGTGTAATGGCGATGGCTGAGGCACCGCTTGCAATGGCATTGAGGCAATTCATAGTAGTTGCTGCTGCTTCTGTTTGGGATTTTGACAGAAGGGCCGCAATGTCACGCAAGGACAGTGTGTCCAGTCCTTTAGCGTTGGGGTGTAATGCCTCTGTGCGTGGCGCTGTCATCTGATTCCTCCGAGTTAACCGAAATAATACCTTTTTAATACCTTTTGTCTAGTTGCAATTTTGCAATGCGAATTTTGCACCAAAAAAGAGCGTATTGGTGCATAAAAGGTCTTTAATGTCATACATAGGTATTGTAATGGTATGTTATGTATGATTCAGAAAACATGATGGTATTAGCGATAGATGGCGGTGGGACGCGGTGCCGATTGGCTGCGTCTTCTAATGGTGTTGATCATGTCGTCGAGGTTGGTTCCGCCAATGTATCAACAGACTTTGATGGATCAGTCGCCGTTATCCTGCAAGGTTTAACGCAGTTGTCTGTTAAGGTTGGACAGCCGGTAGATACCCTGTTCGCCTTGCCCGCATTTATTGGATTGGCCGGTGTTACTGGTCCCGAAATGGAACAGCTTCTGCGAAATGCTTTGCCCTTTCAAAACTCAAAAATATTCGATGACCGCCCTGCCGCACTTCGCGGTGCGTTGGGTGCAAAAGACGGTGTTGTTGCGCATTGTGGAACGGGCTCCTTTTATGCATCGCAGGTCAAAGATCGCATGACGTTTGCTGGCGGTTGGGGCTATGTCTTGGGTGACGAAGCTTCCGCGCAATGGATTGGCCGCCAAGCGTTGCGGTGTGCCTTAGAAACGACTGATGGACGCCAACCCAAGACGGAGTTTTCTCAGTATGTATTTGATACATATGAGGATGCCGCAGGGATCGTGCGTTTTGCGAATATGGCGCGGCCCTCTGAGTTTGGTCAAATAGCCAAAGGCGTGACATCATTTGCCGCCGATGGTGATCCTTTGGCGCAAAATATCATGAGATTGGGGGCTCAAGACATCGTGCGAAGCCTGCCCAAGCTCGGCTGGAGCCATGGACAAGCGATCTGTCTAACTGGTGGAATTGGCCCGCACTACAAAGATTATTTACCCATCGATATGCAGACAGCGGTGATTGATCCGCTTGGCACGCCTCTTGATGGCGCGCTAGATTTGGCGCGCCTGCTCGCAAAGGATCCCGCACATGAACGTGGTTGATTTTTTGCGTCCAGATGAGTGGT
>CBFHNR010000130.1:0-1315 GCA_965657215.1 uncultured Paracoccaceae bacterium
CTTAACCCCGAAATCAGGCTAGGTAAGTTCCTATGAGCCAACGTATAGACCTGCCCTCGATCATCCCTGTGTTTCCTCTACCTGGGGCGCTGTTGCTACCTCGGTCGCAATTGCCTCTGCACATCTTTGAACCACGCTATTTAGCGATGATTGAGGATGTTATGAAAACGCAGCACCGAATGATGGGTATGATCCAGCCAACGGTGTTTCAGGGTGAGGAGCGGTTGCAGACTATTGGGTGCGCCGGTCGTTTGACGCAGTTTTCCGAAACAGAAGATGGGCGGTATATGATCACCCTGACGGGCATATCACGTTATCGCATTCGTGAAGAAGAAACGGGTTTTCAGCCTTATCGTCGCTTTAATGTGGATTGGTCTGGGTTTGAGGCGGATCAAGCGGCCTCAGCGCTCGACAGTGAATTTGATCGTGAAGGCTTCTACAACCTTTTGGCCAAATATTTTGAGGCCCGTGGCCTAACCACAGATTGGGAAGCGATGAAGGACGCGGATGATGAGCTGTTGATCAATTCATTGTCCATGATGCTTGATTTCGAAAAAGAGGATAAGCAAGCTCTTTTAGAAGCCCCTAGCTTAATGACGCGTCGGGAAACTCTGGTGACGTTGATCGAATATAGTCTTCGCGGTGGGGATGCTAAGGAAATATTACAATGACGACAAAGCCTACGCCCGTAATCGACCGTCGCATGTTAGAGGCGCTCATTTGCCCACTAACGCAGGGGTCACTAGAGTATGATGCGGATGCAAATGAGCTAATCTCAAAACGTGCAAACCTTGCCTTCCCGATCCGTGAAGGTATCCCGATTATGCTCGTGGACGAAGCGCGGTCTTTGGACGCGGATTGATCACTTCATCAATTCAGGCAAGTCACCCGTTAACCCAGCGGCTTCTTTGATAAAGCTACGCCGTAATTTGGGCACCGCGTTGACCAATCCCATCCCTAAATCACGTCCTAGACGCAAAAGCGGATTGTCGTTGGAAAAGAGTTTGTTGAAGACATCGGTTGCAAAGGCCAGCGCATTCGCGTCAAACCGGCGCCATTCTTGATAGCGCTCTAGCACGGCGATGGATCCAAAATCTTCGCCTCTTAATTTGGCTTGCAACAGCACGTCTCTCAGGGAAGCGATATCTTTGAGCCCAGCGTTCAACCCTTGGCCAGCTATGGGATGCACACCATGCGCCGCGTCCCCAATCAAGGCAACTCGCGGCGCCACAAAACGCTCTGCTACGGTCAAATCAAGCGGATAGGAAAATCGCTTTCCCGCTAGCGTGATATTGCCAAGGTATTTGCCAAACCT
>CBFHNR010000131.1:0-1306 GCA_965657215.1 uncultured Paracoccaceae bacterium
TTGATTTCAGGGCTGACACCCAAACGCACAGCTGAAAAGATTTTGATCGGAAGGGTGGTCGCAGAGGGACCAGCGGTAAAGGAGGCGATGACCAAGTCATCCAATGATAACGTAAAGGCCAGGAGCCAGCCTGAGACCACTGCTGGCGCGATGATCGGTAAGGTCACCAAGCGAAACGCTTCAAAGGGTGTGCAGCCCAGATCAAGCGCCGCCTCCTCGAGCGAGCGATCAAAGGACATCAAGCGTGATGACACAACCACGGAGACATAACACATGGCAAAGGTGGTATGTGCCAAGACGATTGTGACGATTCCACGATCCAATCCAATACCAATAAACAACAGCAATAATGAGAGGCCAGTGATCACTTCTGGCATCACCAAGGGGGCATAGATCATACCAGAGAATAACGTCCGCCCATGAAAGCGTCCTGCGCGGATCAAAGCATAGGCCGCCATGGTTCCGAGAACGGTTGCGATGGACGAAGAAATAACCGCAACTTGTAATGTGTTCAGGGCCGCATCAAGGAAAGCTTCGTTCTGAAAGAGTTCGCCATACCATTTGGTTGAAAACCCTGCCCAGACTGTGACCAATTTGGATTTGTTGAACGAATAGATCACCAAAACCAACATTGGCAGGTACAAAAATGCAAATCCAAGCGTCAAAGCCGTTGCGTTGAACCAAGAGAAACGTCTCATCCTTCGGCCTCCCTCTGGTTTTGCTGATTGCGTTGAAACAGGATGATCGGAATGATCAGGATCAACAGCAGGATGACCGCCACAGCTGAGGCCACAGGCCAGTCGCGATTAGAGAAGAACTCTTCCCATAGAACCTTGCCGATCATAAGCGTTTGGCTGCCGCCTAAGAGCGATGGAATAACAAATTCACCCAAGGCTGGGATGAATACCAAAAAGCACCCTGCAATGATCCCATTCTTCGATAGCGGAATAGTCACCAACCAAAAGGCCGAGAAGCGTGAGCATCCAAGATCCTCTGCGGCTTCTAGAAGGTTATCGTCGAGTTTGTCCAATGCGGAGTAAATCGGCAGCACAAGGAATGGCAAATATGTGTAGACGATGCCGATATAAACGGCCGTCGGGGTGTTCATTATCTGAAGCGGTTCAGAGATGATGCGAAGGTACAACAAGAGTTGGTTCAGTAATCCCTCATTCCCCAATATACCCATCCAAGAATAGACGCGGATCAAAAAGCTTGTCCAAAAGGGCAAGATGACGAGCATCAAGAGTGTCGGGCGCCATTCCTCTGGCGCGCGCGACATGGAATAAGCCATTGGATAGCCAATGAT
>CBFHNR010000132.1:0-1263 GCA_965657215.1 uncultured Paracoccaceae bacterium
TTAATGCCTCTCGGTGGTTCCTCTGAGTTTATGCACGAGGATTTTCAAACAATTTCGGTTGGTGTTGAAGTCCTGTTTTAAAGTCTTCATCTACCTCCCTGGTAATTTACAAAAAGGTTCACGGTCACATGTTCAGAAAGCTAGCAGTCTTACTCCTCCCTTTTTTCCTGGTTGGTTGTAGTGGTGGTGGATCAAATGCGGTCTTTGACGATTCAAGCAGCCTTGCGCTCGCGTCAATTGAGATTAGTCCAGCCGAGGTGTCGATTAAAGCTGGCGAGACGCAAACATATACTGCCACCGGGTTTTACAATGATGGCACGCAGTCGGACATAACTGGCAGCGTGGTGTGGCAGAGCAGTGATGTGCTGATAGCCGAGATTGACGAGACCGGATTGGCTCAGAGTTTAGAGGCAGGCATCACTAATATCACGGCAGGGCAAAATGGGGTGTCTGCAAGCGCCGAGTTGATGGTTGTGTCCGCAGTCACTCGATTTGAAGTTTACCCGCCTGCAGCGAGGCTTAGTGTTGGTAGCACGAAGGACTATCGTGCGATAGCGCACTATTCAGATGGTTCGACTAGAAATGTAACTTTTGAGGCAGACTGGTCACTTGAGCGAACACCGCCAATAATTGAGCCTTTTACTGATGTTTCCAAAGAGTCAGGTAAAGACATCGACAGGAATGGCACCGCCATTGCCATTGCTGTCGGTGAAGATACCTTAACAGCCACATTTGAAGGTGCTGAGGCAACAACTCTGGTCAAGGTAGGTGAAGCCAAACTTCTTTCCATTACGGTTTCCCCTTTCAACGAAAGTATCCCGGTGGGTGCAAAGCTTAATTATGTTGCGACTGGTATCTATTCCGACGGGATTTCGAAGGCGCTGACCAAAACTGTAGAGTGGGTATCTTCCGAACCGTCCATCGCTTCAATTTCCAATGTAGATATTCTGGCAGGCGAAGCCTCCGGCCTCTCGGAAGGATTGGTTGAGATCACTGCGACACAGGAAGGTATTACGGGATCAACATCGCTGCGGGTCTCGGGTGACCCAATTGTCCAGCTTGATGTGTTCCCTCCATCTGCGCGGGTTCCAGTTGGCTCAAGCCAACAATATGAGGCGGTGGCCTATCACGCGAGTGGCGAGTCGGAAGATGTGACCGATACAGCAACCTGGATATCCACAAACTCTGATGCCGCAACTATTGGCGCGGGTGGATTGGCAAAGGCTATGTCCGTCGGTACATCAACAATTAGAGCAGAATTTG
>CBFHNR010000133.1:0-1249 GCA_965657215.1 uncultured Paracoccaceae bacterium
AGCATTTTTGCGATCATGCTTGGTACTTTGAAATAAAGTAGGATCAAGATGAACGTGATGAAGCCCAACGTCACGATGAAGTCGGTGTTCTTTAGTGAAAAGAACGGGCCAGACGCCGCGAATGCAGGGCTTGCGACGACAATGGCGAATAGTGTTGCTAATACGCGCATGGTCTTATCCCTTCATCCGTGATGCAATCGCTGATTTCACAGCTTTTGCGTCTGCTTTGCCGCCAAATGCTGAAACAAGCTCGCCAACCGTTGCTGTTGCAACTTCTTCGACACTTTCCAATGCAGTCGCACGGATTTCAGCAATCGCCTTTTCGCTTTCAGCAGTTTTCGCTGAAATCTCTACATCCGCTTTTGCCATTGCGGCATCTACGTCAGCTTTGATTTCGGCTTTGGTGGTTTCGACAATGCGTGATGCCTCTGCACGGGCGTCTGCCAATGCTTGGTTATACGCAGCCTCAGCCGCCGCTGCTTTCGCCTTCAGCTCTTCGGCTGCAGCGATGTCTTTTGTAATAGTCCCCTGACGTTCAGCCAGTACCGCAGCAATGCGGGGTAGCGCAACGCGCGATAGGACGAGGTAGATCACGATGAGCGTGATCAACAGCCAGAAAATCTGGTTGCCCCATGTCGAGAAATCTAGTTGCGGCATACCAGCTTTAGATGCTGCCGCCGCTGCCTGACTGGTGGCTTCGGTAGTATTAGATGCCATATCGTCCTCCGTCGGAACCTGAGGGAACCGAGCGCGCCATCAAAGGCACGCTCGACCGTAAGGAATATTTCCGCGAAGAATTAAACGGCGAACATTAGAAGCAAAGCAACTAGGAATGAGAAGATACCTAGAGCTTCTGCGAACGCGATACCGATGAACAATGTCGCTGTTTGTGATGCTGCTGCAGATGGGTTACGCAAAGCGCCTGCTAGGAAGCTGCTTGCTACGTTTCCAACGCCGATAGCCGCTAAGCCAGAACCGATTGCTGCTAGACCTGCGCCGATGTGTGCTAGTTGACCTTCCATGGTGTGTCTCCTTACGATTGGAAGTTAATAGTATAGATAGTGTTCTAACCTTAGTGTGACGGATGCAGTGCATCTTTTAGATACACACAGGTAAGAATGGTAAACACGTAGGCCTGAATAAAGGCTACGAGAATTTCAAGTCCGTACATCGCGGTGATCGCGACGACAGAGATAGGTGCGATGGCTGCCATTGCGGCGAAGCCTGCGAAAACCTTGATAACTGCGTG
>CBFHNR010000134.1:0-1247 GCA_965657215.1 uncultured Paracoccaceae bacterium
GACGGAAGCTATTATTCAAAATTCCATGGCAAGTACCACGATTGGTTCAAAACCATGCTTATTGAATATGGCTATCACGATATATTCCTCGTGTCGCCAAAAGGTGATGTCGTCTACTCAGTCTTCAAAGAGCGGGACTTCGCGGAAAACATCAACTCAAACGCTCTGCGTGGCTCTGGGTTATCTTTAGCTGTTGCTAAAGCAGCCTCATCTGAGATCGGCCTGACAGATTTCCAACCCTATGTGATGTCAAATGGCAAACTTGCGGCCTTCATCGCACGCGAAGTGAAAGACCAATATGACGAAGCCATTGGGACTTTGGTTCTTCAGCTTGATCCAGCTCCGTTCGAAGCAATCATTTCTGATGATGCTGGATTTGAAGGGGCAACTCGGGCCTTTGTCTTGGGTGCAGATGGGAATGTGAAATTTAGCCATGGTGTTGCTGAGAACTCTCCTGCCGCGTCTGGTGACTATTTCCAAAGCACTGATTTACTTAAATCTTTAAGCTCAGGTGTGAGTGGCGTGGAGATTGTAACTGACTCGCAAACTGGCCAACGTTTGGTTGCGGCTTATGGCCTCCATCCACATCACGGGGTCGACATGGGCCTTATTTGGCAGGTCGATTTTGACGATGCCATGGCGGCGGTGACGTCTCTGCGCAACAAAATTGCACTTGTTGCGATTGTCACAATGTTGGTTGTGGCTGTGCTTGGACGTCTCTTGGCGCGTTCAATTTCTAACCCGCTTACTGCCTTGCAAAAAGGTCTTCAGCGGTTCGTCGCAAGTGGTGATTTGACCATCCGTGTTGGAACAGATGCCAAAGACGAAGTTGGCTCCTCCACACGTGCAGTTGATGAAATCCTAGAGATGACGCAGCGGACGCTGATCGGTATCAAGGATGGCAACGACACGGCGTCTGAAGCAGCTGAGAAAATGATGAGCGCGGCAAAAGTCATGGCGACCAATGCCGAAGTTCAGTCATCCTCTGTCGAAGAGCTGTCATCTTCTGTTGAAGAAACCGAAAGCCAAGTTTTATCTAACGCGAATGCAGCAAAAGAAGCCAACGACCTTGTTGTTGGAACCTCCGCAATCGTTCAAGACGGCAAGGAAAAGATCAACCGCATGGTGGACTCTATGGATCGCATTAAAGCGTCCTCAGAGGATATCGCGAAAATCATCAAAGTTATTGATGAGATTGCTTTCCAAACCAACTTGCTTGCCTTGAACGCAGCTGTTGAAGCGGCACG
>CBFHNR010000135.1:0-1244 GCA_965657215.1 uncultured Paracoccaceae bacterium
CGTGCCGCTTCAACAGCTGCGTTCAAGGCAAGCAAGTTGGTTTGGAAAGCAATCTCATCAATAACTTTGATGATTTTAATAACTTGGATGATTTTCGCGATATCCTCTGAGGACGCTTTAATGCGATCCATTGAGTCCACCATGCGGTTGATCTTTTCCTTGCCATCTTGAACGATTGCAGAGGTTCCAACAACAAGATCGTTGGCTTCTTTTGCCGCATTCGCGTTAGACAAAACTTGGCTTTCGGTTTCTTCAACAGAAGATGACTGAACTTCGGCATTTGTCGCCATGACTTTTGCCGCGCTCATCATTTTCCCTGCTGCTTCAGACGCCGTGTCGTTGCCATCCTTGATACCGATCAGCGTCCGCTGTGTCATCTCTAGGATTTCATCAACAGCACGTGTGGAGGATCCAACTTCGTCTTTGGCATCTGTTCCAACGCGGATGGTCAAGTCACCACTTGCGACGAACCGCTGAAGACCTTTTTGCAAGGCAGTAAGCGGGTTGGAGATTGAACGTGCCAAGAGAAATCCGAGCACAGCTACAACCAACATTGTGATAATCGCAACAAGTGCAATTTTGTTACGCAGTGACGTAACCGCGGCCATGGCATCGTTAAAATCGACCTGCCAAATCAGGCCCATATCGACCCCATGGTGAGGATGTAAGCCGTAAGCCGCAACCAAACGTTGACCAGTTTGCGAGTCAGTTACAATTTCCACGCCACTCACACCTGAGCTTAAAGATTTAAGTAAATCAGTGTTTTGGAAATAGTCACCAGACGCGGCAGGAGAGTTTTCAGCAACACCATGGCTGAATTTCACATTTCCTTCTGAACCCAAAACAAAGGCCCGAGTTGCTCCTTCAAACCCTGCATCATCAGAAATGATTGCTTTGAAGGGTTTTGGATCAAGCTGAAGAACCAAAGTCCCAATCGCTTCGTCATATTGGTCTTTCACTTCGCGTGCGATAAAGGCCGCAAGTTTGCCATTTGACACCACGTAGGGTTGGAAATCTGTAAGCCCAATCTCAGATGAGGCTGCTTTAGCAACAGCTACAGACAATCCAGAGCCGCGCAGAGCGTTTGAGTTGATGTTTTCAGCGAAGTCGCGCTCTTTGAAGACTGAGTAGACGACATCACCTTTTTGCGACACGAGGAAAATATCATGATAGCCATATTCAATAAGCATGGTTTTGAACCAATCGTGGTACTTGCCATGGAATTTTGAATAATAGCTTCCGTC
>CBFHNR010000136.1:0-1240 GCA_965657215.1 uncultured Paracoccaceae bacterium
TCCTGTATGGGATATGAAATCGCGGGCGCTTGGGGTGCGCGTATTGCGCAAAGCGAACAAGAGCCGGACCGTGATACAATTACCTTCTGCGGAGATGGATCCTATTTGATGTTAAATTCTGACATCTACTCAAGTGTTCTCAGCAACAAGAAAATCATTGCTTTGGTGTTGGATAATGGTGGCTTTGCCGTCATCAACAAACTACAAAATAACACAGGCAACGAAAGCTTTAACAACCTTATTGCCGATAGCCCAACGATCACAAACCCCTTTGCCGTGGATTTCCAAGCGCATGCTGCGTCCATGGGCGCACTTGCGGAAACCGTGTCTAATCCTGCGGAATTGGGCGAGGCGTTTAAGCGCGCCCAAGACGCCGACCGCACAACTGTGATCGTGATGAAAGTTGACCCCTACGAGGGCTGGACAACAGAAGGCCATGCCTGGTGGGAAGTGGGCACACCCCACTTCACAGACAACTCAAAAGTGCACGAGGCCCATGTTGATTGGGAATCTTCACGCAGCCGCCAACGTCGAGGAATATAATGACCAACTTGATCGAAGGAATTCGCAAGAATAATTTTGTCGTCTTTGGACGCGCTGGAATGGACATGTACGCAAGCCCTATTGGGACCAAAAGCGAACATGCCGAAACGTTTGACTCAGATTTGGGTGGCTCATCGGCAAATATTTGTGCGGGTCTGTGCAAATTGGGAGCGCGCTCCGCTCTTGTCACAAGCGTCTCAGATGATGCAGTGGGGCGGTTCTGCATTAATCGCCTGAAACATTACGGCGTCGATACGACCTATGTAAAATCTGTGGGCGGTGAATATAGAACATCTTTGGCTGTTTATGAAAGCAGCATGGATGATTTCCAAAACGTAATTTACCGAAATAGCGCCGCAGATTTCCAAGTGACCAACGCCGATGTAGATGAGGTCACCTATTCCGATTATGGCGCGTTGATTACGGCTGGAACCGTCTTTGCCGCAGAGCCGTCTCGCGGAGCGACCTTCAAGGCCTTTGAAAATGCACGTGCTGTCGGTATGCCCATCATTTTCGATATTGATTATCGTCCTTATTCTTGGCCGTCCGCCGAGGTTGCCTCAGACGTGTTGACCCGCGCAGGCGAACAAAGCGACATGATCGTTGGGAATGACGAAGAATTCGGATTTATGGCAGGCGGCATAGAAAAAGGCTTGGACATGGCGCGCCATCTTGCCGAACGATCAGGTCGTATCGT
>CBFHNR010000137.1:0-1240 GCA_965657215.1 uncultured Paracoccaceae bacterium
TCCTGTATGGGATATGAAATCGCGGGCGCTTGGGGTGCGCGTATTGCGCAAAGCGAACAAGAGCCGGACCGTGATACGATTACCTTCTGCGGCGATGGCTCCTATTTGATGTTAAATTCTGACATCTACTCAAGTGTTCTCAGCAACAAGAAAATCATTGCCTTGGTGTTGGATAATGGTGGCTTTGCCGTCATCAACAAACTGCAAAATAACACAGGCAACGAAAGCTTTAACAACCTGATCGAAGATTGCCCAACGATCACACACCCCTTTGCTGTAGATTTCCAAGCGCACGCAACATCCATGGGGGCCATTGCTGAAACCGTGTCCAATCCTGCGGAATTAGGCGAGGCGTTTAAACGGGCCCAAGACGCCGACCGCACAACAGTGATCGTTATGAAAGTTGACCCCTATGAGGGCTGGACAACAGAAGGCCATGCGTGGTGGGAAGTAGGCACACCCCACATCACAGACAACTCAAAAGTACACGAAGCCCATGTTGATTGGGAATCATCACGCAGCCGCCAACGTCGAGGAATATAATGACTAACTTGATCGAAGGAATTCGCAAGAATAATTTTGTCGTCTTTGGACGCGCTGGAATGGACATGTACGCAAGCCCCATTGGGACCAAAAGCGAACATGCCGAAACGTTTGACTCAGATTTGGGTGGGTCTTCGGCGAATATCTGTGCGGGTCTGTGCAAATTGGGAGCGCGCTCCGCTCTTGTCACAAGCGTCTCAAATGATGCCGTGGGGCGGTTCTGCATCAACCGCCTGAAACATTACGGCGTCGATACGACATATGTAAAATCTGTGGGCGGTGAATATAGAACGTCTTTGGCTGTTTATGAAAGCAGCATGGATGATTTCCAAAATGTGATCTACCGCAACAGCGCGGCTGATTTCCGAGTGACAAACGCCGATGTAGATGAGGTCACCTATTCCGATTATGGCGCACTGATTACGGCCGGAACCGTCTTTGCCGCAGAACCGTCTCGCGGAGCGACCTTCAAGGCCTTTGAAAATGCGCGTGCTGTCGGCATGCCCATTATTTTTGATATTGATTATCGTCCCTACTCTTGGCCCTCTGCAGAGGTTGCCTCAGACGTGTTGACCCGCGCAGGTGAACAAAGCGACATGATCGTCGGAAATGACGAAGAGTTCGGATTTATGGCAGGCGGCATAGAAAAAGGCTTGGACATGGCGCGCCATCTTGCCGAACGATCAGGTCGTATCGT
>CBFHNR010000138.1:0-1221 GCA_965657215.1 uncultured Paracoccaceae bacterium
AGCTGATCTTCGGTGGGCGAGAAATCCATTATTTTGTCATGTTCCCCCTGTGAGGCGCTCGGGTCGAATATAAAGACATCTCCATCAGCACCACCATAGAGGACATCATCACCTTGCCCCCCGCTCAGACTGTCCTGTCCTCGGCCTCCTGATAACGTGTCCTGACCGCTCCCCCCATGAAACCAATCGTTCTCATTGGACCCCTCCAGAACATCATTGCCACCTGCGCCGTGCACAATGCTGGAACTGGCACGGTCAATGTAGCGATCTGATTGGTCACTCAAGACAATCGGCAAATCAATATTTGGGATAGATGCGGTTGTTGGGCTTGAAGCGCCAGCGCCATAAGTCGTTTTTGTTGGGCTTCCCGCAGCTTGAGAAAAGGTTGGGAAAACCTCCTCAAGACTTGCGAAAGGTTGAACTGACACTTCGGGAAAGTCCGTGTTGATTTCGTATTTATCAATCTCAAAACTAGGATCAGTTGATCCTGTCACTTCAGACAGAACTGTTCCTACTGCAATCGGATCAACCAAAGGGGATGGTGCTGTGACGTCTATCTCACCAAGCTCAATATCATAATGGGTTTGAAAATTTACTGTCGCTTGGTCCAGAAACGTGTCAGCGGACTCGATATTGACGAGGGTTAACAGATTGCCACCGAATTCCAGATTTATGGTCGTGTCGCGGATTGTGATAGTGAACTGATCCAAGTTATGCACGTTGGGCCATTGCGAAAAATCCAAGATATCGCGCTGAATGGAAAACCCATCTAGAACATAACCTTGCTTTCCATCAAAAAGGAAAATTTCACTCTCAGAGGTTGCAATGGTCACATCGGAAAGCTCAATTATTTCGCGATCCAGCAGATCACTTTGATCAAAGGCTACAATCGAAATCAGCGGATCAAATCGTGATCGGGTCGCGAAGTAAATTTCACTGTCTGACGCTCCAACAGAAAAATGAAACAAGTCATCCAAACGCCAATCAATATTGGCCACTACTGACATATGGCGGACCAACCCTCCATTTTCAGTGATTTCAAACACTGAAAAGCCAGCCTCTTGACCCGCAGCAAATATGAAATCCCGCCCCTCCAACGATAAGTGTTCAACCCAAGTCACATGGCCAATTCTCGTTTGGCGATCATCTACCACATGGTCCGACAAGCTGAGTGTCGTATAGGCATCCAAGCGGAGGACAGACAAGGAGTGGCTGGTTTTG
>CBFHNR010000139.1:0-1216 GCA_965657215.1 uncultured Paracoccaceae bacterium
GATTTGCTCCAACGCTATGCATCGACCCAAGTCCGCATGGCCGCCACCCTCGGCGGCAATATCGCCAATGGATCGCCCATCGGGGATAGCGCCCCTGCTCTCATTGCTTTGGGCGCAGAGCTCGAGCTGAGAAAAGGGTCTCGTATCAGAACAATACTGATAGAGGATTTCTTTATCGACTATGGCGTCCAAGACCTCAAAACGTCAGAATTCATCCAAGCCATCATCATACCGAACACAGACACATCCCTCAGGTGCTACAAAATATCAAAACGATTTGATCAGGATATTTCTGCGCTCTGTGGCTGTTTTAACATCACTCTGGACGGCGACACCGTAAGCGCCGCACGCATAGCCTTTGGAGGAATGGCAGGCACTCCAAAACGAGCCACGGCCTTGGAAAAATCGCTTATCGGATCAAAGTGGTCCATGGACACCATAGAGCACATCACAGACGCGTTGGAAATGGACTTCACCCCACTCGAAGATATGCGGGCCTCATCACACTATCGGATGGAGGTCGCAAAGAACCTCTTGAAACGCTATTTCTATGACCTGTCTGGTGAAACGACTTCTGTGCAGGAGGTGTCCCTATGAGCGTTCACAAGCCCCTGCCCCACGATGCCGCTTTGCTTCATGTTACGGGACAAGCCCGCTATATTGACGACATTCCCACCCCAGCAAATACCCTCCACCTTGCCTTTGGTTTATCCAGCATCGCAAAAGGCACCATCATCGCGCTTGACCTGTCTGCTGTGCATACGTCTGAGGGCGTCGTTGATGTGCTAACCTCTGGCCAGCTTCCCTTTGCCAATGATGTGTCGCCCAGCGCGCATGATGAACCACTTCTTTCTGACGGGGATATCCATTACCTTGGCCAACCCATATTCCTCGTCATCGCAACGAGCCACCTTGCCGCGCGCAAGGCAGCACGGCTTGCCAAAGTACAGTATGACGAAGCGACACCCATTTTGACAATCGAGGATGCCTTAGCCGCCAATAGTCGTTTTGAAGACGGCCCCCGCATTTACGGCCAAGGGGACATAGCCACCCTTGATCAAGCGCCAATTGTCCTTGAAGATAGTTTTGACATAGGCGCGCAAGAACATTTCTATTTGGAAGGTCAAGCGGCCCTTGCAATGCCGCAAGAAGATGGCGAAATGGTTGTGCATAGCAGCACCCAGCATCCCACCGAAATCCAACACAAAGTCGCGGA
>CBFHNR010000140.1:0-1211 GCA_965657215.1 uncultured Paracoccaceae bacterium
TAGAAATAAGGTTGAGAGATTTTTACACCTCACGTCGCGAATTGGCAAAGAATTTGCAGCTACGCCTGGGACTCTAACAGGAGAAACACTTATGTCTTTTGCTAAACTGAAAACTTGGTTTCAAACCACATCGCCCGCGACCCCAATGATCAAGATCGTTATTTTGAATGAAAATGGCGAAACCAAAAGTGAAACCACTCAGGCGCTTTCTGCCTATTTATGAGGGCTGCTCACTTGGCTGACGTCGTTCAGCCAGCCATCGCAAAATCCCCAATACAGAGCCGACGACAATAATGCCAAGACCCAAGGACATTGGGCTTGGCATTTTTGATGCCAGTACCACAATGCTTTGCGGCTGAAGGTACATACAGACCATCAAAAAGAAGCCGATAAACATAAAAATTCGTATTCTGATGCGGGTACACATCGTGCAGGGTCTATAAGCCATATTTTAACCCTTGCTCGAATAAACGAGACGCAATTTGACGTCTTTTTTGAACTTCATGTTGAGCTTTTTGCGCTCTTCATCGACCAATTCAGCTGTCTTTTTCACTGTTGTCATGGCGTCGATCAGGGCATCAAGACCGTCAGGAGCGGTTTCCCCCTGCAATTCCATTGTCGCAATCAATTCTAAGGCCGTATGCCGCAAGGTGTGATCGAGTTGTTGCACACGATCAAAATCACCCGTCAGCGCCGCTTCGGATAACTGGTCAGCGATGCCTGTGATGCGGTCACAGAGGGATTGATTGAACGCCATGCTCGAATACTCAATCATTATTTGTCACCGTCAACACGCGGTCCAATTTCTTCCCATGCAGAAAGAATGCCTTGGATGGCCGTTCGGGCTTGTGAAAGTTATGGATTTAGATCGGTTTGAGCAAGTAATTAATGAAACTCTAACGTCTTCTGATACACATACGTCCAAAGAGTCGAATAACTAAGGATATCCGATGCGCCTGATATTTGCTTTGGGTCTTGCTGTCGCTAGCTTAACCGCCTGCGGCACCCCAGAACAACAGCAGACACGTGCGCTTTGCACGGCGGATTGGATGGATAAAATTCCACCCAAAACTGAGCTTCGCTTGGTGACCAATCGGTATTATGAACTGGTGCCGACTGGAAAATCCATCTGTGTCACCGAAGGCAAT
This sequence comes from uncultured Paracoccaceae bacterium, assembly GCA_965657215.1. GTDB lineage: Bacteria > Pseudomonadota > Alphaproteobacteria > Rhodobacterales > Rhodobacteraceae > JAHEJA01. The sequence continues at coordinate 1,149 of CBFHNR010000140.1, forward strand.
CGAACGACCTGCCAAGATGAAATGAAGCGTGACTGGATTGAGCGCCAGGAAATCGAGGATGTT
>CBFHNR010000141.1:0-1194 GCA_965657215.1 uncultured Paracoccaceae bacterium
GCATGTTGAAATGGACGGGTAAAGTCATCTGCTGCGGCGAGGTTCTTTTCAACGTATTCCGCGCCCAATGTTGATTTGCGTTGGGCGAGGCCTTGTTCAAATAAATCTTCGTTCCAATCGGACATGGTGGTTCCTTTTCTGACATGAATTGGACCCACTATGGACTGCATGTCATAGATGACAAGTCTGTTTATTTGAAACCTTGCAAGACCCGTCGCGTCGCCGCAACAAGGGGGTCATGCGTGTCTTTGAGGATTTGAACGCGATCAAATCGGTCTGGGTCTTGATTAACAGCGCTTCGGAGTGCTTGACCAAAGGCCATCCGCAATTCTGTTCCGATGTTGAACTTACAAATCTTGGACGTCTGCGCCAAAGTTTTGCGTTGATCCAAGGGAACACCAGACCCGCCATGGATCACTAAAGGCACCTCTGTCACCGCCTCGATTGCGCGGATACGTGGGATATCTAGGCCGCCTTCTTTGTCTTGTTGCAAGTGAACGTTGCCAACAGAGATCGCCATTGCATCGACACCTGTGTCCCGTGCGAATTTGGCGGCTTCTTCTGGGTCTGTTCCGTTGGAGTTTTCGCCCCCAGAATAGCCCACAAACCCAATTTCCCCTTCGCAAGAAATCCCAGCGGCATGTGCCATTTCTACGATACGCGCCGTTTCCTCGATGTTTTGGTTCAGAGGTTTACGGGATCCGTCAAACATCAGGGATGTGAACCCACTGTCCAAAGCCATTTTACAGTCCTCAAAGGTGTAGCCATGGTCTAGGTGTGCAACGATTGGAACGCTGGCATTTTCGGCCAAGTGGCGGTACATTTTGCCCAGAATAGGTAGGGGCGTATGTTCACGACAAGATGGGCCAGCCTGAAGGATGATGGCTACATTTTCGGCTTCAGCAGCGGCCACATAGGCGCGCATATCTTCCCACCCAAGGGTGACTAATCCCGCAACGGCATACCCTTGCTTTAGTGCGGGTTGAAGAACCTCAGAGAGCGTTGCTAGAGTCATTTAAATTTGGCCACCATGTCCTTGATGCCTGGAATGGTTTCAACTTGATAGGCATGCGTGGGCTGGAAGTATTGAATAAGGCTGCGTTGGCTCAAACCGCCAAGGATGGTGAAATAATACATTTCATATCCTGGGAGCACACAGCACGGATGATACCCCGTATCAATGCAAACGGTCGA
>CBFHNR010000142.1:0-1194 GCA_965657215.1 uncultured Paracoccaceae bacterium
GCATGTTGAAATGGACGGGTAAAGTCATCTGCTGCGGCGAGGTTCTTTTCAACGTATTCCGCGCCCAATGTTGATTTACGTTGGGCGAGGCCTTGTTCAAATAAATCTTCGTTCCAATCGGACATAGTGGTTCCTTTTCTGACATGAATTGGACCCACTATGGACGGCATGTCATAGATGACAAGTCTGTTTATTTGAAACCTTGCAAGACCCGTCGCGTCGCCGCAACAAGGGGATCATGCGTGTCCTTTAGGATTTGAACGCGATCAAATCGGTCTGGGTCTTGATTAACCGCGCCTCGGAGCGCTTGACCAAAGGCCATCCGCAATTCTGTTCCGATGTTGAACTTACAAATCTTGGATGTCTGCGCCAAAGTTTTGCGTTGATCCAAGGGAACACCAGACCCGCCATGAATGACCAAGGGCACCTCTGTCACCGCCTCGATTGCGCGTATACGTGGGATATCTAGGCCGCCTTCTTTATCCTGTTGCAAGTGAACGTTTCCGACGGAAATAGCCATCGCATCGACACCTGTGTCCCGTGCGAATCTCGCGGCTTCTTCTGGGTCTGTTCCGTTGGAATTTTCGCCCCCAGAATAGCCCACAAACCCAATTTCCCCTTCGCAAGAAATCCCAGCGGCATGTGCCATGTCTACGATCCGCGCCGTTTCCTCGATGTTTTGGTTCAGAGGTTTACGGGATCCGTCAAACATCAGGGACGTGAACCCACTGTCCAAAGCGATTTTGCAGTCCTCAAAGGTGTAACCGTGGTCTAGGTGTGCAACGATTGGCACGCTGGCATTTTCGGCCAAGTGCCGATACATTTTGCCCAAGATGGGTAGGGGCGTATGCTCACGACAGGATGGGCCCGCCTGAAGGATGATAGCCACATTTTCGGCCTCAGCAGCGGCCACATAGGCGCGCATGTCTTCCCACCCAAGGGTGACCAATCCTGCGACTGCGTGATTATTCTTGAGTGCGGGTTGAAGTACCTCAGAGAGCGTTGCCAGGGTCATTTAAATTTGGCCACCATATCCTTGATTCCGGGAATGGTTTCAACCTGATAAGCATGTGTCGGTTGGAAGTATTGAATAAGGCTGCGTTGGCTCAAACCGCCGAGGATGGTGAAATAATACATTTCATATCCTGGGAGCACACAGCACGGATGATACCCCGTATCAATGCAAACGGTCGA
>CBFHNR010000143.1:0-1181 GCA_965657215.1 uncultured Paracoccaceae bacterium
TTCGCGCTGGGTGGGCGACGGATTGAGCGTCGTGATGGACGCCTAACATTGGCGGATGGAACGCTTGCGGGGGCTGACTTGGATTTGACAACTGCACTGCGCGTGATGACCGCTCAAGCAGGTGTTAGTCTGGAACACGCGCTGTCTATGGCGACCTCTGGTCCAGCGGGTTTCATTGGTCTTCAGTGGGGCTTAGGCGCATTGAGCGATACCATTCGCATTTCCTCTGATTTATCCGCCCTCATCCCTGAATAATATCATCCTAAGATTGACTAATTCGGCATAGCATTATCTGTTGATCATACAGTCAAATAAGGGATTACCGATGCGTCATTTAATTTACACCTTACTCGCGCTTACAATTTCGCTCGTTGGGACATCCTTATCCGCACAATCTAGATCGGGATTTTCCCTAGGCGCAGCAATGATTGGTGGGCAATCTGCCTATGAGGGTCTCTCAGCGACGCAGCGGATTGTACCGTCACTGTCCTATGAAATGGGGAACCTCAAAATTGGGTTGCCGGATGGGGTGAATTACACATTTTTGGATCGCGGTGCTCTGGCCCTTTCAGCGGGAATAACGCCAAACTTGAGGCCGTTTGACGAGGCAAAATCATCTGCTATGTCGGGGATGGAGCGGTCGTTTAGCGTCGATGCAACCCTTGGTGCGTCCTTTACAGTGGCGCGCGGATCGACGCTTCGATTTAAGTATGGCTCTGAGATCACAAATGAAAACGGCGGACAGGTTGCAACATTGTCCTTTAATCAATTCATTCCAATCGCAGGAAAGCTCGTGATCCTCAGCGCGGGCGCCAAGTGGCAAGATGCCAAGCGGTCAAAATATGTCTATGGCGTCTACGCAGAGGAGGTGACGTCAACACGCGTGGCATATGATCCAGGCGCGACTGTTGTGCCGTATGTTTCGGTGAATACCTTTTTCGAGCTGACCGATAGGGTGAACGCCTTTGTGAATGTCTCGGCGACGTTCCTGCCAGACAACGTAACAGACAGCCCCATCGTTTCTGAAAAAACCACACTGACTGCAATTTTGGGACTTGCGTATCGCTTTTGATCATAGGCCGTATTTCCTTGTCTCTCGGGTGGCGAAGTTGTAAGGAATACTGGATTCTGTAGCCGGAGAAGTTTCATGTCAAAATTGGTCACAATCTATGGTGGGTCTG
>CBFHNR010000144.1:0-1175 GCA_965657215.1 uncultured Paracoccaceae bacterium
CTCTTGGCTTAGGACGCAAGCCATGCGCAATATAGTTCAATGACGCTTCCAATTTTCTACAGCTTCCGTCGATGCCCCTATGCAATGCGCGCGCGCCTTGCCCTTCAATCAACAGGTATCCAAGTCGAACTAAGGGAAATCGTTCTCAAGGACAAAGCCCCCGAATTTTTGGACACCTCACCGTCAAAAACCGTTCCCTGCCTTAAGGCAGGAAAACGCGTTATTGATGAATCCCTTCACATCATGGCTTGGGCGCTGGGCCAAAAAGACCCCGAACACTGGCTTGAAATGCCTCCCGAAGGATACGAGCTCATCGCCCAATGTGACGGACCGTTTAAACAAGCTCTTGATCGCACAAAATACGCAACACGCTATCCCGAGAATGACCCATCCGAGGAACGCAAAAAGGCGAGTGACTTCATCGAAGCTCTAGAAACCCAACTCACAGACAGATTTCTCTTCGCCAACACGCCCAAGGTCGCCGATATGGCTATTTTGCCCTTTGTACGTCAGTTCGCCAATACAGACAAAACATGGTTTGCCAACCAACCCTGGCCCAAAGTTCAAACGTGGTTAGACACGTTCGTAAACAGTGACCAATTTTCGTCCATCATGGACAAATACCCAAAATGGACGACGGGCGACCCCATAACGATTTTCCCTAAATAACTTCAGCTTTGAAAAATACTCTGGGGGTGCGGGGGCAAAGCCCCCGCCTTGGTCGGATCAGATATGATCCGAAATCAAAGACCTTGAATCTTCGCGCGCGCCGCAACAACACCTTTGGCGGCATTCGCGGCTTCGCGTCCTTTGGTCACAAAATGGTCGCGATAAATCGCGTCATGATGCTCGGTTTCTTGATACTGATGCGGTGTCAAAGACACGGATAAGATTGGAACGCCCGTGTCCAACCCAACGCGCACGATACCATCAACAACCGCTTGCGCCACAAAATCATGGCGATAAATACCGCCATCAACAACAAAGGCTGCACAGGCAATCGCGCCATATTTTCCAGTTTCCGCCAAATCTTTCGCCAAGAGAGGCATTTCCAACGCACCAGGCGCATCAATCACATCGATGTCCTCTGCTGGAATGATCTCTTGGAACCCTGCCAAGGCCTGATCCACAATGTCAGAATGCCAATTGGCCTTAATAAATGCATATCGGGTGTG
>CBFHNR010000145.1:0-1162 GCA_965657215.1 uncultured Paracoccaceae bacterium
GCACCGACAGCGTCGTTTTATATGCGCGCACTGGATCGTGATGATCGTCGGGCGCTGGGCATCAAAATGCGCTATGCTGGGCGCAAAAACAAAAAGCTCCCCTCTGAAGTTCGCGCGGGGTTTGAAACCGCCTTGGATATTTTACGTGCGGATGAATTTGATGCGCAGGCTTTCGATCAGATCGTGCGCCAACATGCCAAAACGGCGGATGCGCGTTTGAATTCCGCCCGTGAGGTGTTCTTGGATCATATCACCACGCTATCACCAGAGGATCGCCAAGCCTACGCCGACCGCCTTGAGAAAACGCTTCGCAAGGGGCCGGGTAAGAAAAAAGACTAAAGTCTTAGCCGTAATGCGTCACTGGCGTTCCCGCAACAGCCGCCATATTGAGCAATCCGCGCGGCGTGATTGAGGGCGTCACAATATGCGCCTTGTTGCCCATTCCCATAAGGATGGGGCCAACTTCTAATCCATCTGCGCGCATTTTCAAGATGTTACGCACACCTGATGCAGCGTCTGCATGCGCAAAGATTAACACATTCGCTTCGCCTGTTAACCGATTAGACGGCAAAACACGTGCGCGAAGCTCCGCATCTAGTGCAGCATCAATATTCATTTCGCCCTCATAGGCAAAATCAAGGTCTGAGGCATCTAGGATCGCCAAGGCATCGCGCATGCGTTGACCTGTATCGCAAGACATATTGCCAAATTGCGACCGTGCACAAAGCGCAATTTTCGGCTCTAACCCAAAGCGGCGCACATGGCGTGCAGCCCCAATGACCGTTTGCGCAATCTGCTCAGGCGTGGGTTCCGTCCAAACATGCGTATCGGCAATAAAGAGCGGCCCTTTTTCCAAAATCATTAACGACAACGCGCCATGCGGGCGCATCGTGTCCGATCCTAAGATTTGTTCCAAGTAATTGAGATGCCAGCGGTATTCGCCAAATGTCCCACATATGAGGCTATCTGCTTCGCCGCGATGCACCATGACGGCGCCAATGGCGGTTGTATTCGTGCGCATGATGGCCTTGGCCAGATCAGGCGTCACCCCTTGCCGCGCCATGAGCTCGTGATAAGTGCCCCAATAATCACGGTAACGCGGATCATTCTCAGGGTTAACAATGTTGAAATCACGTGTTGGTCGGATCGTCAGCCCCATGCG
>CBFHNR010000146.1:0-1149 GCA_965657215.1 uncultured Paracoccaceae bacterium
TTGGTATTCAGCATTCCGCAAATTGCGTAGGTGTCCTTGGGTGGCAATGTCTTGAGGTGTTTGCCAATGGCTTGACCCGCCGCCGCGTTGTGACCGCCATCTAACCAAAGCTCAATATTTGGCGCTTGCTCGGCGATGCGCCCTTGGGACAAACGTTGCATACGAGCGGGCCAAAATGCTTGGGTTACTGCGCCGTCATAGGCCGCATCCGACATGCCGAGATAACGCAAAACTGCAAGCGCGGCGCCTGCGTTTTCATACTGATGTTCCCCTGGGAGATTGGGCAATGGCACATCCAAAAGGCCGTTCTCGTCCTGATAAATTAGACGATCGCGTTCCTTGCTTACGTGCCAGTGTTGACCATAGGCCAGTATCGGTGCCCCAAGCTTTGCGGCTGTGGCTTCTATGACGTCCATCACTTCATCAGGTTGCGGGCCAACGACCACGGGAACGCCACGCTTGATGATCCCGGCCTTTTCACCGGCAATTTTCGCAAGCGTGTCGCCGAGGAATTGTTCGTGATCCATAGATATCGGCGTGATGACGCAAATTTCGGGGGTGTTGATCACATTCGTTGCATCAAGACGACCCCCAAGACCGACCTCTAATAACGTATAATCCGCAGGCGCGCGCGACATGGCTAAAAGCCCAGCAACGGTGGTGATTTCAAAATAGGTGATATCTTCACCATTGTTGGACGCATAACATTCATCCAATACCTGCGTTAAGGCGTCTTCTGTGATGAGGTGTCCCGCGATGCGGATGCGTTCGTGAAATCGTGCAAGGTGGGGTGATGTATAGGCATGAACCCGTTTTCCATCCGCTTCTAGGCCTGCGCGGATCATAGCTTGGGTCGATCCTTTGCCATTGGTCCCAGCGATATGGACAATAGGAGGGAGATCACGTTGCGGATTGCCTAGTGTGTCAAGAAGTCGCCAAACACGATCAAGAGTGAGATCAATCACCTTGGGATGCAAAGCCATCATCCGATCAAGGATGACGTCAGAAGAGGGATGCGTCATTCAGGAATTACCCTATTCAGCAGTAGATGAAGCGGTCTCGGTTTCTTGAACAGGCGCGTCGTCAGGTTTTGGTAAATCCCCAGCTATCGCAGGAGGCATTCCCATCAACATGCGCACAATGGTAACC
>CBFHNR010000147.1:0-1134 GCA_965657215.1 uncultured Paracoccaceae bacterium
CAAATGAAGGTTGGATTTATTGGACTGGGAAATGTCGGCGGCAAACTTTCCGGGAGCTTGTTGCGCAATGGGGTGGATCTCTATGTGCATGACTTGAATGCCGAGTTCGTCGCGAAATTTGTAGAGAAGGGCGCGAAGGATGGTCAAAATCCAGCGCAACTGATGGAGACTTGTGATGTCGTAATTACATGTTTGCCAAGCCCCGCCGCCTCAGATGCTGTTTTGCAAGAGATGTTGCCCAATGTGCGCGATGGCAAAGTGTGGTTAGAAATGTCCACGACGGATGAAGCCGAAGTTAAACGGCTTGGCTCACTGGTGACTGCAGCAGGCGGACGTGCCGTGGATTGCCCCGTGTCAGGCGGCTGCCATCGTGCGGATACCGGGAATATCAGCATTTTCGCAGGATGTGATCGCGAGACATTCGAAACAGTGCTTCCTTTGTTGACGACGATGGGACGTCGGGTTTTGCATACAGGACCAATTGGATCCGCGAGCATTTTGAAAGTCATCACCAATTATTTGGCGACGGCGAACCTTGTGTCTTGTACTGAGGCGTTGACGGTTGCAGCAGGGGCCGGCATGGACCTTGGCGTGGCCTATGAGGCGATCAAGATTTCGTCGGGGACATCATTTGTTCATGAAACAGAAAGCCAAGTGATCCTAAACGGAAGCCGCGATATTTCCTTTACAATGGATTTGGTGGCCAAGGACATCGGGCTATTCCAACAAGTCGCAGATCGCGCGAATGTTCCGTTGGAATTGAACCCGCTGTTGATTTCCATCTTCCAAGACGGCATCGACCGTTATGGCGCACGCGAGCAATCGGACAATATTATTCGCCGACTCGAAGATGCCACTGGTTTGGATATCACAGCGCACGGGTTTCCAGCGGAAATGGTCGATGATGAACCCGAAGAGCCGGGTTATGAAATTCGCGTCGGTTAAATTCGAAAATATTTTTCTGGGTCAAAGTAATTTTATATCTTTGGTCCAGAAATTTTATAACTTTTTGATGGTTTTGTAACTATTTAGCATAGAATGTACTTTCTATGATTATTTTTTTGGCAGATACCTAAGCTATCTGCGGCATTTTGTCGTTAGCCTGTTTGATCACTTAATGAGACAACCATCGGA
>CBFHNR010000148.1:0-1131 GCA_965657215.1 uncultured Paracoccaceae bacterium
AAGCCAAGCCGCACTCAACCTATACCTTCAACTTTGTCAAAAATACTCTGGGGGAATTGGCCTTGGGCCAAGGGGGCAAAGCCCCAACACTACCCCAAATAACAACGCCGCCCTCACCCTAGGACGGCACCGATAAAATACCGACGTCATACCGATGGAATACAGACGCCCGTTTTGGCCCTATCTGACCTTAAGCGTCGCCAAACCAATCATCGCGAGGATCAGCGCGATGATCCAAAAACGGATCACGATTTGCGGCTCGGCCCATCCCTTTTTCTCGAAATGGTGATGGATCGGCGCCATGAGGAAAACCCGCTTTCCTGTGCGCTTGAAATAGAGCACTTGGATGATCACAGACATGGCTTCGACCACGAACAAACCCCCAATAATCGCCCAAACGATTTCGTGTTTTGTCATGACCGCAATGGCCCCCAAAGCGCCCCCCAGAGAGAGCGATCCAGTGTCCCCCATGAACACAGCCGCAGGCGGTGCATTATACCACAAGAACCCCAATCCGCCCCCAAAGAGAGCGGAGCAAAAGATCAAGAGTTCACCCGTGCCTGGAACATAGTGAACGTCTAAATATTCAGTAAAATCAACACGTCCCACGGAATAGGCCAGAACGCCAAGCGCGCCTGACGCAATCATCACAGGCATGATCGCAAGCCCGTCTAGCCCATCAGTCAGGTTGACGGCATTCGCCGATCCCACGATCACAATCATGGAAAAGGGGATAAAGAAATAGCCCAAGTTGAGCAGCGTATCTTTGAACACAGGCAGCGCCAATTGGTTCTGAAGATCCGCAGGGTGATAGCGCGCCGACACATAGGCCGCGATGCCCGCAATCACAAAGCCCAAGATGAGGCGCATTTTGCTCGACACCCCTGCTGTGGTTTGTTTGGACACTTTGGCATAGTCATCGGCGAACCCGATTAGTCCATAAGACACCGTCACAAACAGCACGACCCAGACAAACACATTGTCCAACCGAGCCCACAAAACAGTCGCCGTAATCAGAGCCGACAATATCAACAACCCCCCCATCGTCGGCGTCCCCGCCTTAGCAAAGTGACCCTCAGGTCCGTCGCTGCGAATGGGTTGGCCCTTGCCTTGTTTGCGGCGCAGCACGTT
>CBFHNR010000149.1:0-1123 GCA_965657215.1 uncultured Paracoccaceae bacterium
TAGACCGGATTCGCCTTACGCACACCGAGAAAAAAACGTCTCACATCGAATTTCAATGCGAGTGGTTTGATCCATAGGTAAATTTGGTAAAGTAACATCTCAAGAATATTGGTTCTATAACTGTGGCCCAGTTTAATGGGGCAAGATGATAACTCCAGACACGATTGCGATACTCAGGACGAATCTAAACGCTTGATCCATTAATCAGCAATAACCGCGCGTTTCTTTAAACGATGGTTTGCATGCAGTGAGCGGTTTGAAGTTTATCCCCAATGACGCAAGTATGTTAAAGTCTAGTCCTGATTGAGATCAGGCAATGTGTTTCTTAATTGTAAAAGTAGATCAGTTCCCGAGGGGAGACACCATTCAGCTATTGGCAGTTTTACCTTGCCGCTAAATGCACTGAATTAAGTTTATTACTTGTTTAGCTCACGAGATACACAGCCCCTTTGCTTCAGGCTGCTACCTTTGCAAGAAAGTCTTATCGCTAATCCTTGGCCGCAAGGAAGGACCCTGTTACCGATAGGTTTCCTTCATCGACATAGTTGATTACGCCACCTAACTCAGGATTACTCTCAGTGCCAAAGACGCCCGTGACAAAATCAGTAGCTTCCAATGTTGCCGTTGCTACTGTGGCACTATCTTGTTGTACTGTTAATGATCCACCACAGAGCAAGTTAACGGCACCACAACCAGATGCTCCTGACAAGCTGTCGATCTCGAGTTGCATGTCGGTGGTGATGTCTAATTGGTTGGTCTCACTATTGAAGTCAATGTCATTTACCCCAAAGCTCAACGTCACAGAGAGGTCACCACTGGACCCAATAGAACCAGCGACTGTGCCGTCTGTAAGAACATACTCGTCTTGACCCATTTGGACGTACGCATTGGCCGTATCGTCAGCACTAAAGGCTACATCTCTTGGAATGCTGATAGCAGCGACCCCATAGATATCACCATTATCATCCGCAACATAGGTCAGCGATGAGGTGCTTGTAGAAGGTTTAGAAGCAGCGTTCTCTATATCTACACCACCAGTGCCTAATTGCTCGAGAACCAATACAGATGTTGCATCAGACAACTCGACGACAGGATCTCCACCACCACTAGGGGGTGTCTCAAC
>CBFHNR010000150.1:0-1116 GCA_965657215.1 uncultured Paracoccaceae bacterium
GATTTGGTCGTTTATAGTGATGTGATACCTGAGGCAATTGACGATGAAGAAGCGGACGGGGGGGCTGGACCCACGCCTCGTGAGGATAAAGATTTAGTGTATGGCAAAAAAGGCTATCTACACAGTTCAATCATGGGAATAATGGGAGAGGCAGATAGGTTAAGGATCACGTCTTTGCCAAAGACGAATGCAGGCAACGATAGGCCTAGTCGCTTGGATGCGACGACGACACATTCGACATTGATCAATCGTATCCTGAATAACCAAACATTGGGTCGAGGAAGCGGAGACAACACAATTCAATCCAGCTGGACTGGTACCGGCGCAGCATATATGAAAAACAGCACGTGCAGTTCCGGCAATAGAAATAAGCCTTTGGCGGATCATGTATTTCACGCTTGCGGAAATGCAAATGCACTTCATTGGTATCCTGAAGGTCAATCAGGGTTTGCCGTTGACTTTAACGGTCCAGATAATCGGTCTGGGGGTGGCGTGTTTAGCTATGGTGATGAATATTTGCGAAAAGGCAGCATCCTACAATTGCTCCTACGTTTTCCACGACCAGAGCCCCAGCTTCAGGTTACAAAAACCAGCGATTTTGCGACTACGACTGCAAACCTAGGCGATGACATCACCTATACATATGAAATCAAAAATGCAGGTGTCACCTATATCGAAAACATAAGCATCAGTGATGATCATCGCTCGAAAGGCAGCTTTACAGACCCGAATATTGAAACAGCAACGGTGACAACAGATGCGCATCACACCGGGGATTCTGTGAATACCAATAGCAGCAATGGAACATGGGATCAGCTTGGGCCGGGGGATGTTTTGACTGTCACGACAACCTACAAAGTGACCGAAGCAGACATCATCGCCTATGGTACAGAGTGATCTCTCTCAGGTGACCTAAGGTCGGAAAACACTCTGAGATTGAGGGCGCCATAGTTGGTCGAAAAAGGTGTAAAATGGCACAGTTGCCTAAATTGCCATGATTTTTGTCCAATTGACGCCACAAAGATAGAGCAATCTCTTTCAATCTCGTGATTTGAAAGGGCGCGCTTTGTTTGGTGCTATTTGGCTATGCGTATAAAGTTACTTGTTGGTGAAACG
>CBFHNR010000151.1:0-1119 GCA_965657215.1 uncultured Paracoccaceae bacterium
CCGGTTTATTACTATCCTGAACAGGTCGAACTGCGCGATGGCAAGGCCTTCGGGATTGAGGATGGCAAAGAGCTAGAGATTGTCCCATCGGCGAAAATGTCCAAGTCCAAGAATAACGTTGTGGACCCAGTTAACATCATTGAAAACTATGGTGCTGACACGGCGCGTTGGTTTGTCTTGTCCGACAGTCCGCCCGAACGCGATGTAGAATGGACCGCATCAGGTGCAGAAGCTTCGTTCAAGCACCTTTCACGTGTTCACCGGATCGCAAGCGATATCGCAGCATCAGACATCGCCCCGAACGACCAAGATGAGGCATTGCTCAAGGAAATGCACAAAGCGATCCATGATGTCACGCAAGGCGTCGAAAGCTTTGGGTTTAACGCCTCTATTGCGCGGCTCTATGGATTTACTAACACGCTCGCAAAATCCAAAGCGGGGACTGAGGCGAAACGTCAGGCCGCGTGTGCCTTGGCTCAACTCATGTCACCAATGACGCCCCATTTATCAGAGGATATCTGGGCAATGCTCGGCGGTGAGGGATTGATCATCCACGCCCCTTGGCCCGTTGCAGATGAGACCATGTTGGTGGATGATACTGTTACTTTGCCGATCCAAGTCAACGGAAAACGACGCGCGGAAATCAGCGTACCTGCTGATATGCCAAAGGAAGAGGTTGAAAAACTTGCTCTCGCGGACGAAGCTGTCGTACGGGCGCTTGATGGGGCGAGCCCAAAGAAAATCATTGTAGTCCCCGGACGGATCGTGAATGTTGTGGTGTAACCGCAGAAGTTTTATAATAAGTGCTATGGCCCTTGGGGGCTGTGGTTTTCAGCCCGTATATCAGCAAAATGCGCCTAGTCGTGCTTTGTTGGGAACGATTGAGTTGGATACCCCTCATAATCGTGACAGCTACGTTATGAATCGTCGCATCGAAGAACGATTTGGAGCGGCAGTCGACCCTAAGTTTGCCCTTAGCTATTCAATTTCCAAATCACCGTCACGGGCGGCTATCGGGACCGATGGCCAGGCCAACAGACGCATAACAACTGGCACGGTGACCTACACACTTGTGCGTTTAAGTGATAAAAAAGTGATCTCGACGGGTAAAGAATCCGC
>CBFHNR010000152.1:0-1117 GCA_965657215.1 uncultured Paracoccaceae bacterium
TCCCCGTGATGGCCATGACTGAAGTTCGTGACCACAAGTCGGATATTGCCTAGCTCGCCTGCGCGCACCATTTCACGCGCCTGTCGCACCATGGGATAGGCAGAATAGCAATAATTCACTGCACAAATTTTGCCTGACGCCTCAGCCACACGCACGATTTCTTCGCCTTCTTCAACGGTCATCGTCATTGGTTTTTCGCTAAGCACGTTAAAGCCTGCTTCCAAAAAGGCTTTGGTGATTTCAAAATGCGTCGCATTAGGTGTTGCCACCGTGACCAAATCCACACGATCCGCGCGGTTCTTTTCGCCCTCTAACATTTCGCGCCAATCGCCGTAGGCACGATCAGACGCGATACCAAGGCATTGTGCATAGTCGCGCCCCACGTCAGGACGATGATCCAAGGCCCCCGCGGCAAATTCGAAAAGTCCATCCGCTTGCGAACCAAGCCGATGAGCGGGTCCAATTTGGCTGCCTTCACCGCCGCCGATCATGCCCCATTTTAGTTTTGTCATGGCAATCTATCCTTGTTCAAAGCCGATGTTATTTAGATATTCTCTGTTCTTTTCGGGATCATTTATCCCAAGATCAAGACAGGGCTGTCGATAAGCCGCGATTATACTTGCGTGACCGAGGTCCAAGCCCCGGTTTTTGAACTTGTCCAAACGGCGTCGACAACTTCTGCGACGGTCAAACCATCACGGAAAGTGGGCCAAACAGAGGTTCCTTGTGAAATCGCGTTCAGAAAATCCTTGGCTTCAATTATGATTGTATCCTGATACCCCGTGCCATGTCCTGGCCCAAGGCAGAAAGGTTCATAATCTGGATGCGCTGGTCCCGTCAGTATTTTGCGAAATCCGCGTTCTGCTTCTGGGCCTTCTGCACGATAGAGCCAAATGGCATTTTGGTCCTCTTGATCAAAGCGAATGGACCCTTTGGTGCCGTGGATTTCATAAGCATACCCCATTTTGCGACCCGTCGCAGTTCGGCTAGAGTAAATATGCCCCATAACGCCATTTGCAAAACGACACATGATTTGAGCGTGATCATCGTTCGTGACCTCCCCGCCCTCACGTTTGTCATGAACGGTTTCCACGTCAGCCATCACTTTTTCAATCGG
>CBFHNR010000153.1:0-1117 GCA_965657215.1 uncultured Paracoccaceae bacterium
TCCCCGTGATGACCATGGCTGAAGTTCGTGACCACGAGGCGGATATTGCCTAGCTCGCCTGCGCGCACCATTTCACGGGCCTGTCGCACCATTGGATAGGCAGAATAGCAATAATTCACTGCACAAATTTTGCCTGACTTCGCGGCCACGCGCACGATTTCTTCGCCTTCTTCAACGGTCATCGTCATTGGTTTTTCGCTAAGAACGTTAAAGCCTGCTTCCAAAAAGGCTTTGGTGATTTCAAAATGCGTCGCATTAGGTGTTGCCACGGTCACCAAATCGACACGATCCGCGCGGTTCTTTTCGCCCTCTAACATTTCGCGCCAATCGCCGTAGGCACGATCAGACGCGATACCAAGACGTTGCGCATAATCACGCCCCACGTCAGGACGATGATCCAAGGCGCCAGCCGCAAATTCAAAAAGTCCATCCGCTTGCGAGCCAAGCCGATGAGCGGGTCCAATTTGGCTGCCTTCGCCGCCGCCGATCATGCCCCATTTTAGTTTTGTCATGGCAATCTTTCCTTATACAAAGCCAATGCTATTAAGTTATTCTCTGATCTTTTCGGGATCATTTACCACAAGATCAAGACGCGGCTGTCGATAAGCCGCGATTATACCTGCGTGACCGAGGTCCAAGCCCCAGTTTTTGAACTGGTCCAAACCGCGTCCACGACTTCTGCAACAGCCAAACCATCACGGAATGTGGGCCAAACAGAGGTCCCTTGTGAGATCGCGTTTAGAAAGTCCTTGGCTTCGATTATAATAGTATCCTGATACCCCGTGCCATGTCCTGGCCCAAGGCAGAAAGGTTCATAATCTGGATGCGCGGGTCCCGTCAGTATTTTGCGAAATCCGCGTTCCGCCTCTGGGCCTTCAGCGCGATAGAGCCAAATGGCATTTTGGTCCTCTTGATCAAAGCGAATGGACCCTTTGGTGCCGTGAATTTCATAGGCATACCCCATTTTGCGACCCGTCGCAGTCCGGCTAGAATAAATATGCCCCATAACGCCATTAGCGAACCGACACATGATTTGGGCATGATCATCGTTCGTGACCTCCCCGCCCTCACGTTTGTCATGAACGGTTTCCACGTCAGCCATCACTTTTTCAATCGG
>CBFHNR010000154.1:0-1102 GCA_965657215.1 uncultured Paracoccaceae bacterium
AATCATGATGTTGCGGTACATATAGGACCGTCACAAACACCTATTCCTGTTCATTTTGCCATGATGAATGATGCGGCTGCGACGGTGCCAAATGGCGGCGCTGCTGAATTTGCGCTGCGTGATGTGTTTGATGTCCCTGATCTTGCGACAACCAATGATGATATCGTCAATGGCGTGGCAGAACCCGATGCCGACGGAGCAGAGCCCTTGGCCCCGTTTACAGCGCAGCGTGTTGATTATTCACTGGCGCGGCTATCGCATTATACGGCGACAGACCCGCATCATTTTCAAAACTTTGTCCTATTCACTAACTATCAGTTCTACGTGGCTGAATTCGAGGCCTATGCCCGCAAGATGATAGCGGACCCCAACAGTGGCTATACAAGCTTTGTCTCGACTGGAAACTTTGAGCTCACGGATCCAACAACAGCTATACCCACACCCGAAAAAATGCCGCAAATGCCGACCTATCACCTCAAACGGGCTGATGGGAACGGGATCACATTGGTAAATATTGGTGTGGGACCGTCGAATGCCAAAACAGCAACAGATCACATTGCGGTGCTACGACCCCATGCGTGGTTAATGGTTGGTCACTGCGCAGGCTTGCGCAATTCGCAAAGCTTAGGCGATTTTGTGTTGGCCCATGCCTATCTGAGAGAAGACAAAGTATTGGACGATGATTTGCCCGCTTGGGTTCCCGTCCCAGCCTTGGCTGAAATGCAGATTGCACTGGAAACAGCTGTGGCCGAGGTCACCAAACTTAATGGATTTGAGCTCAAGAAAATTATGCGCACAGGGACCGTTGCAACGGTTGACAACCGAAATTGGGAATTGCGCGAACACACTGGTCCTGTCCAACGCCTGTCACAAAGTCGCGCTGTTGCCTTGGACATGGAAAGCGCGACAATCGCCGCAAATGGCTATCGTTTTAGGGTGCCCTATGGCACGCTCTTGTGTGTGAGCGACAAGCCCCTTCATGGAGAGCTCAAGCTACCTGGAATGGCGTCAGATTTCTATAAAACCCAAGTTTCGCGCCATTTGATGATTGGAATTCGGGCCATGGAAGAGCTTAGTGAAATGCCTCTTGAGCGTCTTCAAA
>CBFHNR010000155.1:0-1095 GCA_965657215.1 uncultured Paracoccaceae bacterium
TTCGGATTTATGGCAGGCGGCATAGAAAAAGGCTTGGACATGGCGCGCCATCTTGCCGAACGATCAGGTCGTATCGTCATCTATAAAATGGGATCTGAGGGCGCGATTACCTTTAGTGACGGTCAGGAAATTCGCACAGGTATTTATCCAGTCACCCCAGTCAAACCAAATGGGGCAGGTGATAGCTTTATGGCGGGATTGCTGGCTTCGATTGCCAATGGGAAATCCTTGCGTGATGCGGTCCTCATGGGATCAGCCTGCGCCGCGATTGTGGTATCAAAACCAGGATGCGCCCCTGCCATGCCAACGCCATCCCAATTAGACGACTTTTTAACAACCCACTCAGGCCCAACGGAGATTTGAGATGCACATAGCCCCACACGATAACCAAAACCGTCCAATCGTAGATGTGGATAATTCAACTGTTCCGTTAAACTATTTCAACATTGTGAAACTGGAAAAAGGTCAGGCCTTTGAATATCAAGTTCCAAATTTTGAAACCTGCATTGTCCCAGCCACTGGCACAATCGACGTTGATATCGAAGGGGTCGCTTTCAAATCACTAGGCAACCGCGGCGAAGACGTCTGGGACGGCGAACCAGAAGGTGTCTATGCCCCCGTCGGTGCCAAAGTGACCTTGGTTTGTGTCTCTGAGGCGACCGAAGTTTTCATTGCAGGCGCAAAATATGACAAGGTTCTAGACCCGTTTGAGGTCCGTGAACCAGACTTGGTTCAATATGGATCAGACGACACAAAAACACATCGCAAGATCAAACATATCTTGGGTCAAAAACAACATGACAAAGTTGGGCGTTTGTTGGTGAGCGAACTGTTCACTGTTGGCGCAGGTGGATGGTCAGGATTTCCAAGCCATAAGCATGACACAGACCGCAAGCCTGACGAAACACGCCATGACGAAACCTATAACTTTAGGTTCAAGCCAAATTGGGGCTCTGGTTTGCAAATGCTGCAACGCGAAGATAACGCGCCCGGTGATGCCTATCACATCATGGACGGATCGACCGTTTGCATTGATACGGGGTATCATCCGTGCTGTGTGCTCCCAGGATATGAAATGTATTATTTCACCATCCT
>CBFHNR010000156.1:0-1079 GCA_965657215.1 uncultured Paracoccaceae bacterium
TTCATCTCATCGGGCCGCTTCAAACGAATAAGGCGCGGCAGGCATTTGAGCTTTTCGATGTGATTCATTCTCTGGATCGACCCAAGCTTGCGCAGACATTTGCGCGTTTGGCGCAAGAAGTGGGCGTTTGTCCTGATCTATTTGTTCAAGTGAATACAGGTGAAGAGCCACAAAAAGGGGGTATTCTTCCCCAAGACGCCGATGATTTTGTGGCGGAGTGGCGTGCCCTTGATTTACCGATAAAAGGATTGATGTGTATCCCGCCTGTCGATGAAGAGGCCTCCCTTCATTTCGCATTGCTTGCAAAAATCGCGGCGCGCAATGGGTTGGAAGGGCTGTCGATGGGTATGTCAGGCGATTTTGAAAAAGCGATTAGCTTTGGTGCGACACATGTGCGTGTGGGGTCCGCTATCTTTGGCCAAAGGGCATATGAGCTGGGATAATCAACCGAGTATCCTTGGACATATGCGTGGCCACGTACCAAAGATCACGCCGTGACAGCGCAATGCAGCCCTCCGTCGGATAATGTGGACGTCGCCATTGGTGGATGAATATAGCTGAGCCAGCATTTTCAACAGCATTGGGCCAGTTATAATCTGTCACCAACACAAGATCATAAAGTGGGTCTGAGCGGCGCAGGCATTCATGGGAATGAGGGTGGGGCGCGCGAACTTGGGTGTTGTAATCGGGTTGATCTGGGGCGTCTGACCACAAATCGGTGGGGCCAATCGGTGTCGCCCAGTCGTTTGGAGGCCTGAGCCGATCTGGGCGATAGAACATCCCGACAATCTGGTGATGCCCGACTGGGGTTGCTCCGTCCCCCTCTTGTTTCGTGGCGGTTAGGCCGCCGCGACCTATTGAACAGGGAAAATAGCGCCCGTAAAATCGAACGCCCCTTGGGGTGAGGACCAAATCATGGGGGCTAGTCATTACAGGACATGCCCAGATTTGCGGGCTTTGGTGTCCAAATAACCAGCGTTTGTTGTATTTCGCCCGACACTGAGCGGCACACGTTCGCTGACCTTGATGCCTTGCTTTTCCATCATGGCAACTTTGGCAGGGTTGTTTGTCAAAAGCCG
>CBFHNR010000157.1:0-1070 GCA_965657215.1 uncultured Paracoccaceae bacterium
ATTAGAGGATAAACCATGACTGCATATGACCGTTTGATGGCCTATCAACGCCAAACCGAAGCCTTTGCCAAGGTCGCAACACGGTTAGGATGGGATCAAGAAACGGTCATGCCGGATGCGGCTATTGCTGAGAGATCAGAGGAAATGGCAGCAATGGAGCAGCT
Organism: uncultured Paracoccaceae bacterium; assembly: GCA_965657215.1. Lineage (GTDB taxonomy): Bacteria > Pseudomonadota > Alphaproteobacteria > Rhodobacterales > Rhodobacteraceae > JAHEJA01. The sequence goes on from CBFHNR010000157.1 coordinate 165, forward strand.
TCTTCATTCGCGTCGAACCTCAAATGAATTGGGGGACCTCTTAAGCGCGGCAGCTGGATCAGGGGAGACACCCGTTCAACAGCGGATGTTGGAGCTCATTAAAAAGGATTATGAGCGTACGCTGAAGGTTCCTGAGGACTTGGCTGTTGCTTTGGCAAAAACCACGTCCAAGGCGCATAGAGACTGGATAAAATGCCGTGCAAACAATGATTTCCAAGCCTTTGTCCCAGTCCTAAGCGAGGTTGTCCATCTACGCCAACAAGAAGGCCAAGCCTTGTCAGACGGCACTGAGATGTCAGCCTATGACGCTTTGTTGCAGGATTATGAACCTGGGAATTCCATTGCGGCGATCTCTGAAATGTTTGACGCTCTTCGGGGTCCATTAGTGGACTTGCGCTCGGATGTGCTATCGCGCTCTGCGGCACCAGAGATCAAAGGGCATTTTCCCAAAGACAAACAACTTGAGCTTGGTCAGTTCATCGCTGAAACTTTCGGCTATGACATGTCGCGCGGCCGTATTGATTTGGCGGTACATCCGTTTTGTTCAGGCAACGGCGCGGATGTGCGTGTCACAACGCGCATTGATGAAGCAGAGCCTTTGGGATGCATTTATTCCGTTATCCACGAGGTAGGCCATGCCTCATACGAGCAAAATATCCATGATGATTTTGCCTTTACCCCAGCAGGACATGGATGTTCTATGGGTGTCCACGAAAGCCAAAGCCGCATTTATGAAAACCAACTTGGCCGCTCTCGTGCCTTTACAGGGTGGTTGTTTGGTCAGCTCAAAGATCGCTTTGGCGACATTGGGGTTCAAACTGAAGAAGAATTTTATGCCGCCGTGAATGCGGTTCGAAACGGATATATCCGAACGGAATCAGATGAGTTACAGTATAACCTTCATGT
>CBFHNR010000158.1:0-1067 GCA_965657215.1 uncultured Paracoccaceae bacterium
ACAGCAGCCACAAAGAGCGACACAGTAAAGCCAATGGCGGCAATACAGCCAATAACAAACAGGTCGATGATGCGCATACCCTGTGGAATACCCAACCCAAGGGGTCGTGCGGCAATCCATCCAAACAACATGATCCCCAAAGGTTTACCGATCAAGAGACCCGCCAACACAAGCCATGTCGCATCGCCCATTGCCGAGAATTCAACACCTGCATTCAATAGCCCAAAGAAGAATAGGATGACTTCGACAGGATGTTTCAAAGCATGTTCCATTGTGTTCAAGAGATCATGCAAATGTTCTTCTGCTTCGTTAAAGATGCCGAACGCACGATCCGCATGTGGGATAATGGTCACAACTGGCAACAAACCAAGTGCTGGGTGCAAGCCAGACCGCATAAAGCCGTACCAGCTAATGCAGCCTGCAATCGCGTAGGGGAGGAAAGACAGCTTCTTGCGAACCCAAGAGGAATAGGGACGCAATTGATTTCCGGTGTCCAATCGACGTGGCAACCAGTTGAAGACAACATACACAACGATTGCTGCGGCTAGTGAGAGCAGTAACCACTGAGGTGCAAGGTCACCTGACGGATAGAAAATCGCTAGAATAATCAAGCCTGCGGCATCATCTGCAATCGCCAAGAGCAACAAAAAGCGGATCGCTGGATGGCCTGCACCAAATACGATACGGCCTACAAGGTAGCTAAACGCAATATCCGTCGCCGTTGGGATCGCCCAACCGTTTGCAACCGCGTTGTACGTGTCTGATCCCATGAGGAAAGCAAGTCCCAAGTAAACGGAAATCGGACCAGCCATGCCGCCAAAGGTTGCGAACAATGGAGTGGCCGCTTTTTTACCGCGAAGGCTTCCGTTTTTGAGGATGACAGCCTCCCAAACTTCTTTGGCAGCGATTGCAAAGAACAAGGCCATTGCAATATCATTGATCAAATAGTGAAGCGTCAGGGTGCGGTGACCATCGTGTAGGTGACCAATCGGCGCGTGATCCCAGATCACAAATTCCACAAAATGATGATAGGTTTCAGGATTGGTATTTGCCCAGACCAAGGCAAG
>CBFHNR010000159.1:0-1067 GCA_965657215.1 uncultured Paracoccaceae bacterium
ACAGCAGCCACAAAGAGCGACACAGTAAAGCCAATGGCGGCAATACAGCCAATAACAAACAGGTCGATGATGCGCATGCCTTCAGGGATACCCAACCCAAGTGGTCGTGCAGCAATCCACCCAAACAACATGATTCCCAAAGGTTTCCCTATCAAGAGGCCGGCTAACACGAGCCATGTCGCATCGCCCATTGCCGAGAATTCAACACCTGCATTCAATAGCCCAAAGAAGAACAGGATGACCTCTACAGGGTGTTTGAGAGCATGTTCCATTGTGTTCAAGAAATCATGCAAATGCTCTTCTGCTTCGTTAAAGATGCCGAACGCACGATCCGCATGTGGGATAATGGTAACAACTGGCAACAAGCCAAGCGCTGGGTGCAAGCCAGACCGCATAAAGCCGTACCAGCTAATGCAGCCTGCAATCGCGTAGGGGAGGAATGACAGCTTCTTGCGAACCCAAGTTGAATAAGGACGCAATTGATTTCCTGTGTCCAATCGACGTGGCAACCAGTTGAAGACAACATACACAACGATTGCTGCCGCAAGGGAGAGCAGCAACCACTGAGGCGCAAGGTCTCCAGACGGGTAGAAAATCGCGAGAATAATCAAGCCTGCGGCATCATCGGCAATCGCCAAGAGCAACAAAAAGCGGATCGCTGGATGGCCTGCACCAAATACGATACGGCCTACAAGATAGCTAAACGCAATATCCGTCGCAGTTGGGATCGCCCAACCGTTTGCAACCGCGTTGTACGTGTCTGACCCCATGAGGAAAGCAAGACCCAAGTAGACGGAAATTGGACCAGCCATGCCGCCAAAGGTTGCAAACAACGGTGTGGCCGCTTTTTTACCGCGAAGGCTTCCGTTTTTGAGAATGACTGCTTCCCAGACTTCTTTGGCAGCGATTGCAAAGAACAAGGCCATTGCAATGTCATTGATCAAATAGTGAAGCGTCAGGGTGCGGTGACCATCGTGCAGGTGACCAATTGGCGCGTGATCCCAGATCACAAATTCCACAAAATGATGATAGGTTTCAGGATTGGTATTTGCCCAGACCAAGGCAAG
>CBFHNR010000160.1:0-1063 GCA_965657215.1 uncultured Paracoccaceae bacterium
GCCCGCGACAAGCTTCGTTCTAAAGATGTGAGTGCGGTTGAGCTAACGCAAAGCTGCCTTGACGCCATTGATGGCGCCGATGCGCTGGGCGCTTATGTTCACAAGACGCCTGATTTAGCCATCGAGCAAGCACAGGAAGCGGATGCGCGCCATGCCAGTGGCGACGCCCCAGATATGTGCGGCATTCCCCTCGGGATCAAAGACCTGTTTTGCACCAAAGGTGTCGCGAGCCAAGCAGCCAGCCGTATTTTGGACGGGTTCACACCCGAATATGAAAGCACCGTAAGCCAAAATCTACGGGATTCTGGTGCGATTATGTTGGGCAAATTGAACATGGACGAATTCGCGATGGGATCGTCCAATGAAACCTCTGTTTACGGCAATGCAGTGAACCCTTGGAAGGTTGATGAACGTGAATTGACACCGGGCGGGTCGTCTGGTGGATCGGCCTCTGCTGTGGCTGCTGATTTGTGTTTGGCGGCGACGGGGACGGATACTGGGGGGTCCATTCGTCAACCTGCTGCCTTTACGGGCATTGTTGGGATTAAACCAACCTATGGCCGTTGTTCGCGCTGGGGTGTTGTGGCCTTTGCCTCATCACTCGATCAAGCGGGCCCAATGACCAAAACGGTGCGCGATGCGTCGATCATGTTAGAAGCGATGTGTTCTTATGATCCCAAAGACAGCACAAGTGTTGATATTCCTGTTCCCAATTTTGAAGCAATGCTGACAGGCGACATTCGTGGCAAGAAAATCGGTATTCCCAAGGAATATCGCATGGACGGTATGCCCGCGGAAATCGAAAAGCTCTGGGAAGAGGGCACAGCGATGCTACGCGATGCGGGTGCTGAAATCGTTGATATTTCACTCCCGCATACGAAATACGCGCTGCCTGCGTATTATGTGATTGCACCGGCGGAAGCCTCTTCCAACCTTGCGCGCTATGACGGCGTGCGCTTTGGGCGCCGTGCAAACCTTGCGGCAGGCGATGGCATCACCGAGATGTATGAAAAAACCCGCGCCGAAGGGTTCGGACCAGAGGTTCAGCGCCGTATTATGGTTG
>CBFHNR010000161.1:0-1054 GCA_965657215.1 uncultured Paracoccaceae bacterium
GCCCGCAAGTCGGACGGTACGTTTATCTTGCGGATTGATGATACGGATCCTGAGCGGTCGAAACAAGAATACGTTGATGGGATCAAACGTGATTTGGAATGGCTTGGGCTTCACTGGGACAAGGTTGAACAGCAATCTCGTAGATTAGATCGCTATCATGCCGCGGCTGATAAATTGCGCGACATGGGGCGGTTCTATGAATGCTTTGAGACGCCGACGGAATTGGACCTTAAGCGTAAAAAGCAACTCAACATGGGCAAGCCTCCTGTTTATGATCGTGCGGCTTTCTCCTTGTCGGATGCTGACAAAGAGGCCATGCGGAGCGAACGCGGTGCGGGGCACTGGCGCTTTATGTTGGATCAAGAGCGCATAAATTGGAACGATGGCGTGTTGGGTGATATTTCTATCGATGCGGCCTCTGTGTCCGATCCCGTCTTGATCCGCGCAGATGGACAGTTTTTGTACACTTTGGCCTCTGTCGTGGATGATGTTGATATGGGCGTCACGCATGTTGTGCGCGGCTCTGATCATATCACGAACACGGCAACCCAAATTCAAATGATCCAAGCCATCGGTGGCGACGTGCCCTCCTTTTCGCATCACTCATTGCTTACAGGCCCACAAGGCGAAGGCTTGTCCAAACGGCTTGGCACTCTTGCCCTTCGTGATTTGCGAGAGCAGGGCGTTGAACCTGCCGCTTTGTTAAGCCTTCTTGCGCGACTGGGATCAAGCCAACCTGTTGAATTGCGCAGCAACCTTGATGACATCGCCGAAGGATTTGACATTTCGCAATTCGGATCTGCGCCAACGAAATTTGACGTCAACGACCTATTCCCGCTGACGCACAAGTACCTTCAGGATTTGGATCTAGCTGCGGTTTCTGATGATATTGCGGCGCTCGGTGTACCCACTGAGTTAGCAGAGCAATTCTGGAACGTGACACGTGAAAATATCACAACACGTGGTGATATGGCGTCATGGTGGTATTTGATGTCAAATGGCGTTGATCCCGTTGTTGATGACGAGGATCGCGACTTTGTTGAGCAAGCGATGG
>CBFHNR010000162.1:0-1050 GCA_965657215.1 uncultured Paracoccaceae bacterium
CACCAGTCGGAAATCAGGCATGACAGTTTATTTAGGACGCAGGCCGTACTTTTAGCCAAACGCCTCCCATCGGGCGCATTGTTAAAATCATTTCAGGAACGGGTTGTTTTGACGGGATCGCGTTGAATTCAAATTTTTGCAGTAAGGTCGCCAAAATAATCACAGCTTCCTGAAGCGCAAAGCTCGCCCCGATACACACACGCGGGCCATCAATAAAAGGCAGATAGCTAAAGCGGTCGTGTTTTTGGCCCTTTCCAAAACGCTCTGGTCGAAAGGCATCGGGATCCTCCCAGAGCATTTTGTGACGGTGTAGGCAATAAATCGGGATGAGAACCGTTTGGCCTGCGCGAATTTTGCGGCCACATAAGACATCATCTTGTTGTGCGGTCCGCGACACGATGGGGGCAGGGGGATAGAGCCTGAGGGTTTCATCAATGACCTGACGGACGTAGGTGAGCCGTTCGACATGTTCGATGGTCAACGGGCCATCGCCGATTACGTCGCGCACTTCTTGGCGGGCTTTGTCTTGGACCGCTGGATCAAAGGCCAGAAGGTAGAGCGCCCAAGACAAGGTCAAAGCCGTTGTTTCATGGCCTGCCGTGATAAAGGCCAGCAAATTGTCCCTGATGACAATTGGGTCCATTTTGCGTTTTGTTTCTGGGTCTTCGCCATCAAATAACAGATCCAACAGATCAGGCGGTGTTGACGCCCCCGCCCCCTCACGCGCCGTGATCACTTCTTCGGCCAAGCTGTGAATGGTCTGCATTGCGGATCGACTGATAATGCGATTGGGGCGCGGAACCCAGTCAGGGAGATTGAAGAAATCTAGAACAGAGACACGCGCAGAGCTGTCCATGTAGTCATTCAGCGCCTTGTGGACGGCCTTGCGATCAAAGCCATTTTCATCCGAAAATGTGACATCCGCGATGATTTCAAACGTTGTGCGCACCATCTCGTCATTTAAATCAATCGGGTGCTGCATCGCTTCGGTTAATCGCTCCACACATCTATTTGCGGCCTCAATCATAATCGGGGACAGGTTTTTCATGT
>CBFHNR010000163.1:0-1043 GCA_965657215.1 uncultured Paracoccaceae bacterium
TTGCGGCTAAGTGCGATGACAGGCTGGATTATGTGGGCGATCACAAATGTGTTCAGCGAACTCGGCGTGGTCAAAGAAGGCATGGAAACCATTGCGCAACCGATCGCCTTGGTCGACGTGCCAAACGCCAAACCTTTGGCGATTTCCAAGGCAGACATCGAATTCGCGGGTGTCAGCCATCACTATGGGCGCACCTCGGGCGGTTTGGATGATCTCTCGCTCAAGATAGCGGCAGGCGAAAAGGTCGGACTGGTTGGTCGATCAGGGGCGGGCAAGTCATCTTTGCTAAAGCTATTGTTGCGGTTCTATGACATTGAAAAGGGTCAAATTCTGATCGACGGCCAAGACATCATGCGGGTCACTCAGGATAGTTTGCGCAGCCAAATCGGTGTTGTTCAACAAGAAAGCAGCCTGCTGCATAGATCCATTCGGGCCAATATCGCCTATGGGGATCGCAACGCATCCGAGGCCGATATCATAAAGGCGGCTCAAAACGCCCATGCGGACGAATTTATCGCCGATCTCCAAGATCCCAAAGGCAACTCAGGCTTTGACGCCGAAGTCGGTGAGCGCGGTGTGAAATTATCAGGGGGCCAACGTCAGAGGATTTCGCTGGCGCGTGTGTTGCTTAAGAATGCGCCAATATTGCTATTGGATGAGGCAACAAGCGCGCTTGATAGCGAAGTCGAAGCGGCCATCCAAGAGACGCTTTATTCCATGATGAAGGGGAAAACCGTCATCGCCATTGCGCATAGGCTGTCAACGATTGCTCAGATGGATCGTGTCCTCGTCATGGACAAGGGTCAGATTGTCGAGCAAGGCACACATGACTTTCTATTGGCACAAGGTGGGCTATATTCCGAACTCTGGGCGCGCCAATCAGGTGAGTTTTTAGATTATGAGGAATAATATATGAAACCTCTGTCCGATTGGATTGATTTTCACGCCCCCGCGAATGGCCCCCCGCCAAGAACAGTCTTTGCCTTTACCAAATGGGCATTGGACGGAAGCTGGCCGTTTGTTTTTATCGCGGCATTGTTTTC
>CBFHNR010000164.1:0-1043 GCA_965657215.1 uncultured Paracoccaceae bacterium
GGGTCGGAAAGGTCAAGACTTGTGTCTTGAAGAGCCTGCATCACAATATCTTGAGGAAGCTCCATCAACTGCGCGGTCGCCGTCCAAAGTATAGCTGTTTTCACGGACTTATCCGGATAAATGGCGCTAAGGACGGCATGATAGGCCCCCATTTGTCGCAAGAGACCATCAGGGGTGTCTTGGGGGTTTTTCGGCACACTCACGTTGGTTTTGAAATCCACAACCAAGACTGAGTCGTCCTCAATAACAAGCCGATCAACGATGCCGTTCAAAACACGGCCCCCAAATTCAGCAAGCGGTGCCGACAGGCTGACCTCGGCGAGTGATCCCTGCGTGAACAAAAATGCCAACTCAAGTTTCGTTAGAACCGTTTTGGCCTCTTGCAGGAGATCGGCTAACTCACCGCCATCAGCAGACAAACCTGCGTGGTCCAAGATATCACTCGCGGCGCTGTCCCAGTCCTCTTGCGGTAAGTGAGGCAACATTTCCAGCAACCTGTGAATTTGCGACCCGCGTTGTTTTGCGGCCTCTGCATCCAATCCACTCTCCGAAGGCAATGCCTTGGCGCCGCCTAAATCAGAGGGCGACAGTGTCCCAAGAGGGCGAACAGGCTGTGGCGCTACGGATTGTGCCCATGGGTCCAATTCAGCAGGTGCCACAGGGGCATCGGCGTCTGGCTCAATCACGGGCAAGGACCAATCGCCATATTCATACCGCAGACCCGTGCCTGTTGGTGTGTCACATTGCACAGACCCTGTGTGCGCCAATCCCTGTTCAACCTGTTGATACCATGTGATTTGGCTCTTGGGCGCAACCTCACCCGCCCCCGCGACAATCAACCATTTTTCCGCGCGCGTCAGAGCCACATAGAGAAGACGGTCGTTTTCATAGCTTTGATCCGTGGCTTTTTGCTGTTTCATGAGGCTTGTCATTTCTGGCGCTTCGTCATTGCTCGCTCGCCAAACAAGCTTGTCGGCGTCGGTTATCACAATGTCCCGATCATTTTTGCGCGACTCTGCGGTATCGGGTAGGATCACAATGGG
>CBFHNR010000165.1:0-1043 GCA_965657215.1 uncultured Paracoccaceae bacterium
ACCCAAAACACAACGCTGCAGTTTCCCATCGTCGCGGACCCAGATTGCGCGATTGCGAAACTTTATCAAATGATCCACCCCGGTGAATCTGAAACAGCTGCGGTTCGCTCTGTGTTCATCATTGATAGCGACAAAAAATTGCGACTAACCATGACCTATCCAATGAGTGTTGGCCGTAACTTTGACGAAATTCTGCGCGTGATTGACGCCCTACAAACGGGCGATGCAAAGGGTGTGGCCCTTCCTGCCGATTGGCGCCCCGGTGATCGTGCGATCATTCCGCCAAGCGTGTCAAACGCCGAGGCCGAGGTCAAATTCCCCCAAGGGTTCGAAGAAATCCGCCCCTACCTGCGCACCGTTGATATCAGCGAAGGTTAGGCAAGCCCAAACCATTTATCACACATTCACTTAGGCCCTTTTCACGGGCCTGAGCTTATACGCAACCCTAAGAGGGCTATCATGTTAGACGGCTTTACCGCAGAGACACTGGCGCGCGTTCAATTCGCATTCACCGTGTCATTCCACATCATTTTCCCTGCATTCTCAATCGGCCTCGCCAGTTATCTGGCGGTGCTGAATGGTTTATGGATACGCACGCGGGATGAAACCTATCTGACGCTCTTTCAGTATTGGAAGAAAATCTTTGCGGTGGCATTTGGCATGGGAGTCGTTTCGGGCATTGTTATGTCCTATCAGTTTGGAACCAACTGGTCGGTCTTTTCAGACAAGGCAGGTCCCGTGATTGGGCCATTGATGGCTTATGAAGTGCTCTCTGCCTTTTTCCTAGAGGCTGGTTTTCTTGGCATCATGCTATTCGGGCGCGAACGCGTGGGCGAGAAATTGCATATGTTCGCCACAGCGATGGTGGCCTTTGGCACGCTGATGTCGGCCACATGGATTTTGTCGGTCAACAGCTGGATGCAAACACCCGCGGGCTATGGCATGAACGATGTTGGTCAATATGTCCCAGAAGACTGGTGGGCGATTATCTTTAACCCGTCCTTTATTCCCCGCCTTGTCCACATGGTGCTGGCGGCATTCCT
>CBFHNR010000166.1:0-1042 GCA_965657215.1 uncultured Paracoccaceae bacterium
GAGATAAGACTGCATCAGCGTCATCTCCATCCTTGGGTGTAACCGAACGCGCCTGCAGCTGAGTTTTCAGGAAATTCCCTATCCCAGAACCGGCACCCCCTGATCCTTCGCTTGCTCTCGCGGCGGCCAAAGCAGCCCGTGCGTGATCAACGTAAGACTCTGTGAGCTCAGATACAGGTGTTAATCCGTCTTGCGCAAATTGCGATAACTCAACAGGCGCGGCCTCACCTATCACCGCCTCATATTCCGACAAGGCGGCAGAAAAGGGGCGACCAGATTGAAGCGCCGTATCGACGCGCGTTAACGCAGCGCGTGTCAGGGTATTTTGTGATATCTCGGCAACTTCGGCTTCTTTGGCCTGTGCTGTTGCGACCATCGCCTCGACCTGTTCCCGTTGCGATTTAAGGCTCGCTTGTAAATCGGCAAGCTCCTTTTGATAGGCATCGACCACATGTTGGGACAAGGCCGCGCTAACGGTGTCTTGCGTTAGATTTGAAAACCGCGCATCCAAATCAGCGAGCTTTTCGGCTAGCGTCGCAACCGAACCGGTCAGCGCCGCTAGAGACGTTTCCATAGCTTTCAAATCTGGGCCTTGCGACAATTCAGAAGTCAAAGCGTCAACTTTGTCTGAATTCATTTTAACTTGGGCTTCGATGTTGGACACGGAACCCTCAAGGGAGGCCAATTTTTCGCCGGCTTCAGCGCGAAACGCTTCGTTCGCTTTGCTCTGTTGGAAAATCGCTGATCCTTGTTCAAGGTAAATGGCCGCTCCAAACCCGAGCGCAGCAGCAATGACACCGCCAAGGATCATCGCGCCTGTGCCGCCTTTTTTCTGAACAATGACTTGCGGTTCCTGAGCGATTTGAACATCGTCGACAGGCTCAGCGGGTATCTCATCATGGTTACTCAGGACATCATCCGTTGCTTCACCAGATGCCTCTGTTTCAGGAAGCGTATCCTCGGCGTCAGCCGCAATCGTCTCGGCATCATCGATCGTGTCAATCTGATCTTCGGTAACGGCGAGTGTGTCTGGTGTGTCAGA
>CBFHNR010000167.1:0-1042 GCA_965657215.1 uncultured Paracoccaceae bacterium
GAGATAAGACTGCATCAGCGTCATCTCCATCCTTGGGTGTAACCGAACGCGCCTGCAGCTGAGTTTTCAGGAAATTCGCGATCCCAGAACCGGCCCCCCCTGATCCTTCGCTTGCTCTCGCGGCGGCTAAAGCAGCCCGAGCGTGGTCAACATAAGTCTCCGTGAGCTCAGATACAGGTGTTAATCCGTCTTGCGCAAATTGCGATAACTCAACAGGCGCGGCCTCACCTATAACCGCCTCATATTCCGACAAGGCGGCGGCAAAGGGGCGACCAGATTGAAGCGCTGTATCGACGCGCGTTAACGCAGCGCGTGTCAGCGTATTTTGTGATATCTCGGCAACTTCGGCTTCTTTGGCCTGTGCTGTTGCGACCATCGCCTCGACCTGTTCACGTTGTGATTTAAGGCTCGCTTGTAAATCGGCAAGCTCCTTTTGATAGGCATCGACCACATCTTGGGACAAGGCCGCGCTTACGGTGTCTTGCGTTAGATTTGAAAACCGCGCATCCAAATCAACGAGCTTTTCGTCTAGCGTTGCAACTGAACCTGTCAGCGCCGCGAGAGAAGCCTCCATAGCGTTCAAATCTGGGCCTTGTGACAATTCAGATGTCAAAGACCCAACTTTGTCTGAATTCATTTTAACTTGCGCTTCGATGTTGGACACGGATCCCTCAAGGGAGGCCAATTGTTCGCCGGCCTCAGTGCGAAACGCTTCATTCGCTTTGCTCTGTGGGAAAATCGCTGATCCTTGCTCAAGGTAAATAGCCGCGCCAAACCCAAGTGCCGCGGCAATGACACCACCAAGGATCATCGCACCTGTGCCGCCTTTTTTCTGAACAATGACTTGCGGTTCTTGAGCTATTTGAACATCATCGACAGGCTCAGCGGGTGTCTCATCATGATCACTCAGGACATCATCCGTCGCTTCATCAGATGCCTCTGTTTCAGAAAGCGTATCCTCTGCTTCAGCCGCAATCGTCTCGGCATCATCGATCGTGTCAATCTGATCTTCGGTAACGGCGAGTGTGTCTGGTGTGTCAGA
>CBFHNR010000168.1:0-1033 GCA_965657215.1 uncultured Paracoccaceae bacterium
TGTCTCAACACATACTTATAATCGGCCAAGGTATCTTGGGATCGTGTCTTGCCTATGAGGTGGCTCAGCGGCTTCCTCAGGCGCGGATTACCTGTGTTGCAGCGCATCCTATTGGCAGTGGGTCCACAGCCAGCGGTGCCTCTTGGGGCTGGGTTAATGCCCATGTCGACAATGATGCCACTTATTTTCAATTCCGAAATGCGTCACGCCTCATGTGGCATGATCTGATACATCGACATCCTGACTTGGCGGCCCAGCGCCGTCCGAGCCTCGTTTTTGATTTATCTGATGATGCCTTACAAGACGCCTATCAAGCCCAACACGATTGGGGCTATCCAATCGCGATGGCGTCACGCCAAGATATTTTGCGCGACCTCCCGTCGTTCCGAGGCGCGCCAGACTTCGCCCTTTTGACTCAGGATGAAGTCGGCGTTGAAACCGCGATCGCTGCGGATCAACTATTGACCTTGTCGCAAGCCAAGACGGTTACCGCACATGTCCATGGCTTAATCAACGAGGGGACACAGATCACAGGGGCCATGACATCGGATGGTCCGATAATGGCCGATCATGTGGTCTTGGCCGCAGGTCATGGCACGCCCGCGCTATTGCAAACAGTTGGTGTTCCGTTTCATTTGGAACAGTCTTGTGGTCTTTTGGTACGTACTCAGCCGATTGATCCATTTCTCACGCATATGATCATGGGGCCTGATTTTCATGTCCGCCAAAGCGGTGACGGATCGCTTTTGATTGGGGGAACCTTTGATCAAGATTTCAGTGGTGACCTGAGCGTAGCGGATGCGGCTTTGTTGTTAGTCAAACAAGTACAAGACAATTTTGACATTCCCAATGAGCAAAGTGATCCTCTCAGAGTGAGCAGCTTTTCAATCGGAACGCGTGTTTTACCGCCGGACGGCTTGCCAATTATTGGGCGGGTTGATCCATTTGCCAATCTCTCGGTCATGGCGATGCATGGCGGCGTGACAAATGCCCCAATGGCTGCGAGAACCTGTGTTGATAGCCTCCTTGGATT
>CBFHNR010000169.1:0-1032 GCA_965657215.1 uncultured Paracoccaceae bacterium
GTGTCCCAAGCAACCAGAGAAAAGGTTTTATTGGCGGCGAAAACTCTGGGCTATGTTCCGAACAAAATTGCCGGCGCGCTTGCGAGCCAACGGGTGAATTTGGTCGCGGTTATTATTCCCTCCATGTCAAACATGGTGTTTCCCGAAGTCATGACGGGGATCAATTCGGTTTTAGAAAATACCGATCTCCAACCAGTTGTGGGCATTACGGATTACCTTCCTGAGAAGGAAGAAAAAGTTCTCTATCAGATGCTGTCATGGCGGCCCTCTGGCGTTATCATTGCGGGGTTAGAGCATTCCGACGCCTCCAAAGCGATGCTCCGCGCGGCGGGTATTCCAGTGGTGCAAATCATGGATATCGATGGCGAGGCGATTGATTGTGCAGTCGGGATTTCGCATCGACGGGCTGGACGTCAAATGGCCCAAGCGATCATCGAGGCAGGGTACAAAAAGATCGGCTTTATGGGGACAAAGATGCCCCTCGATCACAGAGCGCGTAAACGATTTGAAGGCTTTACTGAGGTTCTCGCCAAAGCGGGGATCGAAACCGTTGATCAAGAGTTTTACTCTGGCGGCTCGGCCCTTGCTAAGGGGCGTGATATGACCGCTGATATGTTGGCCCGCCATTCTGACATCGATTTTTTCTATTATTCCAATGACATGATCGGGGCTGGTGGGCTTTTGTATCTACTGGAACAGGGCATTTCCATTCCCACTGATATTGGGCTTGCCGGGTTTAACGGGGTTGAGCTGTTGCAGGGGCTTCCCATGCAGCTTGCCACAATGGATGCCTGTCGGTCAGATATTGGTGTGAAAGCCGCTCAGATCATCGCCAATCAAATTCAGGGTATTGTTCCAGATCAAAAGATTGTTGAATTGTCTCCCAAGTTAAATTTTGGCGACACCTTGCGCAAATAAAAAGCCCCGCTTGAACGGGGCTTTGGTGGTCTAGCTCGATAATCGCGAGATTTCTTCTTTAAGTCGGAGCTTTTGTTTTTTGAGTTCTAGGATTTGTAGGTCATCCACACCAGG
>CBFHNR010000170.1:0-1031 GCA_965657215.1 uncultured Paracoccaceae bacterium
TCGGTATTTTGTCGGTGGGGGTTTGTTGAACTTGATGCAAAAATTCATTGCAATTGATACTTGAGCGCGTCCAGTGAATGATCAAGCGTGCGCTAAGTTGATAGAATTTTAAATCTTTTCTCTAAGGTTGTTATCAAAAGCTGCTCAACGGAAAAACGCACATGATAATTGACCAACATATTTATGGCAAATCCCTGTTTAATTATATCAGAACGGGTGCGCCAATTCAGCGTTATTCAAAGCAGTCTCAAAAAACCACCTATTATATCTGTCGTGCATGATTACCAAAAACTTATTATTCTTTATTTTCCGTATAATTAGAGCAGCTTTTATTGTCGTCATAGCAATTTGCGGCTTTCTCTTTCTTTTATGGTTTACGCTTTTCTTTATGCATAGCCAAAAAAGCCACAGTAAATGCGTGAAATTGCCTAACGGTATCTACCTTGGGCATGAGGCCATAATGAGTTTTGACAGGTGGCGATGGAAGCCTTTTGTCGTACCTAAATTCTCGGATGGCACGCCTTTGCTTGCTGAGGGAATTTGGCCGTTTAAGGCCACGAAAACCACCATTTACGGGACGTTTGAAGGTCGCCACCATGATGAGCAAAAAACATTTTTATGGCAAGAAGACGCGGGATTAATATTTTGGAGCGATGACCCCGTTAAATTTGAAGATACAGTGGCGAATGCAAGGCCACTGCTTGATAAAACATTTAAAGGGGGCATATCGGCGGGGCTTCATTTTGAAAGGCTTGCGAATGATCCCCAATATGGACTCATTGATTGCAAGACGCGGTTATTTCGCTGGTAATCCCTATACGGATATTGGTCGCCTCAGTCGGGCGAAAATTCCGACGGCTTGCTATTTAACCAAGGCGTTTCCCAATTCGTTCCGCGCGCCCTATTGATATCTCGTGCAAATCCGTTACATCTAATCCTACCTCGGGGTGCCTAGATTGGCTGAGACGCATGTGCGGACCCGTTGAACCTGAACCGGTTAAAACCGGCGGAGGGAAGGTCTGGAACAGTTC
>CBFHNR010000171.1:0-1030 GCA_965657215.1 uncultured Paracoccaceae bacterium
ATGAACGATAAGAAACCAAAAAGAGCCTTGGGTCGTGGATTGTCTGCTTTGATGGCGGATGTTGATCAACAAAAGTCTGGACCAACAGGCAGAGCTCCAGCTCAAGAGCGAGCCGACCGCATGATTCCGATTGAGCGGATTCACTCAAACCCAAATCAGCCGCGTCGTACCTTTACACAGGACCAGCTGAATGAACTTGCTGATTCTATCAAAGCAAAGGGTGTTATTCAGCCGATCATCGTGCGCAAGATTAAGGGGACTGGTGCTGATTATGAAATTGTAGCGGGTGAACGTCGCTGGCGTGCGTCTCAGATCGCACAGCTTCATGAAGTGCCCGTGGTCATCCGCGACTATACGGATACCGAAGTCATCGAAGTCGCGATTATCGAAAACATTCAACGCGCAGAGCTAAATCCAGTCGAAGAGGCCGCGGGTTATCGCCAGCTTATGGATCGATTTGGTCACACTCAAGAAAAGCTGTCCGAAGCGCTTGGCAAAAGCCGCTCTCACATTGCGAACCTCATGCGCCTTTTGAACCTTCCTGAGGAAGTTCAAGAGCTTTTGAAGGATGGGTCCCTGTCTGCAGGCCATGCTCGGGCATTGATCACAAGTGATCATCCTGTTGAGCTTGCGCGCAAAGTGGTTGCCGGTGGATTGTCTGTTCGCGACACTGAAAAGCTTGTTAAGCGCGCCGCTCAGGGCGATCCTACGCCCAAGTCGGCAGCGGCTCCGTCGTCAAAAACGTCAAAGGATGCAGATACGATTGCTCTTGAGGGAGATCTGTCCGCAGCTTTGCGGATGAAGGTTTTGGTAGATCATGACCTTGGTAAAGAGTCTGGTAAGATTGTCATCAAGTACGACACGCTAGATCAACTCGATGATCTGTGTCGAATCCTGAGCTCTACGAATTAGGGCGGCTCCAGATAAACACCATGACGCACCCAAGTACGACCACTTGAATACCAAGAACATATAGTGGGACGCGGACAACAACAGAGATGAGAAAGACGATGGCGATTGATACAGTCGC
>CBFHNR010000172.1:0-1030 GCA_965657215.1 uncultured Paracoccaceae bacterium
GCGACTGTATCAATCGCCATCGTCTTTCTCATCTCTGTTGTTGTCCGCGTCCCACTATATGTTCTTGGTATTCAAGTCGTCGTACTTGGGTGCGTCATGATGTTTATCTGGAGCCGCCCTAATTCGTAGAGCTCAGGATCCGACACAGATCATCTAGCTGATCTAGCGTGTCATATTTTATGACAATCTTACCAGACTCTTTACCGAGGTCATGATCTACCGAAACCTTCATCCGCAAAGCTGCGGATAAATCGCCCTCAAGAGCAATCGTATCCGCATCCTTAGATGTTTTCGACGACAGAGCCGTTGCTGACTTGGGCGTAGGATCGCCCTGAGCGGCCCTCTTGACGAGCTTTTCAGTGTCGCGGACAGACAACCCACCGGCAACCACTTTGCGCGCAAGCTCAACAGGATGATCACTTGTGATCAATGCCCGAGCATGACCTGCAGACAGGGACCCATTCTTCAAAAGCTCTTGAACCTCCTCAGGAAGGTTAAGCAGGCGCATGAGGTTCGCAATGTGAGAGCGGCTTTTGCCAAGCGCTTCGGACAGCTTTTCTTGAGTGTGGCCAAACCGATCCATGAGCTGGCGATACCCTGCCGCCTCTTCGACTGGGTTCAATTCAGCACGCTGGATGTTTTCTATAATCGCGACTTCGATGACTTCGGTATCCGTATAGTCACGGATGACAACCGGCACTTCATGAAGCTGTGCAATCTGAGACGCGCGCCAGCGACGTTCACCCGCTACAATTTCATAATCAGCACCAGTCCCCTTGATCTTGCGCACGATGATCGGCTGAATAACACCCTTTGCCTTAATAGAATCAGCAAGTTCATTCAGCTGGTCCTGTGTAAAGGTACGACGCGGCTGATTTGGGTTTGAGTGAATTCGCTCAATCGGAATCATGCGGTCGGCACGCTCTTGCACTGGGGCTGCGCCCGCCGGTCCGGACTTTTGTTGATCAACATCCGCCATCAAAGCAGACAATCCACGACCCAAGGCTCTTTTTGGTTTCTTATCGTTCAT
>CBFHNR010000173.1:0-1026 GCA_965657215.1 uncultured Paracoccaceae bacterium
CGCTGGCGGCGCAAGCAATTGAGCGAAGATTTGCGGGATGAAGTCTATCCTAAGAATATCCTCATGATTGGGCCAACAGGTGTCGGGAAAACCGAAATAAGCCGTCGTTTGGCAAAACTGGCGCGCGCGCCGTTTATCAAGGTCGAGGCCACTAAATTCACCGAAGTCGGCTATGTGGGACGCGACGTAGAACAGATCATTCGCGATCTCGTCGATAGCGCGATTAACCAAACCCGTGAACACATGCGCGACGAAGTCAAAGCCAATGCTCAAGCCGCCGCAGAAGAGCGCGTCATTGATGCAATCGCAGGCGGCGGCGCACGCGATAGCACCCGCGAAATGTTCCGCAAAAAGCTACGCTCAGGCGAATTGGACCATACGGAAATCGAACTAGACGTGGCGGAGAATTCAAATCCAATGCCGATGTTCGATGTCCCTGGTCAACCTGGATCACAGATGGGCATGATGAACCTTGGCGATATCTTTGGCAAAGCTTTCGCCGGTCGCACTGTGAAACGCAAAATGACCGTCCTGCAAAGCTATGATGTCCTCATCAGCGAAGAAGCGGACAAGCTCTTGGATGATGAAATCGTCACGCGCACCGCTGTTGAGGCTGTTGAGCAAAATGGCATCGTGTTCTTGGATGAAATCGACAAAGTCTGTGTGCGCTCAGATGCGCGTGGCGCTGATGTGAGCCGCGAAGGAGTGCAACGTGATCTCTTGCCCTTGATTGAGGGAACCACGGTGAGCACCAAGCATGGCACGATTAAAACGGACCATATCCTGTTCATCGCGTCAGGCGCGTTTCATGTGGCAAAACCCTCTGATCTCTTGCCAGAATTGCAAGGTCGTTTGCCAATCCGTGTTGAGCTTCGCGCATTGACCGAAGACGACTTTGTTATGATCCTAACGGAAACAGACAATGCTCTAACACGTCAATATTCCGCGTTGATGGGCACCGAAGGGGTTGAGGTGACATTTACAGACGACGGCATCAAAGCCTTGGCCAAGATCGCCGCAGACGTC
>CBFHNR010000174.1:0-1020 GCA_965657215.1 uncultured Paracoccaceae bacterium
CCCATATGCGCCCAAAGCGAGCCAACCCCCAGCGTGTGAAGCATTTCATGCAAGACCACATCATTCCAGCGTGTTGTTCCATTGACGGCATCCTCGTCATAGAGGTCTTGCGCATCCGCGATATCAAAGGTCATTTCCCCTAAAACAGGCAAACTGGTGCCATTGCGCAAAACAGTCGGTCCCGCCTGACCCAAAACACCATTGACGCCATCAATGCTGTCTAGCTTGGCCGTAATTTCGAGATCATCAATCCACCGCGCACCCTGTCCATCCCCGAAATCAGAGTAAACATCGCTAATATCTGCTGTAATGAGTGAACTGATGTAGTCAGCGGCTATGACAAAGGCCTCTTGAAGGTCACTTGACCAATTCGCACCTTCAAACACAACGCGTACGTTATACGAGCTGATCGCACTTCCACCGCTTTCATAATCGCTTATCACGAGGCTTATTCCTGACAGTTGCCTATCAGTCTACGTCCTGAGATGCCTTTGTTTTATGCAAAGACCAGCGAATTGCAGGTTAATCTTTTATAAAGGTTAGATAATGTGGCTTGCGTCCTTCCCGAAGGGCTTTTTGCTCATATCGGGTTGAGGTCCAATCTTGCCAAGGGACCTGCCAATCACTTGGGCCTTCAGCTGTCCATGTAAAACCATGACGCGGAACGACTTGTAAGGTTTGTCGCACATAGTCTTCGATATCTGTTGCGACGCGAAATTCTGCTCCGGGTTTTAAAACCTTGGCAAGTGGCGCAATATGTTCATCCGTGACAAAGCGGCGACGATGATGACGTTTCTTTGGCCATGGGTCCGGATAAAGCAAAAAGGCCTTTTCAACTGAGCCCTCAGGCAAGACATCAAAAATATTGCGCGCATCACCTGGGTAAATGCGGATATTTTGGGCCTTCGCATCGCGGATTTTCTGGAGCAGCATTGCAACCCCGTTCACAAATGGCTCACATCCGATGATGCCAACATCTGGATAGGTTTGCGCCTGATGAACCAAATGCTCACCGCCCCC
>CBFHNR010000175.1:0-1020 GCA_965657215.1 uncultured Paracoccaceae bacterium
GGGGGCGGTGAACATTTGGTTCATCAGGCACAAACCTATCCAGATGTTGGCATCATCGGATGTGAGCCATTTGTGAATGGGGTTGCTATGCTGCTCCAAAAAATCCGCGATGCGAAGGCCCAGAATATCCGCATTTATCCAGGTGATGCACGCAATATTTTCGATGTTTTACCTGCGGGGTCAGTTGAAAAGGCCTTTTTGCTGTATCCGGACCCATGGCCCAAGAAACGTCATCACCGTCGCCGCTTTGTCACGGATGAACATATTGCGCCACTTGCCAAGGTTTTAAAACCCGGAGCAAAATTTCGCGTCGCAACAGATATCGAAGACTATGTGCGACAAACCTTACAAGTCGTTCCGCGTCATGGCTTTACATGGACAGCTGAGGGCCCAAGTGACTGGCAGGTCCCTTGGCAAGATTGGACCTCAACCCGATATGAGCAAAAAGCCCTTCGTGAAGGGCGCAAGCCACATTATCTAACCTTTATAAAAGATTAACCTGTAATTCGCTGGTCTTTGCATAAAACAAAAGCATCTCAGGACGTAGTCTGATTGGCAACTGTCAGGAATAAGCCTCGTGATAAGCGAATATGAAAGCGGTAGAAGTGCTATCAGCTCGTATAACGTACGCGTTGTCTTTGAAGGTACGAATTGGTCAAGTGACCTTCAAGAGGCCTTTGTTACGGCCGCTGACTACATCAGCTCACTCATTACAGCAGATATTAGCGATGTTTACTCTGATTTCGGGGATGGGCAGGGCGCGCGGTGGATTGATGATCTCGAAATCACGGCCAAGCTAGACAGCATTGATGGCGTCAATGGTGTTTTGGGTCAGGCGGGACCGACTGTTTTGCGCAATAGCACCAGTTTGCCTGTTTTAGGGGAAATGACCTTTGATATCGCGGATGCGCAAGACCTCTATGACGATCATACCGTCAATGGGACAACACGCTGGAATGATGTGGTCTTGCATGAAATGCTTCATACTCTGGGGGTTGGCTCGCTTTGGGCGCATATGGG
>CBFHNR010000176.1:0-1019 GCA_965657215.1 uncultured Paracoccaceae bacterium
GCAGTTTTCGGGAGCGATGTTGCAAAGCGGGCTTTCCACAGGGCCTCCTCATATTCTGATGCACTGGTGCTATCATAAACCACACCGCCACCCACATTCAAACGAGCCGTGTCATTTTGGATAACCAAGGTCCGAATAGCAACATTGAATTCTGATCGTCCATCAGGAGCCACCCACCCAATCGTGCCACAATAAATCCCGCGCGGCGATGTTTCCAAGTCATGCAGGATTTCCATAGCGCGCACTTTAGGAGCACCCGTAATCGACCCACACGGAAAAAGCGCGCGTAACGTATCGC
This sequence comes from uncultured Paracoccaceae bacterium, assembly GCA_965657215.1. Taxonomy (GTDB): domain Bacteria; phylum Pseudomonadota; class Alphaproteobacteria; order Rhodobacterales; family Rhodobacteraceae; genus JAHEJA01. Next base: position 299 of record CBFHNR010000176.1, read on the forward strand.
CAAACCCGATGCCTGATTGCAATTGCCCCACGACAAGAGAGGTCATTTGATGCACTGTCGCATAGGTTTCCACGGAAAATAGCTCAGGAACCTTAACAGATCCGACGTCGCAAATTCGTGAAATATCATTGCGCAGCAAATCCACAATCATCAGGTTTTCTGCTTTGTTTTTTTCATCTTGCGTTAGGAATTCCCGGTTTTTGCGGTCTTGGATCGGATCGATATGGCGCGGCTGCGTTCCTTTCATCGGGCGCGTTTCGATGCGGCCCTGTGTGTCTGTTCTAAAAAACAACTCAGGAGATCGACAGAGATAGGCCTGATCCGTCAACCCAAGGCCCGATAGATCAACAAAGGCCCCATGTTTCACCGATTGAAGCTCTGCGAGGGTGTCAAACAAACCGAACGGGGACCCTTGAAAGGCGGCGATCATTTCAAAGGTAAGATTGGCCTGATAAATGTCACCTGCAGCGATGTAGTCCAAAACCTGAGTGCAGGCCTGTGCATAGTCGTCCTGATCCCACTCGGCGCTAAACTCGCCCAAGTCATGCGATCCGCTGTGACGCTTGGGATGTGGTTGCGACTGAGGCCCATCATAGACACCAAAGCACAACAGCGGTTCGCGAAATCCGCCAAGACGATGCTTGAGGCGATCCTCGAAAGCATATCCCAATTCATAAGGGGCAAATCCCGCAACCCATTTTCCCTGACGCAAGGCCGCATC
>CBFHNR010000177.1:0-1018 GCA_965657215.1 uncultured Paracoccaceae bacterium
CAAAGCAGCGCGCTTAATGCCGCAGATATTCCCCACAAAATCTGCGGTGATGAGACCTTGTTCGATATCTTCTTCACAACCAGCCAGTGTCGCGACTATCGTACCGCCACGCATGATGAACCAGCACGGAATGTGACTTATAATGCGACATTACGCCAGCATGGGATATTCAAGTCACCAGGAAAGCTTTATCCGTCACTTGCGATCACCTCAAACGACTTGGAGCAGACGAAAGCCGCTATTGAGCATGCTGTGCGATCCATTTCTTTGTAATTGGATCATTGCATACAAGGCGTCCAAAGGATCGCACCGATGGGTGCAAAGAAAACATCGACCAATGAAAGTTTTCTGGCATTGGCGCATACTGCAGCATTGGTCGATTTAGGCTCGAAGCTGTTCATTGCTGCGCGGGACATGAAGGCCCGTTCTGGCCGAAAGCAGACCTGTCAGCCGCCTAACTTAGGGTGCAATCAGGAAATAGACACTCTGATCTAATGCTTAGATCTGGACCGCTTTCAGGACCGCTTTTCGAAATTGAATGCAACATAAGGCATTGATATAATTACACATTGTCGTTTCCTTTTTGCCGTGTGGGGGCACCACTACCTTCCCTAAAGCATTGTAATACCTCACTAATTTGGAGACAGAAGTGAGCCGTAGACCATGCTAACAACCAAGTTAACTTGCTACACGTTTGTCAAGAACGGTATTTGGTATTTTTCCCGTAGAGTTCCCACTGATCTACGTAGGCATTATAAAACGGGTAGGATTGCTTATTCTTTGCGGACTAGATCTGTCAGGGATGCTCGTGTTAGGGCGATGAGTACAGAGTAGTGATTTCAGCCCAGCCGTTCTAAATCGTATAAAAGATCAATCTTCGCCCTTAAATGCCACCATGGTAATACCCAATCGCTTCCACTAATTCCGCTTGCCCATAGCCAAAATGGGAACCGACAACTTCTTCTAGCTTTCAATATACTAGCAGGCACCAATTAAGTTAGCTTCGCTTGGATCTGTC